>CAYRGX010000007.1:24062-106127 GCA_964423905.1 uncultured Leptospirales bacterium | reverse complement strand
ATGGCCCTTCTTTTCGCGTTCATGCCGCTCGCGTTCCTGCTCACGTCGACCGATCTCAGGCAGTCCCTGGTCATCGCCCTGGGCGCCGGGACGGCCCAGGTGGCCGTGTCGTATGCCGCCATATACGTCCTCGGCCAGGGGGGCTCGTTCGCGCGGGAGGTTTTCTACACCGCGGCCTTCCTTCCGTCTGCGGTCTACATCTCGTACCTGGCGGGCGTCTTCAACATAAAGCGCGCGGAGATGCGCGAGGCGAAAAAGACCTCGGAACGGGCCCTGTCCGCGCTCTGGGGCGAGATGGAGCTCACCAGGAAAATTCAGACCATGCTCCTGCCGCAGGCCTCCGAGGTGGCCGGGTGCCAGGTCGCTGCGGTCATGGTGCCCGCCTCGGAGGTGGGGGGGGATTATTACGATATCATCCGCTCCGGCAACAGGGACTGGATCGTCATCGGCGACGTGTCCGGGCACGGCGTGCCCGCGGGCCTGGTCATGATGATGGCGCAGACCGCCATCCGCACCGAGCTCTCGAAATTCCCCATGATCGGCCCCGCGGTGCTCCTCGAGGACGTGAACGGGGTCGTCGCGGAGAACATCAGGCGCATGGGGGAGCCCCGTTACATGACCGCGACCGTGTTCAGCTCGACCGGCGGAGGGGTGTTCCGCTTCGCCGGGCTGCACCAGGACATCCTGGTGTACCGCGCCGTGAACGATTGGGTGCAGGTCGTGCAGACCGACGGGATGTGGCTGGGCCTGGTCGACGACATCAGGGGCATGCTTCCGGTGGGCACGCTCATTCTCGCGCCGGGCGACGTGATGCTGCTCGTTACCGACGGCGTGACCGACGCGGTGGACGGGAAGGGCGCGTTCTTCGGCCAGGAGCGGCTCAGGGACGCCCTCGCCTCCCACGGCAGGGGGGACGCCGCGTCCATCCGCGAGGGGATCCTCGGGGCAATGGAGGGATATCGCGCCCGCGACGACATGACGCTCCTCGTCATCAAGAGGGAGGGGTGATCGCCGCGCGCGGAAGGTTCTTGACAGTCAGGCGAGGGGGATATACGATGATGCACCGGAGGAACCCCATGAACAAGCGTCATGTGACCTTAGTCGTGTTAGCCCTCTGCGCAGCCCTGGCCGGTTGCGGGGGAAACTGGAGGTGCAATCCCCTCAGGGAGGCGCCCGACACCGACAAGAGTATCAATAAATACAAAAAGCGGATAGCCGAGCTCGAAAAGGATCCCGGCGCGTCGACGAGGAAATCGTTTGGGTTGAGCGAGAACTACTTCAACCTGGGCAACGCCTACATGGAAAAGAAACTTTTCGATCCCGCCATCGACGCGTTCACGAAGGCCATCGAGAACGGCAAGCGCGGCCCTTCCGTGTACTATTCCCTGGGGCTCGCCTACGGCAACAAGGGAAAGGACATCGACGGCAGCGAGGACCTGGACAGGGCGGAGGAGTACTTCAAGAAGGCCCTCGAGCAGGACCCGGGCTACTATCTCGCGAAGTATTCATGGTCCTTCATCCTGTTTTACAATCGCGGCGAAAAGGAAAAGGCCGTCGACATGATGCAGGAGGTCGTATCGGCCCGGCCGAAGTATTACAGGGCCCGCTTCGCGCTGGGGGTGTTCTACTACGAGATGGGCATGATCGACAGTTCGCTGGGGACCTACCTGGACCTCCGGGCCGATCTTCAGAAGCTCCCCGATTCCGCGATGAAAAAGGAGTACCTGGAACGCTGCAAGGAATCCATTGACCGGCTGATGGTCGAAAAAACGGCCGGCGGCGGTGCGGGCGTGAAAAAGACCGCGAAGAAACGCGGCCTCAAATGATCGCGTGATCCATCCCGGCCGCGCTCACGCGGCCGGGGACCCCCTCAGCGCCATTCCTCGTCCGGCAGCGGCCTGCCGATCTTCGGGTGGGTGCTCTTCTCGACGAAACGCTCTTTCAGTATGCAGATGTCGACCCTCCGGTTATAGGCCCTGCCTTCGGGCGTGTTGTTGTCGTCGATGGGGCGGTACTGGCCGAAGGCCACCGCGGACAGCTGCTCGGCCCGCACGTCCTGCTCCTCGTTCAGAAACCTGAGCACGTTGATGCTGCGCGAGCCCGAGAGCTCCCAGTTCGTGGCGTAGGTCTCCTTGGCCTTCTCGGGCGGGAAGGGATTGTTGTCAGTGTGGCCCTCCACCCTTACGAAATTGTCCATGCTTTTGATGATCCCGGCGATCTTTTCGAGCACCGGCCGCATTTCGGGCCTGATGCGCGCGCTCCCGGAATCGAAGAACGCGTCGCTGGCAAGGGTGATGATGAGGCCCCTCTCCTCCATGCCAATCCGGACCCGTTTGGTCTCGAGCTCGGCCTTGAGCACGGCCATGGCGCGCTTGAGGGCCTTGTCGAGCTTGGCCCCCCTGGTGCCCGAGGGGAGTGTCATGATATTGTGGCCGAACTCCGCCAGCCTGCCCTGGCTGATGGAGCGCCCTCCCGCCATGACTCCGAGCGATCCCTTGAAGGTGGTCGCGGTCATGAGCATTTCCTGCTTCACGGGCTCGGAGATATCGCCCATGAGGACGATAAAGAAGCACATGAGAAGGTTGTTCATGTCCCCCATGGTGACCATCCACGGGGGGGCCCCCCTGATCTGGCTTTTCTTTCGTTTGCTCGCCATTATTCCTTGATCTCCTCGGAAATCTTCTCGCGGTCGGACGGTTGCAGGAACGACACGAGCTTGTCTTTCACGATACGGGGATTGTCGCCCGATTGTATTGCGAGTACCCCTTTGACGACAATTGATTTCACGACGATCTCTTGACCGGTCATCATGTCAAGGCGGGTCGCCATGGGCGCTGCCACGAGGTATGAAAGGACCGCGCCGTAGAACGTGGTGATGATGGCGATGGCAAGGTAGGGACCGACCGTGGAACGGTCCTGCAGGTTGACGAGCATCATGACAAGGCCCATGAGGGTCCCGATCATTCCAAACGCGGGTGCATAACTCGCGATCTCGTCGAAGAGGCGCTTGTTGTCGTCGTGGCGGGATGCCATCTCGTCGATCTCGGTCTCCATGATGTTGCGTACGAGCTCGGGGTCGGTCCCGTCGACTACCAGCATGAGGCCCTTTTTCATGAACGGGTCCTCGAGCTCGTTTAGGTCGTCCTCAAGGGCGAGAAGCCCCTCCCTCCGGGCCTTTTCGGCGAAGGATACGAAGATCACGATGAGCTCCTTTATGTCGACGCCCTGTGGGAAGAGCGCAATTCGGAACAGTGTAGGGATTTTCATGAGATTGGTGAAGGAAAAACCAACCATCATGGAGCAGATGCATCCGCCGAAAGTGATGATGGCCGACGAAAAGTCCAGGAACCATAATATCGACCCCCCCCCGTAGAGGATACCGAAGATGAGGAGAACAATCCCCATCGAAATCCCGATGATGATAATTATCTGCATTGTGACCTCTTGCGCTCCATTGAAAGCTCAAATGCCGTATATTCAGAATACTATTGTTTATATCGGCAGACATAATACTTTTTGGTGAGGAGTTTGTCGAAAAATGTGCCAATTTTTGGCGTGTCATGTCGGATAAAAAATGACAGTGGAAACCGCTGTATGTTTTGATCATCAGAAACATCGCGTTATACTCAACCGTGCCGCGTGTCCATGCACCGGAATTGTATTACAATCTACACTACATTGCCGTTTGATTCGCTTTTTGCTATCGGATTCGCCACTTTTCTAAATGCCCGAAATCGGGATTTACTTTAACTATACAAAGAGAATTAAAAATTTAGTATATCTTAAAATGATAAAAAATTTTAAGTATTCTAATACTTTTTTACTTGATTTGAGGTAGCTAAATTATTGAAGTCCCTTAATAGATTGATCTGACATGTTAAAATAAACATGTCGGATTCGTGTACTACTTTCTATATATTGAGACAGCCTTTGAATACTATAAATGATTCCAATAACCGGACATTTATAAAAACGATCTTAAGTAATTACATTGTAATGATATCACCATCACGTTCGGGGGCGACTATTAAGGTGGTGGATATCGGCCTGCCGGGTCCTGTAAAAAGCCGCGACTTTCGACAGAGTCCCTCACAAATATCCGGTTACCGGAACACAGGCAGGCTTGCGTTACGTCGGCCCCGGGGTATTGAAGTTGTCACAGACTTACCGCAAAAGGAGAAGCTATTTCAGGGGGCCTTTCGATCCATTCATACAACGAATTATTGACGTGAATTGTGTTTTAACCGCGCGAATTGCTCATTATTTCGGATGTGGCGTTTGTATAGATGCAGATGCGAAAAGTGTCCCTGCCACGGGGTGGCCCGTATCCGGTTTTCGGCCCCCCGTGAAACGAAACATGCCTCCGCCTGCTCGGGCCATGTGCATGTACTGCTTCCTCTGCCCGTAATTCCGTCACTTCTTCAGCGCCCCAGTTTTTCCGGGAACCATTAAACTTTATTTAAAAGAGGGATTATGGGTAACACAGCTGAAGTTGTCAAAGCGAATCTCAAGAAGCACGGGAACGACACTTCCAGGCTCCTCGACATCATTCGGGATGTCCAGGGCGAGCTCGGAATGGTTTCCGTCGAGGCCATCGGCTTCATAGCCGATGGAGCGGGGCTTTCGCGCGTCGACGTGGAAGGGGTGGTGAGCTTTTACCACTTTTTTTCCAGGAAACCGGTCGGCAAGTACGCGGTATACCTGAACAACAGCGCCGTGGCCTGGATGATGGGTTGCGGGGCCATCGCGAGGGCCTTTGAAAAGGAAGCGGGCTGCCCGTTCGGGCAGACGACCGCCGACGGGAACATAGGGCTTCATTACACCTCGTGCATCGGCATGAACGACCAGGAGCCGGCCGCGATCATCAACGACACGGTATTTACCAAACTCACCCCCGAAAAGGTGAGGGACATCGTGGCCGCGATGAAATCGGGCAAGAGCGTGAAAGACATGGTGAAGGACACCGGCGACGGCGCCAACCAGTCGGAGCTGGTCCGCTCCATGGTCAATAACAATATCATAAAGAAGGGAACGGTCCTGTTCGCCCCCTTCGAATCGGGGTCCGCGCTCAAGAAAGCGGTCTCAATGAGCCCCGAGGACGTGATCGAGCAGATGAAAATATCCAATCTGCGCGGCCGCGGCGGCGCGGGCTTCCCGACCGGTATGAAATGGGAGTTCTGCCGCAAGGCCGAGGGCAAAAAGCACTTCGTGGTCTGCAACGCGGACGAGGGCGAACCCGGCACCTTCAAGGACCGCGTCATCCTCACCGAGCTCCCGAAGCTCCTTTTCGAAGGGATGGCGATCGGCGGTTACGCGGTAGGCGCTTCCGAGGGTATCCTCTATCTCCGCGCGGAATACATGTATCTCAAGAAGTATCTCGAAAGCGTGCTCGACGAGCTGCGCAAGAACAAGGTCCTGGGCAAGGACGCCGGCGGGAAGAGCGGCTTCAATTTCGACATCCGCATCCAGATGGGAGCGGGCGCGTACGTCTGCGGCGAAGAATCGGCCCTGATCGAGTCCGCCGAGGGTAAGCGCGGCCAGCCCCGCAACCGTCCCCCGTTCCCGGTGCAGAAAGGCTACATGAACGAGCCCACCACCGTGAACAACGTCGAATCGTTCTGCGCGGCGGCCAGGATCGTGCTCGAGGGCGGCGCGTGGTTCGCGAAAATGGGCACCGCCCAGTCAAAGGGGACCAAGCTCCTCTCTGTTTCCGGCGACTGCAAGAAGCCGGGCATCTACGAGGTCGAGTACGGGACGACCATCCAGACCCTCCTCGAAATGTGCGAGGGCCGCACTGCGGTCGCGGTGCAGGTCGGCGGCCCGTCGGGGACCTGCGTGGGCAAGAGCGAGTTCGCGCGGCGCATCTGCTTCGACGACCTTGCCACGGGCGGTTCGATGATCGTCATCGGCCCCGACAGGGACCTCCTTCAGATCGTCCACAACTTCATGGAATTCTTCGTGGAAGAGTCCTGCGGCTGGTGCGCGCCCTGCAGGGCCGGCAACGTCATCCTGCTCAGGCGGCTCGAGAAGATCATGGCCGGCAGCGCGGCAGCGGTCGACCTGCAGGAGCTCGAGGAGTGGTGCAAGATCGTCAAGACCATGAGCCGGTGCGGACTGGGCCAGACCTCGCCCAATCCCATCGCCACCACCATAAAGAACTTCCGTCACCTCTACGAGGTGAAACTCAGGAAGGACGCGGTGTACGCCACCGAGTTCGATTTCGCCGCCGCGGTGAAGGAGTCCTGCGGCTACGTGGGAAGAAAACCAATCATTCATTCAGAGGGGCACTAAAATGAGCGAAATAACATTCACCATAGACGGAAAAGAATGCTCGGCGAAGAGCGGGCAGACCATCGTCGAGGCTGCGAAGGACAACGGCGTCTACATCCCGGTCCTGTGCAATTTCGAAGGCCTCAAGCCCGCCGGCACGTGCCGCATATGCACCGTCAGGATCGGCGGGCGCCCCATGGCGGCCTGCACGACCCCGGTGACGAACGGCATGGTTGTCGAGAGCAACACCGAGGAAATGGAGGATATGCGGAAGGGCATCATCGAGATGCTTTTCGTCGAGGGGAACCATATGTGCCCCACCTGTGAAAAGAGCGGCAACTGCGAGCTCCAGGCCCTCGGGTACCGCTACAAGATGATGGTTCCGCGCTTCCCCTACCTCTGGCCGAAGAGCGAGGTCGTCGCGAAATATCCGAAAATCTATATCGATAAGAACAGGTGTGTACTGTGCCTTCGCTGCGTACGGGGCGTCACCATCGACGACAAGAACGTCTTCGGGCTTGTCAACAGGGGCGGCCACACCATGATCGAGGCCGATTCCGAGCTTGTCGGCAAGCTGACGGACGATATGGCCATGAAGGCCATGGACCTCTGCCCGGTAGGGGCTATTCTCAGGAAAGAGGTCGGTTTCGCGGTGCCCATCGGCAAGCGCAAGTTCGACGCGAAGCCCATCGGCAGCGAAATTGAAGCGAAATAAGGGAGGAACAGATAATGAGCAAACCAGTGGTAGCCACGGCGTCTCTCGCCGGTTGTTTCGGATGTCACATGTCCCTTCTGGACATCGACGATAGAATATTACAGCTCATCGACCTGGTGGAGTTTCACAAGTCGCCTGTCGACGACATCAAGACCTTCTCCAAACAGTGCGATGTGGGGATAATCGAAGGCGGTTGCTGCAACAGCGAAAACGTCGAAAACCTCCTCTCCTTCAGGAAAAACTGCAAGATTCTCGTCGCCCTCGGCGAGTGCGCGATCATGGGGGGACTCCCGGCGATGCGCAACGGCATCTCCGTGAAGGAGTGCATGGAGGAAGCGTACCTCAACGGTCCCACAGTCGAGGGATGCAACGAGAAGAATATCCTTCCCAACGACGACGAGATTCCCATGATCCTCGACAGGGTGTATCCCCTGCATGAGATCGTGAAGATCGATTATTACCTGCCGGGATGTCCTCCCCGGGCAGACCTCATCTGGAACGCCCTGGTGACGCTGGTCACCGGCAAGGAACTGGAACTTCCGTACGAAGTCTTAAAGTTTGATTAAAGGGAGCGCATTATATGAGCAAGAAGATAACCATTGAACCGATTACCAGGGTCGAAGGTCACGGTAAAGTCACCATACAAATGGACGACGCGCTGAACGTGTCCCGGACGCGGTTACACATAGTCGAGTTCCGCGGCTTCGAGCGATTCGTACAGGGTCGTCCCTACTGGGAAGCGCCGGTACTGGTGCAGCGTCTCTGCGGCATCTGCCCGGTCAGCCACCACCTGGCCGCCGCCAAGGCCATCGACGTTATCGTCGGGGCCGGCACGGGAGACGGGCTTACCCCCACCGGAGAGAAGATGAGAAGGCTCATGCATTACGGGCAGATGTTCCAGTCGCACGCCCTGCATTTCTTCCACCTGGTCTCCCCGGACCTGCTCCTCGGCGCCGACGCCGATCCCGCGATACGCAACGTCATCGGGGTGGCCCTCAAGCACAAGGACCTGGCGGTACAGGGCGTCATGATGAGGAAGTTCGGCCAGGAGATCATCCGGGCCACCGCGGGCAAGAAGATCCACGGAACGGGCGCCATCCCCGGCGGTATCAACAAGAACCTCTCGATCGCGGAGCGCGACGAGTTCCTGAAAGGGGCCGATCCCCTCAATATCGAGAAGATGATCGCCTGGGCGCAGGGCGCGCTCGATCTGTTCAAGGACTATCACTCCAAGAACAAGGACGCGATCGACAACTTCGCGGTGTTCCCCTCGAGCCACCTGAGCCTGGTCCGCAAGGACGGCGCGCTCGACCTGTACCACGGCGTGCTTCGCGCGGTCGACGCCGACGGCAAGAAGATACTGAACGACGTGGATTACCAGGATTACGTGAAGTACATCGGCGAAGAGGTCCGTAACTGGAGCTACATGAAGTTCCCGTTCCTCAAAGCCATCGGCAAGGAAAAGGGCTGGTACACCGTGGGTCCGCTGGCCCGGCTGAACACGGCCGATTTCATCCCCTCGCCGCTCGCGCAGAAGGAATTCGAAATTTACAAGGCGTACACCAAGGGCAAACCCAATCACATGTCGATGCACATGCACTGGGCCAGGCTCATCGAGCTGCTCCACTCCGGTGAGGTCATCAAGGAGCTCCTCAATGACAAGGACCTCCAGGGCAACGACCTCGTGAAGAAGGGCAAAAAGCAGCCCGAGGGAGTGGGCCTGGTCGAGGCGCCGAGGGGCACGCTGTTCCACCACTATCGCGTGAACGGCGACGACCAGATCGAAATGGCGAACCTCATCGTGTCGACGACGAACAACAACGAGCCGATGAACAGGGCGGTCAACGACGTGGCCCACAAGGTTTTCACCGGGAAAAAGGAGATCACCGAGGGGATGATGAACAGGGTCGAGATGGCCATCAGGGCTTACGATCCCTGCCTCTCCTGCGCGACGCACGCGCTCGGCAGGATGCCGATGGAGATTTCGCTGCTCGGCGCCGACGGCGGGCTCATCGACAGCAAGCGCCGCTGACGCATGGACAAGAGGATATTCGTATACGGATTCGGGAACCCGGGCCGCCGCGACGACGGCCTGGGCCCCGCGCTCGTTTCCATGGTGGAGGAAGACGGGGAGCTTTCCTCGATGGTCGAGACGGACAGCAATTACCAGCTCAACGTGGAGGACGCGCTGACCGTGTCGGCGTGCGACGCGGTCATATTCGCCGACGCCACGGTGAGCGAGGAGCACGATGTCCATTTTCGCGAGATCGAGGCATCGGCGGACATATCCTTCACCACCCATTCCATGTCCCCGGAATCGGTCCTCGCCCTGTGCCGGGAGCTGTACAACCCGGCTATTCGGGGATACGTGCTCGCGATGAGGGGATACGAATGGGATCTCGCGGAGGGGCTCTCTCCGTCCGCGCGTGAAAACCTCGCGAAGGCCTTCGGCCTGCTGAAGTGCGCGGTGAAGGATATCCTCGGGGTCCTCGATCGGGAAGGAAGTCGCGTATCAGTGCATTGAACAACCAAAACATAGGGGTAAATCCATGGCCGACAAGAAGAAGATATTGATAATAGATGACGATCCGGACATACTGGATTCGGTGAAGGCGATACTCGACGGGAGCGGTTTCGAGGCGATAACGGCGTCGACCGGGAAGGAGGGGATATCCGCCTTCGAGAGCCAGAAGCCCGACCTGATTCTGTGCGACATGATGATGGAGCGCATCGACGAGGGGACGAAGGTCGCCGAGGAGATACGCAGGAAGGACCCGAAGGTACCGATATACCTGATGAGCAGCATCGGTTCTGCGACGGCGTCCAACATCGAGATAGACAAGCTCGGGTTCAACGGCGTGTTTCAGAAGCCGGTCGATCCCCCGTCCATGGTCGCCTCGATCAAGAAGGCGCTCAAGATCTAAGGCAATGGAAAGGCCGTCGTGCGACCGGCGCGGCGGCCTTCCCGGTACCTCAATAGCCGCATCGGGCCAACACTGCCGGGTATAATAAAGAGAGCCAATCCCGGGAACACACGCACTGAATCATTGTGACCTGTAATGATCATAATCCCATGGATATGAATGGATTCCAATCCGCTTTTTTTTCTTGCGTTTTATCTTGGCTTTACGTTTTCTTGATTCAAGCGATGGAAGCGTTGTAAAAATTGGTAATATCTTTAGCCGGAATTGAACAAAAATAATCTCACTGTCTGCATATTGTAGGCAATTTGCTGAATATTTTCTGAGAATGCTCATAAAAATTTGATCAGGGCATTCAATTTTGCAGATTGCCGCGATTGATTGGTGATATTGTTCAGGGGTTGTCTGGCATTATGCCCGCCGTTCAATGACTATGCATGTTTCAGAAAGCTGCTCTGACAATGCATTGTCCATGACCGAGGCATGGTCCGGTACGTAAGATACTTTACCTGTTTACACAAAGATCTTTACATTAAGGAGCAGAAATATGGAACCGATCCAAGTGATGATCGATGGCGTTGCGGTCAGCGGTTTCAAGGGACAGACTATCCTTGAAGTGGCTCTGGCCAACGGAATCGATATTCCTTACCTGTGTTATCATCCGAGAATAAGCAAGACCGGCGCATGCCGTATATGTCTCGTCAGGGTAAATGACGCGATGCTCAAGACCGCCTGTACCGAGCCCGCGACGGAAGGCATGAAGGTCGACACTGACGATGAAGAAATCACGGGCATTCGGAAAGGTATCCTGGAATTGCTCCTGTCGGAAGGGGACCACAATTGCCTTTACTGCGAAGCCAACGGGGAGTGCGAATTACAACGGCTCTGTTACCGATATCAAGTGGAATCGCCGTCTTCGGACTACGCCCCGCGCAGGCGCACGGTCGATACGGCCTCGAGCAAGGGGCTCAGGCGGAATGAAAACAGGTGCGTTCTCTGCGGCAGGTGCGTGAAGGCGTGCGGCGAGATCCAGATGAACAGGGTCTGGGATTTTACAGGACGAGGTTCAGGCGCCTGTCTCACCTCCGACATGTACGATGCAATCGGAGATTCAAGCTGCGTCCAGTGCGGCACGTGCGTGCAGCTCTGTCCCACCGGGGCTCTGTCGTTCCAGACGGTCCTGGGACGCGGCCAGGCATGGGAACTGGAAAAGGAAACGAGCATTTGCATTTACTGCGGAGTCGGTTGCAAGATCGACTTCTATACGAATAAGGACGGCCAGCTGGTGAAGGCCCTCGGCAACGAAACGGGGCCCAACGAAGGCCATCTCTGCGTCAAGGGACGTTTCGGCTTCGATTTTGTCCAGAGCGACAAGCGTCTCACGAAACCCCTCATAAAAAAAGACGGGAAGTTCGAGGAGGCGACCTGGGACGAAGCCCTGGGCCTCGTATCCTCCAAATTGTCGGGCATTAAGGAAAAAAGCGGGCCCGATTCCATCATGGCCTTCTCCTCGGCGAAGTGCACGAACGAGGAGAATTACCTGATGCAGAAATTCATGCGGGCGGTGATCGGCACGAACAATGTCGATCACTGCGCACGATTATGACACAGCTCGACGGTCGCCGGTCTGGCGGCCACCTTTGGATCAGGCGCAATGACGAACTCGATACGGGAAATCCCCGTTTCCGAGGCGTTTCTCGTGATCGGCTCCAACACCACGGAGAACCATCCGGTGATCGGCTCGATGATAAAGCGTGAGGTCATCAACAGGGGCAAGAAGCTCGTTGTGGTGGACCCGCGGATGATCGACCTTGCCCGCTACGCCGATGTGTACCTGCCCGTTAAACCGGGCACCAACATCGCCGTCATGAACGGGTTTGCCCATGTCATTGTGAAGGAAAACCTGTATGAAGAGGAATATGTCAAAAACCGTTGTGAAGGCTTTGATGAACTGAAAAAAACGGTCGAAAAATACACGCCGGAGTATGTGGCGGGGATCTGCGGTCTCGACGATCCGTCCCTCATCGTGAAGGCGGCACGCATTCTTGCAGGGGCGAAACCCATGGCGCTCTACTACTGCATGGGCATCACCCAGTTCAAATCGGGAGTGAACGGCGTGAAAAGCTGCGCCAATCTCCAGATGCTGCTCGGGAACCTCGGCGTGGCCGGCGGCGGAGTAAACCCCCTGCGGGGACAGAGCAATGTCCAGGGCGCCTGCGACATGGGGGCGCTGAACGCGGTCTACCCGGCATACCAGCCCGTGGCTAACGAGGACAACAGGGCCAAATTCAAGGCCGCGTGGAACGCATCCTTTGACCTTTCCATGAAACCCGGACTGACAATTGTCGAATCGCTGAATGAAGCGATCGCCGGCAACGTGAAGGCGTTGTATGTGCTGGGTGAAAACCCCGTCATGTCGGATCCGAACCAGCACCATGTTATCGAGGCGCTTGAGAAGATGGAATTCATAGTGGTGCAGGATATCATGATGACCGAGACGGCGCAGTACGCCGATGTGGTACTTCCCGGGTATGCCTTCCTTGAGAAGGAAGGCACGGTGAGCAACACCGAGCGGCGCGTGCAGCTCATGAAGCCGGTGGTGAAACCGAAAGGCGAGTGCCGTGAAGACTGGTGGATACTTCAGGAAATAGCGAAAAGGATGGGCACCGTCTGGAACTACGGTTCGGCCGGCGACATCTTCGATGAAGTACGAAAGGTGACACCCTCCTACGCGGGCATTACCTACAAACGGCTCGAGAATGAGCTCATCCAGTGGCCCTGCCCGACCGAGGGCCACCCGGGCACCCAGTTCCTCCATAAAGACAAGTTCAGCCGCGGCCTGGGGCTCATGACCGCCCTCGAATATACGCCGCCGGCGGAGGACGTAGACCCGGAATATCCGGTGATCCTTACCACGGGGCGTATCCTCGAGCATTTCCACACGGGCACCATGACCCGAAACTCGAGGATCCTGGACGACCTCGTTAAAGAGGGATACGTGGAGCTTCACCCTCTCGATGCCAGCAATTACAACATTGCCGACGACGAGGTGGTGTCGGTGTCCACGCGCCGCGGAAGCATACGGCTGAAGGCGAAGATCAGCAACAGGCCGAAGCCAAACGTGGCGTTCATCCCGTTCCATTTCGCGGAAGCGGCGGCGAACAAGCTGACGATTGACGCGCTCGACCCCACCTGTAAGATACCTGAGTACAAGGTGTGTGCCTGTAAAATCGAGAAGATCAACGCGCAGGAGGTGTCACGATGAATGCGGAGACCATATCGAAGACAATAGAGAAGTACGGCAACAACCGGGAGCACCTCATGCTGATACTCAGGGAACTCGAAGTGCAATCCGGCAAGAACATGCTCGATAGCGCGACACTCCGGTCGGTCGCGGAATGCATGAACCTCCCGGCAAGCGCCGTGGCGGGTTTCGTCGGGTTCTATACCATGTTTAAAACCGAGCCTCGCGCGCGTTTCGTCATCCGCGTGTGCAAATCGGGGCCCTGCCACGTCATGGGATCCACCACGGTGTTCGATGCGGTGAGCAAGCATCTCGGGATCGGGCTCGGCGAATCCACGAAGGACGGCATGTTCCATATCGAAAAGTGCGAGTGTCTCGGGGTATGCTCGGTCGCTCCCGCCATGATGGTCAATTACGACATACACGGGGGACTGACGCCGAAAAAAATCGCGGCGATCCTCGACTCGTATAAAAAGAAGCAGCCCTCGCTTAACGAGGACTGCGGCCCGGAGGTTGAAGGCCGCGCCTGCGTAATCGACGAGCGGAAACAGGAAAAGCGCCTCATCGAGAAGATCGGGGTCGTCGATCCGCTGAGCATCGACAGCTACATTTCCCACAAGGGTTATGAAGCGCTCAAGAAGGCCCTCGCCATGTCGCCCGCGGAAATCATAGCAGAGGTCAAGGAATCGGGACTCAGGGGCCGCGGCGGCGCCGGTTTCCCCGCGGGAATGAAATGGTCCTTCGTCGGAAAGGGGCCGATGCAGAAGTACGTTATATGCAACGCGGACGAGGGGGAGCCGGGGACGTTCAAAGACCGCATTTTAATGGAAGAGAATCCCCACCTTCTCGTGGAAGGGATGGCCATCTGCGGGTACGCGATCGACGCGAGCGTTGGATATATCTATGTCCGTGGCGAATACCGCCGGTCCATCGAACGCCTCCAGCGCGCCATAGATGATGCACGCGCGAAAGGCATAATCGGCGCTTCCGTAATGGGATCCAAGTTCAGCTTTGATCTCTTCATCAAAGAGGGCGGCGGCGCATACGTATGCGGAGAGGAAACCTCCCTCATAAACTCAATGGAGGGGAAGAGGGGATATCCCCGCTTCAAACCGCCGTTCCCTGGGGGCGCGGGCTTCAACATGCTTCCCTCGAACGTCAACAATGTCGAGACCCTCATGTCGATTCCCCTTATCATGGAGAAGGGAGCGGAATGGTACCGCTCCTCGGGAATGCAGGGCTGCGCCGGAACCAAGCTTTTTTGCCTGTCTGGCAAGCTCAACCGGAAGGGCCTCGTAGAGCTTCCCATGGGAACGACGCTCAGGGAAATCATCGATACCCACGGAAAGGGCATGCAGAAGGGCAGCAGCTTCAAGTTCGCCCAGGTCGGTGGCAGCGCCGGCGGTATTCTCGGCGAGGACCTGATGGATCTTCCCCTTGATATCGACCAGACCATGAAGAAAGGCGTCACGCTCGGTTCGGGCGTGGTCCTGGTCTGCGATAAAGATACCTGCGCGGTGGATTTTCTGCTGCAGATACTGAGCTTTTTCGAGCACGAGTCCTGCGGCCAGTGCGTTCCCTGCAGGGTGGGCACCGTGCACCTGCACCGCCTCGTGAAAAAGTTCGCGGAGCGCAAGGCGACGGAGAGGGACATCGACGAACTGCTGGAAAAATCCGGGTTGATGAAGAAGGCGTCGCTGTGCGCGCTCGGCCAATCGCCCATAATGCCGATCACGACCACCCTGAAATATTTCAGGGACGAGTTTGTCAGGCACACCGACCCGAAACACCAGTGTGCGGCATGTGATATGTCTTTAAAAACTTACTACGGCGGGAAGGCGCATTGACCGTGCGCCTTAGATCGGTCGGGAATGGTTTTTAAATATTGTAACAACAAGTATTAAACTGGAGGTTGTATGAGCAACGAGAATCTTGAGTCAAAACGATGGCTCATTGCCGGCGCGGCTGTGGTGATGCAGCTCTGCCTCGGCACCGTTTATGCATGGTCTGTTTTTAAAATTCCCCTGAAGGCGGCGCATGGCTGGGAGGAGTTCCCCATCCAGCTTACGTTCATGATCCTCATGGGAATTCTCGGGTGTGCCGCCGCATTCGGCGGTACCCTTGTCGACAAGAAAGGCCCGCGCTTCGTGGCGACGATCGGCGGCATCCTTTTCGGTATCGGCACGCTGGTGGCTGGCCTTGCTGATCAGGTCGGCAATATCTACCTGCTGTACCTCGGGTATGGCGTTATCGCCGCTCTTGGCAACGGTTTCGGGTATGTCACGCCTATTGCTACCCTCATCAGGTGGTTCCCGGACAAAAGGGGCCTGGTGACCGGACTCGCGGTCATGGGCTTCGGCCTCGGCGCCTTTTTCATGGGCCAGATCGCGCCCGCTATGATCGCCAGCTTCAAGGTGGTCGACGGTGAAAAGATCGTCAACTCCGGTGTGGGCACGACATTTTTTATCTGGGGAGCGATATTCCTGGTGCTCGTCACGGGTGCGGCTCAGTTCTTTAAAAACCCCCCGCAGGGATGGCTGCCCGCTGGATTCACCCCTCAGGCAGGGGCCGCTTCGGCGTCCCAGTCGATGCAATTAGGCCAAGCCGTCAAGAAGCCGCAGTGGTGGATGCTCTGGGGAATGCTGTTCCTCAACGTTTCTGCAGGCCTCGGTCTCATTTCACAGCTTTCACCGCTCTCACAGGATATGTACAAGGCCCTTGATAACGTGAAAAACCTCACTGGCGAGGAACTCACGAAAGCCCTCGCATACGGCGGTGGCCTCGTCGTCGCGGTGTCGGCCATATTCAACGGTCTCGGCCGCCTGTTCTGGGCGAAGCTGTCGGACAATATCGGAAGGAAAACCGTATTCGCCGTGATGTTCGCCACGCAGGCGGTTTTGTATGTCCTCGTGGCCCAGGGCGTACTTTCCAGCTACTGGATATTCCTCGTGGCGGCCTGCTACATGCTCGCCTGCTACGGCGGAGGATTCGCAACGATGCCGGCTTTCGCGGCCGACTCGTTCGGCCCGACATACATTGGAAAGGTGTACGGCTTCATGCTCACCGCATGGGCGTGCGCCGGTCTTGTCGGCCCGTTCGTGTTCGCGCAATTCAAGGCACAGGCCCTCATGATCGCGGCCGGTCTGCTTTTGGCCGGTCTGGTTCTTGCCGTACTTTATAAAAAACCGCAATTCAAGAACGCATAACATGAATTGCATCGCTTTCCGCGGGAGGTTTCCTTCCGCGGAAAGTTTTTTCACCCTGATACGGCAATTTTTTCATGGATCCGTGCCGGACGCGGATGTCTGGCTTCAATCGCATACACTTTAATTACCGGGAGGAATCAGGCATGGAAAATCAAAAGCTCGAGGCACTGATAGACCGCGCGATATTCAATGAAGAGGACGCGTATCGGTTTTATATGGATCTCCATGACAGGGTCCAGGACAAGGAAGCGAAAGATTCATTGAAGTTTCTCGCTGCCGAGGAACGAAAGCACAAGGAATTCCTTGAAAACTACAAGAGCGGCAAGTATGCCGAAGGCGCGATGAAAATGACCGAGACGGTCGATTATAAAATCGCCCAGTACGTTGACAAGCCCGACATTAACAAGGATATCACGACAAAGGACGTATACCTGGTGGCCGCCCATCGTGAACTGAACTCGTACAATTTTTATAAAGGACTCGCTGAAATCCAGCCCGCCGGCGAAGCGAAGGATATGCTCAATCGCATGGCGAATGAAGAGTTGAAGCACAAGGAGAAAGTCGAGTACCTGTATTCGAACACCGCCTTTCCGCAGACCCATGGCGGATGATCTTCGGTGGCCCCCCGGTTTTTGTTCATAACGATGAAATGAGCTTGACCGGAGCGGTCCCACATCTGATGAAGAACATCGGAGAATATCCGATGACAGAGCTGTTATCAATTCCGACATTCAGGAGTGAATTCATGGCCGATAAAAAGAAGATACTGATAATTGACGACGATCCGGACATACTGGATTCGGTGAAGGCTATTCTAAACGGTAGCGGTTTCGAGTCGATAACGGCGTCGAACGGGAAGGACGGCATATCCGCCTTCGAGGGGCAGAAGCCCGACCTGATTTTGTGCGACATGATGATGGAACGCATCGACGAGGGGACGAAGGTCGCCGAGGAGATACGCAAGAAGGACTCGAAGATACCGATATACCTGATGAGCAGCATCGGTTCTGCGACGGCGTCCAACATCGAGATAGACAAGCTCGGGTTCAACGGCGTGTTCCAGAAGCCGGTCGACCCCCCTTCGATGATCGCTTCGATCAAGAAGGCCCTCAAGATCTGATCTGACGAGGAGGCCGCCGTGCGTCAGGCCCGGCGGCCCTTACCGTTGATGACCGAATCAATCGCGAACATACTCACACCGGGGCTCGCCATCGAGAAATTCAGGGAAATCGTTGCGTCAACGGACGGTTCGTTCCCATTTGACATGGATGACATGGTCGAGCTGGGAGAAAAGTACCTCGAGCTCTACCCCGATTGCTTCAGCAACCGTAATTGCCAGCATGTGCAGTACGGCTACCAGATGGTACGCGCATGCATAGTCGAAAAGCTCGTGAAGGGGTATGAACCGGCCCTGAAAGACGCCTTTCGGGCAATGTTCAACCAGATACCCCTCATCGATGAGAAGGTCGCCTTCCTGGTGTCGTCCCAGGGCCCGGAAAATGCCCGCCGGCTTTGCGAGCAGATCGTTTCCCGGCTCTACGAGCTGAAAAGCGTAATCGACATGATCCCCACGGGCATGGTCAAGGAGCGTTTCGTGGGGGGGATCACCCAGATATTCAACGTGTCATATCTTATTAACATGTCCCTCGACAGCCATCTTTCCGGATAGCGCGTCATCCCCTTTTTTTTCTTGCACCGTGCGCTCGTGCTATTGTAATGGAAATTAACCGGTACCTGGCGGTGGAATCCCGATGATATTCAATTTTACATTTCACAGCATCCGCGCCCGGATTCTATTCTGGTTTTGCTCCATTTCGGCGCTGTCCCTGCTCATCATTGGCGCGGTACTCTATTACCAGCGCACCCAGGGAAACCGTGAAAGGGAATTCGACAAGCTCCGCATCGTAAGGGACCTCAAGGCTTACCGCATCAACACGGCACTCGACAGGATACACGGCGACCTGGAGATCCTTGCTGGCAACCCGCAGGTGGTTTCATCGGTCCGCAACCTCTGCAACGGGGGGGAAGCCGATCCCGCGCTGCATTCGACGTTCGCCGCCTACATCAAGGCCGTTCCCTGGTACCAGGATTTCCTCGTGGTGTCGCTCGATTCGGGCAGGGTGCTTTACAGCACGGGTCCCGTAAGGACCGGGAGTCTCTCCGATTTCGGTTTGCGGCCCGAGGGCCTGCGCCTGGGCGAGACCCTGTCCGGCGACGTCACCGCGCTCAAGCGGGCCGGGCTGTCGCTGTACGTGGCGGCACCAGTGACCGGGGCCCCCGGCGGTTGCGCCATCACCGCGCGCGTCTCCGCCGAGGCCGCTCTCTTCCCCGGCCTGTTCGATTCCTCGGGGCTTTCCGACTCGGGCGAGACGGTCCTCGTGGCGAGGAACATGACCATGATGTCCGGCAGGAGCGGAAGGGACCTCAACCGCCGCGCGAACGTGACGGACGCGCTGTCCCGGAACGCCCTCCAGGGAGGGGCCGGGGTCGCGGAGGAGATCGACTACAGGGGCGAGCTCGTCCTCGCCGCGTACGCGTATATCCCCAGGCTCCAGTGGGCGATCGTTGTGAAGCAGGACGCGGGAGAGACCGACGATCCCTCGACCTACATCCTCGGCAGGATTTTCGTCTTTATAGTACTCTTCCTGGCGGCCATGACCGGCGCCGCGCTGCTCGTGTCCCAGGACCTGACGCGGCCCATACGCTCGATGATCGAGGTCTCGCGGCGCATCCGCAAGGGCGACCTCGCCGCGAGAAACAACATCAGGCGTGGCGACGAGCTGAAATACCTGGCCGACTCCTTCAACAAGATGGCCGATTCCGTGGTGTCGGAGCTGGACTTCCAGAGGACGTGTTCCGACCTCATCGAGGTGATGCTCTCCACCATAGACCTGAACGAATTCAGCTCGAACCTCCTGAAAAAGATGATCGAGGTGAGCGGTTCGAGCATAGGGGCATTTTACATACTGTCGGCCGACGGGTCCGAGTTCAGGCACCTGTCGTCCATCGGCCTGGACGCCGCATCCATCGCCACGTTCCACGCGGAGAAGCTCGAGGGCGAGTTCGGCCGCGCGCTCGCCACGCGGAAGATCACCACGACAGGGCTGGTGCTCGACGATTCGCGCATCCGGCTCCGCACCATCATAGGGGATATCGTACCCCGGGTGCTCATGACCATCCCCGTGATCGTGAACGACCGGTGCGTGGCTATCATTTCGCTGGCGAGCCTGCAGGAGTACGACCACCGGATCATGCGCATCCTGGACCAGATATGGCTCGTGATGAACGCCGCGTTCTCGAACATCCTGGCCATCGACGAGCGCCGCAGGCTCTCGGGCGAGCTCGAGGACAAGAACCGGCTCCTCGAGAAGAAGCGCGAGGCGCTCCAGCAGCAGGCCTACGAGCTCAAGAAGCAGACGGACATGGTCAGGAGGCAGAACCGCGAGCTGGACAGCCAGCGCCGCGTGGTCGAGGAGGCCAACCGGCTGAAGAGCGAGTTCCTCTCGAACATGAGCCACGAGCTGCGCACCCCGCTCAACTCGATCCTGGCCCTCTCGCGCGTGCTTTCCATACAATCGAGCAAGAAGCTCGACGAGGAGGAGATCGGCTACATAGAAATCATCGAACGGAACGGGCGCAACCTCCTCGCGCTCATAAACGACATACTCGACCTCTCCAAGATCGAGGCGGGCCGGGTCGATCTCAACCCCAAGGCCATACACCTACGCTCGGTACTCGGCGTGATCATCGAGAACTTCGAGCAAATGGCGGAAACCAAGGGGATCGCGCTCACGCTGCGCGTGCCGGACGACCTTCCGGATATCGTGACCGACGGCCCGCGCCTGTACCAGATTTTCCAGAACATTATCGGCAACGCGGTCAAGTTCACCGAGGAGGGGAGCGTCGACGTGAGCGCGGTCGCCGACGGCTTTTCGGTGACGGTCATCGTCAGGGACACCGGCATCGGTATCGCCGAAAAGGACCTCCCCTTCATTTTCGACGAGTTCAGGCAGATCGACGGCACCCTCACGAGAAAGTACGAGGGCACGGGACTCGGCCTCTCGATCGCCGCGCGCTCCGCGCAGCTCATTTCGGCGATCATCGACGTCGAGAGCGAGCCCGGCAGGGGTTCGACCTTCAGCGTGACCATACCGCTTTTCTGGCACGGGGATATGCACGCCGCGGCCCCGGACGCCGTCGCGAACGGCGACCGGAACGCGGGGAGCCGCGCCAGGATATCGACGGCGGCGCGGCACAAGGGGGCCCGGAAGCGCGTGCTCATCATCGAGGACGACGACGACAACATGTTCACTCTGCGTACCCTTCTCCAGGACGATTACGATCTCCTGGAGGCCCAGGACGGCGAAACGGGACTGAGGCTCGTCATGGAGGAGCGCCCCGACCTGGTGCTCCTCGACATGGCGCTGCCAGTGATGAGCGGCATCACGGTCATCGAGCGCATCCGCCAGGACCCGTCGATCGGGAAAGTCCCGGTGATCGCGGTCACGGCGCTTTCAATGGACGGCGACCGCGAGCGGATACTCGACGCGGGCTGCAACGCGTATCTTTCGAAGCCGTACGACATCCACGAACTCGTGAAGACCATCGATGAATGGCTGGGGGGATCATGAGAACGATACTCGCGATCGACGACAAGCAGGACAATCTGGTCACCATATCCGCCCTCCTGAACAACCTGATCGCGGACTGCCGCGTGCTCACGGCCCGCACCGCGCGAGACGGGATAGACATCGCCGCGGCCGAGAGGCCCGACACGATCGTCCTCGACGTGAAGATGCCGGGGATGGACGGCTTCGAGGCCTGCGGCATCCTGAAGTCCATGCCCGAAACGAGGCATATCCCCATAATACTGCTGACGGCGATCAAGACCGACGTCGAAAGCCGCATCAGGGGCCTGGAGCTCGGCGCCGACGCGTTCCTCACCAAGCCCATCGACGAGACAGAGCTCATCGCCCAGATAAACGTCATGCTCCGCATCAAGAAGGCGGAGGACATGCTGCGCCACGAGAAGGACATCCTGAAGTCGCTGGTGCAGGAGCGCACCGCGGAGCTCGCCGAGTCCGAGTCGAGCCTGATGAAGGAGCGCGATTTCATCAGGAAGCTGGACGACGCCTCGCCCGCCTATTACGTGGCCCTGGACGCCTCGGGCAGGGTCATCCTGATGAACCGTTCGTTCCTCGGGGCCGTGGGGTGCGCGCTCGACGAGGTCAAGGGGATCGAGTACGCGTCGTCGTTCGTGCCCGAGTCGGGACGGGAGCTTTTCGACAGGGCCTTTTCCATGCTGGCGTCGTTCGAGATCGTCCCGCCGTACGAGAGCGCGGTGCTCGCCCGCGACGGCCGCGAAATCCTGGTCGAGTGGCACGGCCGCTCCCTCGCCGGGCTCGACGGGAGGATCGAGTTCGTGTTCTTCGTGGGCATCGACATCACCGAGAGAAGACGGCTCGAGCGCCTCATCATGAGCGACAACGAGCGCGAGCGCAACCGCATCGGGCAGAACCTGCACGACGGGCTCGGCCAGCACCTCGCCGCCATGGCCTTCAAGGGCGAGATCCTGCGGCTCAAGATGAAGGAGCGCGCGCCCGAGGCGGTCCAGGAGATCGAGGGGATAATGCGGCTGGTCACGCAGGCCATCAATCTGACCAGGGACCTGGCCAGGGGGCTCTGCCCGGTGGACCTGTCCGGCGGGGGCCTCAGGAGCGCCTTCGAGGAGCTCAAGGCGGAGGTCGAGAAGAACTTCCTGGCCAACTGCCTGCTCGAGTACGACGCCTCGGCCGGGCCCTCCGGGGAGATCGAGGCGACCAACCTGTACTACATCGCACGGGAGGCGGTGAACAACGCCGCCCGGCACGGGAACGCGAAGAACATCGTCATCGAGGTGCACCAGTCCGAAGAGAGCTTTTCCCTGCGCGTGTCCGACGACGGGGTGGGCATCCCCGAGGGCGCCGACGAGCGCGGCGGTATGGGCCTTCGCATCATGAAGTACCGCGCCTGGCTCATCGGCGCGACCATCGCCATCTCGCGGCGGCAGGGGGCGGGGACCGTGGTGGAGTGCACGCTCCGCAGCGACGGGGCGAAGGAGCTCAGCCCGCCCGATGAACCGGCGGGCGGGGCCATCATAGAGTCCGGATCCGGGGGAAGGGCCGGGATAATGGTCGTCGACGACCATCCCATCGTCCGCGAGGGACTCGTACAGATCATCAATCGGGAACAGGACCTGTTCGTGTGCGGCGAGGCAAGGAACGCCGACGAGGCGATCCGGCTGGTAAGCAGGGCCGATCCCAGGCTCGCGGTCGTGGACCTGTCCCTGGGCGGCACGAGCGGCATCGAGCTCATCCGGGCCATCAGGGCGCGTTACCCGAACATCCCGTGCCTTGTGCTTTCCATCCACGACGAGACGCTCTACGCCGAGCGCGCCCTGCGCGCGGGCGCCCGCGGCTACGTGATGAAGCAGGAGGCGCCCCAGACGGTCGTGGAGGCCATACGGACCATCCTCCAGGGCAAGCAGTACATGAGCGAGAAGGTCCGCGACATCATACTTTCGAGAATTTCGCACGACGAGCAGAAGGGCGGGGCGCATCCCGTGGATTCCCTGTCCGACCGCGAATACGAGATCTTCCAGCTCATCGGGCGCGGCATGAGCAACAAGCACATCGCCGAGAACCTGTGCATAAGCGTGAAGACCGTGGAGAATTTCCGCGAGCGGATAAAAAGCAAGCTCAATTTCGAGAGCTCGTCCGAGCTCGTGCGGTTCGCGGTGGATTGGGTGATACACCAGGGAAAGGAGTGAAGCCATGAAAAGGATAGTTCGCGTAGCGCTGGCGGTCCTGGCGGTTCCGGTGATCCTCGCCGCCGCGGGAATCGCCTTTCTCGCGTGGTACTGCCGCGTCCCAACCCCCGCCGGGACGAAGGCCCGGCCGCTCGTGCTTTACAACGCGAGCATCGTGACCATGGACGACGACCTCCCCGCGGCCCGCGCGGTGGCCGTCCGCGGCGACCGCATTGTCTACGTGGGGGACGCGGAGGGCGCGTTCCGTGCCGCGGGTGAGGGCGCCGAAAGGATCGACCTCGGCGGAAAGACCCTGGTCCCGGGCTTCAACGACAACCACACGCACGCCCTGGCGGCGGGCTCCTTCTACTCGGAGCTCGTGCTCCACGGGAAAACCTGCGGGGAGATCGCGCGGGCCGTGAAGGACGCCGCGGCAAAGGCCGGCCCGGGCGAGCTCGTGAGCGGCAACAGCTGGGACTACACGACCTGCCCGGCCCCTCACCGCGAGATGCTGGACAGGGCCGCGCCCGCGAACCCGGTGTTCCTGACGCAGTATTCGGGCCACGCGGCCTGGGTGAACACCGCCATGCTGAAGAAGATGAAAATCGGGAAGGATACGCCCGATCCCAGGGGCGGGCAGATCGTGAGGGACGCGAAGGGCGAGCCTACCGGCATTCTGCGGGACACCGCCATGGGAACTTCCGAGTACGGCAAGTTCCTGGGCCTGCTGGCCTCCCCGCGCGCGCACCGGAAAACCATGGAAAAGACCCTTGGCCTTATGAAAGAGACGGGGATAACCAGCATCCAGGACAACACCTGGGAACCGTTCACGGTGCGCCTCTACGGCGCGCTCAGGAGCGAGGGCGCCCTGACCAGCAGGGTGAACTGCTGGCCGCTCGGGTCGTCGGGACTCGAGACGCTGTATGACGCGTTAGCTTCTTTCCCGAAGTCGGACACCTGGATCAAGCCGGGCCCCCGGAAATATTTCGCCGACGGGGCGTTTTCGACCCGCACCGGGTGGCTCTTCGAGCCGTACGCGGACGAGGCGAAGAACACCGGCGCCCCGAGGTGGAGCGACCGCGAAATGGATGGCATCGTCATGGAGGCCGCGCGAAAGAACCGGAGGCTCGCGGTCCACGCGATCGGCGACCGGGCCGCGGCGCAGGTGATCGACGCCGTGGAAAAGGCGGCGAAGGCGTATCCCCGCGTGACACAATTGCGCTACCGGCTTGAACATGTCCAGATCATACGGCCCGGGGACATATCCCGCATGAAAAAACTGGGCATGGTGGCCGCGGTCCAGCCCTTCGCCCTCTGCAATCCCGGAAAGGACGTCACCCTGCTCGGGGCCGACAGGGCGCGCAGGGCATATCCATATAAATCCCTTCTTAAAGAAGGGATAGTGCTTTCGCTGGGTTCTGACATGCCGGCGGAGGTCGATTTCCGCCCGATGCTGAACATTTATTACGCCGTGACCAGGAAAAGCATGGACGGACGCCAGGGGCCCCTGAACGCAGGCGAGGCGCTCACCGTGCACGAGGCGCTCAGGGCCTACACCCTCGGATCCGCTTACGCCGAGTTCATGGAAAAGGACAAGGGAAGCGTCTCCAGGGGCAAGCTGGCGGATTTCGCGGTGCTCGACAGGGACCCCTTTGCCGTGCCCGCGGCGGCGCTGAAGGACATCCAGGTCGTCATGACCGTGTCCGGCGGCAGGGTCGTGTACCGGCGGTAGCTCCCGCGCTTACGAAACCCCCCATTCCGACATGGGTTGATTCCCCTACATCCCGGAAAGTTTTCCTCCCCCTTTACAAGTGGGCCCTCCGGTGCTACTTATTAATTCAAGATATCATTTACCACCATCCTCTCAGTAAGGCAAGGAGTGGCGCCCATGAGTTTTCAAACAGGCGTATGCAATTTCTGCGGGACCGGATGCGGTCATCTGCTGAAAGTCACTGAAGGCAGGATCGACAGCGTTTTCGTATCGCAGAACCATCCTATAAGCAAGGGCCGCCTCTGTGTCAGGGGCTGGCATATCCACGAGCTCCTTCGCAGCGGCGATCGTATCGTCGAACCGCTAATCAAGAAAGACGGGTCCCTCCAGAAGGCTACCTACGACGAGGCCCTGGCGCTCGCCGTCAAGAAGCTGAAAAGCGAAGTGACGTCCCCCGCGGAGGAGATCGCCTTCATCGCTTCGCCGCGCTCCTCGAACGAAGAAAATTACCTTCTCGCGAAACTGGCCCGCGGAGTGCTCGGGACCAACAATATCGGCATCGCGTCGGATTCGGGCGAACGGAGCGCCCTCAACGTGATGTACAGGGGAACGGGAATGGCCGGTCCCTCCGGAAGCATCGAAGACATCGCGAAAACGGATTTCATACTTGTCGTGGGCACGGACCTCGCGAAGCAGAACCCGATCATCGGGAGCGAAATCCACAAGGCCGCCCGCGCCGGCGCGACGCTCGTGACCGTGTCGCCCAGAAAGTCGCAGATGGCCAAACTTTCCCGCACGCACCTCCAGGTCAGGGCCGGATCGAGAAAGATTTTGCTCGCGGCGATGGCCAAGGCGATGATCGAGGAAAACTGCCACGATCTCGATTTCATACAGAAATATACCGACGGCTTCGAGGGATTCGCCAATTCCCTCGGGTCGCTCAAGGCCGAGGACGTCAAGTCACTGACCGGCCTCGATTTCGCCGAAGTGAAAAAGACCGCCTGCGAACTGGCCCGGGCGAAGAGCGCGATGGCGTTCTTCACCGCCGGGATCGCCGGTATGGACGAGGAGACCATCGCGAGCATCCACAACCTCTTCCTGGTCGCAGGCAAGATCGGCAGGGAAGGCTGCGGCGTGGTCCCCGTAACGGGAATCTGCAACCTGCAGGGCAGCTACGACATGGGCGTCGCGCCCGATCTTCTCCCCGGATTCCAGGCGTTGTCCGACCAGGGCGCGCGCGATAAAGTCTCCAAGGCGTGGGGCGCGCAAATACCCGCCGATGCGGGCAAGACCGCCTTCGACCTCCTGAAAGACCGCAATTCGCGGCTCAAGTGCCTGGTCGTCGTCGATCACGACGATGGCATCATCAGGTACGCCGACCGCATCAAGAAACTCGACTGCGTCATTTACCTGGGTTCGTTCAAGAACCCGTTCTCCGAGCTCGCCACGGTGGTCATCCCGACCGCGAGCTACGTCGAAACCGACGGCACCTTCACCAACACCGACCGGCGCATACAGCTCTCCCGCACGAAGATCGACGCTCCCTCGGGCGTGCAACCCCTGTGGAAGGTCCTCGCGGGATTGGCGGACAAGGCCGGCGCGAAATGGGGATATGCCTCCCCCGCGGACGTGATGGACGAGATCGCGAAGGTCACGCCGTCCTACGCGAAGGTTTCGCACGGCATGTTCAAGGGGATCGCGGGCGTGCAGTGGCCGTGCGACGACAAAAACCCCGGCGGCACACCCCGGTACTCCATCGAGAAGGCCGGCGGAAAGGCGAAGTTCGTCACCGCGGCCCAGGAAACGAAGACCGACAAACAGAGCGAGAAATATCCCTTCGCGCTGGTGCCCGGGACCGCGATGCACTACTGGCACCAAAATAATCTCATGCGCCGTACCTTCATACCCATGAGGGAATACAACGCGACGCTGCTGCTCTTCCCCAAGGGCTACATAGAACTGTGCGCGGACGACGCGAAGAAGCTCGGCGTGCGCGAAAAATGGCCGGTCAAGGTGAGCTCCCCCTACGGCACCATGACGGTCGCGGTTCGCATCTCGAACGAGGTGCTGCCCGACACCGCGTACATCCCGTACTTCATACAGGACATGATACCGGATTTCCTGGTCGCCCATGGAGAGATCATGGACAAGGGCGAAGAAGCGATAATACCAGTAAGCATTGAGAAGGTATGACCATGTACAAGATCAAGAAAAGCGACGTCGGAAAAATCGCGGAAGCGCTCAGCAAGGAATACGAGCTGTTCGGCCCGGTGCCCGAGAAGGAATCCGGCCAGGTATTCTTCGTCAAAGTCGATGATCCGAAGGTGATCGACCTTTCTGCCGAGCTCCCGTCGATGCCTCCCAAGCATACGGTGTTTCCCCAGATCGAGAAGATCCTGTCGTACCGCTACGACAAGAACGCGAAAAAGGCGGACATTGTGAAGGAATTCGGGGTCGTCCCGAAGGCCCTCTTCGGCCTCAGGTCATGCGATCTCAACGGGATCCTCTGCCTGGACCGCTTCTTCATGGGCCAGGAATTCGTGGACGATGTCTTCCTGGAGCACCGCAAGCAGATGTTCATAGTGACCAACACGTGCGCGAAGCCGTTCGCGCAGTGCTTTTGCGCCTGCACCGACAGCGGCCCATCGGCGATGGATGGATATGACCTGAACCTGACCGAAATCGGCGACGAGTACCTGGTCGAGGCGGGCACCGAGAAGGGCAAGGCCCTGGCGGAGAAGCTGGGCCTCGCGGCCGCCGACGCATCCGCCGCGGAAGCGAAGCGCAAGGTAGTGGACCAGTCGCTGAACAGCTTCGAAAGCATCGCCGTGAAGAACAAGGCGTGGATATCGCGCGTCATGAACAGGATCACGACCGGATTCATCTCAAACGACGTGTGGGAATACATCGGCAACCAGTGCTTCGAGTGCGGGGCCTGTTCTTTCGTGTGCCCCACCTGCTCGTGCTTCAACATCGAGGACGTCAACAAGGCCGACGGCGGGACCGACCGCTACAGGGAATGGGACTCGTGCTCGTTCGAGGGATATACCAGGATGGCCGGGGACCACAACCCGAGGAAACCGATCGAGGACAGGAGGAACAAGCGCTTCTTCTGCAAGCTCTCCTATTCCCAATCGAAGAAATACCTGCGGCCCGGCTGCGTGGGCTGCGGGCGCTGCGCATGGGTGTGCCCCGGGGACATCGGTCTTCCCAACGTGGTGACATATATCAGACGAGAAATTACTGAGTAGGTGGGTGCCATGTGCCAGAATAACTGCGACAACCAAAACAAGGTAGTGACCATTCCCGCGGTCGCGACCATCGAGGAAATCAAGGACGAGATAGAGGACGTCAAAACCTTCTACCTCAAGTTTGAAGATAATGCACTGAATGACAACTTCAGGATCAAATCGGGCCAGTTTATCATGTGTACTGTTTTTGGGGCGGGAGAGTTTGCGGTTTCTCTCCCGCCCAGCCCGGTTAACGATCGGTTCCACATCTCCGTGAGGCAGGTGGGGAAGGTCACCCGGGCGCTTCATCAACTGGTCGCCGGTGACAAGCTGGGGATACGCGGGCCGTTCGGCAACGGCTTCCCCTTCGAGGAAATCAAGGGCAAGAACGTCATTTACGTGGCGGGCGGTATCGGGATCATTCCGCTCCGGTCCTCCATCGTCCACGTGCTGCAGAACAGGAAAGATTTCGGAAGGATCATCCTGCTCTACGGCGCCCGTTCGCCCAAGGACCTCATGTACCGCTACAACATAGACGAGTGGCGCAAGATGGAGGGTTTCGAGACCTTCATCTCCATCGACGCCCCGGTCCCCGGATGGGACGGCGAAGTCGGCTTCGTCAACCAGCTCGTGGCAAAGGCGAACGTCCCCGTGGAAAACACCGTTGCGTTCGTATGCGGCCCCCCGGTCATGTTCAACTCCGTCATCAAGGAGCTCATGGACCGCGGCCTTTCCGACGAGGCGATCATTTCGACCCTCGAGCGCCACATGAAGTGCGGCATCGGCAAGTGCCAGCACTGCGCGATCGGCAGAACCCTGGTCTGCACCGACGGGCCGGTGTACACCTACCGCCAGATCAAAACCCTCGGAGAGCAGATTTAATGGAACTCTCTTCCCGCATACAGGACCTCGCGCGAGAGCGCCTCTGCATCGTCGGCGTGGGCAATGAAATGCGCAACGACGACGCGGTGGGGCTCTACATCACCGACGCGATCGCCGACGAGTTGCGGGAAGACGGCGTGGCCGTCATTCGCGCCGAGGACATCGTTGAAAGCTACGTCTACACCATCGCGGGTCTTGACTGCAAGAACGTGATTTTCGTCGATGCGGCGCTCGCCGACGCGGAGCCCGGGACCGTCCTATTCGGAAGGCTCGACGAGCTCGAAGAGCTCACAGGAGGGCTGTCGACGCATCGCATGTCCCTCAGGATCTCGGACAGGATCCTCAGGGAGCACGACAAGAAAAGCTACCTTCTGGGAATTGTCGCCAGGGACGTCGATTTCGGAACGACCATCAGCGACGAAGTCAGGAAAAGCGCAGATATAATCAAGGATTTACTGGTTAAATCCGTAACCTGCACATGTAAAGGAGTATGTCAATGACTGCTGCTATCTACGGAAACCTAATTACCGCGATGGCGGTACTCGCCCTGTCGGCGATCATTGCGATTTTCGTCGGCAACAGGCCCAAGCTGGCCGGCTGGCTGAACTTCGCCTTTGTGACAATCGCGGCCGTGATTATACTCAACATCTCTTACGCGGTCGCCTTCCAGTCCGGCGAATCCCTGTTCGACCTCGGCTGCATCGGCCTCGCGGGCCTTTTTAACGCCGAAGGCGCGATCTCCCTGGGGGGAGGCAAGAGCCTCTTTTTCCTGGTGGACGGATTTGCCGCGTTTTTCCTGGCGATTATAGCGTTCATGTCGGTCATGAGTGCGTTCTACTCGATACGCTACATGGAACACTACCATGACTACAGCGTGAGAAGCTATTATGTCAATTTCCCGATATTTATCCTCGGGATGGCCGGCATCGTCACGGTGGACGACCTCTCCGTGGGATTCTCGGTCGCCTGGCAGCTCATGACGATCACCTCCTTCCTGCTGGTGCGGTTCGAGTACAGGAAACCCGAGATCGTCAAGAGCGCGACGAAATACCTCATCCTCATGGAAGTCGCCTGGGTGCTCATCCTCGCGGGTGCCTTCGTGATCCAGGGAGCCGCTCCCTTTGACTCGGTGCACCAGCTGACGCTGAAGCTGTCGGCTCTGAAAGGAGCGATGCCCTTCGTGGTGTACGGCCTGATATTTCTCGGGTTCGGCTTCAAGGCCGCGGTGTTCCCCCTCGGCCAGCTCTGGTTGCCCGACGCGCACTCCATCGCGCCGTCTCCCATCAGCGCGCTCCTCTCGGGCGTCATGATCAAGACCGGCATCTACGGCATCATCAGGACCTTCTTCTGGATGATCCCTCACGGCGAAGGCGTTCATTTCGACGGCATCTTCTGGGGTGTCGTCATCGCGACCTTCGGCGTGGCCACGCTGTTCATCGGAACGGTGCAGTCCATGAAACAGAGCGACTCCAAGCGCCTCCTGGCCTACAGCTCCATCGGCCAGATAGGCTATATCATCTTCGCCACGGGCGCGGCACTCCTGATGCTTCACGTGAACGATCCGTTCGTGAACGTCCTTGCACTGATCGCCATCGTCGGCGCGATCTACCACGTGCTGAACCACGCGGTGTTCAAGGGCCTGCTCTTCCTCACGAGCGGTAGCGTGCTCTACGCTACCGGCACCAAGGACCTGAACAAGCTCGGCGGCCTCATGAAAATAATGCCGGTCTCCGCGCTCGTCGCGGGAATCGCGGCCCTCTCGATATCCGGCGTGCCCCCCTTCAGCGGGTTCGCGAGCAAGTGGACCATCATTAGCTCCACGCTCCTGGCCGGGAAACAAATGTTCGTGCTGGTCGTCTTCGGCATCATCGCCCTGTTCACCAGCGCGGTGACGCTTTCCTGCTACGTGAAGTTTTTCGGCATGACCTTCACGTCCGCCGGGCACGAGTGGAACACGGGCAAGGAAGTGAAGGAAGTCCCGGGGACCATGCTGCTGCCCAAGGTGATCCTGGCGGTCCTCTGCGTGGTGCAGGGCCTCTTTCCCTTCGCCTACTTTACGGCTATCATCAACATATTCGAGACTTCGCGCGGCTCCATCCTGCACGAGGCCTTCAACAAGATCGATCTTCCCTCATTCATGAACGGGGGAATGATGGGGGTATCGATGAGCGGACTGCAGGGCGTGGTTTCATCGGCCGTGCCGGTGGTGGTGCTGCTCGTCATCGCGGCGGCGCTGGCGCTTGGTTGGCTGCTGAAGAACTCCGCGGGCTCCACGGAGCGCGCGGCGGCAACGTGGCTCTGCGGGTACCAGGACCTTCACGACGCCAACAGGTATCATGACCGCAACATGTATGCGGCACTCAGGGGCCTGCTCCGCTGGACGGGCGGCAACCCCAAGAAATGACCGAAGAACCGTTTAGGGAACAAGAGGTAATATATGAACACCGTTGAAACCGTAAAAAACGCGCTGAACGAAAGGTTCAAGGACCGGGTCGTCAAGTTCGACAATCCAATTCCCGAACGGCTTTACGTCGATATCAAGCGCGAGGGCATCCGTGACATGTCGAACGATCTTATTCGTCAGGGCGCCCGCTATTTGGTCAGTATTGGATATGACAACATCAGCAGGGACGGGACGCTTGGTCTCATTCACGCTTTCGCCTTCGATCGGGGTAACTGCATGGTGTGCCTCCGCTCCTCTGCTCCGGCAGATAACCCGACTTTCGATTCAATCACTCCGGATATACCCAACGCAGGATGGTCCGAGCGTGAATACATGGACCTCCTCGGAATGAAATTCGCCGGCCATCCCAAGCCCAAGCGTCTCGTTCTCGCTGATGATTGGCCAGAGGGTATATATCCCCTCCGCAAGGAAGTGCCCTACAACATGGTGCCCCCTTCCGCGGAAAACGTTGCGTACCAGTTAGATGAATGTCCCGAAGGGTGTTCGGTGGTCCCCATCGGACCCTTCCATCCCTCGCTTCACGAGCCGAACCACTGGGCACTCTTCGTGGACGGTGAAACGATCAAGGGGTGCGATTACCGCGGGTTCATGACACACCGCGGGATCGAGAAGCTCTGCAGCACGCAGGTGACCTACAACGAGGTCCCCTTCATCGCGGAGCGCATCTGCGGCATCTGCGGATCGGTGCACGCCACCTCTTATTCCCAGTCGGTCGAAATGGCGGGTGGAATAAAGATTTCGAAACGCGCGGAATATATCCGCACCCTGATGCTCGAGATCGAGCGCCTGCACTCCCACTTGTTGTGGGTCGGTGTCGCCGGACACCTGATCGGATTCGACACCGTGTTTATGCAGTCGTGGCGCGTGAGGGAGCCGGTAATGTGGCTTGCCGAGCGCATCACCGGAAACCGCAAGACCTACGGGATGATCGTCATAGGCGGTGTCCGCAGGGACATCACCCCCGAGCTCAAGCAGGATATTCTCAGCGTCATCAAGAAGGTTGAAGAAGAGACGATCGTCATCCACAAGGCCATCGTCGGCGATACCGCGATCCACCGCCGTACCCGCGGAGTCGGCACGATGTCGAAAGAAGACACCATCAAGTGGAGCCTGGTCGGCCCTGTCGCAAGGGCCCGCGGGGTCGACATCGATGTCCGCAGGGACCACCCCTACGCGGCCTACGCCGACATGAAGTTCGACGTCCCGGTCGTCGACAGCTGCGACGTGTGGGGCACGGTGCTGGTGAGGGTCCTCGAGATATTCGAATGCATCAAGATAATTCGCCAGGTACTGGAAAAAATGCCAAACGACGGCCCAATCCTGACCGAATGCAACGATCCCATCCCCGCGTTGAAGCACGGCATCGCCTCAGTCGAGGCGCCCCGCGGAGAGGTGGTCCACTACATGATCACCGGTGAGGAGAACCGGGCCGAGCGCTGGAGGGTGCGCGCCCCGACCTATCCCAACCTCCAGGGCGTGCCGCTGATGCTTTTGAACGACCAGTTCGGCGATTTCCCGATAATCCTCGGAAGCATCGACCCCTGTTTCTCGTGCACCGACCGCGTTCAGGTCGTGGACGTTAGATCGGGTGGCGTAAAAGTGATGGGTAAAAACGAGCTCGAGCAGATGTCGAGAGCGAACAAGGGAAGGTAGATCATGAAAGTCATATACATGATAATCAACGTGCTGGTATTTCTGGCCCTCGCGCCTCTGTTCGAGGGGATCATTCGCAAGCTGACCGCCAAGGTGCAGTCGCGGCAGGGCCCCCCGATCATCCAGCCCTATTTCGACATCATCAAGCTCCTCGGCAAGGAGACCATCAACTCGGCCGACAACGCCGGCTTCAAGCTGGCGCCGGTAATGGCCTTCGCCTCCATCGTGTCGGCGGTCGCGTTCCTGCCGCTGGGATTCCAGTCGAGCGTGCTCACCGAGTATGCAGACGTCATCACCATCATATATCTTCTCACCCTCGGCGGGGTATCCGTGCTGCTGGGCGCGCTTTCCAGCAGGAACACCTTCGCCATGATCGGCGCGAGCCGCGAAATGGTCACCATGATCATGGTCGAACCGGTGCTCGCGATGACGTTCATCATAGGCGCGGTCAAGGTAAAGAGCCTGAACGTGGACACCGCGGTGTTCGGGGTGGCCGGGAACGGTTACGCCTGGTCGGTGGGCCTGATGCTCCTCGTCTTCCTCATGGCGCTCCAGGCCTTCGTCGGCCGCCAGCCGTTCGACATCGCCGAGGCCGAGCAGGAGATCCTCGAGGGCCCGTTCATCGAGTACAGCGGCCCGGGGTACGCGCTGTTCAAGTACTACATGATGATAAAGCAGATGTTCTACGCAGGTCTGTTCGTGATGGTGTTCTTCCCCTTTGTGAAGACGGCCTATTACGCCCTGAACGTGGTGATCCAGCTGGCGCTCATCGCCGTGGTGTTCGTGGTGATCTCGCTGATCGGATCGACCAACCCGAGGTTAAGGATCGACCAGGCGGTGAAATTCTATTCGGTGCTGATCGTGCTGTCCATCGGCGCGGTGTGGCTCTCGGCGTTCGGTTTCTGAAATCTTGCAGTAAAGGAGAAAATCCGTGTGGCTGACCAGTAAAATAAAACAGGTTCTCTTGGTTATCAAGCCGGGTGTGGTCACCCTGAAATACCCGTTCGAGCCCCATCCCGCTCCGGAAAACTTCAGGGGCGCGCCGCACTGGGACCACCACAAGTGCGTGGGCTGCGGCGGGTGTTCGAACCACTGCTCGTCGCGCTGCATCCTGGTCCGCGACGTCTGCCAGGAGCTCAGGATTATGCTCTACGACGGATCGCGCTGCACCTACTGCGGCCGCTGCGCCGAGGTCTGTCCCGAGAAGGCGATAACCATGACCACCAATTTCGAGCTCGCCACGGGCGACAAAAACGACATTACCGAGCGCCTGGAGCTTTTCATGCTTACATGCCAGCGCTGCGGGCGTTGCTTCGATATGGAAACGACGAACGTCATTGACAAGCTCGATCTCAGGGGATACCGCTACGATTCCCTTGAAACGCGATCTTTCATCCGGAAGACCACGGACCAGTTCGACGTGAACGTGTTGAAGGAAACCGAAAAGTTCGTCAGACCTACATCTAAATGAGGAGACCTGATCATGTTAGCCAATCTTTCAAAAAAATTGTTCGGACGTTCCCTCTGGGTCTATCATTGCAACTCCGGGGCGTGCAACGGCTGCGATATTGAAATACTGAACGTTCTCACGCCTTACTACGACGTCGAGCGGTTCGGCATCAAGCTCGTCGCGTCGCCACGGCACGCGGATGTGATGCTTATTTCGGGCGCGGTGACCCGGCCGACGTTCAACCTGGTCCAGAAGGCGTATGAGGCGATTCCCGCGCCCAAACTGGTGTTCGGGATCGGGTCGTGCGCGACCGGCGGCGGTTCATGGTTCGACACCTATAACGTCACGGGCGGCGCCGACAAGGCGGTGCCGGTAAACTACTTCATCCCGGGATGCCCCCCGAGACCGGAAGCCATCATCTACGGCGTCGCTCTGGCGCTGGGACTCGTCGACAAGAAGGTCGCGCCGGTCGAGCTCAAGCAGATGGAGTTCCCCATTGACATGTACGAGCGCGCGAAGGCATGGGAGGACAGAAACGTCATATACGAGCTTTTGAAAAAATGACAATTGATGCTGAACGCATGTTATATTACAGGAGCGTGTAGAAATGGGTAAAAAGATACTGCTGGTTGACGACGACCGAGATCTGGTCCAATCCCTCGTGCAGGTGCTGAAAACCAACGGATACGACGTGATCGAGGCATTCAGCGGGACCGAGGGCCTGCAAAAGCTACTGGCTGAAAAGCCTGACCTGGTTATACTCGACGTCATGATGGAAACCGATACTGCCGGTTTCGAGGCGGCGTACCAGATTCGCGACAAGCGGGAAACGTCACGCTTCAAGGAAGTCAAGGACGTGCCCATACTCATGCTCACCGCGATCAACCAGGTGACCAATTCCCGTTTTTCCCTGAACCAGAGCGAGAGTTTCCTCCCGGGGATCAATGACTTCCTGACGAAACCGATAAAAATTGAAGACCTGCTGGCGAAGATAAAAAATCACGTTTGATTGCGTAAAACGTCCGTTTTTCAAAGAGGGGAGATTTTTTATTTGATTTTCTCCCCTTTTTTGTTTAGTCAGGTCCTTGCAGCGAGATTCAAATGATAAAACCCTTCCGCCTGAACATTCGTCGCAAGGTTATCATGAGCATGCTTACGGTCGTAATGTTCATGGGCATCGCGTGCATGATCATCGGAAGGCAGATCATTTACCGGAATATCGTCGAGCAGGCGAACGACAACGTAAAGAACGACCTCAATACCGCCGAGTATATCCTTAACGAAAAAATGCTGGTAAAGCACCGCTTTTTCGATTACCAGTCGTCGCTGCCCAATTTCCAGGAATACGTGCTGAACCGGGACCGGGTGCAGATCAGGAACAAGCTCGAAGACCTCAAGCGGGAGCTCGACCTCGACATACTCAACGTCACCGACAGCGCGGGAAGGATAATCGTCCGTTCGCACAATTTCGCGCTTTACGGTGACGATGTCAGCGGTGACGCCTTCGTGAAGTACGCGATCACGAACAAGAAATACTTCTACGGAACGGACATCATCACCAAGGACGAGCTGGGGAAGGAAGGGGAGGACCTCGTCGCGAACGCGAAAATCCCCATTGTAGAAACGCCCCACGCGCGCAAGAAGGGAAGAAAGACGGTCGAGGATGCGCTCGTCATCAAGGCCATATCCCCCATAATCAAAAACGGCGAAGTAATAGGTACAATCTACGGGGCGAAGATACTGAACAATAACTACGAGCTCGTCGATAAGTTCAAGAGCCTGGTTTTCAAGGACGAAAAGATCGACGGTGTCGAAGTGGGGACCGCGACTATCTTCCTCGACGACGTTCGGATATCGACCAACGTTAAAACGGTCGAGGGGAAGAGGGCGGTCGGCACCCAGGTTTCCGAGCGCGTGTACCGGCGCGTGGTCGAGGAGGGGCACGTGTGGATGGACGAGGCCTTCGTGGTGCACGACTGGTATCTGACAGCCTACAGTCCCATCTACAACATCGACAGGAAGATCATCGGCATACTCTACGTTGGAATACTAAAGGAGAAATACAACCGCATCCAGCGGGTCACCACGATGTATTTCCTTCTGATAATATTCCTGGCGTCGGTGGTGGCCTTCGGCCTCGCCATGTACCTGATCGTCACCATATTCCGGCCCGCGAACGTTCTCATCGCCGCCTCGAAGGACATCATCAAGGGCAATTACCGGAAGATCGAGATCATGTCCAGGGACGAGATGGGATACATCTGCTACGTGTTCAACAACATGGTGGACGCGATCCTCGAGCGCGACAAGAAGCTGCAGGAGCAGACGCAGAAGCAGATCATCGAATCCGAAAAGCTCGCATCGCTCGGGAGGCTCGCCTCCGGCATCGCCCACGAGGTGAACAACCCGCTCACGGGCGTGCTGACCTACGCGAGCCTGCTGCTGGAGGATCTCAAGGGGAGCAAGCACCAGGACGACCTGCTGGTCATCGTCAACGAAACACTGCGGTGCCGGAAGATCGTCAAGGGGATCCTGGATTTCGCGCGCGTCACGCAGCTCGAGGAACAGGACGCCAATATCAACGACATCATCAACGACGTGTTGAGCATACTCGAACGGCACGTGAACTTCCAGAACATCATGATCGACAAGAGGCTCAACAACGATATCCCGAAGATTCGCATCGACATCAACCAGATCAAGTCGGTCATCAACAACCTCGCCGTCAACGCGGCGGACGCGATGGCCAGCGGCGGCACGCTCACGATCACGAGCGGGTACAGCGCTGACGGAAAGCGGATCGTCCTAAAATTCATAGATACGGGTTCCGGCATAAGCGAGGAGAACCTGTCGAAGATATTCGACCCGTTTTTCACGACGAAAGAGCCCGGCAAGGGGACCGGGCTGGGGCTCGCGGTCACCTACGGCATCATAAAGCGCCATAACGGGTCGATTCAGATACAGAGCCAGGTTGGAAAAGGCACAGAAATCACCATAGAACTGCCGATAACCTGAATGCAGGGCGAGCGCGGCAAGGAAGGTAAAAATGTCAAACATGAAAATACTGGTAATCGACGATGAAGATATAGTCCTCTCGAGCTGCAAGCGGATATTCCGCGACGACGACTACGAGATCGACACGGCCAAATCGGGCCAGGAAGGGCTGGACAAGACCGCGCAGAAGGATTACCAGATCGTCATAACCGACCTGATGATGCCGGGGATAAACGGCATGGAGGTCCTCAAGACGCTCGTCGAAACGAAGCCCGACATCACGGTGATCATTTTCACCGGGTTCGCGACCGTCGAGAGCGTCAGGGAAGCGCTCAAGCTCGGTGCCTTCGATTACGTGCCAAAGCCCTTCACGCCCGACGAGCTCAGGAGCGTCGTCAGAAACGCCGTCGAGGCCCACGAGAAAAAGAGCGGCGCACAGATGCTCGATCTGCTCGCCATAGTGTCGCACGAGCTGAAGAGCCCAATATCGGTGGTGCACACCACCGCGGACACGCTGTACAAGGGATACTTCGGCAACCTCGATCCGCAGCAGCAGAAGACAGTGGAGGCGATACTGAGAAACTGCCAGTACCTCGAGGATATCATCCGAAACTACCTGGACCTCTCGAAAATGGACCTGGACAACCTGGAGTCTTTCACTCAGAAGATGAACCTTGTGGACGACGTGATTACCCCCGTCGTCGACATACCGGAGCATTCCTCGAACATGAAGAACATGAAGCTTGAGATGGATTTTACGGTGAAGCCGGTCATCAACGGTGATCCGAACCTCCTGAAGATCGTGTTCACCAACCTGGTCAATAACGCGATCAAGTACGGCACGGCCGGGACGCCGATACGCATGAAACTCACCGAGCAGAACGGCGAGATCGTGTTCTCGATCTTGAACGAGGGCGTCGGCATACCGGCCGAGGACATCAAGGAGAAGCTCTTCAAGAAGTGGAGCCGCATCAAGCAGAAGGGCACCGAGGGCATCAAGGGGACCGGGCTGGGACTTTACATGTGCAAGAAGATCGTGGAAAAACACCAGGGAAAAATCTGGGTGGAATCCGAGCCTGGGAAGAACATCACCTTTTTCGTTTCGCTCCCTAAAACGGCCTGAATGGTTCGCTCAGGCCCGCCGCGCCGGTATCTCGAAGCAGAACGAGGCCCATGCGCCGGGCTCCGAGTCCGCGCCGACGGAACCGCCGTGCAGCAGTATGATCTTCCAGCTATTGTAGAGGCCGATACCGCTGCCTTTGCGCTTCATGAGCTCCGCTGAGTCAATACGCGAGAACTTCCTGAACAGCCTTGCCTTCTGCTCCCGGGGGAATCCGGGTCCCTCGTTCCAGACCGTTACGAGAAATTTATTTTCCCGCTCGCCCGCGGTGATTTTTATCGTCCCGCCTTCCTTCCCGTACTTGACGGCGTTGCTTATGAAATTGTTCGTTACAATCAGGAGAAGCGCAGGATCGCCGTACGCGGCGGACGAAGAAACCGTCGTTTCAACCCGCATCCTTTTTTCTTCGATCTGCGGGGCGTGGGTCTCGAGCGATGGCGAGATGACTTCCGACGAAAAGTCGAACGCGCGCGCGTTAAGCGCCGCGTTCACGCCCTCGAACCGCGCCAGGTGCAGGTATTCCTGGATTATGCCGGTGAGTTTCGCGAGCTGCGCGAGCATCCTTCTGACGACCTCGTCCTGCCTGGCGTCCAGCTCGCCGTAAAAGCCGGCGAGGAGGGTGTTCCCCATGGTGAGCACGGAGTCGATGGGGCTCTTGAGTTCGTGGGTGACGAATCCGAGCATCTCGGAATATCCCTCTACAGCCGCCCGGAGCCGCTCTATACGCCATGCCTTTTCCACGGCCTGGGCGATGCGTTCGGCTATTTCGCCGAGGATCGCGATTTCGCGCTCCCCGTACGCGCCGGGCGTTTTCGAGTTGCAAAACAGCACGCCCGCGGGCCTTCCGTCGACGGCGAGAGGCCAGGTGAGGCTGGAGCGCATCCCCTCGGTAAGAAGGAGACGCGTCGTCTCGCCCTGTGATTTTTCGCGCGAATACACGGCAAGGTCGTCGATGACACGGGGTGTGCCGCCGCGGAAAATCTCCCCGAGGGAGCTCCGGGAAATGTCGGCGCTGTATCCCTCGTCGAGGCCTCGCGCGCCGCCGGACGCCGCGTGGAAGAGCGTCATCCGGTCCAGTCCGTCTTCAAGGAACGCGACGGAAAGGCGGTCGCACGGGATGAGCCTGCTGATGCGGGCAAAGAGAAAATCGATGATGTCCCCGAGGGAATCGCCGGCGGCGACGCGCCGGTTGATGAGGTCGAGGCCTTCCCTCTCGGAAGGAGTGATGTCAGCCGGTCCCTGCGCGGCGCGCGGATAGCGAACGTTCGTGCGCACGGGCGGGACTAGCCCTCAGCCGACTGCAGGAGCTCCCAGGCCTTTTCGATTTCCCGGGCTGCTTCCTCGTCGAGCTTTTCGATGACGAATCCCGCGTGGACCAGGACCTTGTCGTTGACGGCAACGTCCGGTGCGAGCATGAGGCTGACTTCGGCGGTGAGGCCGTTGGCCTCGGCGTAGGCGGTCATTCCTTCTACCTTCGTTACGGTCATTGGTACTGCAAGGCACATGGCGTTACTCCGTATGGTGCGATATAGTTGTTCGATATGTCCGCCCGGTAATTGTTACCCCGATTTCCGCGGGCGGATGACTGAAAGCGGCGGATCAGCAGATCCGCGGCAACTGCTCCTCAGTGAGAAGCGGAAGGATGCGCCTCCCGCCCACCCCGGTTTTGAGATACACGCGACCGGGGAACTCGGTGTCGATAGCGCCGATGACGGCGGCGTCCCGCCCGAGGGGATCGGCGCGCATGAACTCGACCATGGCGCCCGAGCTCGCGGCGTCGGCGACGACGATGAGCTTGCCCTCGTTCGCCACGTACATGGGGTCCATGCCGAGCATGGCGCAGATGCCGCGCACCTCGCCGCTGACCGGGACCGATTCCTCGTCCACGCGGGCGCCGAACGGCGCGCCCTTCACGATCTCGTTGAGCACCGCGGCGGCACCGCCCCGCGTCGCGTCCCTCATGAACCTGACCGCGCCTGGAAAGCGAGACGCCAGCCCGCCCGTCAGGCGATTGAGGGGCGCGCAGTCGGACCTGAGCGCTCCCGAGACCCTGAGGTTGTTCCGCAACGCCATGATGGTCATTCCGTGGTCGCCGAGCGTTCCGCTCGCGATGATGGCGTCGCCCGGCGCGATGGGGGACCGCGCGGGCGGGGCGTCGAACACGCCGATGCCCGAGGTGTTGATGAACACCCTGTCGCCCTTGCCGTGGGGGACCACCTTGGTGTCGCCGGTGACGATCGTCACGCCGGCCCCGTCGGCGGCCTTCCTCATCGAATCGAGGATCGTCTCGAGCTCGGAAAAATCGAGCCCCTCCTCGAGAATGAGGGAACACGAGAGGTACAACGGGCGCGCTCCCATGACCGACAGGTCGTTGACCGTGCCGTTCACGGCGAGCGAACCGATGTCGCCGCCGGGGAAAAAGATCGGGGTGACGGTGAACGAATCGGTCGTGAACGCGATCTTTGACGCGGGAAGGTCGAGGATCGCGGAATCGTCGAGCTGGATGCTGTCCGGGCCGAGACGCTTTCGTATGACGCTATCGATCATGTCGTTCATCAGGCGGCCGCCGCTTCCGTGGCCCGGCAGTATGGTCTTTCCTTTCATCGCGCGGGGCTCCAGTATTTGTAGTACGCCGCGCACGGGCCCTCGGAAGAGACCATGCACGGGCCGACCGGCTCCTCGGGCGTGCAGGCCTTGCCGTAAAGCGGGCAGTCGGCGGGCTCGATGAGGCCACGCAGAAGCTCGCCGCACCGGCACCCCCTGTGCTCCCGCGGCTCGGGCGGGGTCACGGGGAAGCGCTTCGCTGCGTCGAAGGATTCGTAGCCGGGCCGTATGTCGAGGCCGCTTGCGGGAATGATGCCGATGCCGCGCCACTCCGAATCGCACGGGGCGAACACAGCGTTCATGATGTCAATGGCTCGGGCATTGCCGCGCTCGTTGGCGGCCTGGGGATATGCGTTGAGCACGTCGATGCGGCCCGCGGAAACCATGTCAAGAAGTGAGAGCATTCCCATGAGGATCTCACCGGGCTCGAAGCCCGCGACCACGCAGGGACGGCCGTGCCGTTCCGCGATGAACCGCCAGGGCGCCACGCCGATGAGCGTGCTCACGTGTCCCGGAAGGAGGAACGCGTCGATCTTCACCTCGTCCGCGAGAAGGAGCGCCTCGACCGCGGGCGGGGTGAGCTTGTTTCCTGAGAGGATGGAAAAGTTGCCGACGCCGGCCTCGCGCGCGCGCATGACGGCGGCCGCCTCGGTCGGGGCCGTGGTTTCGAAACCCACCGAGAGAAAAACCACCTGCCTGTCTGGCCCGGTGCGGGCGATCTCCACCGCGTCGATGGGCGAGTAGACCACCCGTACGTCCATGCCGATGGCCTGTTCCTTCGCGAGCGAGCTGTACGAGGACGGGACCTTGATCATGTCGCCGAAGGTGGCCAGGATCGCGCCGTGCTCACGGGCAATGGCGATCGCCCGGTCGAGGTAGTGGTTGGGCGTCACGCACACCGGGCACCCGGGCCCGTCGACCAGGGTGAGCCCCTCTGGAAAAATGTCGCGAATGCCGGATCGCAGGATGGACGTGGTGTGGGTGCCGCACACCTCCATTATCCTCACCGGTCCAGAAAGAGGATAGTTTTTAAATCGGGAAGCCAGCCCGCGCACGAGTTCATCGTTCATGGTCGGATCTCATTCAATCTCTATGCTTGCGACGGCGAGCTCACGTCCCTGCAGGAGTTCGATATCGGACGACTCGCACTTGTCGCAGGTGAAGCGCCAGTCCCCGTCTGAAAAACCGAATTCGTTTCCGCACTGGCGGCATTTTATAAGCACCGGGACGCGCTCGATGTCGAGGAGCGCGCCGTCGGCCATGGTGTCCTTGCTGAGCATGTCGAAGTAGGTCTGGGCCCAGTCGGGAATGACGTCCGAAAGCATGCCGATGCGAAGGTTGATTTTCTTGACCTTCGCGGCATTGTTCTTCGTCGCGTTTTCCAGCACTATGTCCAGAACGCTTCCCATTATGGAGAGTTCGTGCACCGGGTCACTTCCGCTTTCGGATGGGCCCGCAGCGGGCCGTCCGCCTATCATAGCAAATGCGCGGGTTCGCGTGTCAAGTTATTATTACTGTGATCATTTTATCCTGTTTTCGATTTCCATTGATACGCCGACCTTGCTGATTCCGGCCTGTTGCGCTGTGTCCAGCACCCTGATAAGGTAGTCTACCGATGCCTGCCTGTCGGCCTTTACCACTATTCCGTTTTTCCCGGCTGTTTTCGCGTGTTTGGCGAGTTCGCCCTTCAGGGCGCTTTCGCGTATCGGTGAGCCGGCAATGAAGATCCTGTTTTTTGAATCGATCGACACGATGAAGGAGCGGTCCAGACGCATATCGTTTTCGGACACGCCCTTCGGCAGGTTCAGCTTGATCTTGGATTCCTTCAGCGGATTGAACGTGTAGAGCAGGCTGAACGAAATGAAAAAGAAAATGAAAAGGTTCATGATAATGTCGGTGAGTGCCACCGACTCAATCGAAAGATGCGGTTTCAAAGTCGATCTTATCTTCATTTCCTTTTCCTCAAAGGAGAATTTTTCATGACTTCAATGAGTTCCTCGCCGTGGTGGTTGAGCTCCCTTGCTATCGAGTTTATCCGGGCTGAGTACACGCTGTAGAGTATAAAAAACGGTATGGCGACGATAAGGCCGCCCGCGGTGGTGATCATCGCCTGGTAGATTCCGGCGGCAAGCTTTTCTACGGTGACCGACTGCGCCGCGCTTTCCCATGACATGAACGCCCGGATGAGGCCGAGAATGGTCCCGAGAAATCCGAGCATGGGTTCGACGCCGATGATTATGAGTAAAAGATACATGTTTTTTTCAAGCCTGGATACATGGTCGTTGCCCTCGTGTTCCATGGCGCGTTCTGATGCGTCGGGGCCCTCTTCCCATTTGCGCATGCCCGCCGCGAACACCTTTGCGAGGGAGTGCGATGCGCCGGCGCATTCGGACATTGCCTGATCACGTTTTCCGCCTGCTATCAGCAGGAATATTTTTTCCGAGAAAACGGTCGCGTCGATCCTGTGACGGTAGAGCTTCAGGCCGCGTTCAATCGCGATCCCGAGGGCGACGATTGATCCGAGGATTATCGGCAGCATCACCCATCCTCCCTTAAATACGAGACTGGAATAGATCATCATGATTCTCCTTGCAATTGTTGTGTGCTCGCGTAGAGCAGGAATAGTTGGAATGTATTATCGAATCTGACACCTTGAAGTAAAATATGATACTATCATTGCTGAAATAATGCATTGATTGATATGTATTTGCGGCCACGCGTGAAAAGAAATTGACATCCGCGGGACAAGGATCGTTGAATAGCAAGGGGAATATACGACGTGGATTCTATTATCGACATGTTCAGGAACATCAGGGACCGCGTTTCGTCCTGGCTGTGGGCCATCATCATACTCGCGGCGATCGTGCTTGCCGTCGGCATCCCCATCGCACTCGTGTACGGGCTTTCGCACATTGAGGGCCTGGCGAGCGTGATCTTCCTGGTGATCGGCTGGTTTGTTTTCGGTATCTTCGCGAAAGGATACGTCAAAAGCACCCTTGCGCTCGGCTCGGTCGTGGGGTTTTTCGCCCTCATGGGAATGGCCATCGACCAGGCCGGCAACTATCTCTTCAACCTTCCCATCGGGATGAACTGCCCCGAAGGCTCCACGTTCGCGAGGAGCGTGGTCGCGCTCCATCCCTACCCGGGGAGGACCGTTTTCGAGCAGGCGTTCAGGTGTTACGACGGGGCGGGGAAAGCAGTGAAGACCTTCGCCGATCCCGTGGTGTTCGGCGTGCGTTTCGCCGAGTATTTCGCCCTCGCGTACATGATCCTCGGAATGCGCAAGCTGTTGTTCAGGATCGGCGAAGCGCGCCGGGCCCGGGAGCCGAGGAGCCTCGTTCCGTGATTGCGGGCCGCGTTGGGTTAGGGGGATATGCACCCCGGCCTCAGTAAGGCTTCTGCCCCATGTAGTTGCCCGGCGGGCTGTAGCGGCACACGAGGATGTCGACGCCGCCCGCGCTCGAGAGGCCGCATCCCACTTCCTCGGTGCCCTTCCAGATGATCTGCGTGTAGTGCCCCACATCAGACCACCTGCCTGAGGCGCTCACGTTCGGGAACACGCCGTATTTGAAATATTTCTTCTCGCTCCCCCACCCGTCGACCATCTGTTCGTATGAAAAATGTCCCATGGTGCCACACCATATGTTCTCGCCTTCACCCGTGCCGCTGCTGTGATAGATGTTCCTCCCGCCCTCGGACGCGAGCCTGTCCGACCACTGCTTCGCGTGGGCCGCCAGCGCGGCGGACCATCGCAGCGGGGGAATTCCCAGCCCGGCGCGGTACCTGTTGTGCGCGGCGGTGATGACGTCCGCCATGAGCTTCCCGTCTCGGGGCGCGTTCCCCGCGAGCGCCGCCAGGGCAAGCGCGAGGAGAACAGCGATCGTGAGTATTTTATTCATCGGGGCCTCCTTGTGCGTGCCGTACATCCAAAAACCATTTAATGGGACGGTCAATGATTTTTTTAATGCTTCACGGACGGGGAGGACAACGCCCCGGGCAATATTGGCTTGACCGCGCCGCGCGGGCGGCCACACTGGCGGGAGCGAGGAGGAACCCCATGGCGAAGAAAAAAAGCATATTGTCCGAAGCTCCGGGATACCAGTACGACGAAAAGGCTCCCGTGATCAAGATCGACGAGTTCCAGAAGGTGGTGAATTCGCGTCGCGCGGTGCGCATCTTCGAGGATTCGCCGATACCGGACGACGTGGTGCGCGCCTGCCTCGAGGACGGCCTTCGCGCGCCGAACTCGTCGAACCTGCAGCCCTGGGAGTTCTACCGCGTGGTGACCCCCTCGAAGCGGAAGGCGCTCGCGTACGCCTGCTTCTCGCAGACGGCCGCTAAGACCGCGGCAGAGCTCATCGTGGTGGCGGCGCGCACCTCAACCTGGCGCGAGCACGCCAGGGAGATGGTCGATCTGTTCAACCGCGCGCCTGAGCAGGTGGCGCCCTCCGCGTTCGACTATTACCGGCGCATCGTGCCGTTCGCATACACGCTGGGCCCGATTGGTGTCGCAGGCTTTTTCAAGAGATTCCTTTATTTTTTCATCGGCCTGCGCAAGCCGATCATTCGCGAGCCGGTGACCCGCGCCCACCTTCGCACCTGGGCGGTGAAGAGCACCGCGCTGGCCGCGGAGAACATCATGCTTTCGTTCCGCGCGAGGGGATACGACACCTGCCCCATGGAGGGGTACGACTCGAAGCGCGTGAAAAAGGTAATCGGGCTCCCGCGCGACGGCGTGGTGGTGATGGTCATCGCCGCGGGCAGACGCGCGAAGGGCGGCATCTACGGGCCGCGCATCCGGTTCAAGGCGGACCGTTTCATCAAGACTGTCTGATTTCCGTTACTTGCGCGACTCGAACTTCAGCCTGAGGTGCACGACCTCGGGCACCGTGCCGAGCCTGACCGGCGGGCCCCAGGTCCCGAACCCGCACGAGACGTACGCGCTCATGGTGCCCATCTTCTCAATGCCGTGGCTCACCCTGTAGATCGCGTCCGTGACGAGGGTGAAGGGCCATATCTGGCCGCGGTGCGTATGGCCGGAGAGCATGACGTCCGCGCCCTCGGCCCGCGCCTCGTCGAAACCGACCGGCTGGTGCGAAACGAGGAGCACCGGCGACGAGCGGTCTATCCCCCTCATGATATCTTTCAATTGTCTCCGCGGCGACGGCCCCATGGAATCCCTGGTGCGGTCGTCCCTGCCCACGATGGTGATCCCGTTAACGCGCACCCATCGATCGACAAGCACGTCGATGCCCTGGGACTGCAGATAGGCGAGCGACTTCTGCAGGCCGCCGTAGTACTCGTGGTTGCCCGTGACCGCGAAAGTCCTGTAACGGGTGGTGATCTTCGAGAGGTCCTTTCCGATGCCGTAGTGCAGCACCGGCGCCACGTCCTCGTCCAGTACGTCCCCGCCAAGGATGACGAGGTCCGGGTGGAAGGAATCCACGAGCCGCGCCAGTCGCCTGACGTCGCCGTTGCGGATGATGGTGCCGAGGTGGATGTCGGTGACGAGCGCGATGTCAAGCGTATGGCGCCCGGCAACGCGCTTGGGTATATCGAATTCGACCGTTGTGACCACGGGGTGAAGAGCATTGTAGCGCCCGGCCGTGATGAGCAAGGCGGTCAGCGCGAGCGCCAGGGCCGCGAGGACACGGCCCGCCAGCCGATAGTTATCGGTTATGGCCCTTGGAAACCAGGGGCGGATCCGGTTCGAGAGGCGGAAGAGGTCGACTGTCAGCGAGAAAAGCCCCAGGTAGGCGAAGACCGCGAACCAGTAGGAGCCGATCCAGAACAGGGCGCCGCTCGCCGCGCAGATATGGACCGATTCGAGGGCGCGCGCGATCCAGTACGACAGTGCGCATCCCGCGAAAAGCGCGATGATCGCCTTTCTCCAGGGCGGCGGCGGGTCCAGCGCGCGCAGGCCCCTGCGCAGAATGTATATGTTCACGAACCCGTACAGCGGGAGGACGAACGCGAGCCAGACGAGCAGATGAACGAGCTTCATGGCTTGTAGTTCTTTCCCTCGCTCCAGCAGTCCGCGAAGGGCTTGCCGAGCTTCCAGTACTTGCGCTGGAACATGTCGAAGAGCATCGGTTTCATCAGGCTGAGATCCACGGTCCCGTTTCTGAGGATCGACTCGTCCGCGTAGGTGTGCACCGGCTTTCCCGTGAACACGTCATGCGTGCCGTAGTCGAGCACGTTCAGGAGCTCGCATTCCATGCAGAGGGGCGCTTCCGCGATCATGGGCGCGGTCCCGAGCGCGCCGTACTCGACGGTGAACACGCGCGATTTGTCCTCGCGCGCCCCCGAGACCAGTCCCGCGTAATCGGTCGCTGTGACCAGGTCATCGCCGGGTATGTTGACGCTGAAGGTCCTGTTCTCGATGATACCCCTGTTGGAATAATGGCTTTTGTTGATGCCGAGCGAAATGATCTGCAGGGTGAATATCCCCACGTGGGCAACGGTCAGGAAATTGGCGCGACCGTCGACCATCGTTCCCACGAGCACGACCGGCATAGGGTAGAGCGCGTTTACGGGGCCTATGTCCTTTTTCATTCTTTCCTCCTTTCGGGGTGGATATACCCGCTCCTGCCGTGTTCGCCGGGTGCGGTCAGCCTCAAGGCCCGACCGCCGCGGATGCGTTAATTCTCAAGGTCGACGCACAGGATGCACACGTCGTCTTCGAATTTTTCGTTTCCCCTGAACTCGACCAGCGATCCATAGAGCCCGGATACCAGGTCGTGGCAGGAGGCGGCTTTCAGCTTTTCGAGCGTCGCGGGCATGGCGGAATCCTCGAACTGGACACCGGCGTCGGACGTGCCCGTGGCCTCGGTGAGCCCGTCGGTGAACAGCACCAGCTTGCCCGGCACCGGGATGCGCGCGGTCTGGTTCGAGTAGCTCTTGCCCGCGCGCCAGAGGGTTTCGTTGTCCATCGTCGCGAGCGGAAGGGACCTTCCCCCGCCCAGGGGCCCGACCGATGACCCGCTCACCATCAGGGGCGAGTTGTGTCCCGCGTTGCAGTAGGTGATGGTCCCGGTCCGAATATCGATTATGCCGTAGAACGCGGTGATGAAGTTATCCACGGTCTTGCCGTAAAGGAGCTCGTTCATGTAGGCGAAAAGCGCCGCGGGGTCGGCCCTGCGCTCGCCCGCCTGGAGGATGATCGTCTTGACCATCGACGTGATGAGCGCGGCGGGAATTCCGTGGCCCGACACGTCGCTGATGAAGATTCCCGCCAGGCCGGTCTCGCCCTGCTCGATGAAGTCGTAGAAATCGCCGCCCACCTGGTCCATGGGCCGGTAGAGCGACGACACGAAGCCATAGGGGGGCGAGGCCGGGATGAGCTGCTGCTGGATCCGCCTGGCCATGGCGACCTCGTTTTCGATTGTCCAGTTGCGTTGCGCGAGCACCCTGTTCGTGCTGTCGAGCTCCCGGTTCTTTTCCCGGAGCTCCTCGGTCCTTTCCTGGACTCGTTCCTCGAGCGTGCGGTTCAGGTCCTGTAAAATCGACGATTTTTCCTCGAGCTCCTCCGAGTATTGCCTCAGGCGGTCCTTCCCCCTCTCGAACGAGAGATAGATGAGGTACCCCAGCAGCATCATGAGGATGAAGAAACCCCAGTGGAAATGGAGCGTACGGTATTCGACCACCTTGATCTTCATGAGCATGTCGCTGATCGCGTAAAACGCGAATATAAGAAGCCCGATGCCGATTATCCTGGCGCCCGTCCTTCCGTTGATGATGGCCCTGACGCATTCCACGAAGGCGGCGGCCGCGCCTGCCAGGAACAGGACCGAACGGAGGATGAGGATGATGGCCATCGGCGCCTGGGTCCTGAAAAAAAGGCCGATGACCGCGCCCACCGCAAGTACGGCGAAAATCTGCCACGATCGGCGGATGAGCTTGAGCCATCCGGGGCCGAGCGTCCTGTCTATGAACAGGAACAGGCCCACGGGAAAGATGATCAGTGTCACGAGCACCACGTTGTTCGCCACGAACGGCGGGACGAAAAAAACGGTCGCTATGTTCGAGCTCGCCGCGGTGAACAGGCCCACGCAGATGCTCATGATGACGAAACCGAGCAGGGCCACGTCCTTTATGCGATCCCGTATCAGTAGCCTTATGAACACCAACATGGACATGAGGCCGGAAAACATGAATATGAATCCCAGGACCAGGCGGTCGATCTCATCGCGCACGATCATTTTCAAAAGCGTCTTCTCGGGCGCAAGGTAGAAACTGTCCCCGATGACGGCATGTCGCGCGCTCGGCATATCGCATTTGAAATGGAGGTACAGGTACGAGTCCGAAGGGTTTCCGGGCAAAGGAATGATCCTTGTTTCCACGGGCATGGTACGGACATTGAATACGCTGGAGTCGCTGAAGGGCTTCAACAGCTTGTTGCCGAGGAAAAGCTCGAAATCCTCGAGGTAGCTTCCCACCGGGAAATACAGGACGGGATTGGCAAAGGCGATCTGCGGTGTTCTGACGCGCACCCAGAAGGAGGACCCGCACATGCCGGGTGTCATGTGGAGCCTTGGCGGGACGCGCGTCCAGTCCTCGTCCGCGACTTTTTTCCCGCCCGAGTACAGCGTCCCGTCCTTACCCATGGCAGCGTCCCCGCCGAAGAAATAAAGCCCCTTCGAAAGATCGATCGGCGCTTCCCTGGCATGGTGATGGGAGTCCCTGCATCCCATGGCCGCGAGCGCCGTTGCCAGGGCCAGTATCATGGCGAAGGCATAAACGGCACGTCTGTCTGGTTTTTTACCCATCGGCAAGAAAAGCATTCCTCCGGCGCGCGGGCATAGCGATAGTTATCGGCATGTCCGGCTGCAGTGGTGTCAGCTGCCTCCATCCGGGAGTGGGATATACAGGCCGGCGGTTCGGTTCGTCGCGCTGACGGGTGCCAGACACCCATCCGCCGGGGATATATCCCCCTCGCCTTAACTTTATACGTCTTAAAACACCGATAGTTATCGGTTGATCACCAGGGGGGCGACCCCCGGAACGGGTATGTTTTTTTGATGCTCATCCCCGGTTACTGAATGATCATCACATAGTTTCGTGAAAAGTGCACAATTCTATGTGATAATATACACTTGAAAGTTAATCATTTATGAAAAATTTTCCAAAAAATTCAGGACTGGATCTCACCGCAGTCACTGATCACGACCTTCTTCTGGGGCATCCCGGCCTTTGTGCCGTACGATTCGATTTTTTTCACCACGTCCATGCCCTCGATGACCTCGCCGAACACCACGTGCTTGCCGTTCAGCCATGGCGTCTCCACCGTTGTAATGAAGAACTGCGAGCCGTTCGTGTCGGGGCCCGCGTTGGCCATGGAAAGCCTTCCCGGACCGGTGTGTTTCAACGAAAAGTCCTCGTCGGCGAAACGCTCGCCGTAGATGCTTTCGCCGCCGCGCCCGTTGCCGTCGGTGAAATCGCCGCCCTGGATCATGAATTCGGGGATGATCCGGTGAAACGTGCTTCCCTTGAAATGGAGCGGTTTGCCTCGCTTTCCCTGTCCCTTTTCGCCGGTGCAGAGCGCGCGGAAATTCTCGACGGTCTTCGGCACCGTATCGCCGAAGAGGCCCATTACAATGCGGCCCGCGCCGCTCCCGTCGATTTCGATATCAAAAAAAACCTTGTGTGTGTGGGTCCCGGACATTGTCTCCTCCTGTCGCCGTCGCGCGGTTCCGCGCCCCTGTTGCCGGGAGCTGCGCCGCGCCGGGATATGGCGTACCACTAACATGGAGGCCGGTTCGTGTCAAGGACTGTTCACCCTGCCGAGGGGGCGGGTTTTACCGGCGTACGGGGTCGAATGGGAGGAACACATAACGTTTGTCGTTTCCTGTTTAATGGTTGACATCCCGCGAACGAAGATCGATGGTAAATGATATACAAGGCGGTGGTTATGACGAAAAGCGGCAAACCCGACAGCGCGGCGGCGGGCGGAATCGGCCCGCGCCTGGCACGCCTCCGCGCGGAGAAAAAGCTCTCCATTGAAGAGTTGAGCGAAAAGACGGGCCTCGAGGTCGCGGAACTCGAGAGCATCGAGAAGGGAAACGTATTTCCCCCCGTGGGCGATATCCTCAAAATTTCCCGCTCCCTCACGGTCGACCCGAGCAGGTTGCTCGGGGGCGATGAAAAGGACCACAGGAAAAAGCGCGCCGAAGATTTCAAGAAGCGGGTCGCGGCGTACAATTACGAGGTCCTCACTCCCGACGCGGAGAACATGCACCTGCGCGCCTTCCGGATAACCATCCCGGCGGGGCAGGAACACCCGAAAATCAGCTACCAGCACGAGGGCGAGGAGTTCGTGTACACGCTCGAGGGGCAGGTGGAGATCACCGTCGGGAAAAAGAAAAAGCTCCTTGCCAGGGGCGAATCCCTCCACTTTAATTCGGGGATCGCCCATTCTCTCAGAAACCCGGGGAACATCGAATGCTCCCTTATCGTCACGGTGTACACGCCATGAAGCTCTCTCTCACTCAGGAACAGGTAATGGTACGGGACATGGTGCGCGAGTTCGCCCGCAGCGAGATCGAACCGCGCGCGCAGGATTACAACGAGCGGGGGGAATATCCCGCCGACCTCATCGCGAAGCTCGGGGCGCTGGGGCTCTTCGGCATGATGGTGCCCGAGGCGTACGGAGGGTCCGCCGCGGGGGCGGTGAGCTATAGCCTCGCCCTGCAGGAGATCGCCTTCGCCTGCGCGTCGATCGCCGTCACGCTGAGCGTCACCAACCTGGTGACCGAGCCCATGATCCATTTCGCCGACGACGACCAGAAACAGCGCTACCTGGCACCGCTGGCGTCCGGCGAGCATGTCGGCGCGTTCGCCCTGACCGAACCCGAGGCGGGCTCCGACCCGTCGGGGCTCAACGCCTCCGCCGTGAAGAAGGGCGACAGGTATGTCATCAACGGCACGAAGCAGTTCATCACCAACGGCGCCCACGCGGGCGTGTTCATCCTGATCGCCCGCACCGCGCCGGGCAAGAACGGCCTCACCGCCTTCCTGGTGTCGCGCGGCGCGCCGGGGCTTTCCGTCGGCAAGGAGGAGCGCAAAATGGGCCTCCGCGCCTCGAACACGGTCGAGATGGTGCTCGAGGACTGCCAGGTCCCGGAGCGCGACGTGCTCGGGAAGCCCGGCATGGGACTGCAGATCGCGCTGACCGCTCTCGACAGCGGTAGGATCGGGATCGCCTCGCAGGCCACGGGCATGATCGGCGCGTGCCTGCACGAGGCCGTCACGTACGGACGCGAGCGCAAGCAGTTCGGCAAGCCCATCATACGCCACCAGGCGATCGAGACCATGATCGCGAACATCGCGGTCGAGCACGAGTCCGCGCAGCTCCTCGTGTGGAGCGCGGCTTCGCTGAAGGATGCGAAGAAGCCCTTCACCCGCGAGGCGTCCATCGCGAAGCTTTTCGCGACCGAGGCCCTGAACAGGAGCGCGTACAGGGCCCTTCAGGTTTTCGGGGGTTACGGCTACATCAGGGACAACAAGATCGAGAGGATATACAGGGACGCGCGCGTGACCACCATTTACGAGGGGACTTCCGAGATCCAGAGGATGATCATCGCGCGCGAGACCGAGAAGCTCGTGTGATACCCGCGTCCCGGGTCAGCGCATATCCCGGAGCACGGCCCTGGCGGGGGCGCCGTCCGACCCACGGAGCTTCACCGGGAGGCAGATGAGCTCGTAGCTCCCGGCAGGCACCTCGGACAGGTCGAGTCCCTCGAGGATCACGATGCCCGCGGAAAGGAGCGCCACGTGCACCGGATTCCCCGGGGGCGAGGGATATCGCTCCACCGAAAGATAGTCGATCCCCACGAGTTTCACGCCCCACCGCGCGATGCGGCCCGCCGCGGATTCGTCGACGGCGGTGAACCCTTCGAAGAACTTCGCGCCGTATTCCTCCCGGCGCGCCGAATTCCTTGTTTTAAACAATATCCTTTCCCCCGGCGGGTCAGGCAGGCGCGAGAGTGCGTCCGCGGTGATCGTTTCGCAATCGGAGAAGTCCGCCACGAGGCACGGGCCCACGAGCGATTCCAGCGAAAGCCGGTCGACGGCAGCGGCACCGTCGATGAAATGCAGGGGCGCGTCCACGTGCGTGCCCGTGTGGGCCCCGATGTCGAGGCGCGTGACGTTGCACGGGTCGCCCCCGGAGATCGAGGAGGCGCGCCACATCCTGACCGCGGGATCGCCGGGCCAGACGGGCATGTCCGCCGAAACGGCAAGTGATATATCGTATAACTTCATTTATTCCCTTCTTTTTTCCAGTCATGATGGAAAAGCTTACCGATTTCCGCGTCCAGGCGCTCGAACCCGTGCGCCCCGAAAAGGTCGCGCTGCCCCTGGGTGAGGGACGCGGGGAGCCGGTCGGCGCGGAGTGAATCCAGGTGGAACAGGGACGCGGCGTGGGCGGGGGCGGGGATGCCGGTGCGCACCGCGAGGGCGGTGATCCGCCGCCAGGAGTCGATGCGGTCGCGCACGGTGCCGGCCAGCGGCTCGAGCGCGAATATCTGCGAGCCGGTGAAATCCTCGGGGAACACCAGCATGGCGTCGCTCGCCAGCTTCATCATCTTCGACTGGATGATGCAGCCAGCCTGCCATATGCGCGCGATACCCGCGAAATCCATGAGCCAGTTGAAACGCCGCGACGCCGCAGAGAGCATCGAGAAGCCCTCGGACACGGCGACCGCGTGCGAGCAGATGAGCGCGTTCTCCAGGTCGCGCGCGATGTCGCCTTCCGCGGCGGGCACGGTCCTGGGCGCGCCGCCGAAGGCCCTCCTGACGCCGTCGCGGTCGCGTATGCGCCGGGAGGTCATGCGGGCGGCGAGGGAGGCCTTCAGCATGGGTACCGGGATGCCGAGATCGTGCGCCGCGGCGGTGGCCTCCATGCCGGTGCCCTTGTGCGCGGCGCGGTCGCGTATCATGTCGACCAGGTAGAAGCGCCCCTCCATTCTGGAGAGGACCTCGATCGTGATGTCGAGCAGGTACCCTTCGAGCGGTCCGCCGCGCCAGCGTTCGAACAGGCGCGCGCACGCCCCCGGGTCGAGTTCCATGCCGCGGTGCATGATGTCGTAGGTCTCGGCGATCGCCTGCATCATGGAGTATTCGATGCCGTTGTGGACCATTTTCGCGAAATGGCCCGAACCCTCGGGGCCGATCCAGGCGCAGGCGGGCGTGCCGTCGGGAAGCCGGGCCGCCGCCGGCTCCAGAAGGGGAACGACCCTCTCGCGCGCGGCGGCCGGCCCCCCGGGCATGAAGCACGGCCCGCGGAGCGCGCCCAGCTCTCCGCCCGATATCCCGCACCCGCAGAAGAGCACGCCCCGCTCCTCCAGGGCGAGTATCCTTCTCGCGGTGTCCCGGTAGGAGCTGTTGCCGCCGTCGATGATCAGGTCGCCGGGCTCGAGCGCCCCGCAGAGCTCGGCCACGATCGAATCCACCGCGGGGCCCGCCGGTACGGTGAGAAGAAAGGAGCGCGGACGCGAGAGCATGCCGGCGAGCGCTACCGGAGACGCGGCGATGCCTATGGCCGGATCGCCGCCTGCGGAGGCGCGCGCAGCCGGGTTTATGTCAAAGCCGGCTGCGCCGGTCCCGTGGCCGGAGAAGTTACGCGCAAGGTTAAGCCCCATCACCCCCAGGCCGATTATACCTATGCCGTAAGTATCCATCAACGTTCCTCCTCAGGACTTGTCGCTGCATTGCGCGGACGGCCAAGGGCCCTCATGGCGAGCAGGCACACCTCTTCAGGCGTCCCGTCGATCGGGACGGTGATCCCGCCGGCTGGCTCTTCGAGCGTGCGAAACTGACTTTCCAGCAGTGAAGGGGGGAAAAAGTGCCCCTCACGGCCGGACATTCTCTCGAGTATCAGGTCCATCCCGCCCTTCAGGTGAACGAACAGCGTGCGTTCGTCGTCACCGCCCGACAGGACCCGGCGGTACCGCTCCCTCAACGCGGAGCATGCGAGCACCGCGCCCCCGTTCGCGTTCCATCTCACGATCTCGCGCGCGAGGCGTTCCAGCCACGGCTTGCGGTCTTCGTCGGTGAGGGGGACGGAGCGTTTCATCTTCTCGACATTTTCGGCGGGATGGTACGCGTCCGCGTCGTAAAAGGGAAGCCCCAGCTGGTCCGCGAGCATGCGGCCCACGGTGCTCTTCCCGCAACCGGAAACGCCCATCACGATATACACCATCGAAGACCCCTGTCGTGATATCTCGGAATGGAGGCAGGATTCGCGCCGGGCCATGCAGATATTAACATTCCGCGGTGCGAAACCCGCCGGATCACTGTGCCCGGAGAATGCAATTTGTCAACCTGTATATCCCCCCGAAAACGGCCGGTGGATAACGGCGCGGGACAGTTCAAACGAACGGCATGCCCGCCTTTTTGTTCAGTCCCTTCCACTGTATCGAGGGGAGGAGGGGGATATTCCTTTTCGTCGTCGCACCGCCCGTTCGCTCGAACGATTCGGCGGTCCCGAACACCGCGTCCGTGAGCCGGTCCGCGAAATCGCCGCAAACGTCACGGAGCTTCTCCGGCCGTTCACCGGCCCAGGCTTCGAGAATCGCGCCGACCGCCGCGCGTTCCGGACCCGCGAACGCCTCCCGCACCCCGGGATAAAGGGCGGGATAGTTTCGCATGACGCGACGGTGAATGTCCTCGCCGCGCCACCACAGCGTCCCGGACGAATACCGGTCGCCCGCCGATCCGTAGAGGTCGATGCCGCCGAAGGGCGAGGGCGCGGTTAGGCGGTTCTCCCGCGGGGACAAGCCCGGGGCGATCGCGTGCGGCTTGAACACGGACAGGCACGGCGCCGAGGTGCCGGTCATGAACACGACGGGCGGGCGATCCTTTTTGAGCACCGCGACCATGGAGCCGGTGGACTGCGTCGAAATGAGGCCGCCCGCGTGGAGGCAGACCCGCTCCATGGGACGCCTGCCCGGCCGGAACGGCCCGTTCGTGTCGTGCTCACGCAAAATTTCCATCATGCGCGACGCGGTCACGGGGCCCGCCGTGCGCCTGAGCGCGGCGAGGCTGCATGCCATCCTGCTTTTTCCCCGCGCGAAATGGGTGAATATGGCATCGCTGAAATCGCGCTGGAAATCCAGGACCCCGCCTTTCGGTATATATCCCTTCGCGCGCGCGTGGTCCTCGAGCCCCTTCGACGCGGCGTCGAAGTCCTCCCCGATGGAGAGGCAGTTGGATATGCTGGCCGTGCCCGCGATCCTTTTCCAGACCCAGAACCCGCCCGCGGTCTCGACAACGAATGCCTCGAGCGCGTCCGCGATCATGAACGAGTTGTGGTAGTACAGCGTGCCGGACGGCGCGTGGGCGCCGCCCTGGCCGTATTTTTCGAGCAGCTCGATGATGAGGTCCCTGGCCGTCGACGCGGATGCGCATCGTTCCAGCGCGATGCGCATCATGTCCATTCCGAGGAGACGGTCGTTCTTTTTATGGAGCGGCTCTTTCGTGAACACCGCCTCGTTCCCTATCGCGACGCCGCGGTCGTTCACGCCCATCTCCGAGCCGTACATCCAGTGCGGCCGCGAAAGGAGCGCCCCATACGTACGGCCCGCCTGGGGTATTCCAATATACGTGCAGCGGAGCGTCGAGCCCGGCGCGTGGTCCGCGGGCGGGGCCCAGGTCACGTTCTGGGCCTCGTTGGGGACCCTGTCGGAGTTTTTCGCGAGGATCATGCATCCGTCAACCGAGGTTTCGGGGGTGGATATGAACGTGTCGCACATTGCGGACCTCCGTCATGGAATCTTCGCAGAAGCATACCCCTGGCACGCGCCCGTGTCAACCAGAATGCGGCCCTTTCCGCGGCGAGGGAATCAGTCCCCGGCCTGGTCCCGTTTTCCGAACGCCCCGGCTACGAAACAGCGCACCGCATGGCTGCCCCGACGGACCCTTCCCGCGTAGAGCTCGTGGGCGGAGTCCGCCCTGGGCGCGTCGATCGCATAGGTGTAATCGAAAAAGAACGGCAGGACGTTTCCCAGAAAAATGCTGAACGAGACCGACGCGCTCGTGTAAACGCGTTTCGGGTATTCGCGGGCGAGCACGGCGTTCGGGGTCACCACCCCCCGCCTGATACCGATGACCTCGTTGCGTTTCGGCATGTACAGGACGTTTATGCCCGGCTGGATGCGCGCCCTCCAGAAGGGAAGGGGAAAGCCGGCCTGGACCCGCCCGATCGCGTACAGGTGGTGGTAGAACTCGAAGAGGTAGTACCCGGGAATCACCGCATGGGGGGCGAAATAGTTGCCGATGGGCTCGGCGTTGTTGCGGTCGACGCCGTTGAAGTACCCGGCGTTGATGTCGCACGAGAGCGTGAAGTCGCCCCTGAACGCATACGAGAGCCCCACGGCGAGGTAGACGCGGTGAGTGTCGCGTATCCTCGACCGGTACCATATGCCGTTGATCCTGTCGCGGTAGAAGAGCCGGTCGTAGTCGTACCACGTGCCGTATCCGATGCGCCGGGCCCACTGATACGACAGGCTCACGAACCAGCCGTGCCTGACCCTGAAGACGTCCCGCTCGACCATGTCCTTCAGGATGATCTCGGCGCCCGGTTTCACCTGCCAGTGGGCGCGCGGCATTTCGGGGTAGCGGCGCCTGTTCTCGGCGACGAGCGGGATGCGGTAGAAATAGTACGCGGGATGGAAGGTGACCCGCGCGGACAGCAGGCGCGTTACGGCGTACTGGACGAAGCCGACGGCGCCCGCGCTGTTGCCGCGGATGGACCTCGAGTGGTCCTCGTACCCGCGGTTGTACGAACGGTAAGACGCGGACGTGTTGTGGTTCAGCAGCGGCTGCACTCCCGCGAACAGGCGGCCGTACCGGTACGCGGCGATGAAGAACACCTGCGTGGTGGTGACGGTAACCTGGCCGTAAAACTTCGGCCTGTCCTCGATGTACCAGAAAAATCCCACAAGCGGCGTCAGGCGGTCGCTGCCCCTGCTGAACGACGTGTCCACCCCCAGGGCGAGAATGTACTCGTAGGGCATTTTTTTGGGGGCGGAGTTCCGGTCGCCCTGAGGGGAGTCCGGGGCTGCGGACGCGGCCCGCATCGCGAAAACAACCAGCAAGATACATAGCGCGATATGGACGGCGATTGCATTGCGGGATGCGGATCCTTGCATCGGTATAATGATATATCCCCCGTGTATCGATTCGGTGCCCGGCCCGCGAACCGCGCGGTATAGCGGAGGGATACCGTATCGCCATCTTCTCTGACGCGCAAGTAGAAAATGCCGGTTCGCCGGTGCCCGAAAACGCGGGGCGCGATAAAATGCTTCTTGACGCGCGCCTTCAATATGCGAGTGTTCACCGTGAGAGGTGTTTCGCGATGCCATCGGGTGGAAGCAATTCGAGGGATGTTGCCGCGCCCGCGGGGAATGGGCCATGGTGAGTTACTTTATTATCCTCCACGCGATTTCGGCCCTGCTGTATCTCTTCCTGGGCGGGTTCGTACTGAGCCGGGACATCCGGTCAGGCCAGAACAGGGTCATCTCGGGGCTGTGCGGCCTTTTCGGTCTGTGGGCGGGCTCTTTCGCGGTCATGCACATGTCCAGGGACGTCGGGCTCGCGCGGCTGGCGTACAACGTGAGCGCCCCTGCCTGGTGTCTCTACAGCGGCATGTCTGCGCACGCCATATTCTACATAGCCGGGGACAGGTTCGCGAAAAGCGGGTGGGCCTATCCGGTCCTGTATTCCCCGGGGATACTCCTTGTGCTCCTCCAGTGGACGGGGCGCTTCCAGGGGTTCGATTTTCTTCTCCTCGAGACCGGCTGGGTCGAGGTGCCGATGACGACCTCGCCCTGGTACTGGCTTTTCCTGGCGTACCAGGTCGCGTGCGTGGGCGCGGCCCTTTTCGTGGCGGTCAGGTGGGGGCTCTCGTCGCAGCTGCGCAGGGAGAGGAAACAGGCCGCGGTGCTCGCGTCGTGCGCGGCGATCACGTTCTCCCTGTGCTTCCTGAGCGATATCCTCCTGCCCTACCTCGGGCTCTACCTGTTCCCGTCCCTGTCGCCGCTCATCATCGTGATTATGGCAATGGGGACCCTTGTCGCGATCGTCCGCTACCAGATGCTCTCGCTGCCGCTCGCGTACGCTTCCGATGAGATCCTGAAGAGGATCCGGGACGTGGTCGCGCTCCTGACGCCATCGGGCGGGTTCCTCAGGATCAACGCGTGGGCGGGCGAGGTTTTGGGATATACCGAGCAGGAGGTCGCGGCGCGTCCCTTCGCGGATTTCATCGAGGAGCGGCAGGCGTTCCTGCTCCATCTCGAGGCCATACGGTTGTGGGGGCTCCACGAGTTCTCCATGGAGGCGACGATCGCGGCGCGCGACGGCAGGCGAATCCCCCACGCCATAAGCGGAAGCGTTATACGCGACAGGGAGAACGACATCATCGCGTTCCTCGTCATCGGGCACGATCTCACCGAGAAGCGCACGCTCCAGCGCGAGATCCGCGAGCGCGAAACCATCGCCGACGCCCTCCGCGTGAGCCAGGAGGGGCTTCGCGCGCGAAACGAGGAAATCGAGGACCAGCTCAGGCACGCGCAGAGCATCCAGAAGGCGCTCCTTCCCAGGTCGAGCCCGGGCAGGCACGGAGCGGGTCAGGGTCGAGTTCCGCAGCGGCAGCATGGACGCCGTGGGCGGGGACTATTTCGCGTTCGCGGCCGCGCGCCAGGGCCTCGGCCTCCTCATCGGGGACGTGTCGGGGCATGGCGTGTCCGCAGCCCTGTTCCTGGCCCTGCTGAAATCCGAATCCGAAAGGATTTTCCGCGCCAATTACAATGATCCGTCCCGGTTCATGTCATCGCTGAACGCCAATCTCATCGGGTCCATGCCGGGCCATTACCTGACCGCGATCTACGGGTATTTCTCCTGGACGGGCAGGAACGGACCGGTCGCGTTCGATTTTTCCAAGGGCGGTCACCCCGAGCCAATACTCTGGCGCAGGGGCGTAAGGCCCGAATACGTTTCGTGCAAAGGGCCCATACTCGGGCGGTTTCCGGGGGCGGTCTTCCCCGCGGCCGCGCTTGAAACGGAACGCGGCGACAGGCTGTTCTTTTACACCGACGGCGTGGTGGAGACCAGGGATTCCCGCGGGCGGTTCTTCGGGTATGCCAGGCTCCTCGAGCTGATCGAGAAAACCGCCGGAATGGACCTCTCGGACGCCCTGAACCTCGTCATCGCCGAAACGACCGATTTCCGCGGGACCACCATGGTGGAGGACGACGTGGTCGTCATCGGCTGCGAAATAACGTAGCGCGAATGCGACCGATAGTTATCGGTCGGAGAAAAGCTCTCAAAACCAGGGTGTCTGGCACCGATATATCAGGGGAGGGGGATATGCACTCCCCCATGGAGGATGCCAGCATGAAGGTAATCGTTTCGTTGCTTATCCTGGGCTCGGCGCTCTGCCTCGCCGCGGGCTGCGATCTCGGAACGCAGGACCCCGCCAGTCTCGCCGACCGGGTGACAGTGGATTTCAACTGCGGGGACGGCGGGGAACGCCCCGCGCGACTGGTCCTCACCAGGGGCGACCAGATAGCCCGCGCCGCCGCGGCCCTGTCGGGACAGCCTGCCCCATTCTACAAATGCGGATATACCGGCAGCATGAGCTTCTACCGCTCCGGTAAACCGGTGCTTGAGGAAATAGGGTTCAACCTCCATGCCGAGTGCAGGCACGCGATGTATATGAAGGGCAAAACAGCCGTATCAAGGCAGCTCACGGACGACGGGATGGTATTTCTCGCGGGCCTGAAAAAATGGGCCTGCGGGGAACAATAAACCGGGAAAAGTGGTGCCAGACACCTCATTCCCGCCGCGAAAGTGCGGCTGGCACGCGGTTTCCAGGGGACCATCGGCCAGCAGACATCCGGCCGGGGAGCGATAATTTTGTTGATTTTTTTTGGCATAAATTTTTTCTGCACTCTATGGGAAAGAAAGCAGTACGGCCCGCCCTGACGGGCAATCTGAATATCAAGAAAAAGGTAATCCTCGGGATAGCCGCGGTCTTCTTCGCCGGATGGGTGACCACGAACCTCTTCTATATATCCCACATACGAAAGGTGGGGCACGAGGGCATCATCCGCAACGCGCGGGCGATCACGGTGATGGGCGAGGCCATCCGCGAGTACCAATCCGAGAACTGGGACCGGGGCCTATACGACCGCGCTTCCCTTTCCAAAGACATCCGGGGCAAGTTCGTGTATTCGGTGCCGGTGTTCTCGTCGATAATCACGATGAAGAAGAAGGCGAAGGAGTTGGGGTACGCGTTCCGCGTCCCGAAGTTCGAGCCGAGAAACCCGGAAAACAAACCCGACGCCATAGAGGCCGCGGCGCTTAAGGAAATCGCCTCGAAAAACCTGAAGGAATATTACCGCCTGGACGACGACAGGCAGAACATCCGGTACTACAGGCCCATACGCCTGACTAGGGACTGCCTGCTGTGCCATGGCGATCCCGCCACCTCGAAGAAGCTTTGGGGGCGCGACGACGGCACTGACCCCATCGGCGGCAGGATGGAAAACTGGAAAGAGGGCGAAATCCACGGCGCCTTCGAGATCATCTATTCGTCGAAAGACATCCTCTCCCTGGTGTACGGGATCATCATCCAGAACGTGATCGTGAACATACTGCTCGTCGTCGGCGCGCTTTTCTTCATACGGTACATCGTGAAGAGGGCGCTCAACCCGCTTGACGTCATATCCCGCTCGCTCGAGGAGATCAACAGGGGCGCGGGCGACCTCACGAAAAAGATCGAGGTGCTCAACAGGGACGAGGTCGGCGAGGTCGCGCTCCTGTTCAACGGCTTCCTCGACCAGCTGAAAAAGATGATCGTCGCGGTGCGGGACGCCTCCGACCACGTGCTCTTCTCGTCGACCGAGATGCGCACCGCAAGCGAGAACCTGGCGCACGAGGCGCAGGAGCAGGCCGCGTCCATCGAGGAGACCTCGTCCTCCATGGAGGAGATCAAGGCCACCATCGACTCGGTCTCGGCCAACGCGAAGAGCCAGGCCGAGAAGGCCGGCAGCAACCGCGCGTCCATGGAGTACCTCTCGAAGTCGATCGGGGAGATCAACGGGCACGCGCAGGAGGCCAACCGCATGGCCAACGATACCCACACCTACGCCATCGAAGGAGAGCAGATTCTGGTGCAGACCGTGGACAGCATGAAGGAAATTTACGACAGCTCCACGAAGATCACCGAGATCGTGACGATCATCACGGACATCTCAGACAAGATCAACCTCCTCTCGTTGAACGCTTCCATCGAGGCGGCCCGCGCCGGCGAGCACGGCAGGGGGTTCGCTGTCGTCGCGGAGGAGATCGCCAAGCTCGCCGACCAGACCGCGAACAGCTCGGGCGAGATCAACCGCCTGATCCAGGAAAGCACGCAGAAGATCAGCGCCGGCTCGGAGCTCGTCTCGCGCACGGCCTCGTCCCTCAGGCGCATCATCGACAACGTGAAGCAGACCGCCTCCCTCATGGAGAACATCGCCCGCTCGTCGGTTGAGCTCGACCGGATGAGCGCCGAGTCGTCGGGGAACGCCTCCATGGTGAACGCCATGTCCGAGGAGATCAGCGTGATGATGCAGGAGCAGAGCATCTCCAGCAACGAGATCATCAAGGCGATCAACCAGATAAACGAGATCACGCAGGGCGTGGCCAGCGGCTCCGAGGAGCTCGCGGCGAGCGCGGAGGAGCTCTCGACGCAATCGGAGGTGCTGAAGGAAATCGTGGCAAGTTTCAAGGTGGACTGAGCCGCCGCTGCGGTTCCATGAACGCGACCACCATGTCGGCCACTTTTTCCTTCTCGCGGTCCACGGTAACGGCGTGGCCGCTTTCCGCGATAAAAGCCGCTTCCTTGTGCACAGAGCCGAGCCTTTTCACGATGTAATCCGCCGAATCAGGCGGGATCACCCCGTCCATCCGCGACTGAACAACGAGCGCGTCAGCGCGCACCCGGGGGAGGACCGTCATCGCCCTGCGGATCATCCGGAAGAGCTGCCACGACTGGCGCACGGGGATGCCCGAGTCGTAACAGACGTGCCTGCTCCGGGCCTCCTCGCAAAGCACGCCCCGGTCGGGGTTCGGCCGCCGTACGATCTTCACGAAACGGCCCGCGATCGGCGCGAGATACACGCTTTTATCGGCGATAGTGCGCGGCACGGACATCAGGGCGATTCTCGGCACCGGGAACTCGGCCGCGAGTAACAGGGCGAGCACGCCGCCCATGGAAAGGCCTGCCACGTTCACTTCACGGCAGTGTCCCGCCATTTCGATGTACGCCTCCCTGGCCGCGCAGATCCAGTCGCGGGAGGACGTGCGGGCCAGCTCCTCGAGCCGCGTGCCGTGCCCGGGAATCCTAGGAACGCTTACGGAGAACCCGGCCTCCGACAGGCGTCCCGCCAGGTACTTCATCTCCGCGGGAGTTCCGAGGAATCCGTGAATCAGGAGTACCCCCCTTTGGGGATTGTCAAAGCGGGTAAGCGCCCCTGCGCCCGGCAGAATCGTGGGAATATCCATGTCCTTGTCTCCCTCAATGCGTTTTAACCGCCGGTGCCAATCCCGCCTCAACGCGGTTTCACGATGTATCGTTTGCCGGCGATCTTTTTCATGAGCTCCCCGTACGTCACGTAAAGGCACTGGCACTCCTTCGATTGACGGAGGGCATAGCCGCTCACGGTGTGAGTTCTGTTTCCGAGCGTTACGGTAAAGGAGTCCCACGATGAGTCTTTAATCGATATCCGGTATTCGGGTTTCCCGTGGAGCGAAAAGAATCCGCATTCCACGATCATGGCTTGCCGGAATGCGAGCAGGTCTTCCTTCCGGAGCGAGCCTTCCCACTTCTCATGGATTTTGCCGCCACTGCCCGGCTTCGACCTGATAAACACGACCCTGCCGTCGGGATGCATGGTGGTAACGCTCCTGAACGGGTACATGGTGCCTTCGCTCGTAAATGTGAAGGTAAAATTCTGATTTTCGGCCTCCAGGGAGAGGCTGAAGAGAATAATGAAGGATATACATTTCATCATATTCTCCGCTTTCATATGTTCAGTATACCCGGGTTAGTCTTGTAGCGGTATATCCCAGTCATATAACTATTGCAACACCTTTCATCGCGATAATTATTAGCAGGTATGATATTACGGGAAACCATAAAATAATGTCAAAAAAAGTTATAAAACCGTCCAGCCGGTATTTTATACTTGACGATCGGCGATAAATATACAATATTATATATAGAGATCACCAGCTTTTGCTTAAACAAATGATCTGGCCTCCGATACAACAATGCATAAAGACCTCCATACCAATGGAGGTCCTTCTTTAGGACCTGCAGGTGTCTGGCACCTGTCATGATTCATTCAATTATTATTTGACCGTGGCGGTTAATGCCAGTACATTGCCTGCATACCGACCCGCCGGACTGGCGGGAACAGGCTTTGATCAGCGGGGCGCGAATATGCCCGAATGGAGCGTTGATGATGCACAGGTTATCGAGTTCAGTTCAAATGGCGCTACTCATATCCCTCATGGCTGTACCTGTTATTGCGGGGGATGTGCCCCTGAAGAAGGGGGAAACCTCGCTCAGGCATTATGCCATCGTGCCGATTCAGGCGTTCGGGTTCAGGTCGGGCATCGTCAACCTGGGTAACGTGCTACAACGGGCCGATACGCGCGTGGATCTCTTTTACAATGGCATGAAGGGCCTGGGCGTCAATAACGCGGGTTTCGGGCAGAATTTCCTCGGTGGAGGGGGGATCATCGACATGGGTCCCGTCGAGCTTGACACCATCGACGAGGCGCCGGAGTCGGGTTACAAGCTTTATATCAACATCAGGAAAATCAAACCGGGCCGCAGTTACTGCGTCCGTTGCGCGGACGGGGTTCACTACGCGAGGATGAGGGTCATTGAGATTGAAAAAGGCGACCGGGGTTATATCCGCTTCGCATGGGAGTACCTGCCCGCGGCCGGCAGGACATTCCGCGTAAAGGACAGGTAGGTCACCGAAAGGGCCTGTCGCCCGCCATCCTTTCCGCAAGGTCGCGGTAGACCGACGCGATGGCGTTCGCCGACAGGTCCCCCGCGAGCGCGCGCGTTATGCGCCGCGCAAGGCATCCCCTCTCGACGATGAGGTCCAGGCGCGGGGAGTACTCCGCGAGCGCCGCGTCGTCCCGTTTCAGCCGGCCGATCGCCGTGCCCCAGAACTCGCCCCCGGTCACGGGGGCCCGCATCCCGAAAAGTGAAAGTAGATCCGCGTCCCGTATAACCGCCGCGTCCCCCCCGGCAAGCGTATCCATCAACACCGAATAAAGCCTCCCGGTGGCGAAGCCTTTCTGCGCGGCCGCGGTTGAATGATCGTTCCGCACGAGCGAACGCGCCAGGGCGGTGACCGCCGCGGCCGCCGCGAGGTCCGCGGTGGGGCCCTCCTGCGAATCCATCAGGCGGATTTCTATCGCGCCGCGGTCGAAGCGCGCGATGGCCCCCCGCGAGTTGAGCCACATTCCCTTCAGCGTGCCGCCCGGATCGTGCGGCGCGATGTCGCGCGTTATCCTGTCGAATATCCTCCTCTCGTAATCGGCGCGCGTGTAGCATCGCTCGGGAATGACCCGCCCGGTCACGGACGGCACGAGTTTCTGGTTGGTGCGGTACACCTCCAGCCGCGTGTCGCAAAGTCCCGACGCGCGCCCCTCGATGACCGGGGAGGACGCCGCGAGCGCGGGAATGAGCGGGAGGACCAGGCGCACGGCCGCATGGAGCCTCCCGAACTCGTCGTCGCCGCGGAAGGGGAGGTTGATGTGCACGCTCTGGAGGTTGGCCCAGCCGTGGCGCGAGCAGCCGAATATCCGGTCGTAGGTGCGGTAGATCGAGCGGTAACGGTGCGGCCACAGCCTGGTCTCGCGCGCGGGGTTCATGAGCGGGTGCATCCCGCCGGGCATGAGCATCGCGCCGCGCGGGGCGAGCCTCCGGTTCACCTCGCGCACGTTTTCCGCGAAGAGCGCGCCCAGGCCCGAGAGCGAACGGGCGGGCTCCGTGACCTTGAGCTCCATGACGTGGAGCACGAGCTCGTTCGACCAGGTCACGGGCCCGTTGTCGTAGTCCGTGTCCTGCGAGCCGTCCGGCGCGACGAGGAGCGCGTCCGCGATCGGCGCGACCGCGAGCGATTCGCGGTTGACGATCATGTATTCCAACTCGATGCCGGTGACGTCGAAGAGGGAGTACGCGGGCCTTTTCATCGCGCGTCTTTCCGGAACTGCACGCGCTTCAGGAAGTGCGCGGCGAGCCTTCGGTAGAGCTCGTCCTTCAGCACCAGGTCCTCGACGCCCGCGTCGATGTTCGGGTTGTCGTTGATCTCGATCACGTACGCCTGGCCGCCCGAGGTCTTGATGTCGACGCCGTAGAGGCCGTCCCCTATGAGCGACGCGATTTTCACCGCGAGCCTCACCACCTCCGGGGGCGCCTCGCCCATGTCCACGGTCTGGTGGTCGCCGTAGCGCGCCTTGCCGGCCTTGCGCCAGTCCATGATCTGCCAGTGGGAGTGCGCCATGAAATACTTGCAGGCGAACAGGGGCTCGCCGCCGAGCACCCCGATACGCCAGTCGAACTCAGTGGGCAGGAATTCCTGCGCGATGATAAGGTCCGAGCCGTCCAGGAGCTTCACGGTCTCGCGCTCGTAGTCCTCCGGAGTCTCGACCTTGACCACGCCCTGCGAGAACGAGCTGTCGGGTTTCTTCAGGATGATGGGAAAGCCGATCTGCTCCGGGACGTGCTCGCGGTTCTCCCTGCCCACGATGATGGTACGGGGCGCGGACAGGTGGTTGGAGTTGAGCAGCTCGGCCAGGTAGACCTTGTTGCTGCACTGGATGATTGAGTCCGGGTCGTCGATGACCACCATGCCCTCGGCCTGCGCGCGCTGCGAAAACCGGAAGGTGTGATGGTTCACGCAGGTGGTTTCGCGGATGAAGAGCGCGTCGTACTCGGGGATGCGGTCGTAGTCCTCCCGGTCGAGTATATCCACCTCGAATCCCTCGTGCTCGGCCGCCGCCGCGAACTTCTTGATCGCCTTCTCGTTCGAGGGCGGCTCCTCCTCGTTCCTGTTCAGCAAAACGGCCATGTCGTAGGGCTGAATCTTCCTGTGGTGCAGGCGGTACACCTTTCGCGAAAAATACTCCTCCGCGAAGAGGATCACGTAGAGCATGTGCTCCTCGGGAATGTCGTTCGCGGGCACGACCTGTATGCTCGTGATCCGCCACTTGCCCTCGCGAAGCGAGAAAAAGGCGCGGAGAGCCGGCGCCTGGAAGAGCCGGAAGATCTCCTGGCTCAGCTGGTCGTAGCGCCGCGCCATGTTCCTCCCGAAGTAGACGCTGAGCGTGAACTTCTCGGACTGGAGCGGCGACAGGCTTTTCTGTATCAGGTTGTCCAGGTCCTCGGTGATGATCCGCACGATCGAGGGGGATTTCATCTCCTGGATCGCGGCAATGCCCGGGAAACAGCGGTGCCCGCGCGCCGCCGCCAGAAGCGACACGTAGTAGCCCATGGACTGGTACCGGTAGGAGCGGCAGAGGTTGAAGACCTTGAACGTGCGGCGGGCCAGAAAGCGGGGGTTCATCAGGTATTCGCGCGCGGCGACGACCTCGACCCCGGGAATCTCCATGGGCCAGTCGTCGGGATTGTTGACGACCACTATTTTTGACATGTCGTCCCCGGCGTTACGACCAGCAGGTTCGCGTCGTAGGTCACGATGCCCAGCATTATCGAATGAATGAGCCTGCTCACGCCCACGTGGTACCATCCCCACTGCGAGATGGGGTTCGGCCGCCACGGGTCCGCGACCTTGATCTTTTTCATCCGCTTTTCGTAGCCGCAGAGCACCACGAAGTGCCCCGACGGCTCGCCGCGCACGTCGTCGGCCCTGCCCTCGGGGCCGTACTCGCGCATGGACCGGTAGAGATAGGTCGCGCTCAGGCCGGTGAGCACCGGCACCTCGTTGTAGAGATAGTTCTTGAAAATGGAATCGGTCAGGTCGCGGAAGACGATCTCTCCGCCCCGCTCCAGGTATTCCAGGTAGCCCTGGGTGGCGAGCCTGAGCTTCGCGTCGTTTTTCACCTCCGCCTGGCGCCTGAGCTTTCCGGCGAGGTCGCCACCCTCGCCGTGGAACCACGTCGGGTCGAATATCTGCAGGTTGTACGTGTAGATGCGCGCCCGGTAGCCGCGCGCGAGCGCGTGGCACCCCAGGAATACCGCGAGGGTCCCGCCCTCGTCGAGGCTCTTCACCTCGGTGATGACCTGCCCGAGCGGCACCTGGTCGCCGTAGTACTGGTAGACCGCGTGGAGGCAGGTCGGGCCGCAGGTCGTCGCGTCGGGCTGTGGAAGCATGTCGAATCGGAATCTTTTTTTCATGGCGTATGATATACCCTCTGCCGCATCGCGCGGGTCCGTCCGGCGTTCAGAGTACATCCCGCGCGTCCGGGGCGCAATAAAAAAATCATTCAAGCGCCCGCGCGACGGCGGCCTGGCCCAGGGCGATGCAGCCGTCGTTGCACGGCGACGATTCGTGCACGTATACGCGAAAACCCGACGCGGACAGGAGCCCGCGTATCCTGTCGAGCAGTATCCTGTTGTGGAAGGTCCCGCCCGAGAGCGCGGCCCGGTCGATGCCGGTGGCCTCCCGAACCAGAACGGCCGCGCGCACCGTGGACGCCGCGAGCGCTTCGTGGAACGCCATTGCCGCGTCGGCCGGGGACGCGCCGCCTTCCGCGAGACCGATGACGTAATCGACGAGTTTCGCGGTGTCCACCAGGAGGCACTCGCCTCCGGTTACCACGAGGTCCGGAACGGCCGCAGGTATCGCCCCGCGTCGCGCTGCCTCCTCGAGGAGCTGCGCCGCCTCGGCCTCGGCGCTGACGGTAAGGCTTAAGCCGAGAAGCGCGGCCACGCCGTCGAAAAGGCGCCCCGCGCTTGAGGTCAGGGGGCAGTTGATGTTCCGCTCGAGCATCTGGCGCGCGAGGTCCGCGCCGGGGAGCTCGCCGAAGGCGCGGTCCCTGCCCGCCATGCGCGCCAGGGACAGCCCCGTTTTCCACACGTCGCGGATGGCGGACTCGCCGCCGGGAAGCATGAAAGGAGCGAGGTGCGCGGCGCGCCTGAAACCGGCGCGCGAAGCGACGAGTATCTCGCCGCCCCAGAGCGTCCCGTCGGCCCCGTATCCCGTGCCGTCATAGGTGACGCCGATGATCTCGCCGTCGAGGCCGTGCTCGGCCATGACCGCCGCCGCGTGCGCGTGGTGGTGCTGCACGGATAGCCTTTCCGCGCCGCCGGCCGCGGCCAGCTCGTCGGCGTACTGCCGTGTCAGGTATCCCGGGTGGAGGTCCGACACGATCACGTCTGGCGCGGCGTCGAAAATCTTTATGAAGTGGCGCACCGTGGACATGAACACGTCGAAGGTCGCGAGGTCCGCCATGTCGCCCAGGTACTGGCTGAGCACCAGGAAGTCGCGCCGCGCCACGGCGAAGCTGTTCTTGATGTCGCCGCCCATGGCGAGCACGGTGCGACGGCCGGGCGGGAACGGGTGCGGCGCGGGAACGTATCCCCTCGACCTCCGTATGAAATACGGCCCGCCGCCTGACGCCTGGACCACGCTGTCGTCGGTCTGCCCCGCGATCTCGCGGTTGTACGCCACGAAGAAGCCGGCGATGCCTCCCAGTCGCGCGAGCGCGCTCGCGTCCCTGAACTCGATGGGCTCGTCCGAAATATTGCCGCTGGTCATCACCAGCACCATGTCGGGATCAAGCGAGAAGAGGTGGTGCTGGAAGGGCGTGCACGGGAGCATCACCCCGAGGTGGGACAGTCCCGGCGCAATGAGCCGGCTCACCAGGCGTTCCCGCTCGCCGAGGAGCACGATCGGCCTTTCGGGCGAGACCAGGAGCGCGAGCTCCGTGGCGGACAGGTCGCAGAACGAGGCGATTTTCTCCACGGAGCCCGCCATGAGCGCGAACGGCTTGAACGGGCGCCTCTTCCGGTCCCTGATCGCCCGCACCGCCTCGTCGAGCGTCGCGTCCGCGGCCAGGTGGTATCCCCCCATGCCCTTGATGGCGCCGATGCCGCCGCCGCGCAGCAGCGCGACGGTCTTTTCCGCGATCTCCTCGGTCCCGCGGGCCAGTACCACGCCGCCCGCGTCGGTCATGGAAAGTCGCGGGCCGCACGCCGGGCACGCGTTCGGTTGCGAGTGGAAACGACGGTCATGCGGGTTTTCGTATTCCGCGCGGCAGAGCGGGCACATGGGGAACGGCTCCATGGTCGTGTTCGGCCTGTCGTAGGGTATGTCCGTGACGATGCTGAAGCGGGGTCCGCAGTTGATGCACGTGATGAAGGGATAATGGTGGCGGCGGTCCCCCGGGTCGAAGAACTCGGCCAGGCAGTCCGGGCACACGGCCGCGTCCGGTGAATAGAACGCGCTCCGCTCGCCCGTGGCCCCGCTCGGGAGGATGAGGAACCCGTCGATGCCGCGGGGCCGGTCGTCGGCGGTTTCGACCGACATCACGCGTGAGAGCGGGGGCGCGTCGTCGCGAAGCGCGGCGAGGAAGGCCGCGACCGCCCCCTCGTCGCCCTCGGCGTCGATGATGACGCCCTCGGTGTCGTTGCTCACGCTGCCGGCGATACCGAGCGATTCGGCGGCGCGGTACACGAAGGGCCTGAAGCCCACGCCCTGCACTATGCCGCGGATGCGGATGTGGAGCCGGCGGCGCACGTCAGATGCGGTATCCCACGAGGGCCTGGAGCCTCATGGAATACCTCTTCCCGCCGAGCGAGTCGATGTCGAGGACGCCGGCCGCCGCCATGAGCTCGAGGAACGCGCCTTTCACCTCGATGCCGGCGAGCACCCGGGCACCCGTGTCGACGCGGTTCACGTATTTTCCGAAGGAGGCCTTCGCGGGGATGGACAGTGTCGTGTAGCGCACCGTGGGGGGGAACTGAACCGTGGCGTCGATTCCCGCGCCGAGGTAGAACAAGTCGCTGACGAAATACCGGTACAGAAGCGGCACCGATATGCAGTGAACGGCAAGGGCCGTTTCCGGGAACGAGGACCGGTAGAAGCGCCCTCCCGCCGATACCACCAGGAACGACGCGCCGAATACCGACGAGTAGCGGATGTCCGCGATCCTGAGCCCTGCGACGCGCTGTTCATAGTAGGCCCCGACCGACACACGGTGTTTTTCCCGCGGCGTATATATCCCCTCCACGCCCGCGAGGAAACCGGCGCGGACCGGCGCGCCCGTGAAACGCATGTGGCGCGGATACTCGAGGGACCCGCGCGGGCCGTGGAAGGCGAACAGGGACGCGCCTGCTGCGATCGAGACATAACGGCGCTGCGGTTCGATGCGTTCTTCCGGAGCCCCGGTCTCGTCCTCCTGGGCATGCGCCGCGGCCGCGAAAAACGCGGCGGCGATCACGGCAGCGATCAATCGTTTCTGCACTGGGTCCTCCCTGCTTCTCGGGTAGAGGTTAGGATATACGGGCGGCGGGCGTCAAATCATTTTCCGGTACGCGGACCCCGGGAACGGCCGCCCGCCGGGATGGGTCACGCTGCGGGGCATGACTGCGGAAATTTATTTGACATTCTATGGTTCAAGGCATACTATTATGGGGCTTTGCGACATATTCACGGGAGGATGCGATGAAAAAGGCTTTTCTTGCGTTATGCTTGGTTCTCTTCGCGGGTGCTCCTTTGTTTGCAGCCGAGCTCACGATTGGCGGCATGGCCTGGTACACCTACTGGGTGCCGCCCTGGCAGGAGGGACGCGCTTCGCTATCAAGGGGATTTTCCCCGGGGCCCGGTATGATCGTGCCGTTTACCAGCAGATTTCGGGTGAATGAATTTAAGAGCGACCAGCGCTATCCCTTTCTCGGTGGTCCGATTCTTCAATTGCGCGTGCACGAGCGCGTTTCGTTCAGCGTGGTGGGGCTCGCGGGCAGATTCATTTTTACCTCGAAGGGACCTTCTATGAAAAGCGCGTTTGCATTTTTTGACAGCGAATACAAAAAATCGATAATCAAGTACGATGCCGATGCCGTGATCAATATCTCCCTCCTGAAATGGCTGAAGATTTTCGCCGGGTGCAAGGTACAGGGCTATCACTATAACGAGTCAATATTTTATATTGCCACATCAGCAGGGGAATTTTTATCGGGAAACTCTATAAACTCAGGGATGTTCTATGCCAGGTCCCGCGATCGATTCCTTAATGTTGGCCCGGGACTGGGGCTTGGTTTCACCGCGGGTCTGGGAGGTGATTTTTATCTCCTGATCAATCTGTCCGGTCTTATGCTCTTCGGTGAGGAGAACTACATGATACATACCAGGCTCAGGGGAATGTATATAATTACCGGTAGCTCAACTTTGCCGTTTCTATACGGAAAATTCAACGTATCGAGGTTTTATTCCCTGGGAGGAAACGGCACCATATCACTGGCGTACGTAATTCCGAACACGAAGGCCACGCTTTCCCTGGGGTTTCGCTACCAGGTGCTCAAGTACTTTCACAACGCCGGTCGTTACGAGTATCTCGATTATGACGGCGACTACGACCATTTCATGGGCGCAACCGTTTCGGTCACGTACGGGTTCAACCTCGGAGGAGAGGAGGAATAAGCGGGAACGCGGATGAATTTTTTCTTACTCATCCCGCTGGCATTCTGTGCGATCAACCTCTGCCTGATCGCCTACATCTGGGGCAAGAGCGGCAGGAGGCCCGAGGCGCGCGCCTACATGCTGTTCGCGGGCGACCTGGCATTGTGGGAGTTCCTCGAGGTATTCCTCTGGTCGGACCTCCCGGACGCGACGATTCTCGTGTTGTTTCGGATATCCTCGCCGCTCTACCTGCTGCCGGGGCTGCTCCTGCTCAATTTCGTGTACGAGGTCCTTTCGAAGAAGCGGGACGCGCTGTATTTCTTTTTCGCGGCGCTCGTCGCCGCCGGGATCGCGATCGCCTCCTTCACGAAGCTGATGTTCCCGGACAGGCTCATCCGCCTTTCCTGGGGCAACATGACGGCCCAGGGGCCCCTGCATCTTTCGGTGATCTTCTCGACGATGCTCGCGCCGGGACTCTGGGCCCTCGGCCTCCAGGCGCGTGCGATGTTTTCCTCCGCCTCGCCTATCAGAAGAAAGCAGATGCAGATCATTTTAATCGGCTTTCTTACCGCCGTGGTCATATCCCTCTCGACGAACGTGATATTCACGTATATTTTCGGGGAGGGGAGAGTGCCCCATCTCGCCTCGTCCCTCCTCGGGGTGTGTTCCGTGTTCATCTTCGTCAGCATCGTCCGGTTCCGGTTTCTCTCGCCGGGCGTCGAGGACATCGCCACGGACATGTTCTCGCGGGTTCATGACGGCGTGGTCATCATCAACGGCGACGGATCCGTGGCGAAAATGAACGCCGCGGCGGCCGGGGCGTTCGGCATCGAACAGGGAACCGAGAAGAACCTCAGGGCCTCCGATATCTTTCCCGCGCCCTACACGTTCACGAAGGAATTCCGCGACATCGAGCTCTCCATCGGTTCCGGGGACGGCGAGAGAAAGTACCTCGCATCCCAGAGCGACATCGGGACCGACAGCAGGTCGGGCGCCCGGCTCGTGATCATGAAGGACGTCACCGAATGGATGAAAGCCGAGGCGCTCCTTCGCGTCATGGAGGAACGGTTCAGCAAGGCGTTCAACGCGAGCCCCAACGCGATGAGCATAGTGACGTTGCGGGAAGGAAGGTTCGTGGACGTCAACGAAACCCTCGTGAGGCTGAGCGGCTATTCCCGCGAGGAAATCATCGGCAGGACAGTGGAGGAGATGGGAACGTTCGGGACACGGGAGAGACTCGCAGAGTATGTCGGTATTTTACTCCGCGACGGGCGGGTGGCCAACTTCGAGTCGGATGTTACCGCAAAAGACGGCACAGTGCTGACCGGCCTTTTCTTCTCCGAAATCATCACAGTGGGCGGGAAGAAGATGATCATAAACTCGACCATCAACATCACCGAGAAGAAAAAAATGGAGGAGGAGATGCTCAAGGCCTCACGTATCGAGTCACTCGGGGTGTTCGCGGGCGGGATCGCCCATGACTTCAACAATATCCTCACCGCCATCATCGGGAACATCGCCCTCGCTCGCAAGTACCTGCGGGACGAAGGACCGGGCGAGCGGCTGCTGCGGGAAGCCGAAAAGGCGTCGCTTCGCGCGAAGGACCTGACCTTCCAGCTCCTCACGTTTTCGCGCGGGGGATCGCCGCAGCGCAAGGCGGTGTCCATACCGAGGATGCTCACCGAGTCCGCGGAGTTCGCGCTTTCCGGCTCGCGCACGCGCTGCGAGTTCTCGATCGAGGAGAACCTCATGAACGCGGAGGTCGACGAGGGCCAGATGCGCCAGGTCATCCATAACATAGTTCTGAACGCGAGCCAGGCCATGCCCGGGGGCGGGATCGTCAGAATTTCCGCCGTGAACAGGCGGGTCGAACCGGGGACAGGCCAGCCCCTCGCGCCGGGAGATTACGTGGTGATCTCGGTCGAGGACGACGGCCCGGGAATCCCGTCGGGGATCATCGGCAAGATTTTCGATCCATTTTTCACGACGAAGGCGACGGGGAGCGGCCTCGGCCTTTCCATGTCCTTTTCCATCATGAAAAAGCACGGAGGCCACGTGTCGGTGACGAGCGTGCCGGGGGCGGGTGCCCGCTTCGACATCTACATGCCCGCGACGAACGATGCCCCGTCCGCGGAGGCCGTGAGCGTCGGGCTGGCCTTCGAATCGCCCCTGCGCGTGCTCGTCATGGACGACGATCCGATGATCCTCTCGATGCTGGAACGCATGCTCGAGAGCTGGGGCCACTCGGTGGAAACCGTCAAGGACGGGCGCGTGGCGATCGACCGTTACCGCGAGGCGCTCGATCGCGGCAAGCGTTACGATATCCTCATCATGGACCTGACCATCCCTGGCGGGATGGGCGGGGCCGAGGCGGTAAGGCTGATCAGGGATTTCGATCCCGCGGTAAGGGCCATCGTTTCGAGCGGGTACTCGAACGACCCGGTGATGGCCGATTACGAGCGTTACGGGTTCTCCGGCATGGTGGTGAAGCCGTATCGCATGGACGACCTCCACGATACAATCGCGAAGATCGTCCGCGGCACGACGAAGTAGCCTTCGACTACCGCATAACCTTATCGAGGCGCTCCTTGGCGTTTCTCACCTGTACGTCGTCCTTGTACATCTTGTCGATATTCATGAAATGCTGCCGGAGCCGCTCGCTCTGCTGTTTGAGCATGTTGACCTCGGCCTCGAGCTCGGGCGGCACCGGTTCCATCGTCTTGATCTCGGGCTGCTTGGCCTCAAGCTGGCGCCACTTCGGGTAGATGACGGCCATTTTATCGGTCATGGCATCGAGGGCGGCGGCGACGGACGCCGCGCTGTCCGCCCTGTCGAGGGAATCGGCGAGCGCCGTCCACACGGCGGCGATCTGCCCGAGCAGGGATTTCGCCTCTGAATAGTTGCCGGCGAAAGACGGGAGCGAGATGAGCGCGACCAGGAACGCGGCGATGAATTTGCCTTTCATTCTGGAGACTCCTTGAAAAGAATATGTCGCGGGGCGGAGCGCATGTGCGTAATCGTGAAACCAGAGGGCGCGCCGCGACGACGGCATAGCGGAGCCCGGATGCCTCGCGGTGTCAACGATTAAAAGGGGATCCCGGTCGCGGAAACGTTTCAGGCCGGGTATATACGCGCGACCGCATGGTCGTCGGTCCGTGGAAAAACCGGGCGATCAACCGAATGGACTTGACTTGCTCCATGTTTCATATTTACATATAGACATACAGATATCACAGGAGGAAGGAATGACTGGCGCAAAAGGTAAACTTGCTGGATGCTTTGCTGTGCTCTTGATGACCGCATTGCTGCTTGTGCCAGCAGTGCATGCCGCACAGAATGACGACGACTCCGACGATGGCGAGGGTCGTCAATGGAGGATCAGCCTGGGAGGGATCGTGAGTTTCGCCTGGTGGACTTCGACATGGCAGAAGTTCGATGGGATTTTTAATGCCGTTCCCACGTCCATGATCACATCGTTCAAGTACACGATCAACCCGGCTTTCATGTATGGGCCGCTCGCGGCGATCACGTTCAATCCCCGGTGGTCGATCAGCGGGAGCTTCATGTATGCCCAGTTTCAAGCTGAAGGAAAAGCCATATCCTCTTTTCCGCTCTTTAATAGCGCCCCTTTTATGACGAAATACAAGAAAACAACGGTAAAGATGGATGCCGATTTCCTGGCGAACGTCAATTTTTCAAAATACGTGAAGTTTTTCTTCGGCCCGAAGTACCAGGGATATTCGTACACGGACAAGTACAATTTTTTCAAGAGCAACATCGTGTATCATTCCGTGGCGTTTGGACTCGGGTTCGGCGGGATCATACCGATCGTCGGTGACCTGTTCATCCTGCCGAACGTGTCGGCGCTGGGGACGGTCGGCTGGCAGAAAACGAGCGGCGTGGATTTCAGCACTCTGTTGAAATCTTCGTCGAGTGCGAAGCTTCCGACAAACACTTTCGGTGTCGGGGTGAACGGCAGTGTCGCCTTTGCATACGTGATTTCTCCGGCGAAGCTCACCCTTTCCCTGGGGTACAGGGCCCAGTATATCTACTTCACGAAGAAGCTGAGCGCGTACAACGGCAACAAGTATGACCTGTTCCATTATCCCTTTTTTAGCGTGGTATTTACTTTTTAACGGGGAATGGCCTGGATCGGGTGCGTGATAATCAATTGGCCCGGCAGGAATAAACGCCGGCCGGGCGTTCCTGTCATTTTTTCTTTTTGAAAATCCCGATGACCTTCTTGAACAGGGTGGGCTTCTCTTTTTTCTTCGCGGGTTTGGCCTGCCCCTTGGCGCTGAAGTCCTCGCCGTATTTCTGCTTGTAATATTCCAGCCTGTCCTCGGTTTTGCTCTTTCTGCTGGGGCGCTCGCCATGCTTGTGGCCCTCTCCTTTTTTTCCGCGGCGGTCCTCGTCGCGCCGCGAATCCGGGCGTTCCTGCGCCGGGGCGGTCCCGCGGTTCTGCGGCACGGGGGCCGCGGCAGCCGCGCCCTCTTTCGGTCCCCTGCGGCGTTTGCGCTTGCGCCTGCGGGCCTCATCGGTCGTCGCTGCCGCGGCGGCGCCAGACTGCTGCAGTTCGTCGGCCGTTGATGCATCGCGCCGGGGGGCTTCCGTGCGGTCGCGTTCATCGCGGCGCGCGGGGCCTGTCGACGGGCGCCCGCCCTGTCGTTCGCGGCGCTTCCTGTCGTCGCGCCCACGGCCTCCGCGGTCATGGCGGTCCCTGCGGTCCCGGTCGCGCGCGTCGCGCCTGTCGCGGTCGAGATGGTAGCGCGTGCCCGCGGACTCGTCCTTGATATAGTAGTCGTCGGGCGCCCACTTCACTTCGATTTTCCTGCCGATAAGCTTCTCGATCGGCTCGAGTCCGTACACGAATTCCTCGCAGGCCAGGCTCACCGCCTTGCCCGATTTTCCCGCGCGGGCCGTACGTCCGATGCGGTGAACGTAGTTCTCGCTCTGCTCGGGGAGGTCGTAGTTGACGACCATCTCGAGGTCGTCGATGTGCAGGCCGCGGGCGGCGACGTCGGTCGCCACCAGGAAGCGGATGTTTCCCGCCTTGACGTCGTCGATGACCTTCAGTCGCTTGCTCTGGGGAAGATCGCCCATGATGAACTCGCAGTCGAAGCCGTTGCGCGAAAGCCGCTTGGAGACCTCATAGGCGGCACGCTTGGTGTTCGTGAATATAACGGCGTTTTTCGGGGTCTCTTTCGTGAGTATTCCCAGCAGGAGGTTGAGCTTCTCCGCCTTTCCCACGTGATAGACCACCTGCTCGATTGTGTCCACGGTCACGTGCTCGGGCTCGATCTCGACCTCGGCGGGATCGTTCATGTGCTCGGACGCCAGGTTTCGCACGTCGTAATCAAGGGTCGCGCTGAACAGCATGGTCTGGCGCTTGTCGGGAGGGGGCATCCTGCGGATCATCCTCCTGAGATCGGGCCAGAAGCCCATGTCGAACAGGCGGTCCGCCTCGTCGATGATGACGATCCCCATCTGCGAAAAATCGATTTTGCGCGACTCATTGAAGTCCAGGAGCCTTCCAGGGGTCCCGATGACGATATCCACCCCGCGTTCCAGCAGCCTCTCCTGCTGGTGGTAGCCGACGCCCCCGAAGAACACGCCGGTGACGAACTTCAGGTGCCTCCCGAGCAGCTCCGCGTCCTTGCCTATCTGGTCGGCGAGCTCCCTGGTGGGGGCGATGATGAGGGCCTTGCGTGAGTGGGGAAAGTCCGGGTTCAGAAAGTTGTTGAAGATGGATATCAGAAACGCGGCGGTCTTGCCGGAGCCGGTCTGTGACTGTACGAGCACGTCGCGGAACGCGAAGGCATGCTGGTACGTCTGCTCCTGCACGGGCAGGGTGTCGGTGAATCCCGCGTCCTCGATGCCTTTCATGATGAGCGGGTCTAATGGAAGATCGGTGAATTTCATTGTTTCGGCCGTTGCTACAGTATTTTTTGGCGTTCCGTGCGGATTTCCGCGCAGCTGGTTTGACGAAGGCATGAAACAACATGGCCGAAATTTTAGCAATAAGATTTTTTTTTCGCGAGGGGCGGGGACATAGGGGGGGGCCTACGACGCGCTCGGGCTCACCCCGCGGGATGACCTTCCCGGCACCCTTGCCGAGGTCGAGCGGATCGGGAAAATCATTCCAGGCGCAGACGTGTACACCGGCGCGTTCAGGCATCCCGCGTACTGGGCCGCGTTCATATGCTATGGATCGCGACTGGAAGGATCAGGGCACCGAGTCCCAGTAGGCGACGATGTCCGCGATGCTTCGCTCCAGCGGGATCCGCGGCGACCACCCGGTGTCCGCGCGGAGCTTTTCGCTCGAGCCGATCAGCACCCTGTTGTCCGTGGGCCGCACGAGCGAGGGGTCGGTCCGCACCTCGACCTCCACGCCGCATTCCCTGCCGATCATGGCGATGATCTCGCGGAGCGGGCGGCCGATCCCGCTCGCCACGTTGTATATCCCGCCTTTTTCCCCCTTCTCGAAGAGCAGCCGGTAGGCGCACACCACGTCGCGCACGTCGAGAAAGTCCCGAACCACGGACACGTCGCCCGCGTTCAGCGTGCCGCGCGAGAGGCCCCGCTTCTTCAGGAGCGCGACCTGCCGCGCGAACGAGGCCACCACGAAGATTTCCTTCTGGCGGGGGCCGATGTGGTTGAAAGACCGGGTGGTCACGATGTCCATGCCGAACCCGTCGCAGTATACCTTTGAGAGCAGCTCCTGGGACACGCGCGCCACGCCGTAGGGGTTCACCGGGTCCAGGGGCATGTCCTCCCTGACCGGCGCGCCCCCCGCGGCCGCGGAGCCGTATCCCTCGGCCGAGCCCACGGAGAGTATTCTGCAGGAGAGCCCCAGCCCGCGCACCGCTTCGGCCAGGTTCAGGAAAATACCGGTGTTGTTCAGAAAGCTCATGGCCGGCTCCATCCAGCTGAATGCGACGCTGCTGAACGAGGCCAGGTGGAGCAGGCGGTCGGGGCGGAAGCGGTCCATGAGCCCCCGGACCCGGTCCCTGTCGAGCAGGTCGATTTTTTCGAACCGGCACGCGACGGGACCCTTTCGCGCGAGGTCGAAATCAGGGTCGGCCATGTCCACGCCCAGCACCTCGGCGGGCTCGCCGTGTTCGTACAGGTGCTCGATGAAATGCCGGCCGACAAAGCCCGAAAATCCGGTAACAAGGTATTTTTTCATACACGCCGCGTCTCCGCAGGAAATATCCCTCTACCTCGAAGGCTGAACCCCGTGTTGTCAATTGTTTCTGGAGGCCTGGCCGCTTTTTTTGCCGGCGGAGAGCGCTCCGTGACGGTGAAAAAGAATGGACAGGACGGCGCACCGCGGAGATAAAGGCCTGCGGCGTCCCGCGGGAGCGCCGTGTCAAGGAGCGGGCGATGGAAATAAAGATACTTCAGGATATACTGGCTTCGAACAAGAACGCCGCGGGCGAGGTGAAAGCCGCCCTTGCCGCGAAGGGGATATACATGATCAATATGATGAGCTCCCCGGGCTCGGGCAAGACCACCCTGAACGAGAGGCTCATCGCGGCGCTCTCGCCCAGGTACCGTATCGCGGTCATCGAGGGCGACATCAAGACGACGAAGGACGCGGAGAGGCTCGCGAAGTACGGGGTGCCCGTGTACCAGATCGAAACCGACCGCTTCAGCAGGGACTGCCACCTGGAGAGCTCCTGGATCAAGAAGTGCCTGGAGGGCTTCGACCTGGACGCTCTCGACCTGGTGATCGTGGAGAACATCGGGAACCTGGTCTGCCCGGCCGAGTTCGAGCTCGGCGAGGACGAGCGCATCGTGGTGCTGAGCGTGACCGAGGGCGAGGACAAGCCCGCGAAGTATCCACTGGCCTTCAACACCTCGCAGACCATGGTGCTGAACAAGATCGACCTGCTCCCGCACCTGGACTTCAGCATGGACGAGCTCATGGCGAACGTGAAAAAAGCGAACCCCACGATCGTCATCTACCAGGTGAGCGCGACCAAAGGCGACGGCATGGACCGTCTCATCGAGCACCTCTCGTCGCGCATCGATGCGAAGAAGAAAAAATAGCGGCTAAACGCACCGGAGGCCGGCATGGTGTCAATTGAAGTGAAAAAGCATGACGACGTGACAGTGATCACGATCCGCGGCGAGCTGATATTTGGGTCCGGGGAGGACGTGATCGCCCCGTTCATGAAGGAGCTCGACACGTCCCCTTCCGCGGTCGGACTCGACTGCAAAAGCATATCGAACATCGACTCGTCGGGGCTGGGAATCCTGCTGAAGTTCTCCAAGGAGGCGAAAGGCGCGGGTTCCAGGCTGGTGCTCTTCAACATCACGGAGCAGATGGCGGCCCTGTTCGACCTGTCCAAGCTCAAGGAGCTCTTTGAAATACGGACCGAGGCCGATTTCAAGGCGGCGTACCTGGACTGAGCGGTCACCGGCGGGCCACGTCCTCCTTGTCCCCGTCTTTATCCTTTTCCTTTTTCTTTTTCGGAAAATCCACGGAACAGGTCACCGGGAACGTGACCGCGGACGGCGATCCGAAGGCTACGGTTGCCATTGTGGCGGTTTTAACCTGGACCTGTATGGCCGCCGGTGATGCATGTGCGTCTTGAAGGCTTCATCAACAGAACCGCTCGTCGAGTTCCACCAACACTGTCGCTAACCCGACTGTTTCTCGACGAGCGTCAGATCAGTTCGAGTGTATCCTATCCCTCACTTTTTTTTCCTATATCGGAAAAATCGATGGAGTAGATCACGGAGAAGGTGAGGCCGTAAAAGTGCTCCTTGGATTTGTTCAGAGCTTTCCGCATCTCCCGACTGTATATGATACTTAATATTTTCGAACCGAAAATGTTCTGCTCGATCGACTGGGGATTCATGATATCCTGGTCGGTGCTGGTAAGCGAGGCCACGTGCTGTTCCAGGTACTGGTAGCGCCCGCCTATGCTCAGGGTAATCGCGGGGCGGTTGAAGACATAGGTCAGGTTGATACTCGTGTTCACCCCGTACATGTTCACGTCACTTATGACGGTATTGTTGAAAAACTGGAACGACCCGGACGGCAGGGAGAGGAGTTTTTCCTGGAAGTCGCATCGTGAGCGAAGGTACAATCCCGAGACATTGGCCACGAGATAGAGGTTTTCCACGAGGGGTGCCGTGCCCCCCACCCCG
>CAYRGX010000007.1:0-24052 GCA_964423905.1 uncultured Leptospirales bacterium | reverse complement strand
GTAATTTATGAAACTCAGGTGCTGCTTGAGGGTTTCCTGGTACATGGTCAGGTCACGCCCCCTCCGTTTGCCCTCCCATTTGTATCCCTGCAGTTTCATGCCGGCGAAGACCTTGAAGTAACGGTTTATCGAATAACTGAGCGTGGGGTCGAGATCGTACTTGACGAGTACCGGCGCCTCGACCACACCCCTGCCGATACCGTTCAGGAGAAAATAGAACGTACCCTCGGGCTTGTAATGGTTACCTCCGGCAAAGATGATATTGATGCTCCACTTCCCCGCGAAGTCGAATGCAAGTACCGGACCGTAGAGCGGCGCCGCGTCGAGCTTTGACGAGCCCTTGATGAAGTAAGGATAATTCTTGCCGGAGGCGACAGTGTCAACCATATCCGAATTCCACCAGGCATACCACACGGTTGCGCCGACCTTCATGCCTGCGGCATGGGAGCGGGTTACCACGCCGCACAGGGCGATACAGCAGAGGACGGTCAGTATGATTCTATTGTGCTTATTCAAGGACTTTCTCCATTAATCCGGTTTTTCCTGGAAAATGGTACAACTCTTTCATGTCCATCACGAACACAACCGCTCGTCGAGTAACGCTGCCGCCGAAGGCGTCAGTGTTATATCGAGACGAGCGATAGATCAGTTCGCGTGAATCCTATCCTTCACTTTTTTTTCCTATATCGGAAAAATCGATCGAGTAGATCACCGAGAAGGTGAGCCCGTAAAAGTGCTCTTTTGAATTATTCAGGGCACGTTTCATGATGCTTTGATATGCGGCATCCCAGACCATGTTCATGAAGAGGTTCTGTATCGGGTTGGAGTCCAGGTAGTCCCTTTCCATATTCGTGAGTTTCCCCGATCGGTATTTCATGAACTGATAGCGCCCGCCGATGCTGAGAGTGACCGATGCGGCGGGTATGATGTACGCCACTGAAAGTCCCGTGTTGAAACCGAAAATGTTCAAATCGTTGTTGATTCTCCGGCTATAATAGAATGGGGTCGAACTGTTTAACAATACGATCCTGTTTTCATTGTAGTAAAACGCGGAACGAAGGTAGAGACCCGAGGCATTGGTCAACAGATAGAAACCATGCGTCAGCGGCACGGTGATGCTTATCCCGAGCCCGGGACCGTAATTGGTGAATCCGAGATCATTCTTTAACGTTTTTTCGCGCGTGTTTATGTTGATGAATAGCTGAGTTGCGTCATAGACATAGCCCTGAAGCTTCATGCCGGCGAAAACCTTGAGGTACTTGTTGACGGAAAAGGTGAGGGTCGGATCCAGGTCATATTTATAAATGGATGCCCTGGTCTTTCCAATGCCCACGTCGCCGTCAAATGCATAATGCCGCCCTTCGGGGTTGAAGTGGCTCCCGCAGGCGAATACGATGTTGACGCTCCATTTCCCGGCGAAGTCGAACGCCAGTATGGGACCGTAGAGCGGCGCGGAGTTCATGTCGTATTTGGTTTTCACGGTAAAGGGATTCACTCTTCCTGATATGGTTTTTTTGATGAACGTGGAATCCCACCACGAGTACCAGGCAGTTGCGCCGACCTTCATGCCGGCCGCATGCGTGCCGGTGGATATGCCGCACATCGCGATTATCGCGACAATGCCGATTATAATCCGTTTTTTTGTATACATCACGATTCTCCGCTGAGCTATGTCTTTTTGTGTGAATAAAATTTCTGAATCCGTTCATTGTCAATTAGAAATGATCTCATCACAATGCTCTTTTTCGTGGAAACAATACTCTTACAGTGCGAGAATTATATCCATTTCTATGCCTGAAAACTATCGGATGCATCTGCAGAACGTGTAATGAATATCTGCGCAAGGCTCTGAAATGATAGGTATATAGATCCCGGCTCTATAGCTTTATGACATTATCGATTTTTTGTCAGTTTTTGCTGTAAATGTCTTGACAATCGTCAATATAGGATGTATATCCAGCCCGACGATCCGGAACTGGTATTTTACACGAACTGGCTGGATCCCGTTACCCGCAACCGGTTCGGAATATTAACCGCTCTTTCCGGAAGATTCAAACAAATTCGAGAGGAAGAACGGACTCGCGGAACTGTTCAGGACTTTCGCCGGCATGAACCTCGAGGATCTGGAGGCGAGCCACCTGTACAACAAATGGAGTCGGGCAATGAAGCTTGCCGATACCGCGGAACGTGCGTTTCATAAAGCTCTCCCGCCTGAATGTTTCATTTCCGAACGCAAGTCATTTGCCACGGATTTCGGCGGCACTCTATCTTATCAACCCGCCGTGGTGATAATGACCCGCTCCGAGCCCGAGACGTGCACCGCGCTCCGCGTGGCGCAGGAAACCGGAACTCCCGTGCGCATCCGCGGCGCCGGCCATTCCTGCTTCGGGCAGACCCTGAACGACGGCGGGGTCGTCCTTTTTAACCATGACGAAAACCAGGTCGATATGTCCCTCACCGACGATCTGCGGCTCGAGGCGGGCGGGCGCATGTACTGGGGAAATGTGAATCGCAGGCTGAAACGATTCACCGCCACCGTGCCGGTGCTCACCGATTACCTTGATCTCACCGTGGGAGGCACCCTTTCGGTCGGGGGATACGGTATTCGTTCGGTGGCGCATGGATCACAGGCCGATTCGGTGGAAGCGGTGCGCCTGATCAGGCCCGACGGGAACGCGGTGTGGTGTTCGAGTACGGAGAATCCGGAGCTTTTCCGGTTTTGTTTCGGTTCGCTCGGCCAGGTGGGGGTGATCGAGCGCGCACTGGTGCGGGTCGAGGAACTGCCGGGAAAGGTATGCATATCCAGGAGGTATTACCGCAACACTGACCCGCTGGCGCGGGTGCTGGAGAGCTTCACGCGGATCAGCGGCCTCCTGCCCGATCATTTCTGGGCCTGCATCACTTCCGCCGAGATTCTGGCCGAGTACGGGTATTCGGGACACTCGGAAGAGGAGGCGGGCAAACGCGCGGGCGAGGTCATACCCGACCTTGATGCCGCGCGCTGCGAGGAGTTCAGGGCGCTTGCAGAATATAACGAGTTGATCCATCGCATGCGGGCTGAGTGGGTGGAGTCAAACCTGTACCATTATCGCGTGTGGTGTGATTACATGTTCGACTACGGGCCGGCCATGGAGTTCCTGGAATTCCTTTCGAAAACGATCGTTCCGCGCAACCTCGGCGTGGTGTACGTCCTGGCAGTTCGCGTGGGCCGGCGTACGAACGCCCCGCTTCTGCCTCACAATTTCAGCAGCGGGAAACTGTCGCCTGCGATGCGCTTCGGAGCGGGCCTTTCCCGGATGCGCTTCGGGTTCGGCCTGTACTGCATGGTGCCTCCAGGCGATGCGTACGGACTCGCGAGGGCAAAGGCGTCGCACGAAGAATGCCTGGACAGGTGCCTGGCACTGGGCGGGCGTCCTTACCGCTACGGTTGGTGCCCTCTCACGGAAAAGGAGAAAGAGAGGCTGTATGGACCGGACCTTGCGGCGTTGAGAGCGCTTCGCAAGGAGATCGATCCTAATGGCATTCTCGACAACGGCTTGTTCTGAAAGAGCAGGGTCCCGTTCAATGAGGCCCTTCTCTTTCAGACTGACAGGGATGTGGAATTCAACGAAGGCTACCCCTCTTTTTTCCTGGCCGAAGAGAACTCGATGGAGTAGATCACGGAGAAGGTGAGGCCGTAGAAGTGCTCCTGTGATTTTTTCAGGCTCTTGTTCATTCCCCATTCGTACATGAAGCTGCGTATGACATTGTTCATGATGTTCGACATCGGGGCAGGGTTGCTGATGTCCCTCTGCGTGTTGCTGACATTGACCATGCGGTGCTGCAGGAACTGGTAGCGTCCACCCAGGGTGAGGGTGATGGAGGGATCGACGAATATGTAGGCGAACGAAAGTCCGGTGTTCACGCCGAAGGCATTCAGGTCGCCGTTGAGGGTGCTGCTGTTCATCAGGATGGGATATGTGGAACCCTCCAGCAGGTATTTAAAAAGCTTGTCGTGATAATTATACCTGGAGCGGAGGTACAGGCCCGATGCGTTGGCCAGCATGAAAAAGTTTTTCCCGAGCGGTGCCGTGACGCTTATGCCCAGCCCCGGGCCATAATTAATAAAGTCGAGGTCCCGTTTTTCTGATTTTGTTATACCGACCGGACTATTGGGTGCGAATGCCTCATAAGTGGCCTTGTAGTTGTGTCCCTGAACTTTCATCCCCGCGAAGACCTTGAAGAACTTGTTGACCGAATAGGTGAGAGTGGTATCCAGGTCGTATTTGTAAAGCGGCGCGTCTGTTTTAAGTGACTCAAGCGGGGCGATCATAATGGACCTGCCTTCAGCCTTGAAATGGCTGCCGCAGGTGAACACGATGTTAAGGCTCAAGCCGTTGTCGAAATCGAACGCGAGAATGGGACCGTACAACGGCGCGGGATTTATGGAGTACGTTCCTTTTATCGTATAAGGACTTATCTTGAAGGAAATCAACTTTTCCAGGAATTGCGAATCCCACCATGAATACCAGACCGTGGCTCCCACCTTCATTCCGGTGGCGTGCGCCCGGGTTGAAGTGAACGCAATCGCGGCGAGCGCGATGCCGACAACGATCGCTCGAATGCTTTTTTTCATGGTTCCTCCCCCTCTGTGTTGTTTATGCTGGATGCGGTTCCGGTTTTTTCTGCCCGGATAATCTTTGAGCCATAACGACATGAATTTTTTTTTATATGCATAACATAATTGCTGATGCAGTCAATAAAAAAATCCCAACCGGGCGGTATTTCATATTATTTTCCAGAAAAGGTTATCCGATCTCGCTTTGTAAGGGTATTGACATGCGCGAAGGGTTTCTGTATATTGAAGCGGAACCGATAGTACGGGCATCGTTAACGATGCCCGTACTACAAGGAGGGGGATATGCCCAAAGCGAAAAAAGACATTCTCAAGGAGGTGCGCGTCGGCGTGCGACTTAAAACAAAGCCGCCGAAAGCGGAAAGGCCGGCGAAGGCCTACAACAGGAAGACCAAGCACAAGGGGAGGACCGAAGACCTTCCCTTTTTTATGCCCGCATAACGGGGACGAGCCATATCCCCTTTCCCGCGATTAATCCTTGACATGGTGAAGAAACGCCCCCATGATCGGGACTCCCCCATATACGCGTACGCCAGAGGAGGCATGCCATGTCCGTCACGCTCGTTCACTCCACCGCGAAAAAAATATCCGACGGCAAGTTCTACCCGCTGGGCGCGACGCTCACGCCGGACGGGGTGAACTTCGCGCTTTACAGCCAGGCCGCGCGCGAGGTGTTCCTCCTGTTGTACGACCGCGCGGACGGCGACCCCACCGACGTGATACGGCTCGAGTGCAGGGACCGCTTCGTCTGGCACTGCTTCGTGCACGGCCTGCGCGCGGGTCAGCTCTACGGCTACCGCGTGGCGGGCGACTTCAACCCCTCGTGGGGGCTGCGCTTCAACCAGAACAAGCTTTTAATCGACCCCTATGCCAGGGCGCTCACCGGCAAGTTCGTGAATAAAGACAATATCCTCCTGTCGTACCGGAACGACGCGCCCGAGAAGGACCTCTCGCTCGACGAGCGCGACAGCGCGCCGTTCGCGCCGCGCTGCGTGGTGGTGGACAACGCCTTCGACTGGAAGGGCGACGCGCACCCGGACATCCCGCTGCAAAAGCTCGTTATCTACGAGACCCACGTGAAGGGATTCACCGCGCACGCGTCTTCCGGCGTGAAGGAGGCGGGCACGTACCTGGGTGTCATCGGCAAGATTCCCCACCTGAAGGACCTGGGAGTGAACGCGGTGGAGTTCCTTCCCGTGCACGAGTACTACGTGGAGGACTTCCTCGTCGAACGTGGCCTAACCAACTACTGGGGCTACAACACGGTCGGGTTCTTCGCGCCCGAGTCGTCGTACGGCTCCGGGCGCTCGCCCGGCTGCCAGGTGGATGAGTTCAAGACCATGGTGCGCGAGCTCCACAGGGCGGGCATCGAGGTGATACTCGACGTGGTGTACAACCACACGGCCGAGGGAAACGAGATGGGGCCGGCCCTCTCGTTCAGGGGGATCGACAACCCGTCGTACTACATACTCACGGGCTCTCCCGGCCAGCCCCGCCGCTACTACATGAACTATACCGGGTGCGGAAACAGCCTGAACCTGGCGAGCGCGCCCGCGCTCAGGCTCGTCATGGACTCGCTCCGCTACTGGGTGGAGGTGATGCACGTGGACGGGTTCCGGTTCGACCTCGCGTCGGTGCTCGGCCGGGAGGAGGCGGGCTTCATGCAGGGCGGGTCGTTCTTCGACGCGGTCTCGCAGGACCCGGTGCTCTCCCGCGTGAAGCTCATCGCCGAGCCCTGGGACCTGGGCACCTACCAGGTGGGGAATTTCCCCGTGGACTGGTCCGAGTGGAACGGCCGCTTCCGCGACACCGTGCGCAGGTTCGTCAAGGGCGACGACGGGCAGGTGCGCGAGCTGGGATTCCGACTGACCGGGTCCGCCGACCTCTACGGCGACGACGGCAGGTCGGCCTTCAACTCGATCAATTTCTTCGCCTGCCACGACGGCTTCACTCTCTGGGACCTGGTTTCGTACAACGGGAAGCACAACGAGGCGAACAGGGAAAACAACGCCGACGGCTCGAACGACAACTACTCATGGAACTGCGGGTACGAGGGCGAGGGCGGCGGCCCCGAGGTCACGGCCCTCAGGAAAAAGCAGGCGAAGAACTTCCTCTGCATGCTCTTCCTCTCGTGCGGCACGCCGATGCTCCTCGGCGGCGACGAGTTTTTAAGGACGCAGGGCGGCAACAACAACGCCTACTGCCAGGACAACGAGATCGGATGGATCGACTGGTCCCTGGCGGAAAAGAACGCCGACATACGCGGGTTCGTGAAGGCTCTCATCGAGTTCAGGAACCGGCACACCCTTTTCGAGCGCGGCAAGTTCTTCACCGGCGCCGACGAGGATTCGGACGGCATGCCCGACATATCGTGGTACGGCGACGGCCTGAACAGGCCCGACTGGGCCAACGCCGGCCTCCGCACCGTGTCGTATCTCCTCGACGGCGGTGAGGTGCCCTCCGAGTTCGGCGACTACCTGCTGTTCATATCGCTGAACGCGGACTACCACCTGCACCGCATCGCGCTCCCGAACGCGGGCTCGAAAAAGTGGCGCCGCGTCATCGACACGAGCCTGGTTGCGGGAGAGGACATACTGCCGACAGGCTCCGAGAAGGACATCGACGACCAGGAATACTACCTGGTCAATCCGCGCAGCGTGGTCGTGCTCAAGGCGTGAACCCCTTTTTTCGGATATCCCGGGAAAAAGATTTGACTTTTTGTTTTCGCGGGGACTTCATGAGGGCTCACCACAACACACAGAGGAGGAATCACATGAAGAGGACATTATCCGTCATCGCGTTCGCGGCCGCGGTCACGTTCCTGTGCGTACAGGCCTGGTCAGCCGGCTCGAAACTCGTTCTCAAGGGAACGGGCGCGAGGACCATGGGTTTCACGGTATATTACGCGTCCCTGTACGTCCCCGAGGACATGAAGGGAGCCGACGCGAAGGCGATCATCGAGGCAGACAAACAGATGCAGGTGAACCTGGTCATCGACACCAGGCTCCTCAGCAGGGACAAGTTCGTCAAGGCCATCCGCGAGGGGTTCGGCAAGGCCAGGGGATCCGGTTACGGCACCGACAAGGTGGAGCAGTTTCTCGGCTATTTCAAGTCCGTCGAGATGAAGAAGGGCGACACCGTGTACCTGAGCTATAACCGCGGGAGCCTCTCCGCTTCTTACAAGGTCGCAGGCGGACAGGCCAAAGCCATGGGGAGCATCGCGGGAGTCCAGTTCAAGAAGGCCCTTTTCGCCATCTGGCTGGGGCCCAACCCCGCGCAGGAAGGCCTGAAGAAGGGCATGCTCGGCAAATGAGATAGATCGATTGCGCCGCGCCAGGGACGATGCCGCCGGGCGACCGGCGGCATCGCCGTGTTCAGGCGGTACCCGGCAGCGGCGGATATGTCCGGTTTGAAATGAAAAAGGCATACGTAAAACCGGGAAGGGAAAAACCCGTCAGGGGAGGCCACCCCTGGATTTTTTCCGGGGCGCTGTCGCGCGTAGACGAAGGTATCGCGGACGGCGACGTTGTCGCGGTGTGCGACGCGTCGGGCAAGGTCCTGGCACGGGGGCACTACAACGCGTCGTCGCAGATCCGCGTGCGCGTGCTCTCGACCGGCAACGCGCCATGGGACGACGCGGCCCTCGCCGGGGCGCTTCGGCGCGCGTGCGCGCTCAGGGAAAGCGACCCGACGCTCGCGGGGACCGACGCGTACCGGCTTGTCAATTCGGAGGGGGATTTTCTCCCCGGGCTCGTGGTCGACCGCTACGGGCATCACCTGGTGCTGCAGGCGCTGTCGCTCGGCATGGACAGGATAAAGTCATCCGTCGCGGAAACGCTCGCGGCCGCGAGCGGGGCGGCGTCCGTGTATGAAAGGAGCGACCATCCGGGCAGGGCCGCGGAATCGCTCGGGCCGTGCTCGGGGCAGCTGCGGGGCGAAACGCCCGACGAAATCGTCATCGCCGAGGACGGCATGCGTTTCGCGGTGGACGTGAAAGCCGGGCAGAAGACCGGGTTCTTTCTGGACCAGCGGGAGAACCGGCGCCTGGTGCGCGGGTACGCACGCGGCAGGAAGGTGCTCAACATGTACTGTTACACCGGGGGCTTCACGGTGAGCGCGCTCGCCGGCGGCGCGCGCGCGGCGGTCTCCGTGGATTCGTCGGCGCCGGCGATCGCCGCGGCCGAACGCAACGCCGCGCTGAACGGGTGCGGCGGGGTCGTGGAGTTCGTGGTTTCGGACGCGGCCCGCTACCTCAGGGAGGCGGAGATTCTTTCCGATTTCATCATACTGGACCCGCCCGCGTTCGCCAAGTCCAGGGACGCGGTGGATTCGGCCTGCCGCGGCTACAAAGACATCAACCTTCACGCAATCAGGCGCTGCCCGCCCGGCTCGCTGGTGCTCACCTGCTCGTGCTCGCGCTTCGTCGACATGGATCTTTTCCGGAAGGTGGTGTTCGGCGCCGCGGCGGACGCGGGAAGGAGGGTGCGCGTGCTCTCGGCCGCGCTGCACGCGCCGGACCACCCGGTGTCGCTGTCGCACCCGGAAGGGATCTACCTCAAATCGCTGCTGCTTTCTGTCGAGTAGGCGGGGTCAGGGAAGATGCTCCGCCACCTTCGGAGCGGGAATCTGGCCGACCTTCCCGTGCCCGTCCGGCGTGAGGTGCATGGGATCGAACATGTAGAAGGAGTTAATGCTGTCGAACTCGGGGTAGCAGTCCATCACGGGGATTCCCATCTTCGCGAGCTCCGCCAGTATGGCCCGGACCTGCGGGTTCTGCGACGAGAGCTCGGAAATCGATCCCAGCCTGTTGATCAGCACCGGCACCACGACGAGCCGCGCGTTTTTCGCGTCGCACTGCTCCTTGCCCGCTGGGAACGGACCTGTTGGCGCTAATCCTAAAACCCCGGCCGGCGTTTCCGCACACGTTAAAATACAATATGTAAATAGTGGTGAAGAAAATCTAGCCTGATCAGGCGGTTAATTGTTGATTTTCACATAAAAAAATTATTGCATTACTGAAAAAAAGAGGCATTGTTATTATTAACAAGTAACAATACCATTTATAAATTTACGAAAAGTATCAATTGTTTAGTAAAATTATGAGATGTAGTGTCAATTGTCCGCAAGAATTTTGTCATGAACGTATTGCATCATAATTGACATCATGAGTTATATATACACCATACTGTATTTTTTCTTCTACTCTTTTGCAGGGTGGATTCTTGAGGTTATATATCGTTCATGGAGCCAGAAACGGTTCGTGAACGCGGGTTTTCTGCACGGGTGCTTTGTCCCAATTTACGGGTTTGGCGCCCTGCTGGTCATCGCGGGCGACCGGTTCATGAACGGGCTCAATCCCGCGCTCCAGCTCGTCATCATCGCGCTCGCGCTGACCGCGCTCGAGTACGCGGTGGGATGGTTGTTCGAGAAGGCCTTCGGCCTGAAACTCTGGGATTACCACGCGAACAGGTTCAACCTCCACGGGCGCGTCAGCCTGCAGTTTTCGGCCCTGTGGGCCGCGATGGCGGGACTCCTGGTGTTCGTCATCCACCCCCGCATGGCCGGGGCGCTCTCCTCGGTCAGGGACGGCGCGCTCGTCGCGGCGGCCGCGTTTCTCGCGGCGTATTTTATCACGGACGTGGTGGTGTCGGTCATCTCGCTCAGGGCGTTCAAGGACCGCATCGCGTACCTGCGTACGAATTACTCGCGCATAACCAACGGCGAGCTCGGCCCGCTCATGAAATCCCTCAGGCGCCTCCTCTCCGCGTTCCCGAACCTGAACGCCTACCTTGACGGCAACATAAACGACAACCTGAGGGAGCGCGTTAACGCGTTCCTGGAGGGGCTCCAGGCTCGTTTGCGGCTGAAGATCGCGCACGGGCGCGGCGTCTCCGACGAAAGGGAATACGGGGAGATGGTGGGGGATATACTCGCCAACGAGGAGTTCCTGCGGCTCAGGGAATTTCCGCACCACAATTCGTCGATCTACCAGCACGCGGTGAGCGTGTCCTACCTCGCCTACAAGGTGTGCCGGCAGCTGAAGCTCGACTACCGCTCGGCGGCACGCGGCGGCCTGCTGCACGATTTTTTCCTCTATGACTGGAGAAACCACGACGAGCCCGACCTTCCGAAGGAAAAATACCACGGCATCGAGCACCCGAAGATCGCGCTTGAAAACTCGCTCAGGCACTTCGTTCTCAACGATATCGAGCGCGACATCATCGTGAAGCACATGTGGCCGCTCACGCCGTTCCCGCCCCGGTACCGCGAATCGTACGTGGTCACCTTCGTCGACAAGTACCTCGCGTCGAAGGAATACCTGATGGACTTCGCGAAGAAGCGCGCCGGAAAGAAATCGTCGAAGAAGGCGCGGAACGGGGCGAAACGCGGGAGAAAAACATGACGTCCCCCGCGGCGCGTAAATGCCCGGGTCGAGACGGTGCGCGCGTTTCGGCGCGGCCGGGGAGGATCGGCCGACGGTGAAGGACAGGAACGAAAGGAAACCTCGAGGGCCCCGCGTCGGAGAACGGAGCCGTGAGGTCCTCGAAAAGGAGAACGCTGCGCTCAGGGCGGAGCTGGAGGCGCTGACCGCGCGCGATCGGCGTTTTCGCACGATAGCCGAATTCGCCCCTGAAATGATATTCATCGTGGACACCCGTGGCGACGTGATCTACGTCAACGGCTACGCGGCGCGGCAGATCCGCATGCCCGCGGAGGAGCTGTGCGGCAGGAACCTCGCCAGTCTTTTTCCCCCGCCGATCGCGGCGCGCCAGCTCGCGAATGTCCGCGCCGTTGCCGAGTCGGGTCAGTCCATGTATGTCGAGGACTCGTCCGAGTTTCCCGCGGGCAGCATCTGGCTGGAAACCTGGCTCGTCCCGATCCGGGACGATACCGGGAACGTGACGTCCATCCTCGGCTTTTCCAGGGACGTGTCCGCGCGGGTGCGCACGCAAAAGGCGCTTCGAGACAAGGAGGAGCTGTACCGCACGCTCGCAGAAATATCCCCCGACGCCATCACCATTACCGATCTTCGCGGGAGGATCATCATGGCCAACCGTCACGCCCTCGAGCAGGCGGGGTTCGACAGCATCGAGGAGATGGCGGGAATGAATTTCATGGACCGAATCGCCCCACGGCACCGGAAAGGGGCATCTTACAACATGCAGAAAACGCTCAAGGGCGATATCGTCAGGAACGCGGAAGTCGATCTCGTCAGGAAGGACGGGTCGCCGTTCACGGTGGAGCTGAGTACCACTGCGATCTCGGACGGGAACGGGAACCCGGTCGGCTACATCGGCATCACGAGGGACATCACGCACAGGCGGCTCATCGAGGACGCGCTGCGTTCCTCCGAGGAAAAATACCGCACCCTGGTGGAGAACCTCTCCGAGGTCATATTCAGCGTCACTTCCGAGGGCGTCATCAATTACGTCAGTCCCTCGATCTACAATGTCGTGGGCTATTCCGCAGCCGAGCTCGTCGGGTCCCGGTTCATGGATTACATCCATACCGACGATCTCACCGGGCTTCTGGGAAGCATGGCAAAGACCCTCAACAACGAGTTCGAACCGTACGAGTTCCGTCTTGTCAGGAAGGACGGCGCGATACGGCATGTCATGACCAGCAGCCGCCCTGTGTTCGAGAAGGGCGTCGCGATCGGGTTGAGCGGTGTCCTGACCGATATTTCCGCGCGGAAGATCGTGGAGGAGCGCCTGGCCGAGGAAAAGGAGAGGCTTTCCGTCACGCTCCGTTCCATCGGCGACGCCGTCATCACCACCGACATCGCGGGCACCGTCACCCTGCTCAACGGCGTTGCCGAGGATCTGACAGGCTGGAGCCAGGAGGAGGCCTCGGGCAGGCCCATCGACGAGGTGTTCCGGCTGGTTGACGGAAAAACCGGCGAGAGGATACGCGACCCGGTCAGCGAGATCATCGGCGAGAACCGCACCACCGTCATCGACAAGAGCACGATACTCGTGGCCAGGGACGGGAGCGAGCGCCACATATCCGACAGCGGATCCCCCATCAGGGACCTCCGCGGGAAGGTCATCGGCGCGGTCATCGTGTTCAGGGACATCACGGAACAGCTCAAGCTCGAATACGAGCTCCAGAAGACGCAGCGGCTCGAGTCTCTCGGGGTGCTCGCCGGCGGTATCGCCCACGATTTCAACAACATCCTGTCGATCGTGCTCGGAAACCTCTCCCTGGCCCGCATAACGCCGGCGGGTCGCGGCGATCCCGTTGCGGGCTACCTCGCGGAGGCGGAGAAGGGTTCGGTCAGGGCGCAGGAGCTCATCCACCAGCTCCTGACGTTTTCGCGGGGCGGGGCGCCGCTGCGCAAGCCGGCAAGGATATCGTCCCTGATCAGGGAGAGCGTCCTGTTCTCGCTGCAGGGGTCGAGCACGAGGTGCGTCTTTAACATTCCCGAGAACCTCTGGATCGCCGAGGTCGACGAGGGGCAGATACGGCAGGTTTTCAGCAACCTGGCGATCAACGCGTCGCAATCCATGCCCGAGGGAGGGGAACTGGAGGTACACGCTGATAACTGCCGCGTGGACGGTCAGGCACAGACGCTGCCGGATACTGCCGCGCTGCCGCCCGGGGATTACGTGAGGATCAGGGTGAGGGACAGGGGCACCGGCATCCCGGAGGAAAACCTGATCAGGGTGTTCGATCCCTACTTCACCACGAAGCCGGGCGGCTCCGGTCTGGGCCTTGCCGTGGTGTATTCGATTGTGAAAAACCACGGCGGGTACGTGGGCGTGATCTCGCAGCCGGGGATCGGCACTACCTTTTCCGTGTTTCTCCCGGCGTCCGGGGAACGGCCCGGCGCCGAGGGGGGCCGTGTGCGGGGCATCCACAGGGGCGCGGGGAGGGTGCTCGTCATGGACGACGAGACCGACATCCTCGTCATGGCGGGGCGGATGCTCGCCGCGCTCGGGTACCGGCATTCGATCGCGCACAACGGCGAGGAGGCGATCGAGCGTGTCCGCGAGGCGATCGCGCGGGGAGAACCGTACGACATCGTCATCATGGACCTGACCGTCCCCGGGGGGATGGGGGGCAGGACCGCCATCGGTCATATCAAGGCCATGGACCCGTCCCTCAGGGTGATTGTATCGAGCGGGTATTCCAACGATACCGTCATGTCCGATTTCAGGAACTACGGTTTCGATGGCGTTATCGCCAAACCCTACCGCGTGGAGGATCTCTCCGCGGTGCTCAGGGAGCTCATGCACGGGTGACCACGCCGGCTGCAACGCATCGGCGCGTATTCATTCAAAAATGCTCTTTCGTGCTGCTATTAAGGTATACCCGTTGAAAAAGCCTATATGTCTCTCATTCCCGCTTCTTTGTATTTTCGCGGGGCGTCTTTTCCTCGAGTAACTTCCGCCCTGTATGCCGTGAATTCCTGTTTGCAGCGCGGGCGGATATTGCCCTCCTGTCGGATGCGCGCATCCGGGTTCCGGCGCCCGGGTCACGCGCCTAACGGGATTCGTCCACCAGCATCCCGATGAAGTCCTGCAGGTGCTCGAGCAGCCGCATGGCCTCCTTCGTCGGTATCTCCCTCATCACCTCGTGGGTTTGGGGGTTGATCACCCTTACCACGATCCGCTTGGTCTTCTCATGAATGGTGAAGGATATCCTCTCGTTGATACCGCTGATGGTTTCGTTCAGGGAAGCGACGAGCTCCTTTCTCTCTTCGTCGCTCAGCCCCTTCGTCGGTGCCGTGTCCGCTTTCACATGCGGTTTCGCAGCGTCTGCATTCGACTGGATCCGATACTGTGCGGTCCCGTTTTGATTGCCGAGATTTACTTTATTGACGTTCATCTTCAACCTCCGTGTTGATCAATAACCTCCCTAAAAAATGGTCCCCCCGCCGGGGCCCGTGCACACGGGCTGCGCAAAGACTCCGGCGGAAGGTGGATTGAGGCCGCACTGCTTGGCCCTTTCCCGAAAAGATTTCCTGAATCAGTCCTGATTGAACAGCTTCAATACCAGCTTCGGCTTGAAATTCGCCTGGGCCAGCATCGCCGCGTTCGACTGAAGCAGGATCTGATCCTTGGTGTATTCGACCATTACCCCGGCCATATCCGCGTCCCTGATTCTTGAATCCGCCGCGGTCATACTTTCGTATGCCTGGGCGATGGATTGTACGGTGTTCTCCAGCCTGTTGTAGTAGGCCCCCAGGTCTGCCCTCTGCCGATTGAGCCTGTCTATGGCCCGGTCGACAGTACCTATCATGCTATTGGCCTTGTCCACTGTCTGGATGGAACGTTTCGCGTTTGCATTTTGATCTACCAGGTCAAAGGCTTTTGCGCTCATCGTCTGTATGAACACCCTCATCCTCTGATTCATGTTGGCCCCAACATGGAAGAACATGCTGCCTGTCTTGCTTTTTTTGGCAAACCTGCCCGAAAGCATGGTCATCCTGTTGAACTGCGCGGACGTCGCGACGCGATCGATCTCGTCGATCAGTTGAGATACCTCAACCTGGACCTGGCGACGATCGTCGTCGGAATAAATCCCGTTGGCCGATTGGACCGAGAGGACCCTGATCCGCTGCATGATCTCGTTCATCTGCTGGAACGACCCTTCGGCGACCTGGATGAAAGAAAGCCCGTTCTGGGCGTTCTTTTCAGCCTGGCGCAATCCATGAATCTGTGTCCGCATCTTTTCAGATACGGCAAGTCCCGAAGCGTCGTCCCCCGAATGATTGATCTCTTCACCGGAACTGAGCTTTTCGATCCATTTGTCCAGCCTTACCGCGACGGTTTGCAGTTGCCTGTTCGCGAATATGGCACTCATGTTGTGGTTGATCCTCATACACTCCCTCCCTTGATGATTTCCGATCCGTTGCCCTTTTTGTGACGGACCGGGATTTTCGTGCCCGCTTCATGCCGTGCACGGGGCCCGCGAGGGCCCGAAGGTTTGCTCCTTTTGCGCCGTCATGACTGCCCATGATCACGACAACACCGGCTCCCGTATTCAGGTAGCCGATGATGCCCTCCCGCATCATGAGCTACCGGAACAGCCGGGAGCGGGGCAATCAACTTATGCGCTGGCGTGCATGAGGGTCTGGTCGAATTTTCAAAGATCAGTTTTTCTTTACTCGAGAGCTTCACCCGGAGTCATGCCTACATACTCAACAGTCTGAGTACCGACTGGCTCTGGAGATTCGCCTGTCCCAGCATTGCGGTGCCGCTCTGGGTGAGGATTTGCGCCCTGGTATACCCGAGGAGCTCCTCAGCCATGTCGGCATCCCTGATCCTGGATTCCGATGCCTGGATGTTCTCATACGCGTTCATGAGACCCTTGGCGGAATGCTCGAGCCTGTTGTAGAAGGCCCCGAGATCAGCACGTTGCTTTGACAGGTTCTGCAGTGCATCATCCATAACCTTGATGGTTTCGTTCGACTTGCCCGGCGTCTCGAGGGAGACCAGAAGCTGTCTTCCCTGGGGACCCGAACCGGCTTTCGCGAACTTGAACGCGGCAGCGGTCATGCTTCGTACGAAGACCTGCTCGCGCTGGTTCTGGTTCGCGCCGATCTGGAACCACATACTGGACTTGGGCGAGAATTGCGCTTTCGTGAACCTGCCCGTCAGCATCGGCATTTTGTTGAATTCGGCCTGCGAAGCGATGCGATCGACCTCATCCACGAGCTGTGAAAGTTCGACCTGGATGAGCTTGCGATCCTCCTCGGAATAAATTCCGTTCGCGGACTGAACCGCGAGAACCCTGATCCTCTGGATCATGGCTGCCGTCTGGTCGAGGTAACCTTCGGTGGTCTGTATGAACGACATACCGTCCTCGGTGTTCCTCTCGGCCTGCCTTAGACCCTGGATCTGAGTCCTCATCTTTTCCGAAACCGCCAGACCCGCGGCGTCGTCGCCGGCCTTGTTGATCCTCATGCCGGAGGCGAGCCTGTTCATCTGGCGATCCTGGTCCCAGTGGTTGAACTTGAGCACCCGTTGAGCGTTTATCGCGCTCATGTTGTGATTGATGATCATTGTACACTCCTTTGTCTGTTTTTGGCTTCCCTGCCATTCCGGTCCCGGGGCAGTCGGGGCCGGAACACTGACAGTCGGTTGAATGCACCTGGCAACAACCGGATTCATGGCGCCTTTCCAGGCTTGTATCTGGGCTCGTACAAGGCCGGAAATGACGCCTTCACGGGTGGATGAAACACTGTGAGACACGTTTTCAAAGAACTCAACGAGTAAAGAGGGACACTACTCCCTGTTCGAATTTTCGCCTCCTTTGGTTGAATTATTAAGCCCGGTTATCGTCGGTGAGAAGCGATAAGCGGTTGATATATCAAAATATGTGTAAAAATCGCCATGATATATCTATTATCTCTCTATACCCTTGATTTTTATCGATTAATTCAAAAAAAATTATCATCTGGTCGGTGATTTAATACAGGGTGAATATATTGCCGGTCCACTTCATATTGGATTGAGACGGTTTTCGGGATTTTATTACAGTCATCTGGTGGTCGAATGAGGGGGATATTGTCAAATTTGTATTGCGTTATAATGCCCCCGGGTACGAAGCTTCATAACCGTCCCCGGCGTATGCGCGGGACGCGGGTGGAAATTCGTCGATGAACAGGACCGATGTCATGCAGGTGCTCAGGGAGCGCGGACTTTCGCCGCACCGTTCCCTGGGGCAGAATTTTCTTATCGCCGGGGCGACCGCCGAGCGGATGGTCGAGGCGGCGGAAATCGGCCCGGGGGATCACGTGCTCGAGGTCGGTCCCGGGCTGGGCGCGCTCACCGCGCCCCTGGCCGCCCGCGCGGCAAGGGTCACCGCCGTGGAAATCGACGCAGGTTTCGCGCGTTACCTCGCGGAGAGCATGCGCGGCTTCCCCAACGTCGATGTCGTGCACGCCGATTTCCTCGAATACGCTACGCCTGCGGAAGTGGGCGTGGTCGTGTCGAACATGCCCTATTACTGTTCGACGGATATTCTCTTCAAGTTCGCGGCCGAAGGCCGTCCGAGGGGCTTTTTCATGATGCAGAGGGAATTCGCCCGGCGCATACTGGCGCGCCCGGCGTCCGATAACTACGGTGCGCTTTCCGTCACCCTGAACTTCTACTGCCGGGCGCGGGAGCTCTTCGGCGTGCCGCCCTCGGCCTTCTATCCGCGGCCCGGGGTGTCGTCGTCATTCATGTGTTTTGACAGGAGGGGGGATATCCCCCTGTCCGGACGGGCGCTCGCGCTCTTCCACGCCGCGGTGAAGTCCGCGTTCTGGGGAAGGAGAAAGACCCTTCGCGCAGCCCTGTCCGGCTCGCCGCACCTCTCGTTCGCCGCCGGCGCGAACGCCTCGGACGCGCTCGCGCGCTCCGGCCTCGATCCCGCGGCGCGCGGCGAGACCCTTTCCACGGACGAGTTCGTGCGCCTGGCGCGCGTCCTCGACGAGGAGGGATGCGATGCCGTCGATTGACAGGGCCGCGGCCGAGAGGCTGTTCGCGTCGGTGCAGAAGCCCGCGCGTTACGCCGGCAACGAGCTCCGCGCGATCGTCCGTCCGCGCGCGGAATTCCGCATGGCCGTCTGTTATCCCGATCTCTACGAGGTGGGGATGGCCAACAACGGCATACGCATCCTCTACCACGTGGCGAACGCAGTGGAGGGGGTTGCCTGCGAGCGGGTGTTCGCGGTCGCGCCCGACTTCGAGGCCGCGCTCAGGGAGACGCGAATCCCCCTCTTCACCCTCGAAACAAGAACCCCCCTTCGGGAGCTCGACTGCATCGGCTTCAACCTGTCGCACGAGCTCCTCGCGACCAACGTCCTCCAGGTGCTGGATCTGGGGGGGGTGCCCCTCGCCGCCGCCGACAGGCGCGACGGGGACCCGATAGTTATCGGCGGCGGCGCGGCCGCGTCGAACCCGTTCCCGTTCGCGGACTTCTTCGACGCGTTTTTCGCGGGCGACGGAGAGGACGCGCTCCCGGAGATCATCGCGGCGCTCCGCGGCGCGGGGCGCGACCGGGCGGCTGCGCTGGACGCGCTCTCGCGCGTCGGGGGGGTGCTCATTCCCGGGCGATACCGTTTCGCCTATGAGGGGACGCGGGTCACCGCCGTGGAGGGGCCTGCCGTAACGAAAAGGGCATACCGTGGCGGCGCGCTGCCGGACCCGCCCGCGCCGATCGTGCCGAACATGCGCATATCGCAGGAGCGGGCGGTGGTGGAAGTCACGCGGGGCTGCCCCAATTTCTGCGCGTTCTGCCACGCCGGCTACTACGAGCTCCCGTACCGCTGGTACCGGCCGGAAGACGTCGCCGCGCGCATCGGGGAGATCATCGCGAACACGGGCTACGACGAGCTTACGCTCTCGTCCCTCTCGATAGGCGATTACCGCCACCTGCCCGAACTCATCAATGCCGTGCTCCCCGACCTCACGCGCCGGGGCGTTTCCGTGTCGCTCCCGTCGCTCAGGGTCGACATCTCGACCCTCCCCGTGATCGAGGCCGTGTCAGGGGTGCGGCGCTCCTCGCTGACCCTGGCGGTGGAGTCAGCTTCCGCTGCGATGCGTGCCAGGGCGCGCAAGCGTCTGGACCTCGCCGACCTCGGCGGCATGGTCAGGCACGTGCGCTCGAAGGGATGGCGCCTCGTAAAGCTCTATTTCATGCTGGGCCTTCCCGGCTGCGAGGAGGAGGACGAGTGCGAGGGCATCATCTCGCTCCTCAGGGACGTCGCGAAGACCGGGGTCGAGATCAACGTGACCCTGTCCCCCTTCGTGCCCAAGCCGGGCACCGCCTTCCAGAGGGAGCGCCAGATGGGGGCCGACTACTTTCTGGACGCGGTCATCCGCATCAAGAGGGGCTCCCCGAGAAAGGTGTCGATCAAGGCCCACGACGTGCAGGAGTCCATACTGGAGGGCGTTTTCGCCCGCGGTGACGCGCGGCTCGGCAAGGCCGTGCTCGCCGCCTACCGCGCGGGGTGCCGGCTCGATTCGTGGGACGAGCACTTCAGGTATGATGCCTGGACCGCGGCCCTGGACGGCGCGCTCCCCGGGTGGGAGGCCTGCCTGGGGGGAAGGGGCGAGGGGGATATGCTCCCGTGGTCTGTGGTGCGCACCGGGTTCGAGGCCGCGGCGGAGAAGGTGGCCGCGGCCCCTCCCCGCGAGTGCGGGCCCCCCTCGCGCGCGTGGCGCGGATCCGTGGACGTCGAGGCCCTCGAGGCCGCGCGCCGGGACTTCGCCGCCAGGTACGTGGTCGCCGCCCGGGTGAGGATATGCATGACCAAGACCGGGCTCATGAGGTTCGTGCCGCACCTCGATTTTCTCGAAATCGTGAAGAGGGCCCTCAGGATGGCCGGCGCGCCGGTTGCCATGAGCCAGGGCTTCAACAAGCGCGAGCGAATGTCCGCGGGATACCCCGTGCCGATCGGGGTGGAAAGCGAGGCCGAGCTCCTTGACATCGAGCTTTACGGCGCGCCAGCCGCTGACCTGGCCGCGCGCATGAACCGGGCACTGCCGGATGGCGCGCGGGTGCTGTCCATCCGGGACCTGGTTGCCGCGGAATCGATCATGGCGGCGACCGCGGCCGTGGAATACCGGGTGGAGTGCGCGGACCCGGCGATGATGCGGGCGCTGCAGGAATCCTGCGGGGCCGGGGTGAGTTTTCCCGCGGACAGGAAGGGCCCGGAAGCGGCTTTCGGCGATGTGGTCGCGCGCGCGGGCTTTACGGTGCCAGACACCGCGCATATCACGCTCCGCGCGGGTACCGGCCCTGCCAGGAGAATCGACGGTGCGCTCGCGTTCCTGTGCAAGACGGGCCCTGAAGGGCTGCTTTCGCTGAGGATCGTGAAAACCGGCCAGTTCCGGATCGAAGGGGGGTCGCTGTCCCTTATCGGGTGACATTTTTTTGCTTGAACCGTCGCAGGGGCTGGTATACTATTATAGGTGAGAACGGCCGGAAGTGTTTTATTTTACGGCCGCGAAGTACGATAATAAAGGTGGAACCATGGAAATATCCAGCATAAGCGGACCGGACGTGGTTCCCGCGGGATTCTCCCGCGAGGCCCCGAGAAGGGCTGAACAGGAGGCGCCCGAGGAGCGCCCCGAGCCCCGGGAGCGGCCCCGAGAGGAACAGAGGGGCGGAACCATCGACACGTATGCATAGGCGGTAAACATGTTGGGAAGCACTGGAGCGCCGGGAGCGCCGGGAACGGCCGCTGCGGCGCCGGCAAAAACGGGAAAGGCCGGCAAGGCCGAAAAGATAGCCTTTGCGGGAGAAACAAAGGATATCAAGAAGGACTCGGATAACATCAAAAAGATCATCAATGAAACGATCCTTAAAAAGAAGAAAAACCCCACGATGGCCCCCTATTACAATATCGAGCTCGTAACGCTGATGCTCAATCTCATGGAGAAGTACTACAAGATCAATGACCTCTCCGTGGAGATGCTCGATTTCAAGAATAACCGCGTGCTTGACGAGGCGCGCAAGGAGTTTTACAAGATACTGCAGCTCCTCGAGGAAACAGTCGGGAACGAGATTGACCGGCCCCTCAAGGAGAACAAGTTCTACCTGTCCAGAATAAGCCGCTTCTCACCGAGGGATATCCTGCAATTCCTCCAGAGAATCCACAAGCTGCTGGCGGCCCTGATCGACAAGTTCGGCGATACCAAGTGGCAGTGGTCGTTCGTGGAGCTCCAGGCCAGGGTTGCGGTCATCACGAAGAACATGACGAGCTTCCACGAGATACAGAAATACAAGGACCCCCGAAACGAATTCTTTTACGATCGCCGTGAGCTCATGCTTCTCTGCAAGGAGAGCCTGACCGAGGCGGCCAGGCAGTACCGGCAGAAGTACGAGATGGCAGGCAAGGACAGGAGATCACGCGAAGATCTGAAAAAATCGATCGAATACCTTTCGTCACTCCGCCGCATCCACGCCGTCCTTGGCGAGGAGCACGACGCGGCCAAGCTGCAGAATATTATAGACGCCGGACGCGTGGCCCTCGAATCCGAGGATAAATCCAAAGATCAGAAAGATAAGGAAAAAACCCAGAAGGTGTGATTTTTTATTCTTTTTGCTTGACTCGCAAATCCTCTTTAGTTATTATTTTATTAGCACTCAGCAATAATGAGTGCTAATAATTGTTAGCCAAGCTTATTATTAATGAAAGAGAAAGCAGGCGTTAACAGGGTACTTGATGATAGGGAGATGTCGATTCTCCGGGCCATCATTCATGATTACATTGCAACGGGAAAACCCGTTGGCTCGCGGTCGTTTGTGCAGAAATATTCGCTTTCTATATCGCCGGCGACCATGCGAAACATCATGTTCGATCTCGAGGGAATGGAGTTCCTGATGCAACCCCATACATCGGCGGGAAGGATTCCGACCGACAGGGGATATCGCTTTTACGTGAACACGCTCATCGATTCGTACGATTTCTCCAAAGCAGAAAACGTGGACGTGAGCGAGGATGTGATCAGGCGGGAACCACAACTCGACAGGATTTTTTCCCTCATAACCAGGATGCTGTCGATGGAATCGAAGTACGCGGGCGTGATGCTCACCCCGAGGCCGGATTTTACCGTGGTGAAGCGAATCGTGCTCGTGCCCATCGACGCGGGTGAAGTCCTCGTGGTCCTGGTCACACGGACAGGTACGGTCATCAGCAGGAAAGTGTTCATATCGGACAATATCACCCAGGATGTCCTGCACGAGCATTCGCGCTATCTTTCAGGCGAACTCTGCGGGTACGCCATTTACGAGATAAAGGACCAGGTCCTGGACAAACTGCGCGATGAAAAGTCGTCACCCGAATCCCACGCGCAGGCACTCGACATTCTGGAGCTGGCGGTTTCCTCGGGCAGCGATCCGGAAATATACATCGAGGGAATAGAAAACCTGCTCAGAATACCGGAGATGGTCGAGAACGATCAGCTCCAGAGCATTCTCAGCATTATTGAGGACAAGAACATACTGAAGCGCATACTCGAGCGCAATATGGAGTCCGAGGGGATAATGATCCTCATCGGAGGGGAGATCGAGGAGATCAAGGTCGCCGGTTGCAGCATGGTTTCCGTGACGTATAAAATCGGCAACAAGATCGTAGGCGTGCTCGGGGTCCTGGGCCCCACGCGCATGGATTACGAGAAAGTGGTACCGCTGGTGGATTACACGGGGCGGCTGGTCTCCGATCTCCTGACGAAGATGTCAAAATGAACTGAGTCTCAGGGAGATACGAAAATGGATAAAGAGAATACGAACGCCAGGGACAATCAAAATCCCGGCGGGAATTCGCCTGAAGCCGATGAGGCGGCTGACGAGACAACGGTGACGGTCGAGCGCCGAAAAGAAGACAGGCGGAAAAAAGAACGCAGGGAAACCCTGTGCGAAAAGGCAGATGACAGCGCCAGGCTCAGGGAGGAGATCGATTCACTCAAGGACCAGATGCTGAGGCGGCAGGCCGATTTTGAGAACTACAAGAAACGCGCGATCAAGCAAAACGCGGAAGTGCGGAACCAGGCGATCAAGGACTTCGCCATGGACATTATAATGATCTACGATGACCTGTTGCGCGCGATCGAGGCGTCGAAGAGCGTGAGCGAGGGAATATCGCCCGAGCAGTCGCACAGTTCGTTCGTCGAGGGCGTTTCCATGATATCCAGGCAAATAGAGGAAGCGCTTTCAAGGTACGGAATCGTGGAAGTCGATTCGCTGAACAAGGAATTTGACCCGCAGTTCAACGAGGCGGTCGAGATCGAATCCCGTGAGGACATTAAGGTTGATACCGTCACGAAGGTGTACCAGAAGGGCTTTCGTATTGACGATATACCGGTACGGCATGCGCGGGTCAGGGTCGCCAAGGCGGTGAAACCCGATGGGGGAACGCCGGCCCCCCAGGCAGGTGACAAGAAGGAGGGGGGTTGAGGCCCTTCGATGAGAATAATGTACCAACAACAACAATGAAAGTGAGGATACTACAATGAGTAAAATAATAGGAATAGATTTAGGGACCACCAACTCCTGCGTCGCGGTGATGATGGGCGGCGAGCCGGTCGTCATCCAGAACTCGGAGGGCCAGCGCACCACCCCGTCGATAGTCGCCTATACCGACAAGGGGGAACGCCTGGTGGGCCAGGTCGCGAAGAACCAGATAATCACGAACCCGGAAAACACGATCCGCTCCATAAAGCGTTTTATGGGCCGCAGGTACAACGAGGTATCCAACGAGATCAGGATGGTGCCCTACCGGGTCGAGGATGACGGCAAGGGCATCGTCACGGTAAAGACGATCGCGGGCAATTTCACGCCGCCGGAAATATCCGCGCGCACCCTGCAGAAAATGAAACAGACCGCGGAGGACTTCCTCGGCGAGACGGTCACGCGCGCGGTCATCACCGTGCCGGCGTACTTCAACGACGCCCAGCGCCAGGCCACCAAGGACGCCGGGCGCATCGCGGGACTCGAGGT
>CAYRGX010000006.1:0-140980 GCA_964423905.1 uncultured Leptospirales bacterium | reverse complement strand
CTCTCTATGAATGAGAGAGATTACGATGTTGAGTTTTTAGAAGTGTCCTTAAATAATTATCAAATTCATCCGGGTTACTATTCCGGGCTGTATCTGTAACGTTATTAAAACCAGAAATGAATGTACTATTGAATTGATCTTCACTTAGTAACATAAATAATTATTTCCATAAATATAACATTTTTAATATCGCGCAACGTCACGCGCATAAATGACGTTTCCCATTTCGCCAAAAGGCGAGCGCAGCGATGAAGGCGAAATGAAAAACGTGCCGACAAGACAGGTTGGATAAAACATGATGGAACGTTGACGAGGGGAACAACGCCCGCGGCATCAATTGATGTCCAGCGTGATCAGCGTCACATCGTCATGGAATTTTTCGTCCCTGGAAAAGTCGACCAGGTGCGTGATGAGGCTTGCCGAGAAGGTATCGACCGGGAGGTGGCTGTTCTGCATGATGAAATCCCGCAGCCGTTCCTCCGAGAACATCTCGCGCTTCGAATTCATGCATTCGGTGACGCCGTCGGTGAACAGTATCAGGCGGTCTCCGCTCTCGAGGTCGATGGTCTTTTCGGCGAGCGGGATGTTGCTTTCCAGCCCCATGACCATGCCCTTGGAATAGAGCTCGTGGAATGATTTGTCCCGCCTCCGGAAAAGGATCTGCGGGATGTGGCCCGCCGAGGTGTAGTGGATCTTCTTTGAGGACTTGTCGATGCGGCAATAGAAGCCCGAGACGAAGTTCCCCAGAACCGTGCAGTCGCAGAGGACGTCGTTTATATGGCAGAGCACGTCGGTGGTGGTCCCGGAGTCTGTCTGTGAATGTATGAGGGCCACCTTGGAAATGAGAGCCATAAATGCGCCGGGTATTCCGTGGCCGGACACGTCGGCGACGAATATGTGGAGCTCGTTGCCGCTGGAGAGGAAATCGTAAAAGTCCCCGCCGATTTCTTCCATCGGAAGGTAATTGGCGCATATGCTGATGCGGGGATCGTCTGTCGGTGCCTCGGGCATGAGGTTGGACTGGATGATGCGGGCGATCTCGAGCTCGGCGTGCAGCTCGCGGGTATGTTCCTCGCGGCGGGCGGCCTCGGTGATTCTCCTGTTGAGCACCGTGATCGTGAAGCACAGGGCGAGAGTTATGATGGTCGAACCGGCACTGTCGACCAGCGTGCCGTACGCCGACCTCATCTGCGCATCGCTGACAGGGTAGATATGGTTGATCAGGTAGGATGCGATGCTGACGGCCAACAACTGAATGGTGGTGAAAACGATCCACCATGGGCGGCAGAAGAGTGCGGTATAAATGACGATGACCGGGAAGAAGTAGAGATTGGTGACGTAATCGCCGGTGCCGCGAACTATCTGGCCGTAAAAAATGAGAAAGGTGATCCCCGCGACGAATATGATGGAGAAAAAGTTTACCGCGACGTGGTAGCGTCCCCGTTTAAGAAGGGAGAGACTGATAACGATCCCCAGGCCCATTGACAGCAGGATATGGTTCGTGACGCGGAGATCCAGGGTCATGTTAACGACCACGAAGAATAAGGAAATGAAGGTAAACGTCGAGGTGATGAGATACAGGAAAAGCCTGGCTTTCTCCCGTATCTCTATCGGGGCGTCCCTATAGCGCGAGAGGAAAAACGTCGTTATATTGTTAATCATCGATTCTGTTCCACAATAGTTCGACGGGCAGGCCGGGTCATGCTCGCGTTTTGGTCAATCGACCAGTTAGTATATTGTTTTGAGTAATTTGTAATTTTTGTCAATTACATTTCAAACGCAGAATGAATACTATTCATTTATCATGACGATATCGCGTATTGGGCTGGCTGAATTTTGCATTATGAATGCCACCTTCCGCGGCCCATACGGCCGCAGGGCCCAATTTGCATAAAATTACGTTGATTTCGCGGTTCATTCCCCGTTTTATGTGCGCGGGCTGACGCCGTATAAAACCGGCAGGGCCGCTGACGCGGCAGGTGGCTTTTAAGGCAGGAATGGCATGGATATGCTCCATCGGTATTTTTACTGCATCGATTTTACGGTCGGAGCGACCTTTCCGACAGCCGTGGTTATTCTGTATCTCCTTAAGCGCATTCCGCCGTTCACCTGGAGGATGTTCTGGGCAGGCACCGCGATCGGCCTTCTCTGGGAGGTGCCCTTCTCCACGCTTGACGGGCTCGGCATTGTAAACATTTTCGCATTCGCGACGCCGCCACCGGCGCATTTCGCCGCGATTATCGTAAGCCATTCCTTCTGGGACGGGGGGCTGTTTCTGGCGGGATTGGCGCTGGTCCACCTTGTCAGCCGGGGGCCTGTCTTCGGCTCGTTCAGCGCGCGGGAACTCGCGGTGCTTATGGCCTGGGGGCAGATCCAGGAGCTCGGAGTGGAGCTTTTAAGCACGGGATCGGGCGGTTGGGAGTATGTCCCCGCGGCGTGGAACCCCTCCCTTTTCATGTTCAACGGCCGGCATATCACCCTGTTACCGCAGCTCATCTGGCTCGCCGCCCCGGTCTTGTTCTACCTTGTCGCCCTGCGGGTGCGGCGGCATGAGACGGTGGGAAGCACCGGGCCCGAAACGGAGGATGCATCACATGGGGCGCGCGCGTGACATGCCGGCACCCGGCGGGCGTCAGTTCGATTTGAAATAGCGTTCCAGGTCCACGGCGATCCAGTCCTGGTACCCTGGAATCTTGATGGTGATCCTGCGGCGTTCGGGTTCCCCGATGACCTGGTATGCCGTGTACGGGGTGGGTTTCCCGTCGATCGTTTCGATTCTGTACGAGGTCGCGCCTCCGTTTCGGATGGGCGTATCCAGCATATTCTTCATTTTTTCGACGTTGATCTTTCCCTTCGCGGCGCCGGCAAGGCGCAGCAGGTTTTTCCTCCTTGTCACGGTCAGGTAAAAATCGTCGGTGGACTTCACCATGCCCCAGTCGTCCACGAAATGGTTCGTGGACACCAGGAGCCCGTCCCGGCCCGAGATCTTCCTGACGCCGAAGGGCGCCCACTCGTACGAAACCGCGGAGTGTCCGTCCGCGACGTTGATGATATACGCAAACGGGGTGTTCTTCGTGTGCATTTCGCGCTCGACCTGCGCCATCGAAGGCGAATCCAGCATGATGCCGAAAAGCTCGGCGGGCGCGGATATCCTGTCCGTGTACCCGAGCGTTCCCGCCGACACGCCGCCGTTGTTCAGCTCGAGAAATATCCCCGCACCGTTCATCTGCGTCGTGGCGTTGAGCGTGCCGGTGAAGGTGATCAACGCTGTCGGGATGCCGGATCCCTCCGGGTCGAACACGGCCACTGACACGTATTTTTTAAACTCCCCGACGTCGATGCCGAAATCGTAATTCCTGCCGAATACGAGGAGGCCGTCGGGCGCGCAGGGTCCCCATGCCGCGATGGCGGAACAGGCGCCTTCCCCGTTCTGAACCAGTCCCTGGTGGAAAAGGAAATGTTCGAAGGCGTTGATCACCAGGTGCTCGTCGAGCGTCAGCCCGGACGTTTCGGACATGCCGGCCAGTATCTCCCTTAACCGCTGCGGGTAAGATTCAAACAGCGCGCGGGCGTAATTTCGCAAACGCGCAGGCGGGATCGCGCGCTGTTCGACGAACAGTTTGATCATGTCCGCGTGGAACGCCCGCAGCTTCTCCCTCTGCAGGGCGCCGTACTGCCGTCCCATTTCCCTGAAGGAACCGCGAAGGTAGAGGACATCGACCCGGCCTGCCCTGTGGAGCGCGCCTTTACCGCGCCCTGAATCGGCGGAAAACGATGCGCCGCCTGGGTTGAGGATAACCAGGCAAATGGCAAGTGCGGCAACTGGATATAATGTTCTTTTCATGTGAAGCGCCCTTCGGTTTGATAGCGGCAATCGCGATGGCCGGGGCGGGTCAGATCTCGGTTGCCGTTTTGCAGTGCCGGGAGGGGGACCGGAACTACTCGGCGGGATACCGCCAGTAAGACGATTTCCCGTACTTGTCCCTGCCGTGCCCGGACACGGTGATATGGCTGAGGGTTATTTTCTTTCCCGGCCGCAAGGCTTTTCCACCCTTGACATCTTCGATCGTCGCGGTATACACGCCTCCTTTCTTGATCAGGCATTCGCTGTCCATGCCGTGTCCGCGGTCGAACCCGGATTTCGTTACCCTGAAGGTGATTTCGTATTTATTGCCGGACAGGCCGGTACATTTTGTAATCACCGCGGTCACCCTGCAATTGCGTACCGCGGACGCATCGGCGAAGCGGAGCGATCCTGCGGCGAGAATGATTGCGATTGAAAATACAAGGGATGCTCTTTTCATCTGGATATATCCTTTTACATGATATGGCCCTGCGCAGCCATATCGTATGAACACGGAACAGGCATGTCAATGGTTTTTCAATACGTGACATCCGTCTAGTCAGCGGTCGAGGGCCCATCTGAAGAGCATGTAGAAAAGCCTGTGGGAACGGGGGCTGTGTCTCGTCAGGCCAAGGGAATCTCCATCGCCTGCCGGCCCGTCAACGCGAAGTGTTTTTGCGATTCCGGGAATCTCCCGCAAACGGGGGCGAAGATCGACGGGACAATCCGGTTCACGAAGCCACGCGAACACGTAGCACGCGTCATCCTGGATCAGGACCGGATCAATGTGATACTGCCCCAGGGAGTCGTTCGCGGAAATCTCCTTCCATCGATCGGGCGGGCACACGACCAGCGCGAGGATTCTCCTGTTGCCGGCACGTCCCCGCGAATCCCTTTCGTCGCCGGTCTTAAGCGAAAAGAAATACACCCTGGAGGAATGATCACGCCCCGAGGCGAGCCTTCTCTCGATAACTCGATATCCTTTCCACGTTGAAGGGAGCTCGATGCTGAGGCCGCGCTTTCTAAAGTGCAAGGACGCGGGTTCCCCCGACGCCATGGAGGCACCGGCGAATGCAATGAAAAGCGATAGCAGTATGGCGTATTTCTTGATAATAATCATTGACCATCGAATGTCATCGTGACCAGATTGCCCGAATGAGTTGCGTTGCCGTGGGATACGAGTGGCCGGGCATTATCGGTGCCCCGCCATGGATATCGCGTCACTCGGTCGAACGGATTGATTCCTTGTCCTTCGCGTCCTTCCCGCCGGGGAGCTTTATACCGTCATGATCCGCGATGTTCCCCACGTAGGTGGCGACCCAGTTCCACCTGTTGTTCCTCACGTTCAGCGCTGACCCCTCGATGCGGTTTTCCAGAAGGGTGCCGGTGTAGGTCACGAACTTCGAGTTAATGGTAAGGATTATTTTCGTCCCGTCTTGTATCCAGAAATCATTATCCGGAGTAGTGTCATTCGGGTGTTTGAAGCCCAGTCTTCCGCCGGGGTAGAACAGCAATTCGTGGTCCTTGTGCCCGTCGGGATCGTCGTACACGATACGCCACTGCGTTCCGGTGAGATCCATTTCCCGGGCGCTGATCGTATTCGGCGCGTGCCATGATGCCGCGCACAGAAGGATGATCGCGGCGATGGTGAGTCCGGTTTTCTTCATTCGATGCACCTCTCGTCAGAAGGCCCGTATGGCCCTCACCCTGGCAAAATTGCCTATGGGCGGCCAGTCGGACTGCCTGCCGTTGCCGAAATACTGGGTCCATACGTTGCCTTCGATATATATGGATGAGCTCCAGTAGTTGTCATCCGAAAAACCGCCGAGACCGTTTTTTTTTAAATTAATATACATGAGGTTCAGCTCTTCCTTCGAGGGCAGAAACCAGTCATCCCTGCCGCCGCCGCGGTACCTGGTGCAGATGGTTACAGCCTCGTCTTTCGCCCCGCAGAATTTGATGATGAGGCCCGTGTTGTTCCTGCCGGTGCCGATAGCCGTGGATATGCCCCGCGTGTGGACAGGCTTCAGGCAGCCCCATGTGGCGGATTTCATCTGATCCTCCGGGGCGGCTTCGAGATACCGCCATCCTCCTGAGTTGTTCCCCTTATCGTAGAACACGAGGCCTCCGGCCGGGCCCCGGTCGCCGATCCTGTATTCTTTTCCCCTCTGTTCGGCGATGGCCGATCCTGGGCCGATGGCGAGAAACAAAACGATCGTTACAAGAGATTGGCACCGTTGCCGCTTCATATGCCCTCCCTGTTCTTCAACGCTGCTGGAGATGAACTATTCGCGGGTATCAATGAAAAAGATATATAATCCGGGATTATTTTCAAGACCTTTATTCCCGGCAACGGCGAAATCGTCGAACGCGTGGGACCGGTAAGGCATATTAATGCGAGTGCGCTCCTCCGTAATTACCGGTTTCGATGCGCACCAGCCTTCCGTCTTCGAAAGTGAATATGGTGACGAACCTGTTTCTGCCCCAGTCGTACGTCATCGTTTCCCTTTCAACGAAGGCTTTTGCCGGTACGAGCATCCCTCCGGTTACGGCGTAGCCCCGGGCGTCATGGTGTTCGGGGCGCCAATCCCGGAAATACCGCCACTGGCGGGGATCGATTTTCTCGACGACGCGTACACGGACCTCGTCCGGATTCCCGCATTTCATGAGAACCTCGTGGCGGGGCGCACCCAGGTCGACCAGGTACGATCCGCAACGGATTCCCGTACAGGTACCGGAGAAGGCATAGACGGCAGTCAACATGAAGGCCGTGAAGAAAAATGGAAAGACGCAATATCGCAGTTTCATGTGGATATACCCCCGGTGTTTTGCACTAAGACCCGGGTTGCGGGCAAAAAGTTCCCGTTGCCGGCGCGGTGATCACGGCAAGGTCCGCTCCGGCTCACGCGTGCGATCGAGCAACAATAACAACAACAATAACGGGTGAAGGGGGATACTCCCCCTCATTCATTTCTCCTGGAGCTTACGATCGATGCGCCGGTCACCGCGGCGAGAATCATGCCGCCCCCGATGAGGGCGTGCACGCCAGGGGCCTCACCGAGCACAAGAAACACCCACACTGGATTGCACACCGGCTCGATCAGGGCGATGATACTCGCGGAGGTGGCCGATATGCGCCTGATGGCGACCGAGAAGAGAACCGCGGAGATGCCGATCTGGACGATGCCGAGCACGGCGATCGCCGCCAGGGACCGGGCTGTAATCACGGGCGCGGGCACGAAGAAGCACGCAATGATGCCGACCGAGGCGGCGATCCAGTGAGAGAGGAGGATCGATTCGAGGGGCGAACCGCGCTTTTGCATCCGCATGAAAATGAAGAAAAGGCTGAAGCTCACGCCCGACAGGAGGGCCAGGGTGTTGCCCAGGTGCCTTCCGGCCTCCAGCCTGTTGAAGAGCATCACGATGAGGCCGACAATGACGAGCGGCAACGCGATCCAGTGTTCCGCGCGCGGACGTTCTTTCAGGATAAGTGCCGCGAGTATGGCGGTGAAGACCGGGGCGATGTACTGGAGGAGGATCGCGTTGGCCGCGGTGGTCGTCTTGTTCGCCGATACGAACAGCAGCATGGTGGCGGCATTGGCCACTCCCGCCGCCACCTGGGGCGGCGATAACGAAAGATTCGGGCGGCGCAGGTAGGCCAGGATCACGAACGACGCGATCAGGCTCCGCATTCCGGCGATCACGAGGGGATGCCAGTCGATGGCCTTTATAAAGAGACCCGCGATGCTCCAGAGGAATGCGGTGGCGGCCATCGCCATGGCGCCGGCGGCGTAGTATCCCTTTTTTTTCATCCGGGTGGTGTTAACTGGGTCTGTGATTGTCGCTATGTCCTTTTGATAATACTTCTGCGGGGCAGAATCGGTGCTCCCATATGAAGATTATTCGATCATTAATTAATGCCGTTTCTTCATTTATTCTTTCCATGCTTTACGATGTCAAGAAATAACGAGCTCTATCAGCTTTCAGTCCCATCGCTTACGCCATCCCTGGCATGGCTCCATTCTCATTCGTTTGGGCTGAAAAGCGCCGCCGTATAAATGTAATCGGAACCGAACGCCTTGAGATCACCTTCCGGGTGTTTTCCCGATTGTGCACGCATATCCGTGCGGCATGCCTGGCGGGTGATGATGGTAAATGACACGATTGTAAATATCGTGCTAGCAAATCCTGAAACATGAATATTCAATCATGCCGCCGGCAATTGGTGGGGGGGACACCATGCACCTTCATCGAGTCGATTCGCCGATTTTTATGCGCCCGGTAAGGTCCGTCATTATCATTGTGATGCCGTATTTCTTTTCTTTCGTATCCACGATAATACCGTAGAGCCGAACTGAGCGCGCTGTGTCGTTTTTTCCGATCACCCTGAAGTCGTAATGCCCGCGTTCGCCTTGCAGTATTCGCGTAAGGTAATCGATAGCCCCGGGGCGGTCGTCGGGGTGGAGGATATCCAGAATATTCGTGCCTGCAAGTTCCTCGGCTGCGCAATGCGTGATGCCCTCAATCGCCGGGCTGGCGTAGTGTACCGTCCCGTCCTGTGCAATCATCACGATGGCATCGTTCGTGTTTTCCACAAGAGATCGGATATTTCGCAGGCGTTCCTGCGCCATTTTCTCGGCCTGTTTGTGTCTGGTTATGTCGCTGCTCGAGAAGATTGCACCGGTCATGTTTCCGTCTTCATCGTAGAGGGCATGGCCGGAGGTTCTAAGCCAGATATAGTCGCCGTCCCTATGGCGGTAGCGGTACTCCGCCTCGCGGTCCGTTTTCGCGAGGACCGCTTCAGCGTATATGACCAAAAGCCGCTCCCTGTCGTCGGGGTGCACGCCGTCAAATACCGGTGTGCCGAAGAGCTCTTTCGGATCTTTCCCGAATATGCGGCGGTGCGAAGGACTTATATAGGTGATGATGCCACGGGCGTCCACCTCGCTTACTATATCGGACATGTTTTCGGTTATGCGGCGGTACTTCTCCTCTCTCTCAAGATGGATGGCATTCAGGTGCAGGCGCATGAGGGCGCTGCCGATATTCGACGCAAGGGTTTCGAGCATTATTCGCGTGTTTTCAGGAAATGAATCAGCGCGGTGGGAGGCAACGTTCATTACGGCGATCAATTGGCCCTGGCTTGTGACGGGGATAAAGGCGGTCGCGCACAGTCCTTCCTTCAGGAGGTTTTCGTCAACGGACGGTCGAATATCGGCGTAGCTCCCGTAACTGGCTATGCCGTGCCTGGCCATTTGTATATGCGGTGAATCGGAATCATAATGAGAAACATGTGCTATGAATTCCTGTGACAATCCCCTGTGGATCATCAGATCCAGGGAGCCGGTGGCAGAGTCTGCAATGTATACTCCGCCGCAGTCGACGCTCGTGAACTGCAGCGCCACGCTCAGGACGCTCTCGAGCCCCTGGCGCAGGTCCATGGTGGAATTGAGCGCAATGCCGAGATCATGCTGGATTCGCAGGTCGTGGTGCGCATCAAAAAGCTCGAAGGCCATCTCTATGGACGTCTGCAGCACAAAGTCCCCGGAATTTTTGATCACATAACCGTAGCGGGTGATGCCGCGCACCTTCTCCACCATTTCACTCTCGGAATGGGAAGTGAGAAAAACGATGGGAAGATTACGCATTTCGAGAATGTGCTGCGCCGCCTGCGGTCCGTCGATCCCTTCACCGAGGTCAATATCCATGAGGATGAGGCTGATCGCGTCGTTCGTGCAGGCGATTTCAATTGCCTTTTTGCCGTTGTGTGCAGTGATCACTTCGTAACCGAAAAGCCTGATCATTTCTTCTTCGGCCATTGCGGTGATCGGTTCGTCCTCGACCAGCAGGATGGTTTTATGTTTGTTATTCATTTCTTCTGTACAATCGAATGCGGACATCGTACCTGAAGCAATAGTATGTTATAACAGTCATGATAAATTTCAAGAAAAAAACATCATCCGGAGTTGGAGGGGTTACTCCCGCGTTGTCATGCATTTCCGCTGATCGGGTCGCGGTGCCGCCTCGCGAGCATGGGAAATGCGGAAAGGGGGGAGTGCCTGAATGCTATAAGCGCTCGTTTTTGAACTGTATCGCGGCCTCTATCCGCTTTCTGATGGAGGGGTGGCCGTAGAAGATGAATTCCTTGGCGGGGTGCGGGTCGCGCTCCGCCAGGTTGAGTTCCGCGAGTCGCTCCATGGCGCCGATGAACGAGTCGGGATCGTTTGTGGCTTCCAGGGCGTACCGGTCGGCCTCGCGCTCGTAACGGCGCGACAGTGCGTTCGTCGCCGGGGTCAGGAGGAAACCGAACACCGATAGGAAGAAGAGCAGCATGGGGATCGCCGATATGTCGTCTATGGCATGGTGCCCGAAGTGCCTGAGGCTCCACGCATGGACCGTGCCGCACACGAAGAACGACACGAATACGAGTGCCGCGCCCAGGGCAAGGTTTCTCGCGATGTGCCTTTTCACGTAATGCCCCACCTCGTGGGCGAAAACCACGGCGATTTCGGCCGGGGTGAAATTCCCGAGAAGGGTGTCACTGAGGATGATCCGCTTGCTCCGCCCGATCCCGGTGAACCCCGCGTTGGCCTTGCGCGTGTCCTTGCTCATGTTGAAGGAAAATATCCCCCTCACCGTTATGCCCCGCGACGACATGAGCGCCATGATGCGGTCCCTCACCTCGCCGTCGCCGACAGGCCTGAACTTGTAAAAAAGGGGAAAGATGATCACCGGTGCCACGCGCGCCAGGACCACCGAAAGGACAAACACGATGACGCCGAAGTATATCCACCATAATTCCCCGGTCGCGCGCAGGAAAAAAAAGAACAGCAGCGACAGGGGTACCCCGATGACCGTGCTCACCAGGAGTTCCTTGGCGCGCTCCAGGATCCATTTCAGGGGGTTCTGGCGGGAGAGGCCGAATCGGTGCTCGACAACGTAGCTGTCGAAGATGTCCAGGGGAAGTCCGAGCAGGGCGAGCGCGGCGCCCGCGATCAGAAAAAATGCCAGGAAGGCGCCATAGTCGTTGCCGCACACGGTCCGCGCCGCCTTTTCCAGAAAATGCGATATGCCGCTGAAGGCGAGTATTCCGAGCATGATGAAATCGATCGCCATCTCGGCGAGCGATACCCTGAACTTGATTCGGTTGTATTTTTTCTCGTCGCGGGCAGGCGCGGTTTCAGTCATGCGTTTTTTCTCCTCGTATTAAACGCAATTAGCGTATATCCCGGCCCGACATCGTGTCAATATTCTTTTTCGAGATCCGTGAGCCCGTCCGACCCCCCCCAAATGTCATTGACATGGCGCGGCCCGTTTCGCACTATCCGCGAATCAATCCAGAAGGGTGCCGGCGTTATGAAACTCGAAGCGCTTGCGGCGAAAATCGCCACTGTGAGAAACCCGCTCGCCCGGGTACATGATTATTTTATCAGGCGCCACGTTGCGGGCCTGTCCGCGGACCTGGCGAATTCCGTCATTTACAGGCACTCCCTCCTCGTGATCGCGCTCAAGTGCGCGGGTGTCGGCGCGGCCCTCTACTGCATGTACCTTGTCCATCCGGTGCTCGGAGGTTGGATGGAGAAGGGGTTCGCCTTTTTCAGGCTGCACCAGATCTATAAATTCTCTTTTCCAACGCGGGCCTTTTTCGACCGCACAGCGCTCGCGGGCATGGGCGTGTTCGCGGCTTATCACACGGCCGGGTTCCTCTACCGCCAGTTGCTCGGCCTTTTCTCTGTGCTCGCCGTGGATGTGCAGGGAAGGTGCGTCGCGTACGTGAAAAGCGCGGTCCTTTTCAAGGAGACGTTCCTGCTCCGCGCCGACGACATCGACGTGGTGCGCCTGGGGCAGAACCTGGCAGGGAGGATTTTCGGCACCGGCACCCTGGATCTGACCCTCCGCACCGGCGGCGTGTTCCGCCTCCCGTCGCTTTCCAGGGCACGCGGGGCGGCGAGGGATATACTCGCCGTCAAGGCGGGACCTGGCCCGCGCGCTGCGGCGGGCGAATCCCCGCTTCCGTCCGCGAACGACGAACCCGGGACGCGCGGAACGGCCGGTGACGGCGAGCGCGGACCCCTGTCGGAGGGCCCGGATGACGCCGTCTCGTACTGACCGCCGGCAGACTGATATCGCCTTCCATGCGGTCATGGCGGCGGTCTGCATCGCGTACTTCCTCTTTCACATGCATTTCATGCAGCGCTTTCTCGACTGGGACCAGGTCGTGTACGTGAACAACATGATGGACGCACTGCGGACGAACAGCGTGCCGCTGATGTTCCCCCACCACATGCACTTCGAGACGACCGGCGCGCTCTTCCATCTCATCATGGTGAAACTGTTCGGGAACGCCGGGTTCACCGAGATAATGTTCAACAACCGCCTGCGGTCGCTGGTCGCCGCCTGCGCGGGAGTATACTTCACGGCGCTCGCGCTCAGGGACCTTACCGGGAGACCGGGCTGGGGCGTGCTCGGAGGGCTTCTGGTGGGGTTCTGCCAGGGCTATGTGGCCTACGCGACCAAGGTGGACACGTCGATATTTCCCACGGCGGCCTTTCCCGCGATGCTCTGGCTGCTCCTTTCGATCGATCGTGCCAGGCGGGGCCTCGTGGCCCGCGCGTTCGCCGCGGGAATGCTCATGTTCGCCGCGGTGATGTTCCACCAGTACATGGCCTTCTCGTGCGTGTTCTTCGTGATTGCCATGCTCCCGCCGCGGTGGTTCTTCACGTTCCGCGGGAGCGCACCGTTGTTCGTCTCGCCGCAGGGGCCGCCGCCGCTCATCGACCGGGCCGCGCCGCGCTACACGGCGGCCGCGGTCGCCGCCCTGTCCGGCATGGCGCTCATCGCCGCGGTATATTTTTATGCCGGCGCGGTGCTCTACAAGAAGCCGTATGACCCCACGCCGCCAATGAACACGAAGATGACCGAGGAGAAGACCTTTCAGAAATGGATGTTCGCGTACGCCACCGTGGATGTCTGGGGGAACGGGCTCAGGTATTTCTATCCTGAAAATTCCTTTTTCGGTTATTCCCGCGCCTTCCTGGCGCAGTCCAGGCCCAGCGCCAGGTACGATATCATCTTCGAGTACGATTTCAGCCGGTTCACGCCCGCGTCGTTCGTGCACAACCAGACAGCGGTCTTCACCGCCGTGGGACTGCTGGGCAGCCTTCTTTTCGCGGGGGGCATGTGGCGCCGCTACGGAAGATGCTTTGTCTTCCTGGTGACCAGCTTTGTCGCCTTCAGCGTCTTTTTCACCTATTTCGAGGCGCGATACTTCGAGTTCTGGCTCATTCCGTGCATGATCGCGTGCATCCTCGCGGTGATGGTGCTGAACCTTCTGTGCGAAAAGGTGTCACCGCTCGCGAAGTCGCTGCCGCGATGGCTCTGCTACGCGTACCTGCTCTTCATGGCGGTGATCGTGGCCGCGCACAACACCGTGCATTTCACGGTGCCCAATGCCCGCGTGCGGAGGGTTGACGTGAGCCCGGACTGGGACAGGGAATACTGGACCAGGCTGCTGGGCGATTCCGTGTACCGGAACCCCGCGAACCCGCACGCGGAGGTGTGCGGCACCGCGCCGGGGCAGGTCTTCTTCACGGAAGAAGAGTGCCGGGCCGCGGGGAAAAAATGAGAGCGGCCGTATGCCTGTATGTCTTTATATCGCTCGTGCGTGCCGGTCTCATGGCTGCATGGGACCTGCCTTCACGGTAATAGAATCCGCACGCCCGTAAAATTCTATTTAATTCCGCACAACTTTAATTTAGTGCACTCGCTTTACATTAGTGCGTAAATACAATTCGAGACACCAACAAATTTTTTACCCTTTCCAATATTTTGGTTGAAGAAAGAATTCATCGCGGCCATAAATAAGGAAAACCCCACGTTTCCCGGGTATCTTTGGCATAACTTGCGCGAGGCACACAGTGAATGTAATGACGAAAACAATCGACTATTTCATGGCGCGGTACAATACCGCATCGTTCCAGAAACAGCGCCTCGCGAGAATGATTGTGTGGTTTTGCCTCTTTGTCATCGCAATTTGCGTCATCCTTGATGCCGCGTTGGTGTTCATCTCGCCGGTTTCGCTGCGCACGACATTGCCGGTCACGGGATTCATCGTCGCCACGCTGGCGTCATCGCTCGTCGTGATACGCATGGGGCGTTACAATACCGCGGCAAACATACTGTTGTCGGGCATCATACTGGCCCTCTGCGGGGGCGCCGCCTCGAGGGCACTGAACCAGCCGCAGACCGTGTTCTCGGCGAACTTCTATTTTCTCCAGGCCGCGATTGTGGTGTCGACACTTTTCTGTACCCGTCGTTGGGTCTTTTCGTTCACCGTGTTCATACTGGCGTTCGACGTCATCGCCTACCTCCTGGCCGCGGAGCGGCTCGATCCGAAGTTCATCCCCGTGGCAAAGATGGGGTGCATCTATTCCATGTTTTCCATCGTTGTCACGCTCGCGGCCTCACAGATCATACTGAATATATTCGGCGCGACCATGAAGCGGCTCAGGGACATATCACGCACGAACGAGGAGCAGTACAGGTCCCTCCAGCAGCTCGTGGCGTCGATTACCGGAACCTCCTCCAACGTTGCGCGACTGTCCACGGATCTCTCGGACGCCGCGTCGTCCTTCACCGTGACCACGGAAAATCTGGCCGCGTCAATAGAAGAGATCACCTCGACCATCGAGGAAATTTCCGCGGGGGTGAACGTCGTCGAGTCGGGAAGCCGGAGGCAGTACGACGACCTGAGCAGCCTCGCCGAGGGCATGCACGAGCTTACGGACGCCATCAACGAGGTCGGAAACATAACGCGCGAGACGCTGGGCGTCTCGGACGGGATCGGGCGCGACGCGCACGCCGGGGAGGAGTCGCTCAGGAAGATGAGCGAGAGCCTCGGCCTGATCGTCGACAGCTCGAAGGACATCCGCACGATCATCAACATCATAGACGACATATCCGACAGGATCAACCTGCTTTCCCTGAATGCGGCGATAGAGGCGGCGCGCGCCGGAGACGCGGGAAGGGGATTTGCCGTCGTGGCCGACGAGATTTCGAAGCTCGCCGACCAGACCGCGTCGAGCATCAAGGATATCGACGGGCTTATCAGGAAGAGCGACGACGAGGTTAACCGCGGCCTTGCAGACATGCGGGAGGTCGTGGGGAAGATCGCCCTTGTCATCGAGAGGATCGGCTCCATCGACGGGATGATGAACCGCATCTCTGAGCATGTCGCCCGCCAGGTCTCGGTGAACTCATCCGTTCACTCGCAGGTAGACGGCGTGAAGGACAGCTCGAACGAGAGCGTGATGATCATGAAAGAGCATAAAATGGCGATCGGTGAAATCGTTAAAACCATATCCGAGATAAACGAGCTGTCACAGGGCTTCGTTCTGGAGGCGGGAAAGATCTCGGAAAACTCAAGGAACATGTCCGAAATCGCAAGCGGCCTGGAGTCGGCGGTCAACACGACGCGCGGTTTGCACGTCAACGGAGGCTGAGAAACGATTTCCTTCCTGATACGAGTTTTACCAAAGCCCGCGAATCCGTCCCGGAGGGGGTCTCTACGCTTGCGTTTCCCGCGGGCTTTCCAGTGACCTATTGACATCATTCGTGGTATCAGTAGAACTGGCCGGAAGCCGCGCGAGACGATCCACTCGATAATCCCCCGGCTTTATTCCCGGCGCCCGGTAGCGCTTCCAGTACTTCGTGAGCGAGGTGTAGGTAAAAAGCGCGTTGACCGGTTTCAGCCTGAGAAGTAATTGCACCAGCATGTACAGGAAAAAGATCACGAGCAGCATGACATAAGAGTTGATGAAGAAGACGATCGCGCGATTATTGACGATTTTCAGGAACGGCATGGCCGTAAAGAGATACATGGCAAATGGTATCTGCCCGAGGAGTATGAACGCAAGGAAAAGCAGGTGCGAGGCCTGGATCGCCTGCTGGGGGCAGTTGTGGATGCAACGCATGCAGCTTTCGCAGGTGAATTTCCAGTACGGTTTGCCGTTTCGGATTTCAATGGCGCCGACAGGGCAGTTATTCACGCAGATCATGCAATCGTTGCACGCGCTCGAGTAAATGAAGGTCTTCGCGAGGCCGAAACGCCCCACCAGGAAATAGATCACCGAGATCGGCGCGATCGCGAGATCCAGGGGAAGGGTGACGAACGGCCGCAGGAACCTTCTCCCGCCGCCGAGAATCGCATCGGCAAAATCCTTCGTGATCTCTTCGCTCCGTTTTACGATGAACGATATCCAGCTGTTGCCGTAGGCGGGATGAAGCGAAATCCAGTTCGAGGGCATGTCGAGCGGAAGACCGCCGCGCACCCGGTAACCCTTGCACAGGAGGATGAGCATGGGAACGACCTGCGCCAGGCCTGACAGGCCGGGACCGAGTACATGGTAAAGCTTCATGCCCGCCCGAGTGTTCAGGGTAAACGCGTGTGCGCCCTTTGCCCTCGGGAATTTCAGCATAAAGTAGATCATCGACGGCGCGGCGTTGAAGCCATGGGTGGGATAGAGAAAACCCACGAGCGTGGAGCTGTCGATCATGGAAGCATCGGGCCTGTATTTCCGGTCTATGGCATGCAGCTCGACCGGTACTCCGGCCGTTGTAGCGCGTTCAATGATCCAGCGTGCGGCTTTAAGCGCGTTGCCGGTGCCGGTGAAATAGAATAATAATACTTTTTTGTAGTTTTTCATGGGTAAAGTTCCTTATAAAAATACCTACCGTCGGTATTAATCTACTCAAAAAAATTCCTGCCGTCAATAGCATTTCATGGAATTTTTAATTCCGGATGCGAATAATTAATCCAACTACCGATCGAGGAAACGCCAATGCCGTAATGTCAGGTATTCACCTGGATGATTATGTCACATATCAAAGGATGGATGCCGATTTATAATCGAGGCGGACGCCATGCACATGGTTCGATGAACTGCAATTTCAATGCGAAGAATTATCCTTCGTTTATGCGGTTTTCTGGATCTTTACATGCCGATTCGCAGAATCGCTTTTCCTGGAGGATGGTGAGGAATATCGTCACGATGTTGCAATCGAACAACACTCCGCAGTTTTCGCTGAGAAAGCGGATAGCGTCATCCCCGCTCATGCCGCTGCGGTAAGGCCGGTCCGCGGTGATGGCGTCGTACACGTCGGCAACGGTGATGATGCGGCTGTGAAGGGGGATGTCGTCCCCGCGAAGGCCTTCCGGGTACCCGCTGCCGTCCCAGTGCTCGTGGTGGTACAGGATGCCCGGCACGATTTTATTGTAGGAGGGGATGTCGGAGATGATCCGGGCCCCTTCCATCGGATGGATTTTTATGAGCGAATACTCCTCCTCGGTCAGTTTTCCGGGCTTGTCGAGGATGGTTTCCGATATGGCTATCTTCCCGATGTCGTGGAGGATCGCCGAAAAGGTCAGGGTGCGTACGTTCTCCTCGCCGAGGTTGAGGCGGAGGCCGATTTCCTCCGCGTACTTCGCGACCCGTTCGCTGTGGCCCGCGGTCCATTTCGACTTGGCGTCGATCGAGCGCGTCAATGCGATCAGTATCCCCAGGAAGAGAGCCTCCCTCTCCTCGAACGCCTGCACGCTCTGTAGTGCCACTCCCACCTGGTCCGCGAGCATGCTTATCGATTCGATGATTTCCGGTGAGAAATCCTGGTTATCGCCCTTGCCGAGCACGATGGACCCGAGGTAGGTATTCATCAGGCAGATGGGGGCGTTGATGATCTTCCCTGCCGCGTGGGCGTAGAGCTCGGGGGCGCGGTTGTTTTTCTCGTCGATGTCGAACTGAAAGATGTTTTCGATATTTTCGGCGTGCCGGGGATCGAGATCCGCCAGGGGAATGAACGGTTTTTCACCCAGCATTCGTTGCGAGGAATCGTGGTACATCGAGATGATGTCAAACCCGTTGCGCCCGCGGTCGTACAGCGCGAGCGCGATGGAATTGCTGTTGAACATGTCCGAAACGATGCCGATCACGCGGTCGAGAAGCCCCCCGCGCGATATGGACGAGAGCACCGCCTTGTCGATCAGGTTCATCGTGTCCATGGTTTTCATGCGGCGCTCTATCTCGAGTACGTGTTCGTCGATTTTCATCGTCATGATGTCGAGCGACCATGCGAGTGATCCGATTTCGTCGCGACGCCCGAGATCGAACGCGACGGACCTGTCGCCGGTTGCGCGTTTCGAGGCCGTTTTCGAAATCAGCTGAATAGGCTTGACGAGATGGTATGAGAATATCTTGCCGAGAACGAGCGATATCGCCAGGAGAACGAGTCCGAAGAAAACCACCTGCCTGACGTCACGCCGGATATACGTCGCGAGACCGTGCCTGTTTATAGAGATCCTGATCACGTATCGGTATTGCGATTCGTCCATGGGCAGCAGCACATAGAAAGTGGCCACGTCGCTCCTTCCGAAAAAGAAATGGGTCGATGAAAGCAGCCTGCGGCGAAGGGTTATGTAGAGCGACCTGGCGGTTTCGGCGTCGACATCTTTTTCCCTGAAAACGTTGTTCCGGTCGAGATACAGGGTTTTCCATGTGAGGTCGCGTATCCTGAAGAAATAAAAGGTCGACTGCACGTCTCCGTACTGCATTCCCTTCGGCTGCTCCATGTACCGGTACAGCTTGGTGAATCCCGCGTGTTCCCTGTTGAGGATGGTGTCGACCAGGTCTCCCCTGTTCGTATCGGTCAGGTTCTGGAGCAGCGGGATAAGGGTCTTGGTGACATACTCGAGGTTGTTGCGGGACGATGTTGCGCTGATAAGAAGAAACGAGAGGTACCCGATTATCAGGCCGAATGCGACAAAATAGGCGGTCATCTTGATGCCCAGGATTGATGGCCTTACCCATGATATGCATGTCTTGAGAATTTTCATTTTTGCGACTTTCGCCGTGACCGGCGGGAAGCTAGAGTCATTACCACTCCCTTCGACCGGTTCCATCGGCATCATAGCCACTTAAAAAAAATCTAGAGGTCCCTGTCCAGCGCTTTTTGCCGTTGTAGAATTGCATCATGAATTTATTGGGTGGTTGCCGTCCGGGTTTTATTCGCGTGTCGCGACAATAGAGTCCGGCGCGCACTACGCATGGCCGTGCGAGATCGCGGGGAGTGTTTAACGTCGAACCGGCTCGTTGCCGTCATGGTCTCTCGGCAGAACGGGCTCGCGCAATTTTTTCATGGATATCGCCCCTTCCGGGCATTCATACGCGCAGAGGGCGCATCCGAAACAGTTGCCCGCGGCAACGCTCTTTCCTTCGACAATCTTCCGGGCGCCGAAGGGGCATGCGGCCAGGCATTGCAGGCACCCCCGGCACCTGTTCCTGTCCGTCTCCGCGGTGAAAAAGCCGTCGATCAGGGGGTAGTTGAGCTGGCCGAGCTCGCGGTTGATGATGTAGGGAACGCAGCCGCACGCGCAGCAGTTGCATATGGCGTACTCGTTGTAGAGATTGACCGGGCAGTGGACGAACACCATGTGGAACATTTTTTTCTCGTGGCATGACGCGATGATCGCCTTCGCCTCTTCCTTCGATATGCGGCGGTAATCTTTCGGGAAGGCCGTGGTCCATGCCTGGAACCCCGTCCTGAACACGATGTCGGTCTCCAGCGGATGGTCGCACGCGCCGTGGCCGATCCTGCACCTGCACGGCCCGACCGCGAGGGGGCCGTCCTGGGCGTCGATCAGCGCGATCAGTTCGTCAAAGGGAACGGGACGCGCGGTATCCCCGAGGTAGCCGAAGGGCCGTGCCAGGGTCGCGGCGACGATTTTTTTGAACCAGGGACGCTGTCCGAGGCCCCGCCAGTCGCCGCGTAAAAGCCTGTAGCAGGCAAGCAGCAGCGGGACCTCGATGTAACGCGCGAAGATATACAGGAAAAAACGACGCAGCGGATTGTGCTCGCCGGATATCAGGGCAATTCCCATATCTCACTCCTGTTTTCCGTTGTCAGGCCCGAGGGTGCATCCCTTGCCCCTCGCCCCCCTGAGAAGCCGCGCCTTTACCCTGTCGAGCGCATCCAGCCTCGGATCGGGGCGCACCATGCCCGGATAATCAAGATGCGGCGCAAGCCGGAGAAAGAGGTCATACGGGAACCCGGCCGTCATGTTCCGGGAATCGTTCTTGCCCCAGGCAATGCCTCCCGTGCAGAAGTAGCTGATGTTCGCCCTGCGCTCCAGGAAGGGGATGACCGTGCTGTTCCGACACATGCTCATGTTCGCCATGTAGCGGGTGATGAACCTGTCGAAAAGCGCGGTCACGGGTCCGCTCCTGAACAGGAGTGCGGTGAACGAGTGCCAGAGGGTGAAGCGGTTCAAGACGCCGAGCAAACCGTTGAAATACCTGATCGCGAAGGCGGACATCCCCGTGGGGGGCGCCGTCCTGAAGGTATGCAGCGCGGTCCGGTCCTGCCGCAGCAGCGTGAAGTCAATGAAACGGTCCCACCCGAGAATGTCTATCATCGACCGGTAGTGGTCGGGTTTTGTCCTGATGATGGCGACATCGGGGGTGACGCCCTTCCTGAACATGTGGAGGGGCGCGATATACACTCCGGCCGTGCCCTCGTCGAGGTGCGGGGATATGGTCCTTTCGAACCCGTTTTCCGGATTCTTGAAACCGAGCACCACGGGGACCCATTTGCAGACCTTCAGCGATCCGGGTCTGAGGAGGAGCTCCATGCCGAAGGTCGCCCCGAACACCGCCTGGCAATACGACACGCCGGAGAAGAGATCGATGTCTGCAAACCCGCCGATAGTTGTTCTGTCGAGCACCTTGACGCCGACGGGCGGCAGCTCCAGGGCGATGATGTCCTTTTTCTTCATTTCAACGTTCGATTTTGAAGCGGCGCGGATCGAGGTAGCGCGGCATTGCGTGCAACCCTATGCCGAGCGCCATCTGCAGCGCCTTGCGCGTGTTTGTTCTCGTTACGGTTTCACCGATCGCTTCCCGCGCGTACTCGACGATGTGCCTCAGACGTTTGCCGAAGGGGCTGGCCAGCCTGAAGATGCCCAGTGTCAGGAGACAGCCGGTGCAGTAGACCGCAGCCTCGTCGGCTGCGGCCTGGTCCAGTGCGGCAAGCCCCTTCCGGCCGCACCGCGCGAGGTCGAACAGGCCGTAGCTGTTGCAGCCCGCCGCCACACCGCAACAGAGACCGTGCGCGGGGTTTTCCTGCGTCTCGACGACCGTAAGGCCGAGCATGCGTAACAGGCGGCGCTGGCTCGCGAGGAATTCCCCGCCGAGCACGCGGCCGTGGCAGGAGTCGTGGATCACGACGGAACCCGAAAGCTTTTTCCTTATGCGGAACGTGCCGTCCTCGAGTTTTCTCGCGAACCAGTCCGTGAAGTACGTTTTCTTGAAATCGAGGCGCGCGCCGAACTGTCCGGGAAGCACGTTTGTGAACATGTTGTACCCGGCAGGGCACACGAACACAAGCTCCTCGACGGGCTTGTCCCGGTAGAATTCGGTGAGGCGGCGCGCGATCTTCTCGACCGGCGCGAGCGCACCCATGCGGAAGAACATCTCCCCGCAGCAGAGGTCCCATCGCCCCCAGACCGGGAGCTCGTCGAAGATGGCGCCCCCGGCAAGGAGCGGCATCGCGAGGAGGTTGCAGCCGGGATAGAGGCAGGTTGCGGCGGGTGGATCGTCGCGCGCCCATTCCGCGTGGGTCGCGCGCTCGCGCGCATTGTAGGGAAGGTTCTGCCTGAAATTGGGGGTCCGGCCCGGCATGAGATAGCTCGCGCGCGCGGGGAACCCCCGGCGCTCGTAGCGCTCGTTCCAGGCGTAGTGGATTCGCTCGTAGGGATGCGCGTCGTTCGGACAGAACGCATCGCAGGCATAGCAGCTGACGCACCGCGCGACCGCCCTCGATTCGCGGTGCAGCCCGCGGTTGATCTTGCCGATCTCGGCCACTGCCTCGTCGCGTGAAAATTGCATATAACGGCAGTTGACCAGGCATTCTCCGCATTCTGTGCACCGGTCCCAGTGCAGTATGTCCCTGAACCTTTCCATGTCGGTCGGCATGAGTACCTCCGGTAATTCAACGATGGGGATCAAGGCGTGGATCGCAGTCGTGCAATCGTGCGGGGATATATCCCCATCGCCACTGGTGCCGGTCACTTATCGGCACGCCGCCCGGGAAATGTAATATCCCTCTAATCCCTGAACATCCCGAGGCCGAGTTTCTTCCGCGCCGTGTGCGCCATGCTCACGGCGATCCTGCGCCTGATGCCCGGAATGTTCGTGAGCCAGGCGCCGAAGGCGCCGGAGGCTCCGGAATAGGTGAGCAGCCTCGGCTTTTTCGCGATTTTCACGATCTGGGCGGCGACGTGCTCCACGCTTTTCGGCCTCGTGAAAAACCCGGCTATGGCGTTCTGGTCCGGGTCCATGAATATATCCTGCCCGACCTCGCCGTAGGCGGATTCCGCGGGTGAATCGGTCTTTATGTATCCGGGGAAATACTCGCTGACCTCGATGCCGGAGCCGTACCATTCGGCCTGGAGGGTGCGGGTCCATGCGCACATGGCGGCCTTGGAGCAGACATAGGGGGCGTACAGGGGAAGGCCGATCATGAATCCGGGCGAGCCGACGTTGATGATGTGCCCGTATCCCTGCCGGCGCATGTGCGGCGCGGCCTCTGCCGTCGCCGAAGCGGGGCCGATGACATTGGTCCGGAACGAGCGCACCATGTCCTCGGGGTTGAGCTCGTCCGCCCGCGACACAATGATGGCCGCGGCGTTGTTGACGAGAATGTCGATGCGGCCGAAGCGCTCCACCGTTTTCCTGACCATGTCCCGCGCCTGTTGTTCGTCGGAGAGATCGGTCGGGAGCACCAGGGCCTGCTTCATGGCCGCGGCGTTTTCCTCAAGCCGTTCCCTGCGGCGCGCCGCCATCGCGACGCGGGCGCCGGCCCTGTCAAAGGCCAGGCAGATCGCGCGGCCGATGCCGCTGGACGCCCCCGTGATGAGGACGACTGCGTTTTCGATTTTCATTTCGTCTCCTTGAGAATGGTTCTTTGGGCCAGCACGGCTGCCGCGTATGTACCATGCACCTGCGCCATTCGTCAAGGAAAACCGCGTATCGCCATATTTAGTGTTTCCCGGATTTTTCGTGCTCCTTTAGCGGTCGATGTCACCGGTTCATGTCTTTCTCCCTTCCATCAGGCGTAGCCAGCCGGGGACGGTCACTTTCCGGGCGCAGGCAGTGTCACCTTTTCGCACCGCACCTCACCGTATTTGGTGTGGGGACCTTCCGCGTCTTCGACGACCGGGTGCCAACACGCGAATGCGGCCGCGTGGTTGCAGCCGTGGAGGTCGAAAACCCTGTGTCCCTCGTACTCCCTCATCGTGGATTCGCGTGCGGCCGAAAGATCGGAATTCCATTTATCCATGCGCCCGGGATCGGCCGCCACTTCCGCAGGTGGCTCTTCGGCGGTCTTTACCCGCCGTGCGAAAACCAGCTCCCCGTACCGGACATCGTCCCGCAATGTGACGACGACACGGTCCTCGGGGCAGGAGAATTTACTGGCAAAAAACGTCTTCGCCCCGGATTTCAGCGTGGTGTGCCCTATCAGCCACATTACGAAAAGGGGACCGCCGATGAAAACCAGCAGCGCGGCCGCCACCTTGAGCTTCAATGGCATTGTCATGGAGCACCCTCCTTGTGCCCGGAAGATCGTTGCTGCGAGTATGCCTGTTTTACGGCCGCTGTCCAGCGCTTTTTATCGTGGCGAATTTTACCCGGCGGTACAAACCGCGGGACTTGACAGGACGGGCGTTATGTGCCTATGATACCAGACCGTTAAGGCGGGGCCAGGTTGAAGAACAGCGTGCGCGGGTAATCATGCAGGTATCACTTCCTTATGGCGCCGGGACCGTGGAGTGCGAAGTTCCCGGCGGGGCCACGGTCATTGAGCCCGTGTTCGCGGAGGGACTCGCCGACGAGCGCGGTTCTGCCCTGCGCTCGTTCGCGCGCCCGATCGGTACGCCGCCCCTGAAGGAGATCGTCTCCCGGACGGACCGGGTGGTCATCGTCACGAGCGATGTCACGCGGCCGCTTCCCTCGGACAGGATCATCCCCTGGATACTCGAAGAGCTGGAACACGTGCCCCGCGATAATTTCACGGTGCTTGTGGGCGGCGGCACGCACCGGCCCTGCTCCGATGCCGAGCTCGACGTGCTCCTGGGCCCACAGATACGCGGAACGGTCCGGTGCGTCAACCACGACGCTTTCGATCCGCTATCCCTGGTCCCGGCGGGCAGGCTCGGCGACGGTACCGCGGTATGGCTCAACAGGATGTATACCGGGGCCGACAGGAGGATCACCCTCGGTTTTATCGAGCCGCATTTTTTCGCCGGGTTCAGCGGCGGGCCAAAGGCCGTGATGCCCGGTATCGCGGGGATGGAGACCATCATGCGTTTTCACGACGCGGGGATGATCGGGCACCCGCTGTCGACGTGGGGGGTGCTCGACGGGAACCCCGTGCACGAGATGGCGAAGCAGGCGGCGCTGCTCGTGAAACCGGACTTCTCGGTGAACGTGACGCTGAACGGGCGACACGAGATAACCGGATTCTACTGCGGCGAGGTCGTCGCGGCCCACAGGAAAGGATGCGAGGCGGTGGCGACGGGCGCCCTGTTCGGATGCAAAGAACCGTTCGATATCGTAGTGACATCGAACGCCGGGCATCCGCTCGACCAGAACCTGTACCAGTCAGTCAAGGGGATCTGCGCCGCGGCGTCGATTGTCAGGGAAGGGGGCTCGATAATCTGCGCATCGAGGTGCGCGGACGGCGTCCCGGACCATGGCGAGTTTTTCACGATTCTCTGCATGAAGGATTCGCCGGCGGAGCTCCTGGATCTGGTCCTCGATCCGGGTTTTTCGATGATGGACCGTTGGCAGGTGCAGAAATTCGCGTCGGTCCTGGTCCGCGCCCGCGTGTACCTGTACAGCGGGCTCCCCGCGGAGACAGTCAGGCGGGCTCACTGCATTCCCTGCGGGGATATCGGGGAGACCCTTTCGATGCTGATGAATGAAACGCCGGGGGCCCGAGTCGCGGTCCTCAGGGAGGGACCGATGACGGTCCCGTATATCTATCACGCAAGAGGAGTATAACCATGATGTATTTCATAGTCCTGATCGCCGTGATGACGGTTATCGTCGTACTGCTGCACCGCGCGGAGTTCTCAAAGGACCAGCGCGGCATCTACACGTTCAAGCCGGTCGCGTCCACGCTGATGACTGCGGTCCTCCTGTTCTCGTTCATGCGGAACGGATGCTATCGATGCGAATACACGCTTGCCCTCTTGGCGGGCATGCTGCTTTCGTTCGGCGGCGACATGGCGCTGATGTTCATGAATTCGTCGGCGAAGGCGTTCAGGATCGGCCTGGTGCTCTTCCTGCTCGGCCACGTCGGCTACATCGTCGTGTTCACCGTGTTCAGCGGGTTCCAGCCGAACGACTGGATAAGCGCCCTGGTGCTCGCCGCGGCCGCGGTGGGGATATACCGCTACCTGCTCCCGGGCCTCGGCGAGATGAAGATCCCGGTGCTTGCGTACATCCTCATCATCAGCATCATGGTGAACAGGGCCATATCCACCTTTTCCGGGACCTATTTCAACTTCACGCAGGCCTCGCTCATCACCGCGGGCGCGGTGCTGTTCTACGTTTCGGACGTGATCCTTGCGCTGCACCGGTTCCGCCATCAGTGGCGCTACGGCAGGATCAACCTCGCGTTCTACTACGGCGGGCAGGTGCTCACCGCGCTGAGCGCGTCCTTTTTCTGCTGAGCGGGAAACCCGGCGGTTTCATCCTGACCCGCTTGCGGGACGGCTGAAAAGAAATAATTCCGGGCATGATTCGCAGGGAGGAACCGGAGGGAGGCAGGAGGTGAGGGGAGTGCGACGGTATACCGCGCTGCTGAACATTATCGTCGTCGCGTCCATGCTGGCGCTGACGGCGGGGCCCGTGTCCGCCCGGCCGGGAGTGGTCATCAAGGACGGGGCGCGACTTCTCGGCGGCCCCTCCGTCGGCGGGAAGGAGGTGCGGCGGATGAAGAGGGGCGACATCATCGAGATCCTTGCCGAAACGAAGAACATGGAAACGATCGGCGGCGCGAGCGGCGTGTGGCTCTCCGTGCGACAGGGCGCCCTGAAAGGATGGATCTTCGGCCCCTTCGTGGCGAGCGGGCGGGAAGTGTATTGCGACGCAGCCCGCGGAACGGTCGCATGGATGGAAAGGGAGATGTCCGCTTGCGGCGACGGTGGGCAGTGCCTGGTCGTGATGAACGCGTCCGTAAATCCGAAAATAGATTGCACGATCAGGTTGACCGGGGACAATTGCGGTTTCGACATCGATTTATCGAAGGATCTGAGGTATGTCGCCGTCGATTGCGGCACGGACGTGGTCGGCACGCTGGAGATATATTCCGTCAGGTACGGCCGCCTTGTCCATTCGGCGACATACACGCGCCATCCGTTTAAATGGAAGGGCGGGACTATTTCGTACCAGAAGGTCACCTATCTTGGCGACGGCTGCCTTCGATGGGAGGAGGAAATTTTCGACGACGGCGTGGTGAAAAAAGGCGCGAAGAAGGGAAAGGGCAAATACCATGGCTCAGGCAAGAGCGATCCGAAATGTCATTGAGGCATGCACGCGGCGACGGTTTTTTCCTTGACGCGACTCCTTGATGGAGTTATGTTTTTTATAGCATTCCTGTACGCAATCCCCCCCGCGTCAGGAATGCTCGACACGTCCGGTGCATCGCGTGTCGAATCTGTCCCGGAGGTATTGTATGAAAAAAATCGCATTGGTGCTCGCCCTCTCAGTGGCGGCGATGGGAACTGGCTGCGCCTCGCTCAAGGAAGCGGCGAGCAAGATCAAACTTGACGACGTGAAGAAACTGTTGCAGGCGGCGCAAACCGCGAAGAACCCGAACGGTCCCTTCAAGGTGATGAAATCGGTCTCGCAGGAACCGAAAATCGTGATCGACAACCAGACCGATTACCTGATCACCGTGGTGGCCAAAGGCGCGGTCGAGAAAAAGATGGTCGCGGGACCGAAACAAACCGCGGAGGCGAACGTCGTCGCGGGGAAATACCACCTGACCGCGAGCGTGCCGGGCGCGACCCCGTACGAGTGCGACGCCACGCTGAAAAAGTTCAACGATTACCGGTGGATTTTCAGCCTGGGCAAGTGACGCAGGAAGTCATTGTAATCTATAAAAGGACCGCCTTCCATGAGGCGGTCCTTTTATGCGAGCGGACGATCGAAACTGCAGGTTGAAGGAACGAACACAGGGGAAGGCCGGACGCGCAATCCCCGATAGAGGAAGGGGATATGACGATTACATCATTCTGCTCGTGGAGCGGGGGCAAGGATTCGTGCCTCGCGCTCTACAGGGCCATCAACGAGGGGTGCGAGGTGAAGCGCCTGCTGACCATGATGTGCGACGACCGCGAGGGCTCGCGCTCGCATGGGCTGCCGCCCGCGCTTGTGGAGGCCCAGTCGCGAGCGCTCGGCATTCCGCTCGTGACACGGCGCGCGTCCTGGGAGGCTTACGAGGAGCAGTTCCTCGACGCGCTCGCGCAGCTGCGCGGCGAGGGCATCATCCACGGCGTGTTCGGCGACATCGACATGCAGGACCACCTCGACTGGGTGGCCGGCACCTGCCGCAGGGCGGGCATGACCTTCACCGAGCCCCTGTGGCAGAACGAACGGGCGAGGGTCGTCAGGGAATTCGCGGACGCGGGATTCAGGGCGGTCATCGTGTCATGCGATGCGGCGAAGGTCGGCCCCTCGTACCTGGGCAGGGATCTCACGTCGGCGCTCGCGGAAGAGCTCTCGTCGAAGGGTGTCGACGCGGCCGGCGAGAATGGGGAATACCATACCTTCGTGTACGACGGGCCCCTGTTTTCGGAAAGGGTGGATTTCACGCCGAAGGGAATAACCGGGCGCGAGGGGTACCTTTTTCTGGAACTGGCGTGACGACCTCGCGGGCCTTCTCAGTATTTTGAAAGATATTCACCGGCCTGTTCATCGGTCAGACGCGTGAGGAATTCCTCGTCCTCGGTGCCGTTGACAAGGTACTCGTAATCGCTTTCGTAGAGATAGTATGTCCCGCATTCCGGGCACCGCATGAGCCGGCTCGCCCTGCTCGATCCCGGGTTCATGTCAATGACCACCACGAGCCTGGCCGCGGCGTCAGGGAGCGGAGGCGTGCTGTAATCCGAAAGGTATTTCGTGAAGGTGTATTCCCTGTCTTTCAGCTTCGAGCAGATGGTGCAGTTTTTCGCGCGTTCTTCCATGATTCATCAATGTCGATGCGCCGCGCAGGCGCGGACTGTATCCGTCATAACCACGTTCATGTCATGGCATTCCATGGAAAAGGTTTTCATGTGCGATCCGGGGCGCGGAGCAGGCCGCGAAACAGCGGGTCACAGGACTGTCCTTAATAGCGCGAACATGTAATAGGCGAGCGCAAACGACGCGATGACCAGGTTGGCCGGCCGCAGGGGGGGAGCGAGCTCTGAGAGCACCCTGAGGGGCACGATCCCGCTCAGGACGAGCGAGAGCAATACGACATCGGCCCCGGCGACGAGGTTCCAGTTGGCGTAGGCCCTGTGGAGCATCTCCACGGTCATATTCTGCCAGAGGAGCATGGCCAGGGCCGCGCCGCAGGGGATAACGATGACGGTGAATGCTTTGCGAAAGACAAGAAGGGGCAGGGGCTCGCCCCCTCCTTTCCCGCGCAGCGTTTCCTCGATTTCCACAGGATCCATGCCTTTTTTCCGGAGCGCCAGCATGCGATCCATCTTGTTCGGCCCAATGATTTTTCCAAAGGCCCATTTAACCGCGAAAGGAAGGGCGGAACACGCGATGAAGAGGACAAACGCGGCGAGTCCCAGGTACCACGCGGTATGCGATCCGACGATGCACCCGGAAATGGGCACGAGCGGTACGGCCACGGTCCCGGGAATATAGAGAACATAGAGCATCTGTTTCAATTCATCGTAATCGAACACGCACTGCAGCCCCCAGAGGAGCGGAAATACGGGGAAGAGCACGATCATGATGTCCATCTCTCGCGCGATGCCGCTCCACGGCATGATGCGATATGCGGCGAAGAAGAGGATGAGCGCGAGGTACGCGCCGGTGATACCGAGAAAGAATACGAATTTCATGAGTCCGCGCAGGAACGGCGAATCGAACCGCTCGTCGTACCGGCGGAAGAGCTGTCCCATGTACAGGGTGATAAAAAACAGTACGCACATCCCGAGGGCGAATATGCCGCCGGGAGTGAGCACGTCGACGAGCCTTGACCCGTCCGGGTTGATGCGGCCGAGAACAAAGGCGGTGAAGGTGACCACGATGATATCGAAGACCAGGTCTGAAATGTCAATGTATTCCAGTATGCCTATCCGGGTCATTTCTTCTACCCCCCCTGCAGGTGATGATCTATTTAACACGGATTCGGCGCGCAGCGCAATTCTTTTTCAATCCGACATCACCCGTAGGTCTTCCTTCCCCTTGATGGGGGTAAAATGATCGCGTAAATAATTGTTGCACTGTCGAACACCATGCGATATGGAATTTGCATGATATCTCATACAAAAACGGAGGGACGCGCATGTTCGTAAAAAAAGCGCCGTATCATATTCCGTTAGCGGAACATCGCGCTCCCCGTGGGGATATTCGCGGCCGCGTATGGGCGATCTAATGCAGGAGCGTAAAGTCACCATAAAGGACGGAAGCGTGATCGCGCTCAGGAGCGCGGCGGAAACCGACCTGGCCGACATCAACGAGATCTACAACCACTACGTGGTCTCCTCGACCTGCACCTACCAGATAGAACCCGAAACCATGGAGGACCGCCGCGCGTGGTTCCAGGAACGCGGAGCGGGATATCCCGTCATCGTCGCGGAAAGCGGCGGAGGGATCGTCGGGTGGGCGTCGATTTCGAAATACAAAAAGCGCCGGGCATACGGGCCTACCGTGGAGAATTCCGTGTACGTGCGACACGATGCGGTGTCGGGGGGGATCGGCACCCTCCTCCTTTCGGAACTGATCCGGCTGGCGAGGGAGGCCGGGCACCACAGCATCATCGCGGGCATCTCGGCGGAGCAGGAGGCCAGCATCGCGCTGCACGAAAAGCTCGGGTTCGCGAAGGTGGCGCACCTGAAGGAAGTGGGATACAAGCTCGGGACCTGGCTCGACGTGGCGTACTACCAGCTGATGCTGCAAGAGTGACTCCGGTGCCGGCCGGGGTTTGCGCGGATGTCAGGATTCATCCCGCCCGCCGGGCCATGACGGGTACATGCCGTTTCCACCGAGAGTGTTGAACGAGAACGATGAACGCCTGCGTAAATAGACGGTGTGTTCAGTCCCGGGCGGCATCGACGCCATCCTTGCCAGGAGCAGTTGCTTTTTCCTGATCGTCAGCAGCAATTCCGCCATCTTCATTTTTTTCCGGAGGTTCATTCATGATGTCCTTGACTACCAGGTGTATGAGGTTCGCCAATCCATTCGAAAAATTGAAGAACCTGTCAGCCATTGAAGGATCGACTGAAGAAAAATGTTCCATCGCGCCGTTTTTTTCAGGGGGATATGCACCCATCCGGCAGCATGCGTTAGATTTTATGGCGGTAAAATCTTCCCCGATCAGGTCGGACAGATTGTCCCTGTCGATATTGAGCTGCCGCAGGCTACAGGCGACGGCCCTGTGGAAGTTCTGGTCGCGGGCATGGCCGGATCTGGCGCTCAACAGGCGATTGATAAAGAAGGGATAGAGCGCGAGGGCCTCCAGCTTTTCCATGCCTGGCGTGACAGAGGCGCGGTAACGCTTTGCGTGATCGCCTTCAGGATCGGCGAACACCAGACCGTCGTTCAATATCATGGTGCCGATTTCCTCCAGCGCCGAGATCAACAGCGGCACGGACAGGACGTGCATGCGGTTGTCGAGGAATATTTTCGCGAACCTTATCGACTCACGCGCGCTGTTCAGGCGATCTATCGTTCCCCCTGGGACGGGGAAATCAGCGTCGGGAGGCTCCGCGGAATGTTCCGATTGCGAGTACGAAAATTTTTCCATGACCGGCAATATCCTGATCTGAATCGTGATGACACTTTTCGTTTTGGCTTAAATATAATGGCCGGGGATGCGCCCGTATATCAATGGAAGTATTAATCGGACATCGGTAAAAGGATTAATCACGGAAGCGCGGTTATGTGCGGTTTTTGATATTTTGAAGACTCCGCGCGATGAATTTTTTCAAAGATGAGGGTGGGGGATATTGACGCGCCGTATGGAGAAGTGCGGCATGATGTGGTATGCCATCCATATGAGCCGTGTCTTGAATTCGTTATGCGATTTGTAATCGGTATTCAATGGCAGTTGCAATTTTTGTCTCTCGAATAAAACGTTATCGATAATATTCCATTAATAGAAACGTCTTGGCCAATGACATTCCATAATTGCGTATCCGCTTGTTCTGTTCCGACTTTCCCGACCGTCCGGATGTATTAATCTTTCCCTGCCTGACGGACTTATCAAAACGGAATCGAAGTCCGGACGTCTTAATAAAGTTATGCGAAATTAAATTGCAATTTTTTTTCAAAAGACTGAATTAATCGTTTACAACTTGCCGCAGGAAAACGTTCTCCTGTTAGAAGCGCCTTTCGGCGCACGTTGATATCGTATAACTTAAATGACGGAGGGGCGATATGACGCGCATGTGGATGATGCGCACGGCGGCATGCGTCGCCGCGGGCGCTTTTCTTGCAACGGGGTGCGGGGGAGGAGGGGCTCCTGAATGGAAGCCGATACCCCTGCTTATCGAGTATGTAAAGGGACAGGGTGGGGGTAACTCCGGGAAGGATGATGGCGGAGTCGTTCTTCCCGGTCAGCCCGACCCGGACACACACCCGCTGTTCGGGGCGCGGCTCGGGAGCGAGATTCCGGCATACGCGGCCGGTTCATACCGCGACCAGACCGGCTACAACCTTGTAAACGACTACGACGGTGATGGTATACCGAACGACGTCGAAAACGCGTTCGGCACGAATCCCTTCGTCACTGATCATCCCCGTGTCACGGTGCGCACCGATGATATCACCATGGCCATCGAATACGGTCTTTCCGGAGAGACAAAAGTATTCGACGAGCGGATATCGAGCGCAAACACAACTCGCACCAAGAGCCGGAACATGGATACGGTTCATTATACGAAACTCAATCAGAAAACGACGCCCTATGTGCTGAAAACCAGCTCTACCGATGCTGCGAGCAACGCGAACTCGTACGGGTACTCGAAGTCCCAGGAAATCGGCATGGAGAATGCTTTTAGTTTCGCCATCGTCAGCTCGTATTCAATGGGTGGCAAATTTGGCATGAACAACAAGAGCAGCAAGAGCGAGAACTGGAGCTTTGCCAACAGCTACAACCGGTCTTCGATGTGCGAAAAGACGGTCTTCGAGGACGTGAACTACCGGGACAACATGGACAGCGAGGGCATGGAACTCCAGGACAAGACCGCCGAAGAGTTTTCGAACAATTACAGGACACATGAAATCAGCAGCGAGACGATCGTGCTCGGCCCGAACGCCGGCCGTGTTCAGGCATCCATCTATTTTAAGAACGAATCAGTGAACATGCCGGTGAAGATCTCAAAGGTGTATTGCTCCCTGTTTTTCAAGCTCCCAAGCGGGCGGCTTGAGGCGGTGGTCCCGACGTTTCAGCTCAAGGACCGGGACGGATATCCCTTCGAGATAGAGGTGGGCGGGGGCGAGGAGACCGTCGCGTACGGGCTTGTGGTCGACGGCATATCCTCCTCGAAGATGAAGGAAGCCCTCAAGAACGGGTATATCCCCTTGATCGGCATCGTGAGCTATGACATCACCCTTCCTCGCGATTCCTCCTACCAGCCGGGCGTAACGAATCTGAAGCAGGTGGAAGAGGGTGCCAAGGGGCGTACCGCGGTGATCAAAATCGTGTCCCCCAATCGCAGGGAACTATTCAGGGTGAGCGCGTTCGACGTGACCCCGGATGGCAATTTTACTCCCGGGGTGTCCCTCAAAAAGGCATTGTTCAACATCTACCGCATGCCGTTCGAAAAGGGAGGCGACGCCTGGGAGGTCGACAATGCCGGAAATCAGCTCAGCGTAAAAACGAGCGGCCTCTGGTGGCACGGCTCGTACGCGCCTCCTCCGGGTTCCGATCCGCGGGAGTATGCATACTCGCAGGGAGTGAAGGGGAACGAGTGGTCCAGGTTTTCGACGGAGGTCAAGTCATACACGGACGAGTACAACAGGTTGCGAAAAATCGAGACGATCAAGAGGATCGGGACGGACAAAAAATTCAACCCGTTCTGTACCGAGGACAACGAGGGCTACAGCGAAGACCGTCCCCTTGCCACGGACATGCTGGAGCAGACCCAGTATTGGGTGATACTGCACAATGGGAAATACTTCCAGGGCGATCTCAACGATCCCGTCTGGCCAGGCGATCGCTACGAAATCATTCTCTTTAAAATCGGCGACTTCAGGGAACACTTTACCCATTTCGCCTACACCCCGTTCCAGAGCGGCGAGCTGATCCCGCTTGATACGCGCTGGAACGACAAGGTGAATTTCAACGACGAGATGGCGCGGTCCGTGAAAATGGGGAAGGCGAGAAAGGGCGACGTGATACGGCTCGACGTATACCTCAAGGAATCGCGGTTCCTGTTCGACCCGGTTGCCTACGCGTTGCAGTCGAGCCACCTGTCACTGCGCGATCAGGGCTCGCAGTCGCTTTACAACGAATATCTTTTCGGGCAGTCAGACGAACTCATCAATGTCGCGGGAGGGGGCATCGCGTGCCCCCTCAACCCGGAATCGGTCGACGCTCCGAGGGCATGGTGGGATTTTCGATATACGCTCGATTTCCCCGATCAGGAAGAAGACGGCATCCCCGGCAACTTCAGTCATTTCGCCGAAGGCGGGGTAAACAGCATCAAGGTGACCATCAACGAATCAAAAAATGCCCGCTATTACGCGCTGAACATCCGCGAAGCCGGCAGCGGGGATCCGGGCAGAACGGTCAGGATCGGTGCGGATGAAATCAAGAAGGCGGGCGGATGCGTATACATAAACAGCAGGTCGAGGCTGATGAACGGTGCCGGCGAAATGGGTCCGATTAACGGAGGCCTGTACAACGTGTCAGTGACCGCCTGGGGAGTGTATGACGGAATGCAATTTTCATACGCCAGCTCAGCGGACGGGACCGATGATGCGAAAACGGAGGTAAGTGACGCCACATCAACCCCCCCGACGAACGGTTTCAGTTACAGCGCGATGAACCTCGAGCGCAGTAAGATCTATGTCCGCATCGAGGACACTCCCAATACCGAGTATTTCCTCATTCGATGCGAGGGACCGGTCAATTCGACCTACAATGGTCTATCCGGCGTGAACAGGGTGCGGGAGGTGCGCGGGCACGGCGGTATCAACGTGATAGATCTTGAGCATCCCTATGGGGGTCTCGAGGAGGCTCCGAAAGAGGGCAGTTATTACGTGACGGTGTACGCCGTGAACAGGAACTGCCCCGCTGAGGCGACGGAGGCATGCCGTTCATACAAGGGCACGGCCACGGTGAACGTGGAATACGAGCAGTACGGAATGCAGAGAAGCATGGCGCCGTTCAGGTTCGTGCCAGAGGGCGACCGGGCGCTCTATCCAGGTTCCCTTTCGAGGAACTTCGGATTGGATTCCATCGACCTCGAGGTCAACTTCAACGAGGGTTCCGGTTGGTGGAGGATCAAGCTGGCCCATGATGACAGGAGGCAGGGCAAGGAAATCGACTGTCGCTGGACGAGCTTTGTGCAGGACAACCGCCTCCAGCATTTCGTCGTATACTTCAAGCCCCCGGACGGAACCGTAAACGGGGGCGGCACCGTGTTCCACGGCTCACAGGAAGAAGTGAGTGTCTACTTGCGGACTGTGCCTGAACGCAAGTACCGGGACACGTTCTGGATGAAAAAAGTCGGGTGTCCCTCTTCCTTCACCGAGGGCATGAACGGGATCGTAACGGATTCCGGCGTAAAGGATTTCGTGCAGTACTGGTCGTCGCTGAAGGAAACGGACGCTTCACGTTTTGAGACGGCGCTCGAGCAATATCGCGTATCGTCATTTGACTCGATCCGATCCAGTCTGGGGAGCAGGCCCTTCGCGCTGTATGACGGCGGGAGCTGCGAGGCGCCGAGGGCATTGTATTTCTTTTCCCCGCTTGAACAGAGAAGATATCTCGTCAGCGGCATTATCGACGAGTCTTCGAATTTCCGCCCGACCCTGCCGGCGGTGCTCGATTTCCCCTCTTTCAATGCGAGCCCGGGACCGAATGGGATCGATATCAGCAGTATCACGTCGCATTACGCGACCCACTACAAGCTCTACTGGCGGACGATGCACAGATCATTTGAATTTTCGAGTTCCAACGACCGCTGGAAGGAGATCGGATGGGACAGAGGCAACAACCGGCCCCAGGACGCGGGGTACTGGAACATGGTCGAGGTATATCCCGATAACGACGGAAAATGCAATTACCATCTCGTATGCAATCCGTACGAGAAATACATAATCGCGTTGATCGGGGTGAGCACGGGAATCGAAAACGGCGGAAACGGCAGCTCGGGCGAAAGCCTTGCCCGTTTCACTTTCGACAGGAACGATTCCTGCGACAATATCATGTATCTCGTTCCCTACTCAGGGATTCCCGCATCGACGGGGCCCCAGGTGGAGTGCTCGGTTTCGGGCAGAAGTGTCACCGTGAAAGTATCCCCGATAGAAGGACAATGCCGCTACGTGATCGAGTGGAAATCGTCGAAGGACCAGGAATGGTCGCGCTATGATACATACGACGGTTCCGCGGGGAGCCTGGCGCTCGGGCCAGTCAGTTATACCATTCCGGATCTCAGCCCGATAACCGCATATTCCGTGCGCGTGTATGCGATGACCGTGAACAACCTGAAGGGTGTCGTCACGGAAAAAGCCGTGGAAACGGACTATGACGGGACGATCGGATGGACAGCGTATTTCAACAACGATGTCACGTTGCACTACATCCAGGGTAATGCGACATATGGTGTAGGATCGACGCTTGTATGTAACATGAAAGAGCTCCCGGACGGAACGGAACGATATCGCATAACTGGAACGCTGACCTATAATACTGTCATTGGATGGCTCTGGCCTTGGATCACCATACTAACAGGGACCAGGTCGTTTGATCTGGATCGTAGCGCATCCGACACCGAGGACATTCAGATGCTTCGCATCGAAGACATGCGGGCATGGTGGTTAGGGCTGCAGACCATCGATACGGACAACTGCCTCCTCTCGATGGAAATCACCGCTTACAACTCCGGCGGTGAGATCATCTGCCGCAAAAAATACAGACAGGTCCTCGGACGGCCCTGATACAGCAGGTAGAGGTGCGGGGATATGGAAGTGAGGGTTAAAGAAATCCGGGTTGCAGGCGAAGCGTTCGATATCGTCATAACGTCTTCCGGCTTCGATGGACTGTGCGCGATCTCAGTGTACCGGGGCCGCGTACTCGTCGAGAGCATGGAATGCAGCGTGCCCGAAAGGGCGGATCGACTGGAGCCTTTCTTTGACATGCTCTTTGACCGGGTGCCGTATTTGCTCCGGCGATGGGTTTTCGCAAGACACGCCCACGACAGGGCGGAACAGCCGGCGTAGGGGGAGAGTACCGTGGAAGGCGGACTGCACTCGAGATGTGGATTACTTGCCCGCACGGCATGTGCCTGCTGTGCCGCAATCTTTATGTGCTGCGGGAAAAACGGCCGTCCTTTGATTCCGCCTCCGCCGGGGCAGGGGGATTTTCCCTCCGCGGCGGAGGGCGATTTTTCCGCGGGAAACGCGCTCTCGTCGTCGACCAATCACAGCGGCGGTGACGGGCTCCGGATGCCCGCACCGGACGCTACTTCCGGCGCCGCGTTCATCAGGCCGCCGGCCATATCCAACTACGGTTCCGTCGATATTTCCTATCAGGTGGAAATCGCGCCGGGCCGCGCGGGCCTGCAACCTTCGCTTTCGCTGGCATATTCCTCTTCGGGAGGTGACGGTATCGCCGGGACCGGGTGGTCGCTTTCCACCGGCCTGGGGGTCGTGTCGCGCATGAGCCGATACGGCCCGATCCGCTACGATGGGAGGGACATGTTTTCATACAATGGCAAACGCCTGATCAAGGTGAGCGGACCGGAAGGAAGCGAGGAGGGAGCCTACCGCATGGAGACCGGGTCGCCCCTGGTGCGCCTCGAGTATGCGGAGAGCGGCCGGGGTGGATTGTGGCGCGTGAGGGAACCTTCGGGCACTGTGTCCTTTTACGGGATGGAGGAAGACCAGCGAGTATACGATCCCGGAGACCGTTCTAAAACCTATATCTGGAATTTTTCCCGCGCGGTGGATCTGAACGGCAATTACATGCATGCCGTGTACGATTACGACGAGTATGAATCCACCAGGATGCCTTATCTCCGCGAGATACGCTACACCGGCAACGAGCGGGAAGGCTCGCAGGCACGACAGTATGTGCGATTCAAATATCGCCGCAGGGATAACTGTTATGTATCGAGGGCCCCGGGCTTTCTCATGACCATGGACCGCATTCTTTCTGAAATCGAGGTCGGGTGGGACAACCCCCGCGGGCTAACCGAAACGACGCTATGGGCGTATTCCCTGGAATACGAGGAATCGGAGGATTCGTCGCGACCGATCCTGAAGACAATCCGGTCAACGAGGAAGACCACGATCCCCGAATTCGAGTACGCTAACCCGGCGCATGGGTTCGGCTGGCACAATGCCGCAAATCCCCTCGCGGGTACGGCCCGGGACAACCCCCTGGGCGTGCAGTACTTCGAGGGGGACTTCAACGGCGACGGGCTTTCCGACATGGTATTCTTCGATCCGGCTACCGGAGACTGGAACGCGGCCGAGGCGGTTCCCGGCGGGGGCTACCGGCACGTCCGATACGGCAACCGGTACCGGGGATACAGGGGACCGGACAACATACTATGGTTCAAGGGAAACGTAACCGGCGACTACAACGGAGACGGGAGGAGCGATATCGCGTTCTATCTGCCCCGGACCGGAGAATTCATTATTGCCGAGCATGACGGCCGTTCGTTCCGGTTCACGTCATACGGCAGTGCCCGTGTCGGCGCGGATCCGTTCAGGTGCGAGTGGTTCACGGGTGATTTCGACGGCAACGGCCTTTCTGACGCGCTCCTCTTCGACGAATCGAACGGGAAATGGGTGTTCATGAAAAACGGCGGGGGATATTTCCAGTTTCTGGACGTGTCCTCGAGGTTTCGAAATCTATTCCGCTCCGATTACAGGCCGGATCAAAGCCGTAACAGCGCCTCGACCGCGGACGCGAGTGAGCACGGCCTGCACCGCGACAAGGTTTCGTTTTTTACGGGAGATTTCAGCGGCGACGGGCTGACCGACGTGGCCGTGTACGACGCCCGGAGCGGCGAGTGGTGGGTGGGCGAGAACACCCCGGTTGACTACGAGCCGGGGTTCACTCTCCGGTGGTACCTTTACCGTACGTTCGCCGCCCCGGAACAGGCGCTGTTCGCGAACGAGCGTTTTTCGGGCGACTTCAACGGAGACGGCGTGTCCGATATTCTCATCTTCGACAGGGCGCGCGGGGAATGGTGGATAGGTTCAGCGAAGGATCGCGCTTTCGAGTTCCGGGTGTATTCAAGGATGGAGGGGAACGAGGACATCACGCGGTGGATACAGGGCGACTTCAACGGAGACGGGCGCACGGACGTGGGATATTATTCTTCGTCTTCCGGAAGCTTTCGCGTGGGAGAAGCCGCGCCGAAGGGGTTCCGCTGGCGAACGTATACGACACTCAAGAACTGTCCCGATCCGGAGAGAATCCTGGCCGCGCCGCTTCCGAGGGATGAGATCGTTCCAGTCCAGGGAAAAGGCGTCGCGGCGACTCCGGGCGGTACGTTCCCGCTCGCGTACACGTATGACGGCAATTATCATACTGACAGGGGCGAGCGGGCCTTTTCCGGCTGCTTCACGGGGGGCGCGGCCCCCGAATTGCTCGTGTATTCACGCCGCGACAATCGCATGACACTGCGCCGGCCGGACGGAAGCGCGGAGGAAGTCCTTGCCGGCATCGACCTGGAACGCGAGGGCGCGTCTTTACTCTTCAATGGGAGGACGCAGCGCTTCGGGGGGAAGGACATGCTTTTTCTCGCCGAGTGTGAAGCGTCAACAATCGGCAACGGCAGGTGCAGGATATCGATGCTGCGCCACCGGTCCGGATCCACCTTTGGCAAAGATGTAATTGCCGAGATCCAGTCCGGGGCTGTCAGCGGATTCGATCCCGCGCGCTCGCTCTTCCTGATCGACGCGTTCCGCGCGGGTTCCGCGCAACCGCAGCTGGTTGTGTGTGACGACGCGGCTTCGACGCCCGCGTTCGTACTTTATGACGGCGGACCTGCGCGACGACTCCATATTTCGGGTGATCTCGCTCCTTCGTTTTTCCGGGAGGCTCGTTCCGGTGCAACCATGCGGTTTTTCAGCGGGGAGGTGACCGGAGGGAAGTCGCAGATCATCGTCGTGGATTCGTCCGCCGGTTCATTCCGCTGGTACCTGGGTACGGTTACTGACGACATGACGTCGATCGTGTTCAGGGCGCTCTCCGGTTCGCCGAAGGCCCCGATGGCCGGGATCATTTCGTCGCAAATCGTGGGCCGCGGCACTTATGCCGAACTCCAGTACGCGGCCTCGTCCGGGAGCGCGATCCGCTTCTATCGCTTCGGCATCGATTCGTCGCAGTCGCAGCCGAAGGTCTGGGCGGTCCGGGAACTGGCGCTCGAAGCAGGCACGACCTTCCAGGGGGAATACGATCATGAAGACAGGCCCGTTGTCCGTTCCCGCGATGGGCTCAAAAGGCTCAACCTCGATACCGGCGGCCTTGAGAACCTTCTGGTCGAACAATCCATTGCGCGCGGCGATCTCATGACGAAGGTATATCCCATCCAGTGGATCCAGGGCGACTACAACGGGGACGGCATAACCGATCTCGGTTTTTTCCACGTGGCTGAACGCAACTGGTACTTCGCCCTGTCGACCGGGGTGCGGCCCGACGTTCTCACGCGCGTGAAAAACGGCATCGGGGGAGAGTACGAATTCGAATACGTGAACTCGACCTCGTTCGACAATACCGATGAAGACGGGACCCCGCGCCTGGCGGCGAACCATCTGGTGTGCTCGCGGATGACCCTTCACGACGGTCTCGGCAGGAGTTACGCGACATCATATGAATACGAAGCCGGGTGCTCATTCAGTTCGTTCATAGACGGGTTCAAGGAGGCGGACTATTTCGGGTTCGGGAAGTTCACGATCACCCTTCCCGGGGGGATGAAAACAGTGCGCGAATATCATGCCGATCCGTACGAAGATTTCAGAATGAACCGGGCCCTCGCCGGAGCGCTGAAAACGGAACGAAGCTACGGGACCGATGGATCCGAGTATACACGCGCGGATTACGAATACCGGGTCAGGAAGATTGCCGCGCCCGGCGCGTCCGGTACGGGGTATTACGCGGAGATTGCCGCAACGAACGAATACAGGCAGGGGGCGCTGTTCGCGACGAGCACGAGCGATACGGAGTATTCGCCGGGCGCCTTCGAGATGCGCCATCGGACCGTCACCACCACGGACAGGTATAATGACGCGGTCCACGCGGAGGTGAGCGCGACCGAACGAGAGGACTACGAATACCTCGAAGCCGCCAACATTACGCGGAGCGTATCCAAAAAACGTTTTGCCGGGAGCGTGAATGAAACAACATCGGAATTCGCCTACGACGGGAAGGGCAATCTCGCGGAAGAACGAACGCGTTACACCGGAGGATCGCTCGCGCATGCCGCGGATACCATAAGGCGTTACGCGTACGACGGTTATGGGAACCCGGTACGGCTGTCCGATGAGAGCGGGAATCCCTCCCGGACGGTCGAGCGCGAGTACGACCCGGTCCTTTTCCAGTTCGTGTGCGCGGAGCGTGTGGCTGCGGGGCGGCACACGCTCGTCACCAAACGGGAGATTGACTACGCGGGCGCGTTCGGCAAGACCACGAGGCTTACGGAACCGAATGGGAACAGTTCGTACGTCGAGTTCGACGCGTTTGGAAGGCCCGTGGCCGAAAAAACTGACACAGAGCGTGGCATCGAGGTTACCGCCGAGTATTCATACATGACGGGATTCCCGGCGGGAGCCAGGCTCGTGAGGGATTCAGGCGCAAAGTATACGGCCGCGGTCGCAGCGTACCATGATGGCCTGGGGAGATTTCTGCACCGTGTCGACAGGATGGGGGAGAAGGATGGAAGGCGCTTTGTCAAATCGGGCGCGATCGTCTACGATGCGGCCGGCAGGATTATACGCAGGAGCCAGCCTGAATGGACCGGCGAGGGCGACCTGGAGCATTACGCGCCGCCGCGAGGCGAAAAGAACCCGACGATTACCGGTTACGATCCCGCGGGGCGCGTATCCCGCGTTACCTTCCCCGCCGATGCGGGAGAGGATGCTTCCCGCATCGATTACGAGTACGACGGCCCCTGGACCACGGTGGAGAGTCACAGCGCGGGGCGTAATGTGCGTACGGTGCGGAATTCGCGGGGGCTGGTCCTGTACGTGGAAGAAAGCGGTCGCGGAGACGACGGCAGGACCGTTTCAGCGCGGCTGGGATTCGCGTACGACACGGCGGGAAACCGGGTGAAGAAAATGGACCTCAACGACGCGTCCATGGATATTGCGGTACCGGCGTCGCTTTTCACTCCAGGTGGCGGGGACTCTTCGTCGCGGGCGGTTGCGTGCTGGCGGCATGACGGTTTCGGAAGGGTGGTCGAGGAATCCGACCCGGACCGGGGATATTCGCGTATGGAGTACACGCCGTTCGGTGAGGTCATGCGGCGCGAGGACGCGAGGGGCCTCGTCACGGAATACGAATACGATTCCCTCGGGAGGATCGTAGCGAAGCGTCTTCCCGCGGGAGAGGGGATTATCCGATATGCCTACGACGAGGCGGCCGGGAGCGACAACGCGCTCGGGCGCCTTGTTGCCATCGATGAACCGGTTCAGCGCCTGTCGTTCAGCTATGACCGGATGGGACGCGTTTCGCGCGAGCGGCGGCAGATCGTAAACGCAGAGGGAAAGGGCCCCCACGAGGAATACGAGACAGCGTATGATCATGATCTCCTCGGGCGCACGTCGCTGGTCGTATATCCGCGCGACAGGGCGACCGGCACCCGGCTCGTCGCGCGCTATGAGCATTGCTCGGCAGGGGTCACCGGACTTTCGATCGATACCGGGAGCGGCGAACGGGCACTGGTCAGGCGCATGGAGTATAATGAATTCGGACAGGTTGCCGCACTCGAGCGCGGCAACGGCACGAACACCTCATACCGGTACGACGTGCGCGGAAGGCTTTCCAGGCTTGTCACGACAACGGTCCACAACGGGGCGACATGGACAGTCCAGGACGCCACGTACTCGTTCGGGGGCGACAACCGGATCCGTTCCGTGGAGAGCGCGTGGGATTGCGGGCCTGACGGCGCGTTCCCCGGGGTGGTGCGAAACGAATATGCGTATGACGGGCTGGGCCGTCTCGTGCGGGCCGCGGGCGGCCACGAGGCGTTCCCGCCGGCCACGCGCGTCCCGGATGGCGATGATGCCGGCGGCGTTGGGGGACCGCCGTCGGGTGTCGGTACGGTAAAGAGCTATGAATCGAAATACGCCTATTCGCCCTCGGGAAACCTTCTGGAAAAAACGCACACCGGCGGTGGTTCCGCTGAAAAGCGCTGGACCTACACCTACAGGGGACATGCGGCGATCGCGGTACACGGCCCGGCGGGGACCGCGCTGGACATGGACTACGACCGCGCAGGCAACATGGTGCAGAAACGCGACCACTCCTCGGGCATGAGCATGGAGGCGGACTACGATTCCCGCGGCCGCATGAGGGAGGTGCGCGATCCCGACGCGAAGCTTCTCATGGGGAGGTACGATTACGACGACCGGGGCCACCGAGTGAGGAAGATCGCGCGCCTCGACCGGTCGGACGACGGGGAGATGCGCGAGATTCTTTCGCCCGACATTCACTACACCGTGGAGAGGAAGGCCGCCGCGGAGGGGGACGCCCCGGCCGACGCGGGGCGGGGCGTTAATCATGTGTACCTGAACGGCGTGCGGATCGCGGCCGTTACGCCCAACGGGAGGGCGAGATATTACTTGACCGACCAGGTCGATTCGGTGAGGGTCGTGACCGACGATCGCGGCATGATCGTTTCCAGGATGGAGTATCTGCCCTACGGGGAGACATGGTTCTCCGAGGGAAATACGTCCCATGCACCCAAGTACAACAGCCAGGAACTGGACCGGGAGACCGGGCTCTATTTCTATAACGCGCGGCATTACGACCCCGGGCTTGCGAGGTTCGTGTCGCCGGACAGCGTGATCGACGGGGAGTACACCTCGGCCGGGTGGAACCGGTACATGTATTGCCACGGGAACCCCGTTCTGTACAGGGATCCCACGGGGCATTTTTTTCAGGAACTAGCCGGCCTGGGAATGGTGGCATATGCCGGAAAGAAAACGTATGACTATCTATTTGGAGATGAGAAGAAAAATAGCGATAAGGATACGGGCAGCGGCGATCCGTCATTGAGAGGCGGCAATGAGGCCCCGGAGAGAATCAATGAGAATCCGCCGGAGAGAAAAACCGTTGAAAGGATGGCAAAAAAAATGAACCAGGGGCCCGAAGGCACCGAGATCATCGAGCAAACACTCAATGTCAGTCTTGTAAAAAAACCTGAAGGAGGTAATTCCTATTGTGCCTTCAATTCGGTCTTTCTCGGTATCGCCATGAAAGGACGAATTAGACCGACAATGGATGCATATAAGGAGTTTCTTCTCTATGCGAGAGAACACGATGCGATGGTCCCTGAAACGGGAGAACTGAAAGAGAATATGTACAGAAAAGTGCTTCCAGCCTATGGGTTGAAAATAGATTGGAAAGGGGGATTCGGTGATGATGGTAAAAAGGCATGGCCTGAATATAAAAAGATGAAAGAAACCGCTGACATGGGTGCGATAGCCATAATAAAAAATTCAGGTCATTATTCCGTCAGTTATTTTAATGGGCCGGGGAAAGAGGATACGGCGATTGATACAGGTGATGTAAGGAATAATGGCATGGCTCAAAGTAATAAAGCATCTAAAAAAGTAGATATAGGAAATTTTCAAAACTTAGGAATCTTATCGCCAATAGATTAATAGGAGAAAGGATATGAAATTTACATTAATATGTGCGGTGTTTCTAATAATTGCTGGTAAACCTGATACTGCAATCAATCAGCAGGATGTTGAGGTATTGAAACGACTAAAGAAATATGGTATGGATGTAAGTCTTCTACTAAATTCAGTTTATATAACCAATATAAAATATGATCCAACAAAAATACCAGTGGGAGATGCTGAGCTGGATGAACTTCTTACCTTCAAAGATAGATTTACATATTTATCGTCGTCTTCGGAGATAATTTCGAGCAAGGGATTTCTAAAGCTGGCACACTTCACAAAGTTAGAAACACTTATCTTAACCAATTCACAATTTGATGACACCAGCGCCGAGATAATACCGAAATTGAAGAATTTAAGATTACTCGATTTAACAGGGTCCAAAATCACAGGTAAAACCATAAAGAAAATAATACATTTAAAAGGATTAAGAGATTTAGAACTTACAAATACTCAAATAAAGGATGAAGATTTAATCTACCTTGAAAAAATCAGAACCCTTGAAGCGATAAAGCTGAATAATACCAAAGTGACGGATAAAGGTGTGGAGATACTCGCCAATATGAAATTGCCCAAGCTGACCAATCTTGAATTAGACAATACCGCCATCACCGATGAAGGCGCCCGGCATATTACGAAAATGAAAGGATTGAGTTATGTGTCGCTTATAAATACAAAGATAAAGAATCACGAGCAAATCCAGAACGAAATATACAACGCGATGAATAGAAAGGGAAACGTGCATGTTCACAATAAATAATATTATCAAATTAAATTAGGGGGTGCTACATGAAGAGGATAATAGTTTTCAGTTTGCTCATGGCATCGATATTTTTCTATATCGATGCACATGCAAAAAAACAGTTTGTTTTGTACGGCTTCAAGATCGGCCAGAAATCGTCTGCCCCGATCAAGCAGTTCGGAAAACCTTATAAAACACATAAATTCAAGGACGGATTCAGTTATATTGCATACTCGATGAAAGACCATGCGGTCATCTTCGAATCGGACAATACGCGTCCGGATTTGATCTGGGGCATTCAGCTGGAGGGCAAGAGCAATCCATCTTCCCTGGGTTTGAATGGCGTTAATCTAGGCGATCCGATTTCGAAAGCGGTCAGTGTATTCGGTAAACCCAACAGCATTACCGGGGCAATCGACGAATCAACCGGTAAGCCGATGAAGGGCATCGAATATTATTCATATATGAAGAAAGACAATTTCAGTATCGAGTCTACAAATGGCAAAGTTACGAGTATAAAGGTACTATTCAATGGCCCTTCGGCCGTCAAGGAAGCCAGTATTGATTTTAAAAAGTTCGTCAAAGACGTTCGCGGCAAGAACATGGATAAAATATGCGAATATATTTCGCCTGATTTTGTATTGCATAAGGATAAACCGGGTTCGATATCGACCTCGATTTTCGATGTCCTTATAAACAATAAAGACGTCAATGATATCTTCTTTAATAAAAAATACGGCATAAGCGAAATCAAGGAGAGTGATATTGCCGGTTCGGCGATGCGAGTCCAGACGGATCCGAACATGGTAGGATACGTGTACAAGATCAAAAAGAATGACAGGGAATATGATCTGGTTTTTATCAAGAGTTTTGAGGGCTGGGTGTTGAGATATATTGATATAAAGAAATAGAAGTGAATGGTCAATGCGAGCCCAATAATAGAACTGGATCAGAATACACTAGAGCTTGTAGGTGCCATCTCTCTCGCTATGGTTAAGAATCCAGCGTATATATCGCCGAAAGCATGGGCCTTCAAAACTGAGGGGCCCTGTGTGTAAATGCCTCGGTGCATGATTGTTACGTTATATTCAAATCTGGGGTTTTAGGGAAGCATGTGTCCGGTTTCGGTCCCTTTGATGCTGAACTGCTTCAGTTATTGGTACCATCCTCCCGCGATATAGGTGAGCGATGCTTGCCTGAGGTTATTTTTGGCACTTGACAATAGTATTACGGGTTGATGAGCCACATAACGGTGTAATATATCCCGTCCAAAATAATCGACGATGGTATTGATTGCCCCCCGGGACTCCATCGCCAATGACGAGATTGACAGTATCGATTGAGACTGTTTAGAGAACATGCATTTAAGCCTTTATTAATATAAAAGAATTAATTTTGAAGGAGCATCACATGATAAAAAAAATTCTCATTCTTGCAGTGGTACTCTTCTTATATACCGGCTGTGCCACGTATGTTACGGTCATGAATGATCCGTATACAAACGAGGTTGTTGTGAAATATGAAGAGCGAATTAAGGTGGTCGAGGGGCCGTTGTCGAACGGCCGTACCTGCTTTACGCGCACGATAAAAAAGGGCATAAAATCACCGGTACGCATCGAGCTGGAGATCGACGGAATGACCGGAAGGCGCACAGGCTATCATGGAGAGGAACTGGATGAAGCCGCCTTTATCCTCGTGGATAACGTCAGTTTTCCGATCAAGCTGACTGAAAGAAAGAAAGACAAGGATATTCTTCTTCATGGATATGCATCGGGATATGGGACGATTGATAATGGAATAACCGGCAAGACGGTGGACATACAATCGACAATATCCGGCGGTTTGAACTTTCATTGCTATCTGAAGGCAAAAATCGTGTCAACGCCGGACCTGGAAAAGGCGATGGGGAACGCAAAGAGAATGTCAATACGTCTTTCGACCGGTGGAAAATATATCATTTTAAAACCAACCGGCAGCCAGCTCGAAATGATCCGCGAGCTTGTCGCTTTCACCCCGCAACAAAAATAACATGGAGGGTACACACTTATGCGAGGCAAACTAATCTTATTTTATTTACTCATCCTTTCGCTTGTTACGGTCAAGGCAAACGCCGTGGGCATCGGGGCCTATGCGACGGTTTCAGGCGGAAAGACGACTCAGAGCATCAAAAGCAATTCACTGACGTTGTTATACACCTACGTAACTCTGCCGCAAAATTATAAGACGGTATCGGTCGGCGGAGGCCTTGTGTTCGATACGAATCTCGCGAGCATGGACGTTTTCAACTACCGCCTGAAGGTCGGCGTCGAGCAGCACACGGCAAGACGCGAGACGTCGATGAAGCTCACGCGCATGCGTCTGGACCAGATCTTCGGGATAGGCGTCGTTCACACCGACAATATCCGGTGGTTTATCGGCCCGGTGATCGAGGGTAAATATACCTGGGGGGACAACGTGGGTTACCTTTCGTCGATAATGAGTTACGGCGCAGCGGCGGGCCTCGCGACGGGCGTCAACCTTAACCTCGGCAAGAACCTCACTCTTGGCGTCGAGGGCGGCTTCAAATACGGCATCGAATGGACCGACCAGCGGTGGAAGACATTCTATAAACTGTATCCGAACGCGTGGTACTACCTGAACCGCAGGCGAACCTTCCCGATGCGGGGATATGAAGCGTACGGAAGCGTGGCGGTGCTGTTCCGGGCCGGGTCTGATTCGCATTCGAAGATTCGCTATGTGGAAGCGAAGCAATAAACGGAGGTCCGGGTTGCAGGGGCGGAGCCCCTGCAACAATCAGAAATCCAGCGTATAAATCACCGAGAGCATGAGCCCGTAAAACTGGTCCGCCTTGTGCGAGTATACGCCCCGGCGAACCTCGGTCACGGCGTATTTTAATCCGGGGTTGTAGGGATATATGTATCCGGTTTCGGTGTATTCGACGGTGTAGTACTTGAGGTACTGGTACCGCCCTCCCGCGATGAAGGTAAGCGAGGCCTGCCTGAGAAAATACGCGACAGAGAGCGTGCCGTTGCCGCCCCATACGTCGTTCACCATGCGTTCGGTGTTGTCAAAGTACGTCGTGCAAGAATAATTTACGGACCGACCCCGGTATTCATTGGATGATCGCATGTAGATCGCCGAAAGCGACGACAGGAGTGAAAAGTCCATGCCCAGGGGAATACTGATGCCAATGCCAAGGCCGGGGCCGTATGCGAGAGACCGGTATTTGTACAGGCCATAATTATCGAAGGCGCGAAAGTCAAATCCATATGGCATCAATGTCTCTTTGATCGAATAGCCCTGCACCTTGATGCCGGCGAAAACCCGCACATACCTGTTGAGGTGATAATTCAGCGTGGTGTCGAGATCGTATTTGGTTATCCTGCCGAAGGCCCTGGTATAATACACGGAACCCGGAGATGAGTAAAAATCCACCATCGATTCCGAACGTTCAATGTTGAACTTGGGGCCGTACACGAAAAGGACCCCCAGGGAAAATTTTTTGAAAATGGTGAACGAAACCGTGGGGCCCACCAGGTACGAGGGTGGAAGGGATATGGTTCTTCCCCGTGCGTAATTCAACGCTCCGCCGTACTTCGTGGAGAGATCGTTCTTGAAAAAGGGGTCCCACCACGTGAACCAGAAGACAGGACCGATGCTGAAGGCGTGTTTTTTTTCCGGCGCCGCCTTGTCATCCGCCGCCTGAACCGCGGCTAAAGGTATCGACAGTAACACGGCCAGGGCCAAAATTCGGGCGAACTGTTTCATATATGCTCTCCAGTAATGGTGTGAAGTGAGAAAAGGTTCTTTATATATCTATTTTTTTGTATGAAATTACCACACGGTAGGGCGGTTTCGTGGTGATGTAAAGGCTTTTTTGAGGGACAGGTAAAAACTGAGGTTTCGCGTTACCCGAATTAAGAATTGATTTATCGCGGTATAGAAGGTATGATGATATATTAATGAAAGAAGTCCCTGCCAATGCAGGGACCGTTCCCCAGATCGTGACGCGAAAGACTCGAACCTGTATGTTCTCAGGGAGGTGGGTTCCATGAATTATGCTCTCACAGGGATTATCGCGGTTGTCATGGCGTTGCTGCTCTGCGGTATCGACAGGGTGCTCGGCATCTATAAAAGACTTCACTCAGGCGGCAATCCACTCTTCGCCGGGCTGTTCATCATGGCCCTGATCGGTTCCGCGATCGGCGCGTTCGCTGGAATGTTCATCGAGCTGGGCCCGCAGATCGCGGGACTGAATGTCGTTTCCCAGGTTGCCGGCGCCGCGATCGGCGGAATGTGCGGGATATATCTTCTTCCGGAAATCATACGGAACCTGTAAAAGTGATGGATTTATAATGCCATCGATGTAAATCCTTTCCAGGGTTCAAGCATTAAACAGACGATGAGGATAGTGCCCGCGGCGGCGTATATCCCCATATAATTGAAACTGATTCTTCATTATACAAGGACCTTCCAGGCGGCGGACAATGGGTACCGGGAACGACGATATGGCTTCACCGAACTTCGAGGATACACTGCGCGCTCTGCCCAAGGCGGAACTCCACCTGCACCTTCGCGGGGCGATCCCGCTCGAATACATCCGCGCGCAGATCGAAAAGTATTCGCCGCGCGGCATAAAGGGGGATATCCCCCTCGTGCAGAGGCCGCTGTTCCGGCTGCTGCCGACCACGCGCGCGTTCATGACCGAAAAGACCTGGACGGATGAGACCGTGATGGGCCTCTTCCGCGCGGGGTCTTTCACCTCGTTCCTCATATCCTTCTACTTCGCGCGGTATTTCATCAGGGACCGCGAAGACTTCCAGGGGCTGGTGGACGCGGTGCTCGAAAGCCTGAAACGCCAGAACATCGCCTACGCCGAGATCACCGTGTCCATGGCCGACTACGAGAGGCGGGGGATCGCCTTCGGGGACCTGGTCGAGTGCCTCGAAAACGGCGCGCGGAAAAAGACCGTCGGGGTCCGCTGGATCGCGGACGTGATCCGCGACGGAGGGGCCGGCGACTCGATGCGCACGCTGGAAAAGCTCGTCGCCCACAGGAGCCCGAACGTGGTCGGGATCAACCTCGGCGGGAGCGAGCATTTTTACCCCGCGAAAAACTACCGGCGCGTGTACGAGCGCGCGCGCGCGGAAGGATTTCGCCTCACGGCCCACGCGGGCGAGGCCAGGGGGCCTGCAAGCGTGTGGGACGCGGTGAGGCTTCTCGGCGCGGAGCGGATCGGCCACGGCGTGCGCGCGATCGAGGACCCGGCCCTGGTGCGATACCTCGCCGGGAACGATATCTGCCTCGAGGTGTGCCCCACCAGCAACATCTTCACGGGCGTGTACCGGTCGTACGAAGAGCATCCCCTGAAGAGGCTGTACGACGCGGGGGTGCCGGTCGCGATCAGCACCGACGATCCCACCTTTTTCAGGACCACGCTTATCGGGGAGTTTTTGCACGCGCGCGGCATGGGGCTTTCGGAAAACGACCTGATGACGATTCTGCGCAACGGGTTTTCGTACTCATTCCTGTCCGGGGACGAGAAAAAAAATTTGCCGGTGCCGGCTTTCGCGGTTGAAAAGTCATGAACTTTTATGTATTGTATCAGGTAATGAATCATGCTTCTCATAACGCGGCCGGGTATGGAGTATGCTAAAGAATTTCCTTTTTCCGAAAACGACGTTCGTCTTCGAATCGGACATGCCGCCGCAGGAAATCTTCGACGCGGCGGTGTCGTTTTGCAAACACCGTAAAACCTTCGACTGCACGGTGCCGCGCAACCAGGGGGAAGGTCCCGGGCGAAGGTTTTCCCTGGGCCGTTATACCTGGGAAAGAAGAAAATATTATTCCAGGATCGATGTTTCCGTCGACAGGAACGGCGAAAAAAGCGTCATCGCGGTGGACATACAATCGCCCGTGTTGAAGTCAGGCATCACCTACCTGGCCTCGTTGTTCGTGCTCCTCGGGGTGGCGTGGGTGTGCTTCGGGGCGCGCACCCTCGATCCCCGGGCGTCCCTTTTCGTGTTCTTCGCGCTGTTGTTCGTGGGCCTTGACCGCTATCATTACCGCAACGACGTGTATTATACGCGGGAACTGTTCGAAATCATTCTCGGGGAGAAAAAGGCGCAAGGCGGTTCATAAACATGGATCATGCCGACATTTAATGGGGGGAGGCGCATGCTGTTTCCGGAAACGACGCTTACCTACGAATCTGACAGGTCGCCGCAGGCGATCCTCGACGCCCTGATGCTGCAATGCACGCAGCGAAAAAACTTTCGCTGCTCTCTGTCAAAAAATCCCGAGGCCATGGCGAGGCACCGCTTTACGCTCATACCTCTCGGGCAGCTCATGAAAAGGTATTCCGACATAACGGGATACATCGACGAACGCGGCGGCCGGAGCACGGTCACCGTGACGGTGCGGGCGGAGTCGTTCGATCAGGTCTTCGGGTATTTGTTCGTCATTATCGCCACCGTCGCCCTCGCGCTGTACATTCTCGTCGAGGGGTTCAAGATTTTTCCCTGCGTGCTCTATCCGCTGGGTTTCTTTGCCCCTGCGGTGAACAAGTACGCATTTAAGACCGATGTCGAAAGCACCGCCAAGTTGTTCAACGACGTTCTCGGGGGAAACCGGGACGACTTGCTGAAGGATGCCGACGGTGAGGAACGGGAATCTTATCATAATAAATGGCTATGAGGATATACCTCCGGGGCGATCATTCGCCGCGAGGTATATCCCATTCTTGCGCCGGCCGGGATTTATATCACGCGGTAGAGAAATCCGATCGTGACGGTGCCCTCGAACCCCCAGTTGCCGCAGCCTTCCTTCGAGCTGCGCAGATCCCTTGACGTGCCGAACCCCTTGGCGACGGTGCCCGCGAGCTCGAGCGTCAGGGTAAAGCGTTTCGCCAGGTTGAAGTTCAGGCCAGTGGCGAGGCCCGCGCCGAGGTACGCCGTGTGGAAGTTCCACCGGTACGAGAACGGGCCGTACACGGGGCCGAACCCCACGTACAGGGCCGCGTACTGCTTCTTGGTTCCCTTTCCATTATAATAATCGATGAGAAAAACCGGTCCCAGCCAGTAGCGGAGCTTCTCGCTACGGTACGGCGCGAAACCGACGATGAGGTTCGTCCCGAACCCGTCCTGCCGGATGGCCGGGGATCGGGCGTATTGGTAGCCGAGCTTGAAGCGGACGTTCACGATCGACTCGTCGGCCAGGCTCGAATCGATCATCACTCCGGTCCCGAGCATGAGCGGTGCCTGCCTGGACTTGAGTTCTGTTTTGACATTGTAGTCTCTCAGCATGGTTGACGGGCTGATATCCCATTTGTACGAGCCATATCCCCCCGTGACATACGCGCCCACGCCAAAGGCGCGTGCCGCGGACGGCAGCACGAGCATTCCGGCTGTGAATGCCGCGATCAAAATTACGCAGATCCTTTTCATGCCATGTCCCCCGAACACTTTTTTGCAAAGGTATATTCATGGCCGGTTGCCGTAAAACCGCAATGAAAAAACCGGGTACGACTTGTGAATGTATCGTCGTGCCGTGAAATGCCGCGGCGGAGCTGCGCCGGGCTGCCGGCCCAGTCGGTAGATGTCCGCCGTTCCCGCGGGGCGAAAAAACACGAAAAAACTTGCCGTTTCATTCAGGTTGGTGTATACTGTAAAGTAGTTTATAACATAAAGTAATTTATATTAGCAGGTACATTCAATGAAAACCCTGACCGATTCACAGATCAACAGGCTAATCGAGGACATCAACACCATAAAGGCGGTCCTGGCCAAAAGCAAATCTTCCATACAGCTCCTGTTCCTGCCGGTGCATTTCAGGTTCATGTCGCTGGCGTTCGGGCTGAGCGTAATCGCCATTGCGGGCTATTACCAGGCCCTCATGTACACCTACGGAAACTACGATGCGGTCCCGGAACCCTACCGGATCGCCCTGTTCGCGATCATAGCGGTCGATTGGGCGATACTCGCGCTCATCAAGCTCCTTGGATGGAAACGGTCCATGGCGCGACTCGATCCGCAGTATAATTTCAAGCGAATGGTCTTCGAGGTCTTCACGTTCAACATGGTGCATTTTTACATCATTTTTTTCGTGACACTGGTTTTCTTTGTGGTTTACTGGGCTGTTACCGGCCGAGAGTACGCGATTATCCCGACCCTGTGCATCGGCACCGGGCTTTTATACAATTTCATCGGGAACATTACCGAGTTACAGCATTACATCGTCATGGGGTGCTGGATGCTCGTCTGCGGCATGGTTTTCGTCATGGTTGATACGATTCCAGGTGCGGTGGCGATAGGGATCTCGTTCGGTCTCGGCGCGATCATCTTCGCCGTGCACGGCTACCTGATCGCACCACCGGCGGAGGCGTGACGCGTGCGGGTCGACAGGGTCATCCATGAGCCCGGGCGCCTGCGCATCGTGACCTACCTTGCCGGCGCCGATAAAAGAAGGGCGGCTTTCGGGGAGATACAGGACGCGCTCGGCTTCACGTCCGGAAACCTTTCGGTGCAGCTTAAAAAGCTGCAGGAGGCCCTCTATGTGACCATCGAAAAGTCATTCGTGGACAACAGGCCCCATACCTCGGTGACCCTCACTTCCAGGGGATTCAGGGCGCTGGAAGGTTATCTCGCCGAGATGGAGGCCCTTATCAGGTCGGTGCGCGACTGAGCCGCGGTCTTGGTGCGGAAATATGCCGGGCAGACATGCGACATTGGGCCGTATAATCACGGCTGATCGGCGTGGGCTTGGATTCAACGCGGCCGGTCTTTCTCGATTTCGAACACGTTTTCGCTGAACGGTATTCTGACCATGGTCAAGGGGTCCGGTTTTCTCCCATCCGGCGCCAGGGTGTAGGGGATGCTGCGTTCGTCAAGGCGGATGTAATCGTTCTGATAGTACGGCCCGTGTCTTTCGCAAGTGAAACCACTGCCTCGCTCCACGAAACGCAGGTACTCGCTTCCTGGCTCCAGCCGCTGCCTGTAATAGACCAGGCGCGAACCTTTCCGCTTCAATTCGTCGAGCTGGAGCGTTATCAGGCGCGAGAATTTCGCATTGGAGCGCCAATACTCGATGTTGATCATGACGATATTCACCAGCATGAGCGCGGCAAGGACGATCGCGGGTAACTTCGGCATCCAGCGTCCGTCCGAGGCGTCATCCGACACGGCATAGAGCAATACGAGCACGGGCACGAGCCACAGCTGGGGAACCCAGCGAGCCCACCAGCAACCGGGATTCACCAGCACCGTGGCGAGAAGGGAACAACCGGTGACGAGTATGACGATTGAGCGGGGGTATCGCCGATAGGCGAGCACGGCCCCGAGCGAGAGGGACACGATGGCTATGGCGCCGAACCACGGTCCGAACCCTCCGACCCGCACATCGCTGAAAAAGAAGCTTCTGATCTCCTGTTTCGTATATGTGAGCGGGATCTTCCAGCGCCTTTCCCGGGCGATGATATCGGAGGCCGAGAAAACCGACTGGAACAGCATGGTGACGCGGTTGTCCTGCGGGTTATAGTAATTCAACAGCTGGTCGTCGATCAGCTTGATTTGAACCGAGCCCATGACCGGGTACAGGGGATGGGCGTGCCGCAGGGCATTGGTGACGAAGGGACTGAACCCGGCGACCGTAAGGGCGACGATGCATGCCGCGGCGGTCGTCATCAAAAAACGGACCATCCTTTTCCATTCACCGCGGAAAAGGTGGACGACTGCGGCCGCGGCAAGGATCATCGCGGCATACGCCACCGCGGGAAATTTAATATTCAGAAAAACAACGAGAGCCGACGCGAGGGACGGGAGCGTGAACCGGGTCGGCGCAAGGAACCACCGAAAGAGCAGGGCGATGATGACGCAGAAAACGGCCCCCATGGTCCCGTCGATATAGTAACTAAGCAGCTGGTTGACAGTAACCGGGTTCAACGCCGCGACGAGCGAGATCAGTAACGCGACGGATGTTCGAATGCGGGTCGCTGATAGCAGGGCGGAAAGCGTTGAGGTGAATGCCGCGAAGAGCATGATAAAATTGATCGCCTTGCCCTTTTCCAGTGCGCCTGTCACGGAATATATGACCGCGGCGCAGAGCTCAATGCCGCGGGGAAAGTGCCGTGAAAAAAATTCGATCGAGGGATTGTCCGGATCATGCACCGGAATCCATCCTCGGGCGAGGGATATCACGGAGGACTGGTGGTACATCTGACCGTCATAGGTGATGTCGAAAAACGATCCGGCGACCGCCGTCGACGCAGCGATTGCACCGAACAGGACGAGGATCGTTCCGAAAAAAATCACCGGCCGGGAGCCTGCGGGATCCTTCCATACGGCGAGTGCCAGCGCGCCCGCGGTCAGTATGCCCGCCGCAGCCGCGTGCCAGCGCTGGAGAGGATATCCGCATATATGGGAAATCGTGACGATGAGCATCGCCAATGCGCAATATACGAGGACCGAGAAGGTCAGTGATTCGGCGATTCCCGAAACTATTCTACGCTGCATGAAAGGTTCACTTTTCTGTCAATTTAATGCATTCTTATGGACGGATCCGGGGAGTCAATAAGAAATCGGTGCATTGGAGCGATTTGTACCGGCCCGTCATCCATCGTCGTTTTTCGCGCGGTTTTATCGGTAATGCAAATTCATGACCGTTGCAAATTATTCTTGAATCATTTGCATTCGAGATTTCTCACTATACCATATGATGGGTATTGAAATTACAACACGCCCAAACAGGTTTAGCGTTCGCCGCGGAATCCATCGCGTTCGCAAGAGATCGACGGAAGGAGCGAGGCAAGCACCATGACCGGATGGCAGGGGAAAATACTCGTTGCCGACCTCGGGTCCGGCACCTTTACCGTCGAGCGTCCCGCGCCGGACCTCCTGGCCGCGTTCATCGGCGGGAAGGGCCTGGCAGGCCGTTACCTTCGCCCCCGCGCGTCGCTTGAGTGGGACCATCCCGATATGCCGCTCATTTTCATGACGGGACCGCTGGTGGACACGCCGTCGCCCGCCTCCGGGCGCATGTGCGTGATGTCGCGCTCCCCGCTCACCGGCACGGTCTGCGACGCGTCGGTCGGCGGGCGGCTCGCGGTGCAGATCAAGCGCGCGGGCTGGGACGGCATCATCGTCACGGGACGCGCTCAGGGCCTCGTGGGCATCGAGCTCGAGGACGGCGACGCGCGCTTCGTCGATGCAGCGGGGCTGGCGGGCGCGACCACGGGAGAGACATCGCGGGTAATGCCCCAGGGATGGGCGCACGCCGTGGTGGGACCCGCGGCGGAGCGCGGCGTGCGGTTTGCGAGCATCGCCGTGGACGGCCATTTTTTCGCGGGCAGGGGCGGACTCGGCCTTGTCATGGGGGCCCGCGGACTTAAGTTCATCAGGGTGCGGGGGAGCGGCAAGACCCCCGTCGCCGATCCCGCCGAGATGGAACGCGCCCGCGAGGAGATATTCCGGCTGGCGGCGGCCTCTCCCATACTCAAGGGCGAGCTCGGGATATCGCATTTCGGCACCGGCGCGCTCTACGATTTGATGCATGCGCGGCGGATGATGCCCACCGACAATTTCAGGGCTACCCGATTTCAGTCCGCTGGTGCGCTGAACGCGTGGGCCTACCGGCAGGCGTACAGCCCGAAGAAGGCGGGCTGCGCGGGATGCCACATCCAGTGCAAGATGATGGCCCGCGACGGCCGCCCCATCCCGGAGTTCGAGACCATGTCGCACTTCACGGCCCTCGTCGGCAACGAGGACATCGATACCGTGATGGAAGCGAACCGTCTCTGCAACGAGCTCGGCATGGACACGATCACCGCGGCATCGACGCTCGCGTGCCGCGGCGAGATCCGCGGCGAGCGCGCGGGTTCAGGGGAGCTTCTCAGACTGCTCGACGACATGGGCAATGCCCGCGGCGAGGGCCGGGCGCTCGCGCTGGGGTCGCGCGGCTACGCGGGGGCGTGCGGCATGCCGGATGCCTCGATTTCGGTCAAGGGCCTCGAGCTTCCCGCCTACGACCCGCGCGGGGCCTACGGGATGGCGCTCGCGTACGCGACCTCCACGAGGGGCGCGTGCCACCTGAGGGCGTATCCCATATCCCACGAAATACTGAGAAAGCCTGTCGCCACCGATCGGTTCACCTTCAGCGGCAAGGCGCGGATCGTGAAGATCGGCGAGGACCTGAACGCGGCGGTGGATTCGCTCACGTCGTGCAAGTTCATGTTTTTCGCGGCGACCCTTGAGGAATACGCGCGCGCCTATGCCGGCGCGACCGGCGTGCACGCGACGGGGCAGGACCTGCTGCGGGCGGGCGAGCGCGCGTACTACCACGAGAGGCTCATGAACGCGCGCAACGGTTTCACCGCCGCGGACGACGATCTCCCGCGGCGTTTTTTCGAGTGCGCGGGCTCCAGCGGCGACGGCATCACGGTCGGCGGCATTTCGCGCGGGGCTTTTCTCGCCGCGCGCGCCGCGTACTACCGGGTCAGGGGCCTCGACCGGGACGGGATGCCGGTCCGGGAGAAGTGCGAGGAGCTGGGACTCGAATGGTAGAACTGGTGCGTAAATACGAACGAAAGCTCGTCGAACAGGGGCTCTGCGACCCGGAACAGGCGGTCCTGGGCGCGATCGACGACGAGGTCGTGTGGAACCGCCCGTCGGACGAGGCCGCGGTGCTCGGGGAGATCATAGGGGGCATGGCGATCAACAGCATCGTGTTCGTGCCTCCGCGCGAGCCGTATTTTTCAATGATCGAATTCATGGCAGATACCTGCGGCGGTGTCCTTCGGCCGGAGGACACCGAGACCCGGACCTTTTTGCACGATATCCCCGTGGTGGACGAATTCAGTGCGGGGGCGATTCTCCCGCGCCTCAGGGAGAGGAAGGCGGTCATCGTGCGCGGGCGGGGCATAGTCGCGTACGGCACGGTGAGCCCGGAACAGGCCTTCGTATCGTGCAGCTCCGTGGTGTTTTCCACTTTCGTGAAATTCTTTGTCGATTACCACTACGGCGCGAAAACGACGGACGGGGCGCGCGGGCTCATCGAGCGCGCGCTCGACGAGCAGGAGGCCAGGCTCCGCGGGTTCGCGGGACGCCCGTCGTTCGCCGGGCCCTTCCGCGACGCAGGGGAAGCGGTGCGCGCCATGTCCGAGGCGGGGAGGCTCACCGTGGAATCGGGCATGGTGGATTCCTTTTTCGGGAACGTTTCGTACCGCCTGGGAGACACGATCTACATCAGCCAGACGGGGAGCTCGCTCGACGAGCTCGATGCGTGCATCGATCCATGCCCCATCCGGGGCGGGTCCACCGCGGCGGTCACCGCCTCGAGCGAGCTTTCGTCCCATAGGGCGGTGTACCTTTCGACGGACCGCCTCGCAATCCTTCACGGGCACCCCAGATTTTCCGTGATCATGTCCATGATATGCGACGAGGACTGCTCCCTCCGCGGAAGCTGCCACGTGAAATGCGACCGGGCGCGCTTCATCGACGACATTCCCGTCGTGCCGGGCGAGGTGGGCACCGGCCCCTTCGGAATCGTCAACACGCTCCCGCCCGCGCTCACGGGAAGGGCCGCCATCGTCTGGGGACACGGCGTGTTCGCGACCGGCGCGCTGGATTTTACCGACGCGTTCGAATCCCTCGTCGGGGTCGAAAAAAGATGCATGGAATTGTACCGGAAAGGATCCGTGATTAACGGCTAGTCCGTCCTCGCGCGCAGGAATGCGTATGGCTTCCTGACTCGCAGGTATGATAAGTCGTCGCCATGGTCGTAGGCCTCCCGCTCGAAGACGTTCTTCCGGTAGGCCTCCACGTGGGAACACCCCTTCAGGCGGAGCCGAAGGTAGTCAGCCAGATACCACAGGTAAAACCCCAGCACAAGGAGCTCAAGCTGCTGGCGTATGTGGATTCGCTCGTGGTTGAGGGTGAGCACCGTCCCGGCTTTGCCGCGCGCGTCCGACCGGCAGATGATGAAAGGGAAAAAGGTGATCGCGACCGCCCACCTGGAGCCCGGCGTCACCGCGCGGAGCAGGCGGGTGCTGTATATGACTATCACGGGAACGATCAGCCGAATATTTTGGCGCTCGAGATGAGTCGTGCCATGACCGAGGTGGACAGGTTCGCCTGCGCGAGCTGGGCGTTGCCCACCTGCGACAGGATACGGTCCTTCGTGAGCTCTATCAATTCCTCCGCAAGGTCGGCGTCCCGCATGACGCTGCTCTGCGAGCACACCGTCTCGTATGTGTTCATGAGATTGCGGGAGGTGCGCTCGTAACGGAGCTGGTAGGCGCCGAGATCGTCCCTCTGCTGCGCGACCGAGTGGATGGCGTTGTCGAGTATTCCGATCGTCTGGTTTGCGGACCTGTCGGAGAGGAGGTCCGCGGTCAGGCCGAGGGAGGGGCTTCGGAGCTTCAGTGCGCGCGCGGACATGGTGCCTATGTAGATCCTGTCCCTGTGGTAGTCGTTGGGGCCGTGCTGTATGAACATGCTTGTTTTGAACCTGTACCGGGACAGGTCCCCGTTGAAAAGGCGGTGATTGTTGAAATGCGCGCTGGACGCGATGTGATCAATTTCGTCGACGAGCTGTGATACTTCCACCTGCATGAGGACCCTGTCATGCGGGGTATAGGTGCTGCTTGCAGCCTGGACCGCGAGGTTGCGGATACGTCGGAGTATCTGGGACGTTTCCGAGAGGTATCCCTCCGCGGTCTGTACCAGGGAAACGCCGTCCTCGGTGTTCCGTTCGGCCTGCCTGAGCCCGTTGATCTGGCCGAGCATCTTTTCACTCACCGCCAGGCCGGAGGCATCGTCCCTGGCCGTGTTGATGCGGTTGCCGGTGGAAAGCCGCTCGGCCCTTTTTTCGATTTCCCAGTCCCGGTACTTCTTAATGGTGAATACGTTCAGTGCCCTAAGATTTTTGTTTATTACCATGGCATTTCTTTATGCGCGTTTTTCTCCGCCATGGGCGGATTTTCTCTGGTCAAAATATCGGACAGTATGTATTGAAACTTGAGGAAAATTTTCCGGCACAAAAAAGATGGATATACCCGCCGGTTTCATGCACTCTGCCAGGAATACCTGAATGAAGGGGTATATCCCCTCCGAAATAAAAAATCTTGACATATTGTCCTATAGTTCCATGGGTTATGCATCACACCGCATATGGGGAATAATCTACATGGCTTTAACCGTTCCGGAAAACCCGAAAATAATGCTGGTAAATCCTCCATTTTACCGCTTTATTACCTTTTCATACAGCTACAATCCCCTGGGATTGAGATACCTCGCGTCCTATCTTGTCCACAAGGGATATTCGCACATAAAAATATTCAACTTTGACTATCCCCCCGAGGGAACAGAACCGAGTGGCCCTCCCTTCCCCGTGTTCCAGGAGAACTTCGGGATTGAATACAAGCGCGAGATGGAAAACCCCGAACATCCCGTGTGGAAGGAAGTGGAGGCCACTTTAAGGAAGGAAATGCCCGATATCGTCGGCATTTCGTCGATGACGCCCCAGTTCGAGCAGGCCGTGTACACCGCGAGCCTGGCGAAGGCGATCAACCCGAAATGCGTGACCATCATCGGCGGAACCCATCCCACTGTCATGCCGGAAGAGTGCCTGGAGCGCGGGAGCATCGATATCGTGTGCGTGGGAGAGGGCGAGGAAACGCTCTACGAGATCGTGAAGGCCCTCGAGGCGGGGAGCGACCTCGCGGGGGTCGCCGGGATCGGTTTCCGCGACGGGAGCGGGAAGGCCGTCCTGAACGAGCGCCGTGAGCTCATCCAGGACCTCGACGCGCTTCCCTTTCCCTCGATGGATCTCCAGTCGAAGCAGGAGCGCGATTTCGCCGTCCGCCGCGTTTCCCTTCTGACGGGGAGGGGGTGCCCGTACCAGTGCACCTTCTGCGCGCGCAAACCCATCTGGGGCAAGAAGGTGCGGGTGCGCAGTGCGGACAGCGTTGTTTCCGAAATCGAGTACATGTACCACACCTACGGGAGCCGGTACTTCATGTTCGAGGACGACACCATGACCATCCAGCGCGACAGGGTGGAGCGCATCTTCGCGCTTATCGCCGAAAAGAAGCTGGATATCACCTACACCATCCAGACGCGCGTGAACTACGTCAATGACCGGCTGCTATCACAGCTCAAGAAATCGGGGTGCGTGAACATCGCCATCGGGGTCGAGTCCGGGAGCCAGTTCATCCTCGACAGGATCAAGAAACAGATCACCCTGCAGCAGGTGCAGGACGCGGTGAAGCTCATTCAGAAGTACGGCATCGCGGTGAGCTCGTTCTTCATCATCGGCTACCCCTGGGAAACGAAGGAAATGATCCAGGAAACCGAGGACTTCATCAAGAAACTCGATTCGGATATCACCCACCTCTACCTCCTGGTTCCACTGCCCGGAAGCGAGCTCTACAACGAGGTGCGGGACTCCGGCAGCTTCATCGCGAAGGAATGGTTCTATTTTTTCTTCCAGAATCCCAACGTGTTCAGGCGCGAGCACATTGACAACGAATGGCTTTACGAGCGTTTCAAACAGATGAAAAAATTCATCGATGACCTCAGACACCGGAAGGCGCGCAAGAAGGCCCGGAGCGTCAGGTTCGTGTTCCAGAAGTTCAGGGAAAACATGACCTCCCCCAGGAAGCTCGTCTATCTGGTGAAACGGTTTTTTAAAATTCAGATGACGTAACGCACGGCGCCTCCACGCCGCATCCGAGGTGGTCACATGAACAAGCCGGTACGAATTATAATCGCCGCGGCGGTGCTTATCGCCATTATCCTGATCGTGGCGATGACCGCGAACCACGTCCTCGGGGGGCCGACCGGTACCTCCCGGTCGGAGTGGGACTTCGAGGTCCAGCCCGGGTACGGCCCCAACAAGATCGTCGCCGAGCTCAGGCGCAACAACCTCATCCGCTCTCGGAGCTATTTCATGTTTCTAGTGAAGCTCACCGGCAACAGCGGCAAACTAAAGTTCGGCCTGTACCCGTTGAACAGGGGAATGTCGTCATGGCAGATCCTCCGCATACTGGTGAGCGGCAAGATCAAGATGCTTTCCTTCACCATCGCCGAGGGGTACCACAACCGGCAGGTCGCCGACGTCCTTGTCCGGAAAAAGATCGTCGGCAGCAGGCAGGAGTTCTTCGCCGCCGCCGACAATCCCGCGATCCTGAAAAAGTATGGCATCCCCGCGGACAGCTCCGAAGGCTACCTGTTCCCGGACACCTACCGTGTTCCCTACAACTGCCGGGTGGAGCGCGTGATCGACATGATGCTGAGAAACTTCTTCGCCAACCTGAAGAAAATCGATGGCGCGGAAGCCGACTCCGCCGTCGAACGCCACAAGAAAATCATCCTCGCGTCCATCGTCGAACGCGAGGCGAGAAGGAACGAGGAGCGCCCTCTCATGGCAGGCGTCTTCATGAACAGGCTGAAAAAAAACATGCCGCTCCAGAGTTGCGCGACCGTGCAGTACCTCTTCGACAGGCAGCAAAAAAAGATCTACGAGAGCCAGCTCAAGAAGGAGTCTCCCTACAACACCTACCTGCACGAGGGCCTGCCAAAGGGGCCCATATCGAACCCGGGACTCCCGTCCCTGAGGGCGGCCTGGACCCCGGAACAGACGGAGTATCTCTATTTTCTGGTGAAGCCGGACGGGAGCCATTTTTTCGGCAAGACGGCATCCGAGCATTTCGAGGCCAAGAGAAAATACATCGACGGCAAGTGATACTCCCCCCGTCGTATCAGGGGGACATGGCGAGGTAAATCCCCATGGCGCAATGGTATGAAGAGCTTTTCGAAAACTACGCCGATTCCTACGAGAGGGAATCCTTCACGTCGGGAACCGTCGCGGAGGTCGATTTCATCCACGATGAGCTCGCGCTTGCCGGCGCCCGAACGGTGCTCGACATCGGCTGCGGCACGGGGCGCCATTCCATCGTCCTGGCGTCGCGCGGTTACCGCATGACGGGCGTGGACCTCTCGGAGAACATGCTTTCCCGCGCCCGAAAAAACGCGTCGGCGCGGGGCGTGCATGTGGATTTCATCCGGCGCGACGCCCGCGAGCTCGGGTTCCGCGCCGAGTTCGATGCGGCCATCATGCTCTGCGAGGGCGCCTTCCCCCTCATGGAGACCGACGAGATGAATTACCTGATACTGAAGGGCGCGGCCACGGCCCTGAAAGGAGGCGGGCTTTTCATTTTTACCACGCTGAACGGCCTCTTCCCCCTGGCGAACTCGACGAAGGATTTCATCAATGACTCCTCGCATGAAACGGCCGTGAAGGTCAAAGAGGCCGGGTTCGACCTCATGACCTTCAGGGACGTCTGCGTGAACGAGTTCACCGACGATGCCGGCGTGAAGCATGTCATTACCAGCAGCGAGCGCTACTATATGCCGTCGGAAATCACCTGGCTCCTCAAGTGTCTCGGTTTTTCGTCGATCGAGATATTCGGCTGCGATATAGGCTCATGGCGGCGGGGGAGGGCCCTCGCGCCCGCGGACTTCGAGATGCTGGTTATCGCACAGAAATAGATATAACGCCGCGGTCGTCCGGAAGGAGGGAGCGCATGTCCGAAAAAATGAACAGGGAGCCGTGGCTCGCGGCCTTGCTCTCGATGATGGTGACCGGTGCGGGACAGGCGTACGGACGTCGCGCGCTCGGCGGGGTTCTGTTTTTTGCGGGATCTGCGGCATCGTTCTTCGTGTGCCTTGCTGCCGCGGTCCGCGGCGAAATCGCCATTGCCGCGGCCCTGCTCCTGGCGCCGCTTGCCCTGAAACTGGCCTCCGCGTTCGATGCCTTTTTCTCGGCGAGGCGCGCCAACGACGCCCAGTTCGAGGAGCGTCGAAATGGCAACAGGGACCCGTGGTGCGGGGTTTTCCTTTCGTACCTCATTCCCGGGGCCGGGCATATCTACCTGAGAAAGGCCGTGCCCGCCGTTCTCTTTCTCGCGGTCAACTTTGTAGTGCTGCCCGCACTATCTGTCGCTATCCGCACGAACGCCGCGGCAGGGCCCGCCCTCTTCGTCGCGTTCCTGTACGGGGCCCTTACCGGGTTCGCCTCATGGCACGCGTACCGCTCTTCGGGCGGCGATGGGGCAGGGCGTCGTCTCGCTTCAACGCTGGCCGCGGCGATTGCGGCGCTCCAGCTCGCAACCACTGCATCGGCGCTCGCGATAAGGGGATATATCCTGCAGGCCTACCGACTTCCCACGGCATCGATGGAGGACACCCTGCATGTCGGCGACAATGTCCTGGTCGAGAAGGCAAGTTGCAGCCCGCTGCTCGGCCGCCTGCTTTTCATGAAGGATATCGGCGTCAGGAAGGGTGATATCGTGATCTTCCGCGCGCCCATGGAAAAGGACAAGGACCACGCAAAGCGCTGCGTGGCCGTCGCGGGCGATGAGCTCGCGATCAGGGACGGCGCGGTGTTTGTCAACGGTGCCAGGATGGACGAAGCCTATGCGAAAGGGGTGACGACCGTTCCCGCGGGGATGCCGGACATGATTTCTGGCGTCGTACCGGCGGGGCGCGTGGTGCTCCTCGGCGACAACAGGGCGAACTCGCTTGACAGCCGACACTACGGTTATGTGGATACGGCTGCCGTTTCGGGCAAGGTGTGCGCCGTGTACTGGAACGGAAGGGATTTCATGCGTCTTGATTTCTCCAGGTTCGGCAGAATTCGCCCGTATGGCGCCACGCCGCGCGGCGCGGCGAAGGGGGAGAGGCAGAAGCAATGAAACGTGCGGTGGTGGTCGGCGCATCGAGCGGTATCGGGAGGGAAGTGGCACTGGAGCTTTCCCGCCGTGGCTACAGGCTTGGTCTCGCCGCGAGGAGAATCAACCTCCTCGAAAATCTGAAAAACGAGCTCCCCGGGCCCTCGGAAATAGAGATGATGGATCTCGCGCAACCCGAGGAGACAATCGCCCGCCTGGGCCGGCTTGTGGAGTCGCTCGGAGGCATGGATCTGATCGTCATTTCGTCCGGTACGGGCCACATCAATAAAGAACTCGAGTGGTCGCCTGAAAAAGAAACCATTGAGGTGAACGCGCTCGGGTTCGCGGCGGTTGCGGGGTTCGCGGCGCGCTATTTTCTTGCGAGGGGCGAGGGCCATATCGCGGGAATATCATCCATCGCCGCGTTGAGGGGTTCGGCCGACGCCCCCGCGTACGCCGCGACCAAGGCATTCGCGTCGAACTATCTCGAGGGGATTCGCGTCAGGATGCGAAAGGCCGGCGCGAGGGTGACCGTTACCGACGTGAAACCCGGATTCGTTGACACCGCCATGGCGCAGGGAGACGGACTCTTCTGGGTCGCCCCGCCGCGGAAGGCCGCGGAACAGATCTGCCGCGCCATCCGGAAGAAGAAGTCGCACGTTTACGTTACGCGACGCTGGAGGCTCGTGGCATGGTTGTTTAAAAGCCTGCCCGGGCGTATTTATGCGAGGATATAATCGCGCGGACTAAAAATTATTCTTGCCTTCGCGTGTTTTCTTTTCGATGATGCTACGCTGCGGGGCCGAGTGAAGGCCCGTATCCCATCACATCCGGATGTTCCTGTCATGATAACAAAAAAGCTGGTGTTGCCGCTGACCGTATTCGTCGCATGCGTCGCGATAACCGCGTTCGGGCGCAGCGACTATTCAGAGTACAGCCCCACGATTTCCGCGGACGGAAACACGATGATTTTCCAGGCCGATATCGACAAGAAGGGAAGCTTCAAGATTTATATCAAGAAGAAGACCGGGAATAAATGGGGATCGCCCGTGCTCATCGACGAGGTAAACTCGCGCTTCAGCGACGGGGGATGCTTCATCACCTACGACCAGAACTACCTGCTGCTCACGTCAAACAGGGCGGACGGCAAGGGCGATGCCGACATCTGGATATCGCAGCGTGCGGGGGATAAATGGTCCAAGCCGGTAAACCTCGGCGAGCCGGTGAACACGCCCGGTTACGAGGGCTTCGCCACTCTTTCGCCCGACGGCCACACCCTCTATTTCGTGCGGGAGTGTCCCGAGAAGAAGGGCACTCCGGGCGAGAAGTACGGCATCTTCTATTCCGAGAGGACCGAGGCTGGCGGCTGGAGTGTTCCGAAAAAGATGCCCGCGCCCGTAAACAGCGATTATTCCGAATTTGGACCGGTAATACTTGCCGACAGCATCACGCTGATTTTCAGCTCCACCAGGCCCGGCGGCTTCGGCAGCTACGACATCTACAAGACCGAGAAGACCGAGCGCGGCGGATGGAGCGAGCCCGTGAACCTGGGGAGCTTCATCAACACTGCGGACGAGGACAGCCTGGTGACAATACCCGCGTCGGGCGACGTGATGTACTATACCAGGACCGCCTCCCCTGGGAAGGAGGGAAAAGGGGGACCGCGTCGCATCCATTCGGTGCCCATTCCCGACAAGCTGCAACAGACCGGCGTGGTCATCGTCAGAGGATTCGTGCGTGACAGGAGAAATCCCGGCAAGACCCTTCACGCGCAGATCGCGATCACGGACACGAGAAAGGGCGGAAAACCGATCATTATCGAGAGCAACAAGAAGGACGGGAGCTACATCGTGATCCTGAGCCGCGGTAGAGCGTGCGATTTTGCCGCCAGCCGGAAAGGGTACATGTTCCATTCCCAGCGTATTGACCTTACCGATATAAAGACATATCGCGAGGTGACGCAGGACATCCTGCTCGAGCCCATCGTGGCGGGTGCGTCGATCGTTCTGAACACCCTCTATTTTCCGTTCAGGAGCCATACGCTGTCTCCCGAATCGAAATACGAGCTGAAGCGCCTTATCGCGCTCATGCGAGAGAATCCGGGCATGAAGGTCGAGATAAGCGGTCACACGGACAACGTCGGTACGCCGAAAATGAACAATGAGCTCTCGCTCAGGCGGGCCGAATCGGTCGCCGGATACCTGGTGAAATCGGGCGTCGAAAAGCGGCGGCTGGTGGCGAAGGGATACGGCTCGTCGCGTCCCGTCGAGGACAACAAGACCGAGGACGGCCGCGGGAAGAACCGACGGGTCGAGATAGAGGTACTTTCAGTCTACTGAACCGCGCTTCCCGCCGCGCGCGATCACCTCTTGCATGAAGTGGAGCACCTTCTCCTTCACCGTCACGGACTCGGGACCGCGGATGATCCCATGCCTCGTGGAGTACACGCTGTAGTATTCCTTCCTGCCGGTGCCGATGAGCTCGAATATCTCCTTTGCGCTCACCGGGTTCACCACCGGGTCCTCGGAACCCTGGATCACAAGCGCCGGCACCTCGATGTCGCCCAGGCTCTCCTCGGTGAATTTCATGAGCCGTTCGAGCTCGAGCACTCCGTGGACAGGGTTTCTCAGATAGTTTATCTGCGGGTTTTCCGGGTTGTTGGGCATGAACTCCATGCGGCCCGCGCGGAGGTGTATCTTTTTGAGTAAGGTGTTCCAGGCCACTACCGCGGACGAGAGGTGCGAGGCGATGTTCTGGAGCTTGAGCGGCGCACTGATGGATATGACGCCCTCGAGCCCCATCACCTTGCTCGCCGCCTGGAGGAGCGCGACACCGGCGCCCGTCGAGAATCCCCCGATGAAGACGTGCTTCACCGAGTTCTTCATGATGATATAGCCCCTGCTGACCGAGTCGTACCATTTTTTCCAGGTCATCTCGGCAAGGTCCTCCGGGGACGTGCCGTGGCCGCGCATACGGGCCAGGTACACGCGAAAGCCGTTACGGTTGAGGAACTCGCCGAGCTCGCGCATCTCCTCGGGCGCGGCCATGTACCCGTGCACGAGCACGATCCCCCCCTTCGCGAAGAGCTTTCCCATGAATACGGGCCTGCCGATCTCGCGCGGTTTGGATTCGCCCTCGATGTAGTGCTCGGCGTAGTCCTGCTCGAAGAGCGAGCGGTCGAGCTCGAGGAACTGTTTCCTTATTCTGCGGCGGACCACGAATCCCGGCGTGAGCGTCAGCCGGTTGAGGGAGCCGATGAGCTCGCGCAGCGGCTCGATCTCGTTGTTCAGAACCTCGATGATGTTGTCCTTGCGTATGGCATGGAACCGGTAGGGGAGGTTGAATTTTTCGCGGTTCCTGATGATGATCCCGTCCTTCACCTGGACGAGACCGTCCGAGATGGCCGCCTCGATGAAGCTCGAGTACTTGTCGTGGTAATCGTCGGTGAGCAGGTAGAACTGCTTCAGGAGGAGGCTCGTGTGGTGATTGGTGATGTTCGTCTTCAGGAGGCGGTCGATGGCCATAAAGGCCCTGTCCTTGAACTCGATCTCGCTCATCCTGCCTTTCAGGGACTTCGTAAGGATGCTCGAGAAAATATGGTCATGGTTGACCGTGGTCATCCCGTAGATGGAGGTCATGTAATCGTTCATGAGTCTGATGTCGATGTTCCGGAGCCCTGATTTCTGCGAGAGCTCGCGGTCTGAAAGATAGATGTTTCCGTCGGCCATCACCCTTCTGGCCTTCCGGCTTTTTGCCAGGTAGTCCCCGGCGGCCAGTGGAGCGCCGAAATTGATGTCGATATCGACCCCGTCCAGGAGCATTGTGCCCTCGACCTCGATCTCTTCCTCGAAACGGGGGGATACGTTCTTCACGAAGCGGGAGACCAGATGGTTGATCGCGTTGTCCCTGGCCCTGATGGGATAATAAGTGAGGTTTACCGGGACGATGAAGGTGTTTTTTTCGATAATCGCGTCGATATCGCTGTCCTCAAGGTGAAAGTATTCCTTGTAGCGCATGAGGGTGTCCCTGTCGCCCCTCGCGTTGAAGGCGCGGATTTTCTCGCGGTAGATCTGCGATCGCAGGGCGATATGCGCGGCGCCCGTGTGCGGGGGCCTGCGCAGGCCCGTGTTGTAAACCATGAACTTGCCGCGCTCGATGATTTTCTTATCCTTGATCATCTGCCCCTCGGGGAATATGATCACCGGGTACTCGCCGGTGAGCAGGGCGCGCATCAGGACCTGGTCCCGCTCCGGGTCCTTCGTGGACACCGCGCCGAACTTCTGGATGAGGTTGCCAAAACCGCCGCCGAAGAAGGAATGGTGCGCGAGGGATATGGGATAACGCTTCAGGTTTTTCCTGATCACGTATGGCATGAGTATTGTTTCCATGCGCGTGAAGTGGTTGATGACAAAGAGGACCGGCCCCTCAGGGACGCGCTCGATGCCGTGCACCCGTATGTCGGTATGTGATGCCTTGAATATGGCATCGAGGCTTACCGAGATTGTTTTGATGAGCATCTGGGAAAGTTCCATGTCCGTCTCCTGCGTCGGGGTAAATCAGTATGTTCCTTCCCGGTAATCCCTGAGGATGTCCCCGTGATCGAAAGCCATGTCCGGCGGCGGCGCGTCTGTGGGGAACATCCGCGCTTCGGCTGCGTCGTCCGCACCCGCGGGGACGCCCTCGGCGCGGGCGATGAACACGGTGGTGATGGTGTGCTGGCGCGGGTCGCGCCGCGGATCGGAATAGGTATGGAACTGGCGGACGAGCTCCACGCGCAGGCCAGTCTCTTCCATCGCTTCACGCACGGCCGCGTGTTCAAGGCTCTCTCCGTAGTCGACGAACCCTCCCGGGATGGCCCATCCGTACGGCGGGTTCTTGCGACGGATAAGCACTATGCCTTTTTCCTTCGCATCCCCGCTGCGTATCTCGATGATGATGTCCACCGTCGGCGCGGGGTTTCTGTAGTGCTCTGCCATCGTGTGTATCCCCTCCTCGAGAGAGGTCCCCCCGCAAGCAAAATTTGCAAGTAAAAAATTGTCCGTTGTGCGTTAGCAGTCAGCGCCATGCGCGCTGCCGTTATTACGCGCGTGTTCGGCCGCGTCCGGCGTGAAAAAATGCTTGAAATTGACGTGTGCGGCCACCAGACTAACGTCCGGCCTGCAGCGTGTACCTGTCTCACGGGCGCGCGGGCCATCGACCAATCACGACACTGTCCCGGGGACGGTGATCCAAGGAGGCGTTATGAGCATATCCAAAAAAACGGTCCGCGAAATCGATTTCGGCGGCAAGCGCGTGATCATGAGGGTGGATTTCAACGTTCCCATGAAGGACGGCACTGTGCAGGACGATACCCGCATACGGGCGGCGATGCCCACCATCCAGTATATCCTGGAAAAATCCCCGAAATACCTCATTCTCATGTCTCACCTGGGCGATCCCAAGAAGGACATGCAGAAGGCGAAGGAAAAGGCGGAGAAAGACGGAAAACCCTTCGACGAGAAGAAATACATTGAAGGAAAGCACATGATGTCGCCGGTTGCCGCGTACCTCGCGAAGCTCCTTTCCAGGGACGTGAAGTTCGCGCCGGCGTGCTGGGGCCCCGAGGTCGATTCGGTGGTGGCCTCGCTCAAAGCGGGGGACGTGCTCATGATGGAGAACACGCGATTCCATAAGGAGGAGACGTCGAAGGACGCGGCTGACCGCGAAAAAATGGCGAAGGAGCTCGCCAAATACGCCGACGTGTATGTGAACGACGCCTTCGGCACCGCCCACCGCGCGCATGCCTCGACCGAAACCATCGCGAAGCTCCTCCCGGCGGTCGCGGGCTTTTTGATGGAGAAGGAGATCGAGTTCCTCGACGAGAAGGTCGTCAAATCCCCGGTCAAGCCATTCATCGCGGTCGTTGGCGGGGCCAAGGTGTCGTCGAAGATCGCCGTGCTCGAGAGCCTGCTCGGAAAGGTCTCGGGGATCATCATAGGCGGCGGAATGGCCTACACCTTCCTGAAGGCCATGGGCAAGGGCGTCGGCAAGTCGCTGGTCGAGGAAGACATGGTCGAGACCGCGAAGGGCATCATGCAGAAGGCCTCCGAGAAGGGAGTGAAATTTCTCCTGCCCGTGGACCACGTCGAGGCGAAGGAATTCTCTGCCGACGCGGAATCGAAGCAGACCGCGGACAGCGCGATCGACGACGGGTGGCTCGGCGTGGACATCGGCCCGAAGAGCCTGGAGCTCTTCGAGGGCCTGCTGAAGGACGCGAAGACCGTGTTCTGGAACGGCCCCATGGGAGTGTTCGAGTTTCCGAAATTCGCGGCCGGGACCCAGTCCATCGCGAAGTTCCTGGCAGGGCTTTCGGCGACCACCGTCATCGGCGGGGGTGATTCGGTTTCCGCAGTGAACAAGGCGGGCGTGGCGGACAAGATGTCCCACATCTCGACGGGCGGCGGCGCGTCCCTGGAACTGGTCGAGGGGAAGGTCCTGCCCGGAGTGGCGGCCCTCAACGACAGGTAAAGGGGATATACGCATGGCGGGTGGATGCCCGCCGGGATTGACAGGGCCGGCGTTCCGTGAAGCGCCGGCCTTCCCGTCAGTCGCCGTACTTTTCCACGACCGAGTAATACAGCGATCGGGGAACGGCGTTGGATATGGCCACGACGAGCCTGTTTCTGAATCCCGGGATGCATACCACGCGTCCCTTTTTTAGATACTTAAGGGAACAGTCGACCACGCTGTCCGGATCCATCCACTGGAAAACCTCGAGCTTTTTCAGCTCCTCCTCGGACATCTTCATGCGGCTGTGAAATTCGGTATGCGTGAAGCCGGGACACAGGGCCTGGAACCGGATGCCCTGGCTGCGGTATTCGATGTGCAGCGACTCGCTGAAGCTCGTGACGAACGCCTTGGACGCGCTGTAGCTCGCGTTGCGCTTCAGCGGCAGGAACCCCGCGATGGAAGAAAGGCTGATGATCGAGCCGCCGCCGTTCTTGATCATGATCGGCAGGGCGGCATGGATGAGCTCCATTGCCGCGATATCGTGGACGCGCACCATGCTCGTTTCCCGGTCGATGTCGCTCGCGACGAACGGACCGTCGATGCCAAAACCCGCGTTGTTCACCAGCATGCCGAGGTTCGCGCATTTTTTCATCGCGGCGGAGACCTTGCGGACGCCCTTCTCCTCGGAAAGCTCGGCGATCACGGTGTCCACCTTCACGCCGTGGCGCGACGAGAGCTCGGATGCGTGCGCGCGGATGATCTCCGCCCGGCGGCCCGTGATGACAAGGTCCCACCCGTCCCGGGCGAGCCGGCGCGCGAACGCCTCGCCTATGCCGCTCGTCGCTCCCGTGATCACTGCTGTTTTTTTCATGACAAGCACCCCCGTACCGTTACAGACCCAGCTCGGCGCCGATTTCCTTCATGGCGGCCACGCAGATGTCCGCGAATTCGTTGAGCGGTATTCCCGCGAGTTCGCATTCCCGTATGATGTCCCTGTCGACCGACGCGGCAAAGGCCTTTTCCTTCATGCGCTTTACCACGGATGACGGCTTGACCGCGGCTATTTTTTTATCAGGATATACCAGCGTCGTGGCGGTTATGAGCCCGGTGATGGTTTCGCCCGCGGCCAGCGCGTGGTGGAACTCGGTCGTCCTTTTATCGCCATGGGCCCGCTCGTTGTGCAGCCGGATGGCCTCGACCATCTCCGGATCGACGCCCTTTTCGGCCAGCATCTGCGCCTCGACCAGTCCGTGCCGCGAGAGATCGTTGTCGACGATCTCGATGTCGATATCGTGCAGAAGGCCGGCCAGGCCCCACTGGTCCTCATCGCGCGAAAGCCTCCTGGCGATGGCCCGCATGACGGCCTCGGACGCGAGGCAGTGCCGTATCATGTTTTCGTTTTTAACGTGCTCCCTGAGCAGCGCGACAGCTTCATCCCGTGTCATTGGCATGGTTTCCTCCAGACGGTAATATTCTATAACCCCGATGCGGCGCGTAAACAATTATTTTATGCGGAATTCCCCTTCCGCGCCGCATGTCAAGAGTCTTGACTTTTTTTGGGAATAATGGCAGCGTGCGCCGAGCAATGGCGTGTTTCGTTTCCGGGATACGCATGTTGCCGGCACGAATATATAACCGGGTGAGTGGCAATCATGATACAGTTGAAGCGCGGCAGTATGAGGAAAATGGGTAAAGAAACGAAAAGGAAATTCAATGAAGAGATAGACTCGACCAACTTCAACCGCAGCCGGACGTTTTCGCTGGTATTGCTCGCCCTCTTCGCGGCGCTGGTCCTCGTTGATATCAACAACAAGAGTAATTCTCTCTGGGAAAAGCCCGGTTACCTAGGGCTTTTTTACGTGCATGCCGCGACCGCCGCGGGGCTTATTTTCATGGCGCCTTTTTTTTTCATCCTGAGGCGCCCTTCGTCGCGTGTTGCCGGGTTTGCCCGGCGAATGCTCTCCTATTCCCTGTGTTTTCTCATGATGCTGTCCGCGGTGGCCACGGCGACCGTGGACCAGATGATACACGGGCAGATATCCGCCTACATCGTGCTATCGTTCGGGGTCGGTGCCGCGCTCCTGCTCAATCACGGAATGAGCGCGGTGCTTTATTCGGTATCGCTGGGATTGTTCATCGCGGGCGTCACGCACACCCAGCCTGACCAGAGCCAGCTCATGGGGCATTATCTCAACGGGTCGGTGCTGACCGTGGTCGCGTGGATACTGTCACGCGTGGTTTTCGCGGGATTCAGGGGAAACTTTTTGCACAGGATCACCATTGAAGAACAGCGGGAAAAAATGGGTGCACAGGCCGCGACCAATGAATCGCTGCTGTATTCCCTTATCGGTGTCGCCGACCAGCTCAACGCGTCGTTCAAGGGACTCCAGAAGAACGCGTCCGGTCTCTCGAACAACATGAGGGAACAATCCAGCGCGCTGGAGGATATGACCGCGACCACGGGCGAGGTCTCGGAGGGATCCGAGAACGTGAGCAGGAGCGTATCCGAACAGTTTTCGTCGGTTGAAATGCTCATGGACAGGCTCGCGGACCTTTCGGTCGTCATCGGGGATATGGAGAAGACGATTGCCGGAACGCTGTCGCGCACCGTAGAGATAACCGACAAGGCCAGAGCGGGAGAGCGATTCATCGGCGACATGAACTCGAGCATGAATGAAATCGACGCGACTTCGAAACAGATGTCGAATATCCTTACCATTATCAACGACATATCCGACAGGATCAATCTGCTTTCCTTGAACGCCTCGATCGAGGCGGCCCGTGCCGGCGAGGCGGGGAGGGGCTTCGCCGTGGTCGCCGACGAGATCGGCAAGCTCGCCGACCAGACGTCGACGAGCGTCAGGGAGATCGATTCGCTGATCAAGAAGAGCGAAAGCGAAGTCGCCAAGGGAATGGCCTGCGTTCACGACAGCGTGACGGTCATCGGCGGCATAATCGGCGGCGTCGGGGATATCGCCTCGATGATAGGATCCGTGAACGATCTCATGCAGAAAAACATATCGTTCAACGCGGTCGTTCACGAGAGCGCGGGGAAGATGAAGGCCCGTTCCGAGGAAATCCTCGCGGCGAGCGGCGAGCAGAAGCGCGCGACGATGGCGATCGCCAGGGCCATAACAGACATCAACGAACTGTCCCGCGTGAACGCATCTGAGGCCGAGGAGCTTCTGGCCCTCGCGAAGACGATCGCGGAAATGTCCGAGAGCGTGAACAATTCCGTGCGCGACAACCCGTCTGCGGGCAGCGGTCTTTCGTAGGCCGCGCCCGATTCAGGCGAATCCCGGGCAGGGATCAGGCCGTGTAGCCGGACATAGTCACGGCGAGCCCCATCTGGCGCGAAATCTCGAGCGAGGTGAGCCGCACCTCCCGAATGATTTCCTCGCGTGAGGAGGCTATCCTTTTAATGTCGCCGGTTATGGCGAAGCCGGCGGCGATCTTTCCCCTGCCATCGAACACCGGCCCGCCTATCCCCCCCATGCCCGTGATGCTCTCCTCCTCGTCGAACGCCAGCTCGCGCGAGCGCGTGCGCTCGAGCTCGGCCGCGAAGGAGCCGGGGTCGGTTATGGAATTCGCCGTGAGGGCCCTAAAGTCGTACCGAGACAGGAAGGCTTTCCTGTCTCGTGCGTCCATGAAGGCGAGGAGAATCTTGCCGATGCAGGTTGTGTGCGCGGGAATGTGCGAGCCGATCTGAGGGTAGGCGATGAAGCTGTTTTCGGACTCGATCCTGAACACCGTCACGATGTTCGCATCCATGACCATCCCCATGTTGACGGAAAGTCTGTACTTGTAGCTGAGGCGTTCGAGCCATGGCCTGCCGAAATTGATGCAGTCGAGTCCGGCGGCGTAGCGCATGCCGAGACGAAAGAGCGAGGGGCCGAGCCTGTAGCGCGATCCCTCGCTCTCCTGCTCCAGGTATCCGAGGTGCGCGAGCGTCTGCACCAGGCTCTGGACCGTGGTCTTGGCGAGCCTGACCCTGGCCGCGATCTCGGTGATTCCGAGCGGCCTGGGATCGTCGCTGAAAAGGTCCATGATGCGGGTGGCGCGCTGAAGCGACTGTATGAGCCTGGGGGGACCCGCTTTTTTCATGGCATGCCCGGCCTTTGTTTTCTTGTTGACATGATCGACCCGTTTTCTATAATATCATACATTATACGATAATATCGTACGCTGTCAACCATTTTTTGCGAGGTGCGCGCCATGTATGAAAAAAAACCCTGGTTGAAATTTTACGGGGATATACCCCAAACGATCGATTACCCCCGCATGACCATGTACCGGGCCGTCATGAAGACGGTGCGCGAGCACGGTGACAAGATCGCCTACGACTTCATGGGCAGGGAGGGGACCTACGCGCAGCTGGGCAGGGACATCGACCGTTGCGCGGACGCGCTCGCGGGGCTCGGCGTGAAAAAGGGGGACCGCGTGACCATCGCCATGCCCACCTCGCCGCCGGGAGTGATCTGCTTCTACGCGGTCAACAAGCTCGGCGCGGTCGCGAGCATGATCCATCCTCTTTCCACCCCGGCCGAGATCGGGATGTACCTGAAGATGAGCAACAGCACGTGTGCGCTCACGCTGGATATTTTTTGCGACTCGTTCATGCCGGCGTTCGGGTCCACGCCCCTGAAAACGCTCGTCGTATCGAAGATACAGGACTACCTGCCCCTCGGGAAAAGCATTATGTATTACCTGGCAAAGGGAAGGAAAGTGCCCGCCCCCCCGAAGGACCCGCGGGTACACCTTTGGTCCGATATCATGGCCTCGCCGGCTTCCCCCGCCGTCGAAGCGGCGATGTCACCCGACGACTGCGCGGTCATAATGTACAGCGGTGGCACGACCGGGACGCCTAAGGGCATCATGCTGTCAAGCTTCAACTTCATCTGCGAGGGACTCCAGTGCGCCCACTGGGTGGGGATGGACGAGCGGTATGCGGATGTCCTGGCGATCCTCCCGATTTTTCACGGATTCGGCCTCGGGGTTTGCGTGAACGCCGCATTCATGGCCGGCGGGAAGAGCATCATGGTGCCGATCTTCGACCCGGAGGAGGTTGCAAGGCAGGTCAGGAAAAAGCGGCCTAATTTTCTCATCGGGGTGCCGACGCTCTTCGAGGCGTTGAACAGGAACCCGAAATTCGCGAAGGCCGACCTTGGCTGCCTGCGCGCCTGTTTCTGCGGCGCGGATTCGCTGCCGCGCGCGGTCAAGGAACGGTTCGAGGAGGTCGTGCGCGGCGGCGGCGGGAACGTGCAGCTACTCGAGGGATACGGACTCACCGAGGCGGTCACCGCGATCATGGCCAACCCGATGAGCGAGTACCGGGAGAAAAGCATCGGCATTCCCTTTCCGGACATGATGGCGAAGATAGCGGATCCGGAAACCGGCGAGGAGAAGCCGGTCGGGGAGGAGGGCGAAATCTGCGTGCACGGACCCGCGGTCATGCTGGGCTACCTGGACCAGCCCGAAGAAACGCAGAAGGTGCTTCGCCGGCACCGGGACGGTCTGGCCTGGCTTCACACGGGCGATATCGCCTCGATGGACGGAGACGGCTTTTTCTATTTCAAGCTCAGGCAGAAGAGGATGATCAAGTCATCGGGAATGAACGTGTATCCGGCACAGGTCGAGGAAGTGCTGCACGAGCACCCCGCGGTCGCCGAGGCGTGCGTGGTTGGCGTGCCCGACCGGGACCAGGTGGAGCGCGTCAAGGCCTTTGTCGTTTTGAAAAACAGACAGGCGGCGGGGGACGACATGGCCGGGGAGCTGATTCGGCATTGCAGGAAGACCCTCATCAAGTGGAGCTGCCCCCGGGAGGTCGAGTTCAGGGATACGCTCCCCAGGACCCTGGTGGGGAAGATCGCCTACAAGGATCTCGAGGAAGAGGAAAAGGCACAGCTCAGGCGCGAGGGCCTTTTCGCCGGTGATTGAACCGCGGCCCGGAGCGCGTCAGCGGGTGTGCCGCGCCCTGATTTCCAGGGCGTACAGGAAGCCGACCGTGATGAGTATCTGGCCGAGGTAGTAGGTCGGCCACGTCAGGAACCTGCTTTTTTCCATGGGCGTCATGAACGTGGTAAGCGCGATGATGCAGTCCGAGAGCATGAAGAGTATCACGCCCGTCTGGACCAGGGGCGGGCGGAACCCCGCGAGGATGGACGTTATGCCCATCGCGGTTATGACCAGCATGTACGCCGGCACGGCAAAGGCGATGGCGCCCTTGAGCTGCGGCCCGAGCAGGATCATCATGACGATGAACGGAATGGTGATTGGAACGGACTCGATTTTTCTCCAAGAGGGGACCGGGCCCGATGACCGCAGGTACATGATGAAGGCAAGCAGGTAACAGAGATGTCCCAGGAAGAAGCTCCCGAGCGAAGGCAGAAAGAGGTTGGTCTCGTCCAATCGCAACAGGATATCGCCCGCGCTATGGAGCAGGAGGCCCGCCCCGAGCATGATGCCCGGCCTGGAAGGTCGACGCATGAACACGATCGCCGCGAGGATGAGGATGCTCGCGCCCTTGAGAATTACTTCCAGGAAGGACCGGCCGAATACCTCGTGCACGCAGTACAACACCGATAACACCAGGGAAATAGCGAAAAGCACGATCTCGCGCGTCGTAAGAAATGGTGTGCCTTTCATCATGGAAGACATGGTCGGCCTCCGCACGAACTTTTGTAATCATTATCGACGGTCCCTTCAGAGGGTCAACCATTTATCCTGGTCCGGTGCCCGGGATGCGAATAAACAAGTCAGGGTCTCGCGCCGGTCCCCTTCGGACGCGACGCATCCGTAGAATTCGGCGGCGGCACCGCGCGAATAAGGCGGTTTCCGTTTTTCACGTCGATGGCGATGGCGCCTTCGGCTAAAAGCTTCTGGAGCGTGAGAATGACCCAGCCCCGCCCGAGATCGCTTATGACGGCGACCCTCTTGAGGTAGAGCCCCGCGATGATGTCATCCATGGTAATCCCGTCGCTGCTGCGCACGAGTTTCATTATCTGGTCTGTCCTTCGCCGTCGCGCGGCAAGGAGCTGGTCGATGCGCCGTCGGGGAGAGGTGATGGGTTTGCCGTGGGCGGGGTATATCACGTCGAGAGGATCGAGCCCGGCGATGCGCTCCAGCGTGGCGACGTAACGTTCGAGGTTCGAATCGGGCGGCCCAAGCCAGGTCGTCACATGGGGGAGGATATTGTCCCCCCCGAGCAGCGCCCCGCGCGACGGTGAATACAGGCTCAGGTGATCAGAGGCGTGCCCGGGGGTCAGCATGACGCGCCAGGTCTCGCCGTTGACGGATATATCCCCCTCTCCCCTGATGATTTCGTCCGGATCGGGTATGAAACTCTTACCGTAGCAATAATTGTACAGCACGTACAGGAACGCCCTCTTCAGCGACTCCGAAACCATGCCCGCGGGGCCTCGATGCCCCGCGAACGAGGGTTCCCTGTATTCATTGTAGGTCCGGTTGTAGTCTTTTTTGGAACGTATGATTTCCGCGGTGGCTTCGCCGAGCACGATGGTAAGCCCGAGTCGCTTTCTGAGTTCCCTGAGGCCCGATATGTGGTCGGGGTGGGCATGGCTCGGGAGGATTCGAGCAACGCGAAAGGGGCGTCCTTCAGCGTCAAAATGCGAGCGTATCGCCTCGATTTCCGATGCGGCCTGGTCAACGAGGGAACGGGTGCCGTATCCCGCGTCGAAGACAAGGCCGTCGCTGCCGGCGAGGACATAGAGATTTACCGCTGGCATGAAGGTCGAAAGACGGCCCTTTTCGGTGATGACGAATAGATCGCGCGCGAGTTCCTTCATTGATTACGTACCTTTCCCGAACATGCAAGCAGGGAGGTTTTGCGTCAATGAACTTTCATGCCCGGCCCGCGATTCGGCATCCATACCGGTGCGTGCCGCGAAAAAAAGTGAGAACCCGGGGATGGTTCCAGCCGTCAAAGCGGTATATCCAGCAAGGGGGAAAACCATGAACATGAAATCTTTCGTCATATCGATCGTTGCCATCACGGCTTCCGCCATGGCAGGGGCGTTCGCGGACGTGCCGTACCAGGACGTGGTCCGCGCGACCGCGGGCATGGTGTCCAGCCAGGAGGCGCAGAAGCTTGCCGGCTCCCACGGCCTTTCGGTGCTGAACGTCACCTGGGAGGACACCGGGCGTTACAAGGGATCCGCGGTCGGACCGAATATCAGCGACATGACGATACAGGTCCAGATCAAGGATCCGCAGACCGGGAAATTCCAGCTCACATGCATGCCCGTGATACGGTATCCCAATTTCCTGGACCTGAGCGGGGATATACCCCTCGACAGGTTCTACGTCCTCGTGGGGAACGAGAAGGGGAAACTCCTGAAGAAGGTCACGTTGAAGCGCTACCTGGAGCATTTTCGAGAGTACCTTACAGTCCCGTCCTCGTGGAAGGGAACGCGTACGTCGCTCCTCGCAAAGCGCGACACGCACGCCCTGGTGAGCGCCCAGGCGTGTTTCCTTCCCGTGCCTAAAAAGGGGAAGGCGGAATTCAACCCGGTTCTCTTCAACTACCAGTCGGTGAGGAACGATCCGGCGGTGCTTGCGATACTCGCCACCCGCGAGGGCACCAGCGCCACGATCATCGACAACGTGCGCGACGGGTTCCAGGCGGGGATGACCTGGGGACAGAGGCTGTTTTACAATAAAAAGGGCGAGCGAGCCTCGTTCACCGGAACACGACTGAGCGATTTCAACGCGGCGAACAAGGGCAACGGCACGTCCGGCAACGGCTCCGTGAGCGCCGCGGGAGAGAAGGGGCTCAACATGGTGCTTCTGATACAGGTGCCCCTGAAGCAAAAATATATCAGGCACAGGTCCATGGAAGGCGCCAGCGGAGCCGCCGACTACGACATGTGCCCGTCATCAGTGAAGATGAAGAAAAGCGATGTGGAGGCGGCGGTCATCGGCCATGGCAAGGTGGAGGGGCCGTACACGGAGATAGCCGACCTGGACATCGAGCGCGACGAGCGTTTTCCGGTCAGGGTCACGGTGCAGTTCTACAAGGCCACGAGCAACGGCGCGGTGTCGTTTCTCGACATGAAAGAGATCAGCGACCAGATAAAGCGGGTCTACACGCAGGCCGATTACGCGGGCAGCCTGGTGGTGCCGGTCGATACGAAACGGCCCACGGAATACGACGGCAACAAGGTGCAGCCGGCCGACTGGTGGGACGAGTTCTGGAAGCGCCATAAAAAGAACACCGGAATGACAAAAGACGAGAACATCCGGATGATCAGGGAGCTCTTTGGCAAGGACTCGGCGTTCTGGTCTTCGCAGGAATTCACTCGCAAGGCGTCCCCCGTGAAGAAAAAGGCCAAACCGAAAAAAGCCGGTGCCTGACTGCCAACCGGGGCGCGTATCCAACGCGCCCCGATTGTATGGTTCTTTCCTGTTTGAAGTGATCCCCGGAATCCACGCACATCGATTTTTCCTTGCCAGCCCTGATACGGCGGGTACTTTGTTCATATCATGCAGAAAGAGGTGGCAAATGAATAGATCACTCCTTGCGATGCGGACGCTCGCGGTGCTGATGGCCCTCTCGACGGTCATCTACGCCGACCAGCGGACCGTGGAAGATTGCATCAAGGATTGCGAGGCCGAATACCGGGAGGCCCTCGAAGAATGCTCGAAGGCCGGCAAGGATGGGTCCGGGTTCGAACAGTGGGAAAACGAGCATGACTGCGACACCGCTGAAATCCAGAAGGACCGAGAAGAATGCCAGAAAGACTGCGAATGCATGCATAACGATGATTGAGTGACGTCTTACCGAGTCTGAAGCGCCATCCCGTGGCAGGGCCCGATTTCATGAGGGATATATCCCCCTCTATTTTTCCCCGATACTTCTTGACATATACCGACCTAATGTACATAAGGTTTTTAGGGTGAAGTTTATGACCTTCTCAGATGGAATCATCCCGTTTTTCGGTCATGTCATGCCGACAGGACCCCAGCCATCCTTACAATTGCGGAGTACACTACGGGCGATGTGATGAGCCGCCGGCCATCCTGTCGCGTGATTAATATTGCATCGAGGTGAACTGATGAATACGACAAAGTACGAAGAATCGACATTACCCGGGATTTTCAGCAACAGGGCGCAGGATATCGGCGACCACGCGCTGTTCATGACGCGCGACGGCGACAAATGGGCATCCATCACGTACGGGGAGGCGAAGAAACAGGTGGACGCGCTCGCGTCGTATCTGATCAATGAAGGCGTCAAGCCGGGCGACCGCGTCGGCATCTATTCGAACAACAGGCCCGAATGGGGGATCACCGACCTCGGCGCCCTTTCCGCGGGCGCGGCCGACGTCACCATCTATCCGACGAACTCGGGACCAGAGGCGGCCTACATTGTCAATGACTCCGGCCTCAAGTATTGCTTCTGCTCGGGGAAATTCCAGGTGGAAAACCTTCTCTCCCAGAAGGGTGAGATGAAGTCGCTGAAAAAAATCATCGTATTCGACGATATCAAGTTCAGCGACTCGATGGTCGTCTCGATGAAGAGCGTTCTCGCGGAAGGCGCGAAGAACCTCCAGGAAAAGGAGATCGACAATAGAATCAAGGGCATCAAGAGCGATGACCTGATGACACTCATCTACACCTCGGGTACCACCGGCAACCCCAAGGGCGTCATGCTCACCCATGGCAACATGGTAAGCAATATGCAGCAGTTCCTCGAGCACCATCCCATGGAGTTCGAGCCGATAATGGCCCTTTCCATCCTTCCGCTTTCCCACTCGCTCGAGAGGACCATCGGGTATGATTCCCTCCTGGCGAAAGGTGCGACCGTGGCATACGCCAAGGGCACCGACACCCTGCTGGCCGACCTGCAGAGCATACGGCCCACCGCGTGCGTGTACGTGCCCCGCGTGCTCGAGAAGCTGTACGAAGGAATCATGTCGAAGCTGAAGGACTTTCCGTCAAGCAAGCAGAGGATCTTCAGGTGGTCGTTGAAAAACGGGAGGAAGGCCGTCCCCTATCTCTGCGCGAATAAATCGCTGCCTCCCTTCCTGGCGCTGAAATACAGGCTTGCCGACAAGCTTATCTTCTCCAAACTGCGCGCCGGGCTGGGCCTCGACCGCATGAAGGTAATGGGCGTCGGCGGGGCTCCCCTGTCTGACGAGATATACACCTTCTTCATCGCGATGGGTATCGAAGTTCACCTGGGGTACGGGCTTACCGAAACCTCGCCTGTCACGCACCTCCATACCTTCAGGAACATCAAGCCGATAAAGATCGGGACATGCGGTCCCCCGCTGCCACGGACCGAATGCCGCGTCGCCGACGACGGCGAGATCCTCATCCGCGGGCCGCAGGTCATGAAGGGCTATTACAACAGGCCCGATGACACGAAGGAGATACTGACCGACGACGGCTGGTTCAGCACGGGCGATATAGGATATCTCGACGAGGACGGTTACCTGAAGATAACCGACCGTAAAAAGGATATCATCATCACCGCCGGCGGAAAAAATGTCGCGCCGCAGGTCATCGAAAGCATGTTCCTGGGACACCCCATGATCGAACAGATGGCCACCATCGGCGATCAGCAGAAATACCTCGTCGCGCTCCTGGTGCCGAGCTTCCAGGAACTCACCCACTGGGCGAAGCAGAACGGCATTACCGAAAGCGATCCCGCAAAACTCGTGGCGATGCCGGCGGTCGTGAAAAAATACCAGGAGATCGTCAACGAGCTCAACAAGCCCCTCGGGCGCGTGGAGCAGATCAAGAAGTTCGTGCTGGTGGACCATACCTTCAGCCAGGAGACGGGCGAGCTGACACCGACCCTGAAGGTGAAAAGAAAGGTCATACTGGCGAAATACAAGGACGCGATCGACGAGATGTACCAGGGATCGGAGGACTGAGCTTCGTCGTTCCTGCTGCTTGCCCCGCGGGGATTTATCCCGCGGGGTTTTTCATTTCCTTTGATCGCTCTCCGTACTCAGTTGCTGCCTGACAGGTAGCGATCGATTCCCGCCGCGGCCCTGCGTCCCTCCTGAATGGCCCAGACCACGAGCGAGGCGCCGCGAGTGGAGTCTCCGGCCGAAAAGATGCCGGGACGGCTCGTCATGCAGTGATCGTCGACCAGGACGGTCCCTCGCGGGGTCAGCTCGACCCCCAGGGACTCTATCAGTCCCCTGTGCACGGGATGTACGAAGCCCGTCGCGAGCAGCACCAGATCCGCCTCGATGCTGAATTCGGTGCCCGGGAGGGTCCGCATGACCGGCGTTCCGTTTTCATCAGTCACCCATTCAACCTGTACCGCTGATACACGTTTAACCGCTCCTCCCTCGCCGATGAATTTCGTCGTGCTGACGTTCCACATGCGGGTGCATCCTTCCTCGTGCGAGCTCGAGGTCTTAAGGAGCTTCGGCCACAGCGGCCACGGCTCGGCGGGAGTACGGTGATCGGGGGGACGGGGGAGGACTTCGACCTGCGCTATGTTTCGCGCTCCCTGGCGGTTGGCGGTGCCGACGCAGTCGGCGCCGGTATCGCCGCCCCCGATCACAACCACGTTTTTGTCCAGGGCGTAGATGAGCTCGTCAGGGGGTATGTTCTTGTTCTGGACCTCGAGGTTCTGTTGTCTCAGGTATTCCATGGCGAAATGGATTCCCCTGAGGTTCCTCCCTTCGATGGGGAGGTCGCGCGGTTCGCGCGCGCCGATCGCGATGCAGACGGCGTCGCTCTCGTCGAGAATTTTTTGTGAGGGTATATCCACCCCGACATTTGCGCCGGTGACGATGGATATGCCTTCCCTGAGCATGATGTTCACCCTGCGGTCGATGATGCTTTTGTTGAGCTTGAAGTCCGGGATTCCATAGCGGAGGTATCCTCCCACTCCGTCGGCGGATTCATACAGGACCACGGAGTGCCCCATCCGGTTGAGCTCGTCGGCGCAGGCCATCCCGGCGGGGCCGCCGCCCACGATGGAGACCTTTTTTCCGGTTCTGTGCGCGGGCGGCCGCGGCACCACGTACCCGCTGTCGAAGGCCTTCTCGATCACGGCGAGTTCGTTCGACCTGCAGGTCACCGCCTCGTCGTTGAGGGCGAGGACGCAGGAGGCCTCGCAGAGGGCGGGGCAGACGCGGCCGGTAAACTCGGGAAAATTGTTGGTTTCCTGCAATATCTCGTAGGCGCGCTTCCAATCGCCGTGGAAGACCCTGTCCTGGAACTCGGGCATGATGTTGCCCACGGGGCATGCCCAGTGGCAGAACGGCACGCCGCAGTCCATGCAGCGCGAGGCCTGCAGGCGCCGCGCGTCGTCGGGAAGCCTTTTTTCCACTTCGCCGTAATCGTTGACCCTTTCTTCAACGGGCCGGTAGCCCGCTTCCTGTCGTTGAACCTGTAAAAAGCCCTTTGGATCCCCCATGTCAGTATGTTGCTCCCAGTTGTTCTTCTTCCCTGATCCGCTTCAGCTTCTCGTCGATCATCGTGATCTTCTGCTCGTCCATGGCCCGCTTGTATTCGAGCGGCAGGACCTTTACGAATTTTGGCATGAACTCGTACCATTTCAGCAGTATGTCCCTCGCGACGGTACTGCCCGTGTGCTTCACGTGCTTTTCGAGGTACTCGATGATGAATTCCTGGTCTTCGAATTCGCGCACCGGGGACAGGAGCACGAGGCCCTTGTTGCAGAAGTACTCGAATGTTCCGTCACGGTCGAGAACGTAGGCTATCCCGCCGCTCATGCCGGCGGCGAAGTTCCTTCCGACTTTCCCGAGCACGATGATGCGGCCGCCGGTCATGTACTCGGCGCAGTGGTCACCCGTTCCCTCGACGACGGCGATTGCGCCGCTGTTCCGCACGGCGAAGCGTTCGCCGGCGATACCCCTGATAAAGGCCTCCCCTGACGTGGCGCCGTAGAGGACCGTGTTGCCGATAATGATGTTTTCTTCGGCAACGAACGTGCTTCCGGCGGGCGGGACCGCGATGAGCCTTCCGCCCGAAAGCCCCTTGCCGAAGTAATCGTTGGCGTCGCCCTCGAGCCTGAACGTGATCCCCTTCGCGAGAAACGCACCGAAACTCTGACCGGCGCTGCCGCGAAAGGTGCACTGGATACTGTCTTCCGGAAGCCCCTCCTCGCCGAACTGGCTTGACACCTCGTGGGACAGCATCGTGCCGACGGCGCGGTCGGTGTTGCTGATGGGCACGGCGATGACCGCGGGCATCCGCGCGTACTTGCTCAGGGCCCCGACTGATTTTTCGATGAGTCCCCTGTCGAGAACATCGTCTATTTTGTGGATCTGCGACTGCACGCAGCGGGTGGCGTTCCGCCGCGCCTCGTCCGGCACGTACAGGAGCCTCGATGGATCGACGGTCTTCACCTTCCAGTGGTCGATGGAGCGAACCGCCAGGAGGTCCCTCCGGCCCACCAGGTCGTCGAACTTCCGTATGCCAAGAGATGCCATGATTTCCCTGACCTCGGCGACGAGAAAACGGAAAAAGTTTACAAGGTGTTCCGGTTTCCCGGTGAATTTATTCCTGAGGACGGGGTCCTGCGTGGCGACGCCGACCGGGCAGGTGTTCTGGTGGCATTTGCGCATCATCACGCATCCCAGCACGATCAGCGTCGACGTGCCGAAACCGAATTCCTCCGCGCCCAGGATGGCCGCGATCGCGATATCCCGTCCCGTCTTGAGCTGTCCGTCGGTCTGGAGGCGGACACGCCCCCTGAGGTTGTTTCTGACCAACGTCTCGTGGGTCTCCGCGAGGCCTATTTCCCAGGGAAGTCCCGCATGCCGGATGGAACTTATGGGGCTCGCGCCCGTTCCGCCCTCGAAGCCGCTTATCAGTATGTTGTCCGCGTGTGCCTTCGCTACCCCGGCTGCAATCGTGCCGACGCCGGATTCGGACACCAGCTTCACGCTGATCCGCGCCCCGGGATTGGCGTTCTTCAGGTCGAAGATGAGCTGCGCCAGGTCCTCGATCGAGTAGATGTCGTGGTGGGGCGGTGGGGATATAAGGGTAACCCCCGGCGTCGAATGCCGCGTCCGCGCGATGATCTTGTCCACCTTGTATCCGGGAAGCTGCCCCCCCTCGCCGGGCTTCGCTCCCTGGGCGATTTTTATCTGCAATTCGTCGGCATTGGCGAGATAGTTGCTGGTCACGCCGAAACGGCCCGAGGCGACCTGCTTGATGGCGCTCCGGGCGCACGTTCCGTCGGGTCGGGTCCCGAATCTATCAGGGTCTTCCCCCCCTTCACCCGAGTTGCTCCTGCCGCTCAAGCTGTTCATCGCGACGGCGATCGTCTCGTGGGCTTCGCGCGATATGGACCCGAAGGACATGGCCCCCGTGGTGAGCCGCCTGAGTATGGATTTTTCGTCCTCGACCTCATCGAGTGGTATCGCCTTTCCCGGTTTGAAATCGAACAAACCGCGTATGAAATGCGGCCTGCGGTTCTGCTCGTCCACCAGACGTGAGTATTCCTTGAACCTGGCGTAATCGCCCGAGCGTGTAGCCCACTGGAGAAGGTAGATCGTTTCGGGGTTCCACGCGTGCCGCTCCCCCTCCTTGCGGAACCGGTACTGGCCCCGCGATGGGAGGAGTTCCGGGCGCCGGTTGTAGGCGATGTCATGATGGATGAGCGCCTCGCGCTCGGCTTCGATTGTGCCGATCCCCCCGATGCGTGACTCGGTCCCGGTGAAATACCGGTCGATCATGTCCTGGCCTATCCCGACCGCCTCGAATATCTGGGCGCCGCGATAGCTCCTGAGGGTGGAGGTTCCCATTTTCGAGAGGACTTTCAGCAGGCCCTTGTTTACCGCCCTGATGTAGTTGTCCTCGGCTTTCAAGTGCCTGGTATTCTTTATCTCTCCGTTCTGAACCAGATCGTGGATGGTCGCGAATGCCCCGTAGGGATTGATCGCGCTCGCTCCGTAACCGAACAAGAGCGCGAAATGCATCACCTCGCGCGCCTCCGCCGTTTCGATGATGAGGCCGGCGCGCGTGCGTTTTTTGACGCGGATCAGGTAATGATGAATGCCCGCACACGCGAGGAGCGACGGGATCGGAGCGTTTTCTTCGTCTGCCCCCCGATCGGAAAGAATAATATAGGAGTAGCCCTGGTCGATTTTTTCCTCGACGGTCGCGCACAGCTTTTCCATCGCACGGTCCATGCTTCCCGGAGCGGTCTTAATCGGGAAGGTCATGGGGAGCGTGATCGCCCTGAAATCGGTCTTATCGTTGCGCCTGATCGTCTCGAGGTTCCTGTTGGTGAATATGGGGCTCTTGAATTTAATCATCCTGCAGTGCTCGGGGGTTTCGTCGAGCAGGTTTTTCTGCGTGCCGATATAACTGGTGAGCGTCATGACGAGCTCCTCGCGTATCGGGTCGATCGGAGGGTTCGTCACCTGGGCAAAGCACTGCTTGAAATAGTTGTACAGCCTCTGGGGCCTCTCGGAAAAGACCGCGGGCGGGGTATCGGTCCCCATCGAGCCCGTAGGCTCCTGCGCGGTTTCCCCCATGATCCTGATGATATCGTCGACATCCTCCCGTGAATAGCCATACAGCAGGTGCATCCGGTGCAGCGCGTCTTCTTCCATTGCCACCGGGACGTCGCCCTGCACGTCAAGGTCCTCAAGGTTTGTTCTATTGAGCTGGACCCACAGCTGGTAGGGTTTCCTGGTGTAAATGGACCGCTTGATTTCCTCGTCCGGTATTATCCGGCCCTGTTCCATGTCGACCAGGAGGAGCTTCCCGGGCATGAGGCGCCCTTTGTATACAATGTGCTCGGGGGGAAACGATTGTACCCCGACTTCCGATCCCATGACGATAAGGTCGTCTTTGGTGATGACGTAGTGGGAGGGCCTCAGACCGTTCCGGTCAAGCGTGCCGCCGACGAACCGCCCGTCGCAGAAAATCATGGATGCGGGGCCGTCCCAGGGCTCCATGAAAGTGGAATGATATTCATAGAAATATTTCAATTCTTCAGGAATGGGATTTTTTTCATTCCATGATTCCGGTATGAGCATCATGAGTGCATGCGGCAGGGAGCGCCCGTTGAAATAAAGCATTTCAAGCGCGTTGTCGAACGATGCGGAATCGCTCTTGCCCGGCTCGATCACGGGAAGAGTTTTCTTGATATCGTCTCCGAATACGGAAGAAACAAACGTGGATTCACGGGCCGACATCCAGAAACGGTTGCCCTTGACGGTGTTGATTTCGCCGTTGTGGGCCAGCATCCGGAACGGCTGCGCCAGGTCCCAGGAAGGGAACGTATTGGTGCTGAATCTCGAGTGGACCAGGGCGACCGCGCTCGTCATCCGCGGGTCCTGCAGGTCGCGATAGTAATGGCGGACCTGGTTCGGCATGAGCATGCCCTTGTACACGATTGTTTTACCCGATAATGACGGGATATAAAAGAGTTCTTTCCGGGACAATGACGACTCCCGTATCCTGTTTTCAATGGTTTTGCGTATGATATACAGCCTGTTCTCGGAAACCGGCGATTCGCCCGCGGGGTCCGTGGCAATGAAAATCTGCTTCATGGCCGGTTCGGAGGAGCGGGATATTTCTCCAAGCACCGAGTTGTCGACAACGATGTCTCTCCAGCCGATCGTTTTCATCCCCTCCTCGTCGACGGTGCGCTCGAACTCCGCGACGCAGAACGCGGCTTCCCGCTCGTCGCGCGGAAGAAAGACGATACCTGTGGCGTAATGCCCTGCAGGGGGCAGCGATGGCATTTCGCTCCGGTAGAGATCGTGCGGGATCTGCATCAGGATGCCCGCACCGTCACCGGTCTTGTTGTCGGCGCTTTCGGCGCCCCTGTGTTCCATGCGCTCGAGCACTTCCAGGCCGCGTTCGATGATGTCGCGGGACGCCGCACCCTTGATATGCGCGACAAACCCGATGCCGCATGAGTCGTGTTCATAAGAAGAGTTGTAGAGCCCGTTTTGTTTTTGCAATTGTCCTGACATGTAATGCATTCTCCTGTGCGACCAAAATACAAAATCCCCTGTTAAGGAACCATTACATTATTTCATTTTTAATCAAATATAGCCCTTCCCTGATTACAATTATGTAAAATTTTATTTCACCTAACAATAATATTTAGCAATGCTAAAATTAATTTAGAAATACAAAACCGCGTTTTTTCGAGGTCCACCTTCGCGTTGCCCGAGCGGGCGTGTTCTTGTTGACGAGGTGCGGTCACTGTCAAAATTATTCACTTCGAACGACCTACCAGGAGAACGAACTCAGGTGTCGGCACGATGGCGGTCGCAACAACGTGTCAGGCTGTCGATGAACAGGCTCAGCGAGGAAGTGTTTTGGATAATGCACGGGCAAGAGCGTTAAAACTTTACATTTTTTACTGCACCAACGGTTTCGATATTCATGAATTCGATCGCGAGTTTCACGAAACGGAAGGATTTGAATACAGGAAGATCGGGCTTCCCTGTTCGGGAAAGGCCAACCTGCTGTACTTTTTAAAAGCGTTCGAAAAGGGGGCTGACGGGTTGATCCTTGTGATATGCGAGAAGAACAAGTGTCACTATCACGAGGGTAACCTGAGGTCGCCGAAAAGGGCCCGTGAAGTGAGTCTGCTGCTTGATGAAATCGGGATGGGTGAAGATCGCGTGGCGATACTTTCGGTTGAGGACAGCAATGTCCTGCGAGTTGTCGCTGAAATCGGGAAATTTCAGGAAAGAATAAGGAAGATATCCCTGAACTATGCCTGAAACATCCGCCGGGAGAAGCCACTCCAGGGCATGTTTACATGCATGATAGATAATAGAAATCTCTGGAAAAAAAAATGAAAAATGGAAAAACCTTTGAGCAACAGATACACGGCGGCGATTTCATGGTCACGGCCGAATACCTTCCGGAAGCCGAAACCGGGGGAGCCGCAGTAAAGAGCGCGATCGAGTCGCTCAGGAAGGTGCCGTCTGGTGTCAATGTCTCTGACAATCCCTTTGGGGTGGTCATGTCGAGCATGGCCGCCTCGGTGCTGCTGATGCAATCGGATATCGAACCGATTTACCAGATCGTGACCCGTGACAGGAACCGTATCGCCATCCAGTCCGATCTCCTTGGAGCTGCCTCACTCGGGATAAGGAACATCCTCTGCCTTTCCGGATACCACCAGGCCCTGACCGACAATCCTGAATCCGCAAACGTATACGACATCGATTCGACGCAGCTACTTGCATTGGTCGATCACATGAGGACCAGCGGAGAGCTGCAAAACGGGACGAAGTTTGAGGGAGCGTTCCCCGTGAATATCGGGGCAGCCGTGAACCCGGCCATGAGACCTCTCGATCTGAACATGCTTCGCATGATGCAAAAGGTGGAATGCGGGGCCGCTTTCGTCCAGACCCAGCCGGTATTCGACACCGATGAATTCAACCAATGGATGGATGGCGTGCGCCAGGTTGGACTGGCCGACAGAGCGGCCGTTCTGGCGGGCGTGCTCCCTCTCCAGAGTGTCGAAGAGGCTGAACGGCTCAGGAACACCTATACTGAATTCCAGATTCCCGATCGGGTTGTTGACCGTTTGAAGGCGGCAGGCGATGGAAGCGCCCAGAAAAAGGAAGGGTTCGCGATCTGTCTGGAAACAATCCAGGCGCTCAGGAGTGTGAAGGGTGTCCGGGGTATACATATTTTTTCAGGTGGGCAGGAAGAAAACATACCCGGCATTCTCGACGCATCGGGATTGGCCGATGCTCGGTAACATGACGATGGAGAGTTGATACGCCATGCCGAAGAAATACCATATCGATACGAAACCCGTCCCGCCGCGGCGTCCCCGCACGGGGAAATACGGCATAGTCGACTGGCGCGAGGATTGCGCACGCTGCCACAACTGCGTGAAAAAGGCATGCATCTACGACCGCTACAGGGATGAAATGAAATACATACGCAACCTTGAGGACGTTGACGCCCTCTTCTTCGACTGCATGGGCTGCCTCTCCTGTGTCCAGGAATGCACCAAGAACCTGCTTCGACTCTCGATAAATCCGGCGTACGAGAACCTGGGCAACGGATACTGGAGGCCCGAGATCATCCAGACGACCTGGCTCCAGGCTGAAACAGCGAAGATACCGGTATCGGGGGCGGGTTACGGCGGCAGGTTTTCTGGTTCCGGGTTCGATTCCATGTGGACCGACATGTCCGAGATTGTCCGCCCGACGAGGGACGGCATCCACGGGCGCGAGTATATCAGCACTGCGGTGGATATCGGGACAAAACCGTCGTTCCTGGATCTCGGCGACGGTCACTCTGTGCCCGATCTCCCGCCGCTGCTTTCGGTGCCCATGCCCATGGTCATTGACATGATGCCGCCGATGTATTCGCCCGAGGGACTGGAGGACATCATCGCGGCGGTCGCGTTAAGAACAGGACTGATTGCGATCGTGGATTCCTCGAAATGGCCTCTGCGGTCGGAAGACCGGGAAAGGTACCTCCCGAACCTGGCCTTTTATTTCGCGGCCGGCGCCCCGCTGCTGCCCCGCGATGTGCTGACGAAGACGAGTTTTGTTGAATTTCAGTACTCCGGAGAAGTGACGGAACGCATCAAGGAATTCAGGAGCATGTATCCGGGAATCATCGTTTCGGTACGGGTAGGCATGGATTCAAAGGGGATAGACCGCGCCATCGAGCTCGTGATTTCCGGCGTCGGGGTGATCCATATCGTCGCGGACATGAACGGCAACGAGATCGATGCGGAAAAACCCCGTTTCATCAAGGATATGATCCGTTCAATCCATACCTCGCTGATACAGAAGGGCGTGCGTGACGAGGTGACCCTCATCGCAGGCGGCGGCATCGCGCTCCCCGAGCACATGGCGAAAGGAGTCATATGCGGCGCGGACGCGGTTTCGGTTGATCTGCCCCTGCTAATCGGACTCGAATGCCATCTCTGCAGGGTATGCGAACCGGGCCGCTCCTGTCCCGCGCAGATCGAGGATATCTCAATGGAATACGGCGTGGGGCGTATGACGAACCTTATCAGCGCCTGGCACAACCAGCTGATAGAACTCATGGGCGCCATGGGCATGCGTGACGCCCGTCGTCTCCGCGGCGATGTGGGACGGGCGATGTTTTTCGAACAACTCGAGGAGGAAACCTTTGGCCGACTTTTTGGAACTCGATTGCAGTCTTGAGGAGATCATCCCGGAGAAGACGCTCAACACGCGGATTCCTCAATACAGGCAGGACCGCGCGATCTGTCCGGCGCCGCCGCGCTATCGTAATGAGTTCGCAAAGTACATCGTTACGAGGGATGAAGATACCTGTACGCGCTGCGGCAAATGCGCCGAGGTGTGCCCTCAGGGCGTCCATGTGCTGAAGCCCGGGTACAAGTATTTCGCCGCGCCCCTGTACCACCATTGTTATGGGCCCGCCTGTGAAAAAAAAGGCCGCTATTGCGTCGCCTCCTGCCCGAACGGTGCGCTCCGGATCGAGGAAAACCCGATGATGAAGGCGCTGGGCGATTACCGCTGGACGGCCGACATGATCCTGGCGACCTGGAAGATGGCCGAGACCGGCGACGTTCCCGCTGAAGAGTACGGATACGATTTCGAGACCGGGAACTCCGGCGGCGGGTTCGACCGGATACGCTTAAGGTTTCCCGAAACCCCGAAGGCGAATCTCAGGAAGGAAGATATAGACACCAGCATCGAGCTTAACCACAGGAACGACGGCCGCGCGCGGATCAGGATAGACGTGCCTTGGTACGGCGGCGGGATGTCCTTCGGTTCGGTCAGCAATACCACCCAGCTTTCCAAGGCCCGGGCCGCGGTCGCGTGGAACACGTTCACCTGCACCGGCGAGGGCGGGTACATGGAAAGGATGAGGCCGTACGACGACCACGTGATCACCCAGGTCGCGACCGGGCTCTTCGGCGTCCGCGAGGAGACGATCCAGCGCGTTCCCATCGTGGAATTCAAGTACGCGCAGGGCGCCAAGCCAGGTCTCGGCGGCCATCTCCTCGGCGACAAGAACACCCCGAGCGTCGCGAAGATGCGCGAGACGGTGGTGGGGATTTCGCTTTTTTCGCCCTTTCCCTTCCACAGCGTGTATTCCATCGAGGACCACATGAAACACATCGACTGGATAAAGCATGTGAACCGCAGGGCGCTCGTGTCCACGAAAGTGTCCACGCCGACCGACGTTGACATGGTCGCGGTGGGTAGCTATTTCGCGGGAACCCATATCGTGCACATTGACGGCGGTTACGGCGGTACCGGAGCGGCGCCCGACATTGCAAAGAAAAATATCGCGATGCCGATAGAATACGCGATCCCGAAGGTGCACAACTTCCTCGTGGCGGAGGGCGTGAGGGACCACATTACGCTCATGGCAAGCGGCGGCATACGCAATCCGTACGACGCCGCCAAGGCGATCGCACTCGGGGCTGACGGGGTAATCGTCGGCACCATGGAGATGATCGCCCTGGGGTGCGTGCGCTGCGGCCGCTGTTCGGCCGGACGGGGATGCCCCCGCTGTATCGCCACCACCGACAAGAAACTCGTGCAGAAAATCGACCTCGAATGGGGCACCCAGAGGCTCATCAACACCTACAATGCATGGAGAAACGAGATCGTGTCGATTCTCCAGCGACTTGGCCTCGGCAGCGTGAGGGAGCTCAGGGGACGTTCCGATTTACTGATGCATCTCGATTATACAAATGACGTGGAGCATACGGCGTGAAGAACGATTCGGTAACGATACTGACAGATTCAAGAAAAAAACTCATAGCCGAATTCGGCATCCCTGCCGCGGTCGGCAAATGCGAGGAGGAAGGCGGCTGCGGCGTTGTCGGGTTCTGCTGCACGGAACCGGTTCCCGGCAAGCACATACACGAACCTTCCAGACAGATGCACAACCGCGGGAACGGCAAGGGCGGCGGCATCGCCGCGGTGGGGTTCGTTCCCGCGCAGCTGGGTGTCACCCGGGAAGTACTCGATAACTGCTACATGGTGCACGTCGCCTACCTGGACCCCGCGGCGAGGAGAGACGTCGAAGCGCGATTCGTAACGCCGTACCTGGATATCACCCATAGCGCGATGCTGGACACGGTCGATGACTGGCAAAGCGTTCCCGGCCTGGAGGTGAGACCGCCCGACGTGTGCCGTTATTTCGTGCGTGTTAAAAACGACGTGCTCGACGCCTTTATCAGGGATAATGCCCTCGCCAGTGTCGATCGCCGCGAAGCGGAAGAGGAATTCCTGAACCAGAACAGCTTCAGGCTTAACCAGGCCTATTATGCCTCTCTCGGCGACAAGAAGGCCTTCGTGCTTTCGAACGGCAGAAACATCATGATCCTGAAGGTCGTCGGCTATGCCGAGGCCATCACCGAGTATTACAAAATCGAAGATCTCCGCGCCCACGTGTGGATCGCGCACCAGCGCTTTCCGACCAAGGGCCGCGTCTGGCATCCCGCGGGCGCCCACCCCTTCGCGGGGATGAACATCGCGCTGGTGCACAACGGCGATTTCGCGAACTACCACTCGGTCTCCGAGCACCTCCTCCAGAGGAGCATACGTCCCCAGTTTCTCACCGACACCGAGGTCTCGGTCCTTCTGTTTGACCTGTTGAACAGGACATACCGGTATCCCCTTGAATACATCATCGAGGCCATGGCGCCCACTTCCGAGCTAGACTTCGACCGCCTGCCGCCGGAAAAGCAGAAAATGTACCGGGCGATTCAGGCAACGCACATCCACGGGTCGCCCGACGGCCCCTGGTTCTTCATCATCGCCAGAAACGACGTGGCGGAGGGCCAGTTCCAGCTCCTCGGCATAACCGACACCGCCATGCTCCGCCCGCAGGTGTTCGCCTTCTGTGACGGAGAAGTACAGGTGGGACTCATCGGTTCGGAGAAGCAGGCCATCGACGCAACGCTCCTCTCCCTTTCGAAGGACGATGTGAGGATATGCCCCGTGGCGGACCGCTACTGGAACGCGCGCGGCGGGAGCCATACCGACGGAGGCGCCTTTATCTTCAACCTGGCTGGCGAGCCCGGCTCGATCCGGATGACGTGCACGGACAAGTTCGGAAAGCCGGTGGAGCTGCCGAAGGACAGCCTGCCGTGCGATTTCGCGTCCGGATCGTACCTGGTCCATTCACCTGGCGGCAATGCCGAAAGTACCCTGCGTCGACTTGGCGCGAGCGATGCTGCGGGGCTCTACGCGTATCTGCGCGACAGCATCCCCGCATGGAGTTACGACGATCTCAGGGCATCACTCCGGACGATTGTCGACGGCAGCAAGACCTCTGAAACCATTGATAGTGCCATCCGCGCCCTCACGATGCTGAACGATATCCGCTATCCGACCGGCGGCAAGAAGCGGAGCCACATCCTCCACCTCGTGCGGGGCGAGCTCACGCGGCTGTTCGGGAGTTTCCCGCGACTCGACGCGGACGATATCCCCGACAACGGCTTCCGCCTGATCGACTACGAAACACGCGGAACGCTCCGGCCTCCCTCGCGTTCCGAGACGGCCCTCGCGATCAATGCCTTCGGCTTCCCGCCGGAGGGTGGGGACAACGACGCGTCGCTCCTGATGGACGCCTACATGAAGGGATGGCGGCGCTTCATCTGCTTCGGCTGCATCGGCCAGAGGTATCTCGGGAACGGTCTTGGCCCCGGGACCGAGGACGTCACGATAGACGTGTACGACAGCTCAGGAGACTACCTGGCCTCGGGGATCGACGGATTGCGCATCGCGGTTCACAACAACGCGCAGGACCAGCTCGGGCAGATCATCAAGAGCGGCAAGCTCGTCATATACGGCGATACCGGCCAGACCTTCCTGTACGGCGCCAAGGGCGGGGACATATACGTGATGGGCAACGCGGCGGGACGCCCGCTGATCAACTCGGTAGGCAAGCCGCGGGTCGTCATTAATGGCTCGTGCCTCGATTTTCTCGGCGAGTCCTTCATGGCGGGCGATCCCCACAACGACGGGGGATTCGTCATACTGAACGCCATAAGGTTCGACGAGGAGGGAAGGATCGTCGAGATTGAGGAACCCTATCCGGGCAGCAATATCTTTTCTCTCGCGTCGGGAGGCGCGATTTTCGTACGCGATCCGCGCAAGACCCTCGTCGACCAGCAGCTCAACGGCGGAACGATCCTGCCCCTGGACGAGAAAGACTGGAAACTCATGCTCCCCTATCTCGAGGAAAACGAGCGTCTCTTCAATATCCCCATCGAAGACCTGCTCCTGGTAGGAGGAAGGAAGATGGATCCTCTCCAGGTATACAGGAAGGTGGTCCCGCACATAGGCGGCCACCTGTCCGGAGAAAAAAAGGCCGAGATCGTCGACGATGAATGTATCGAGGAAGACGTCCTGTTCGAGACCGAAGTTCCCTGCGAGGCGTGAACGCGGGGTTCCCGCGGCCGCATCGCCATCAACAAGAGCATACGGAGAAGCTGAATGCCGTTACGAATTAAAAAAGATAAGACAGACGCGGGGTTAAAAACCGCCGCGGAGAAATTGTCAGGCGTGGTGATTGATATTTGCCTGCAGTGCAAACGGTGCGCCAGCGGGTGTCCGGTGGCTTCATCCGCGCATTCGTCGCCGGCCGGGATAATCAGGCGGTTGCAGCTCGGTGCGGGCGGGGAACTCCTCGACGACGAGTTCATCTGGATGTGCGCATCGTGCGGCACCTGTTACGGGCGATGCCCGATGAGAATCAACGGCGCCGCGCTGATGGACGCCCTGAAGATCATCGCGCGGGAAAAGGACGCCGCGAAGCCCGCGGGCAACATGCCGCTGATGAACAGGATACTCCTCGGGACCATCGGACGCTTCGGCCGAACCTATGACATGGGCGCTATGGTGCTCTACAAGCTGGGCACCGCCTCCTATTTTTCCGATGCCGCGAAGATACCCGTGATACTGAGAAAAGGAAAGATCGCGATCCTGCCGCCGCGCGGCGCGGACCGGAAAAGCGTGAAAAAAATATTTCAAACATTTACTGCGCGCAAGGATCGAGAAAAATGAAATACGCATACTATCCCGGATGTTCGGCGGAATCGACCGCACGCGACCAGTACCGCTCAACAATGGCCGTGGCAAAGGCCCTCGGCATCGAGCTGGTCGAGCCTGAGGGCTGGACCTGCTGCGGTTCCACGCCCGCGCACCAGGTCGACCATGACCTGGCCGTCGCCCTGGCCGCGGCAAACCTCCTCAGGGCCCGGGACCTGGGTCTCGACATGGTGGTGAGCTGTGCGTCGTGTTTCAGCCGCATGAAGATCGCGAACCATGAAGTCGCGAGATGCGGCGCAACGCGCGCGCGCGTGGCAGAATCCCTTGGAAGGGACTACGACGGATCGGTGCGGGTCCGGCATTTTATGGAAATCATCCTCGACGACCTGGGACTGGACGCATGCCGGAAGGCGCTGACCCATACACTCGGCGGACTCAAGGTCGCCTCCTATTACGGCTGCCTGCTCGTCCGTCCCGCCGAGGTGACCGGATTCGACGACCCGGAAAATCCAATTTCCATGGACATGCTGGTCGAGGCCATGGGAGGCGTGAGCCTGGACTGGCCGCACAAGGTGGAGTGCTGCGGCGCTTCCCTCACCCTGACGAGATCGGACATGGTGGAAACGCTGTCCGGCTCGATCGTTTCGATGGCGAGGGATTCGGGCGCGGACTGCATCGCCGTTGCCTGTCCCATGTGCCAGATCAACCTGGACATGCGGCAGAACGCGGCCGGCACGAGAAGCGGCATGCCGGTCATGTATATCACACAGCTCCTGGGCCTGTGCCTCGGTATCCCGGGACGGGACCTCGGGCTGCGCAAGCTGATTCACTCGCCGAAAACCGTCACGAAAGCCGTGGCGCGGGTCTGATCGATGGCGGCAGTACAATTTTGAAGGTATTCGATAATGGATAACGACAGCAACAGGATAATAGGCGCGGTACTGGTGGAAGGCGGAGGAATCGCGGGTGTCCAGGCATCACTGGATCTCGCCAACGCCGGTTTCAAAGTACACCTGGTCGAAAATTCCGCCGCGATCGGCGGGATGATGGCGCATCTCGACAAGACCTTTCCCACGGGGGACTGCGCGACATGCATCGTCTCGCCGAAACTCGTCGAGTGCGCCAGGAACCACAATATCGTGATTCATACGCTTTCCGCGATCGAGGCGCTTGAGGGCGAACCGGGAAATTTCCGGGCAATCGTGAAAAAGTCCCCTCGCTATATAGACGAACAGATTTGCAACGATTGCGGCGACTGCACCAAGGCGTGCCCTGTCGAGATCCTTGACGAATTCAACAGGCGCCTCGGGACTCGCAAGGCCATCCAGAAATATTCCGCGCAGGCCATACCGAACAAGCCGAGCATAAAAAAACTGGGCCATGCCCCCTGCAAGGTCAAATGCCCCGCCAAGATCAACGTGCAGGGATATATCCAGCTGATAAAAAAGAAAGAATACGTGAAGGCGGTCAACCTGATCCGGGAAAGGAATCCCTTCTCCGCCGTATGCGGCCGCGTCTGCCCCGCGCCGTGCGAGAGCGCGTGCACACGTTCAAAGGTCGACTCCGCCCTGGCCATCAGGCAGCTCAAGCGCTTCGCGTCGGACGAGGAACTGAGACTGGTACAGTCCGGCGAGCTGGCCCTTCCTGCGCGCCGAATGCCCCCGGACAAGGCGAAAAAGGTCGCTATCATCGGCGCGGGACCCGCGGGCCTCACGTGCGCGGCCGATCTGGCAGACCGGGGGTTCGCGGTCACGGTCTATGAGGCGGCGGCGGCCGCGGGCGGGATGCTGCGATGGGGCATTCCCGGGTACCGCCTTCCCAAGGACATCCTCGATTATGAAATAGATCTCATCGCGAGGAAGGGCGTATCCATTGTCCTGAACTGCAGCGCGGGCAGGGACGTCACCGTGAACGATCTGCGGGGAATGTACGACGCGGTGTTCGTCAGCGCCGGGGCTCACATGAGCAGAAAACTAGGCATTGAGGGTGAAGAAAGGAAGGGCGTCGATTACGGCGTCGAGTTCCTGCGAAGCGCGGCAGACTCCGGATCGAAGCCGGCCGTCGACGGCAGGGTCGTCGTCATCGGCGGCGGCAACGTGGCCGTCGACGTGGCGCGGACCGCGCTTCGGCTCGGTGCGAAATCAGTCGAGCTCGTGTCCCTGGAACGGCGCGGGGAGATGCCCGCGTACCGAGAGGAGATTGAAGCCACCCTGGCCGAGGGCATCGTCATCCGCAACGGGTGGGGCCCCCACCGCATCACCGGGGACGCCTCGGTGACCGGCGTCGAATTGAAAAAATGCGTCCGTGTGTTCGATGACAATCATCGATTTAACCCGCAGTACGATACGACATCCATCCCGACCGTTCCGGCGGACCGTGTCATCGTCGCCATCGGCCAGATGACGGACCCCGGGCTTCTCGCGCATTTTGGCGCGGGCACTGAGCGGGGTTGCTTCAAGACCGACGCGCGCACGATGGAGACGTCGGTGCGCGGAATCTTCGCGGGCGGGGACAACGCGTCCGGCCCCGCGAGCGTCATCGAGGCGGTGGCCGCGGGGAAGCGCGCCGCGGAGTCGATCGACCGTTACCTGAACGGCAAGGACATGCTCCCGGACCGTTTCGAGGCGTCGGTGAGCCCCGTACCGGAGGACATGCTTCCCGACACCGCGTGCGTCGGTAAACAACCGCGCGCGACGGCATCGTTTCTTCCCGCAGTAAAGAGGACCGATAGCTTCGAGGAAGTGGAATCCGCGTTTTCGGCCGACGACGCGTTCGCCGAGGCCGGGCGCTGCCTTAACTGCGCGCTCTGCTCCGAGTGCATGGAGTGCGCGACGGCGTGCGACAAGAAGGCGGTCAACCACGCCCAGCGCGAGGAAACGTTCGAGCTTGAAATCGGCTCGGTCATACTCGCGCCGGGGTTCAGGGAATTCGACGCCGCGCGCAAGGGCGAGTTCGGCTACAACCGTTTCCCCAACGTGCTGACGAGCGTACAGTTCGAGCGAATGCTTTCCGCGGCCGGCCCGTACGGCGGGCACGTGGTCAGAAGGAGCGACGGCAGGGAGGCCAGGCGCATCGCGTGGATCCAGTGCGTCGGCTCCCGCGATTCGAAGTGCGGAAACGAGTACTGCTCCTCGATCTGCTGCATGGCCACGACGAAACAGGCGCTTGTCGCCGACGAGCACATCGACGGGATGCAGGCTTCGATTTTTTATATGGATATACGCGCGTTCGGCAAGGACTTCGACCAGTATTACGAGCGCGCCAGGAGCCGCGAAAACATTGAATACATAAAGAGCATTCCCTCGCGGGCGGTCCAGGTGCCCGGCTCGATGGATATACGGCTCCGCTACATTGACGGCGAGTCACACTATGTGGAGCGGGATTTCGATCTGGTGGTCCTCGCCGTGGGAATGGATCCCAAAGACGGGGTTTCGGAAAGCGTGTCGCGGCTCGGGATCGAGCTGAACGAATTCGGGTTTTGCAAAACAAACCGCTTCAGCCCGATGGAGACGACTCGTCCGGGCGTGTTCGTGGCGGGCGCCTTCCAGGAACCGAAGGACATCCCCGAGACGGTAACCCAGGCGAGCGCGGCGGCGTCCCTCTCCATGGAGCTGTTGGCGCAATCGCGCAATTCACTCATCGCGAAAAAGCAATATCCGACAGAGCATGATACGACCGACGAGGATGCGAGGATAGGCGTGTTCGTGTGCCACTGCGGCATCAACATCGCCTCGACGGTAGACGTCGAGAAGGTGACGAACGCGATAAGCGCCGACCCGAACGTCGTCATTGCGTCGCACACCATGTACACATGTTCCGATTCGAGCCTTTCCGAGATCAGAAAGCGAATCCTCGAGCACCGGCTGAACAGGGTGGTGGTTGCGTCATGCACGCCCCGCACCCACGAGCCGCTTTTCAGGGAAACGCTGCGTGAGTCGGGGTTGAACCCGTATCTTTTCGAGCTAGCGAACATCCGCGACCAGTGCTCGTGGGTCCACTCCTCCGAGCCGGACGGCGCGACACAGAAGGCGATAGAGCTGGTGCGCATGTCGATCGCCCGAGCGCGGCTCCTCAGGACCCTTTCGGGGGAGTCGATTGCCGTGAACCAGGCAGGGCTGGTTATCGGGGGCGGACTAAGCGGCATGACCGCCGCGCTCTCTCTCGCCGACCAGGGATTCCCCGTATCGCTCGTGGAAAGATCGGGAAGGCTCGGAGGACAGATGTCGCTGGTCCATTCGACGATCGACTGCGACTCGACCTCCGGTTTCATGAACGGCCTTATAGCCAGGGCGGCGAGCCATCCCAATATCAGGATCTACCTGAACTGCGAGGTCGATGCCGTGAACGGGCATATCGGCAATTTTACTGTGAAAATATCCTCCAGGGCGAAGGCAAACGGCAAGGGCAAGGAACTGTCGTGCGGCGCCATTGTCGTTGCGACCGGCGCCGAGCCGGCAAAACCGCTCGAATTCCTTTACGGGGAATCGGACAACATCCTCACGCAACTCGAGCTCGGTCAGCTTTTACACGAGGACAGGTTCACGAGAAACGCGAACAATATCGTCATGATCCAGTGCGTGGGCTCCCGCAATAAAGAAACGAACTATTGCAGCCGCGTGTGCTGCTCCATGGCGATTGCCAATGCCTTGAAAATCAAAAAGACGAACCCGGAAGTGAATATTTACATTCTGTATCGCGACATCAGGACCTACGGTTTCAGGGAGCAGTACTATCGAGAGGCGCGTAATTCGGGGATCGTTTTTATCAGGTACGACGAGGGCAGACAGCCCGAGGTCTACTACGAGAACAACGTACTGATGGTCTCCGTGAAGAGCCCGGATCTGCCCGACGCGATCGAAATCGAGGCTGACAAAGTCGTGAACAGCACCGGCATCAAGGCCCCGGCTGATAACAGGAGGCTTTCTGATATGCTGAAGTTGCAGCTCAACAACGACGGCTTTTTCCTGGAGGCGCATATCAAGCTGCGGCCCGTCGATTTCGCGACGGAGGGGATATACCTGTGCGGCCTGGCGCATTCCCCGAAGATGATGGACGAGAACATCTCGCAGGCCCGCGCGGCGGCGTCGAGGGCCGCCACGGTCCTTTCGAGGACCCATCTCGAGGTCGGCGCGCAGGTCTCGGAGGTGAAGCAGGAGAAATGCATATCCTGTATGACCTGCGTCCATGCCTGCCCCTACGGCGCCCCGTTCATGAACGAGGACGGGAAGGGGGAAATAATGGCGGCCAAGTGCATGGGGTGCGGAATATGCGCCTCCGAATGCCCGGCGCGGGCGATTCAGCTCAACCATTTCGAGTCGAGGCAGTTCAACTCCATGCTCGAAAGCCTACTCGAAAACTATATCGCCGATTTCGCCTCGGCGGCGAAGAGGAACTAGGCCCTGCGCGGGCATGTGTGAATACGAGTGGATCGGGCGGTGCTCGCACCGCCCTTCCAGTACATTATTGATACGAGGGATGGAATGAGCAATGATGATTTTCAACCGCTGATCATCGCCTTCTGCTGCCAGTACTGTTCGTACTCGGCCGCGGACCTCGCGGGATCGATGAGATTGCAGTACCCCACGAACGTACGGATCGTTCGCACCCCCTGCACCGGGAGGCTCGAAGTCGAGTTCTTCATGAAAGCCTTCGAAAGGGGCGCCGACGGGATCCTCGTGGCCGGGTGCCTTGAGGGGGGCTGCCATTTTTCGGAGGGCAACCTCCTGGCGAAGGGCAGGGTCGGTTACACCCGTTCGTTCCTCGAAGAAAGCGGACTTGATGATAAGCGGATACGAATGATCAACATATCGGCCGCCATGGCCCGCCCCTTCATCGACCACGTGAATGACATGATAGAAACGGTAAAAACGCTGGGGCCGAACCCACTGAAAAACGACAGCGCATCACTCAAGCAGGAGACAGTTGCATGATAGTAGCACAGAGAAAAACGATTCCCGAACTCATCGAGATTCTGGCCGGTAAAAAAAAGGTGCTGGTGCTGGGATGCGGCACGTGCGTCACGGTCTGCCTCGCAGGCGGCGAGAGGGAAGTGAGCATAATATCTTCGGCACTGAGGATTGCTTCCCGCCTTAAGAACCTTTCCCTCGAGGTCGAAGAGCTGACCATAGAAAGGCAGTGCGACAATATTTTCATAGAAAAGGCCGCGGACGCGATCGGCAGGAACGACGTCGTCCTTTCCCTTGGATGCGGCGCGGGGGTTCAGGCCATCGCCGAGCGTTTCGACAAGCCGGTGTATGCCGGCCTCGATACCGAGTTCATCGGCATTCTCGAGGAGAGGGCCGTCTGGACGGAGAAATGCTCCGCATGCGGGAAATGCGTCCTCCACGAATACGGCGGCATATGCCCGGTAACCAGGTGCGCGAAGCATATGCTCAACGGGCCGTGCGGCGGATCGAGGGAGGACCGGTGTGAGGTAAGACCGGATCGGCCCTGCGCATGGCAGCTGATCTACCGGAGGCTGAGGGATATCGGCGAACTTGAAAGGCTCAAACGCGTGAAATCTCCGAAAAACTGGAACCTGAGTCTCCATGGAGGGGGAAGGATGATTATCAGGGAGGACCACAGGATCTGAGATGTCCCGGACGCCGCGATTTTCGTAATATCACGATAGTCTTTATCGAACCGGGAGGTTCAATCAGTATCGCGATCGGCGCCGCCCCGTGCCCTTTTTTTCTGAATGAAGCCCCGGGGCGACGCGTCCTGCAGGCGATATCCAGGCATGATTATCGTCCCGCATCGAGAGAACAATCGGTATCGATATCGCCGCATGTCATTCCACGCAGATGCTCTCTGCCGGTTTCGTCGCAAACGGTCATTCGCGTATGGGGGATTATTTTCCTTAATAATATTCTGCGTGCCGCTGGATGATTATTTCAACGATGTAAAATTAATTGGTTCTATAAAAAAAGTAAGGTATTCTAAACAAGGAGGAATTATACTTGTAGTGATGGGGGCTGTTGCAGCGTGTGTATTTATTATTACTTGATATACGAGTGGCAGCACATTAGCGGAAGTAAGAATCGGATGCCGGCCGTGATCCGGCGAAAATCCCGGGTGGTTCGGGTGACGATGTGATGAGCTGGGTAGAAAAAGCATCCCTGCGCGAGCCGGCATATCCATCACCCAACGTTGGCGAATGGATTGTTCGATTCGGCCGGCAGGCTCGGGAGTCAGGCGATTTTATATCGCATAACTATATTCGATTGCAGGTTGACCGATCATGTTAAGCACCGGACTGGTGTATCTGGACAGACTGACCGGGGGTTTGAACCTCGGGGACAATGTTGTGTGGGAATCGGCTGACGGAGTGCCGGTCGAATACTTCGTCAGGAGTTTTTTTGAGGGTGCCAGGGATTTCAACGGGACCATCATTTATATCAATTTCAACTTTTCTCCTCACACTATCCTGAAGAGATACGATTACATTTTCAAAAACAAGAAGTCCATTCTCATCGATGCTTTCACGCACGGGAAGGGAAACAGCGATGGAGTTTTCCTGGATTTTTACAGTGGTGAAAACTACGATAAAGAACGTTTCATCTGCATTGAGAATCCCAAGAATATAACCTCATTCGTCAGCATCCTGAACGAAATCGAAATGAGGTACAAGGAAGGCTCGTTTTACATCTTCGACGGGGTGACGGGGATGAACGAACTCTGGAAGGATGAGACTGCGGTGCTCGATTTTTTTACCTTCACCTGCCCGAAACTCTACGACCTCAACGCGCTTGCGTACTGGGTGCTCAGTCGGGAAGCGCACTCGCGTGAGTTCATTGCCGGGATCATGCATATCACGCAGATCGTTTTTTCGATAAATACGACCGATTCCGATTACTATGAACTCAAGGTGCATAAATTGCAGGACCGTACGCCGCTGTACGGCTCGCAGCCCAGTTATTTCAAGATAATCGACCAGAATATACTCTTCGAGGACAAGAAGGTTTCAGATCTGATCCGGCTCGGGGACAAGGTCAAGAACCTCAGGAAAGAAGCGAGGATCACGCAGGCTGAACTCGCAGCCTCGCTCAACATGACGCCGGGAGCGGTTTCTCAGATTGAGAACGATATCATCACTCCGTCGCTGCAGACCCTGCTCCAACTCTCAACGGTATTCGGCAAGCCAGTCGATTATTTCATCGGGGGCCCCGATCTTACCAAGAACACCAGAGGTGTATTTGTTTCGAAAAGAAGCGGCTACCTCTCGGTTCCGTACCGGAACGCCGAGATCCACAGGATGCTCGAGACCGAACTTCACGGCATCAAGCCCTACACGGTTTCCCTCGTGGGAAACAAGGCGATTGACGGTCCCATCATTCTGCATAAGGGCAAGGAATACATCGTGGTCCTGAAGGGATCGTTGCGCCTCGTGGTCGATGGCGAAACCATCGTTCTAGAAGAAGAAGATTCGATATTGATCACCGACTCCTTCGTGTCACAGTGGCAGGGGAACAACGACTCCGGCTGTAAATTCCTGTACCTGCTGTTCTAAGCGGACGACGCCCGGGCATGCGCCATCGGCGCCCACGCGGGGTCCGGACAGGCGGCAAGTCATGTAATCGGCGCACCGGGGAATACGCGGCGCGCCGAGGGAGATTCAAGGATGAAGACATTATTAAAAATCAGCACCGGATTGAACAGCCTTGACGAGGTCTGCGACAGTCTGCGGCTTGGCGATAACGTGGTATGGCAGGTCGATTCGCTGTACGATTACGAGCAGTTTGTCCTGCAGTTCGCAAACAACGCGCTCAAACAGGGCAGGAGGGTGGCCTATATCCGCTTTGCGAAGCATGAACCGCTGCTCGCACCGCACCAGTACTCGGTCCAGTACGAGCTGGATGCCCAGAAAGGGTTCGAGATGTTCACCACGACCCTCCACAATATCATCGCGAAAGAGGGAAGGGAAGTTTTTTATGTGTTCGACTGCCTTTCCGACCTGCAGACAGCCTGGGCCACCGACCTCATGCTGGGCAACTTTTTCAGCATAACCTGCCCATACCTCTACGAGCTTGACACGATCACGTATTTCTCGCTCATTCGCAACAACCATTCGTTCACGACGATCGCGCGCATCAGGGACACGACCCAGCTGCTCGTCGAGGTGTATAATTCGGGAGATAACTGCTATATCCACCCGCTGAAGGTGCTGAACCGGTATTCGCCGACGATGTTCTTTCCACACCTGAAAAAGGGAGAGCTGTTTACGCCGATCATCAACAGCATCGAGGCGACGCAGCTGATCCGGCACATCCAGAAAAGGGGACTGGAAAGCACGATACGGATACTGGACTACTGGGACCGCCTGTTCCTCAAGGCCGAGGATCTCGCGGACTCTTCCGGTGAGAATGAAGAAAAAGCCGAGATGGTCAGGCAGCTGGGTAAAATAATGATGGGCCGCGACGATAAAATCCTGAAACTGGTGCAGGAATATCTCACCCTGAACGATTTCCTCGAGATCAAGGACCACCTGATCGGGACAGGCTACATCGGGGGAAAATCCGTCGGCATGATCCTCGCGCGGAAAATTCTGTCGAAAAAGAACATGGACAAGTGGGAAAGGCTGCAGGAGGCCCATGATTCCTTTTATATAGGATCGGACGTCTTTTATACGTTCATCGTCCATAACGGGTGGTGGAAGCTCTTCATGGAGCACAAGACCGACGAGGGTTATTACTCCGCCGCGGCAACGCTCCATGACCTGATTCCCGGTGGAAAGTTTCCCGAAGACATCAAGGACAAGTTTCACCAGATCATCGAGTATTACGGTCAGTCCCCGATCATCTGCCGTTCGAGCAGCCTTCTCGAGGACGCGTACGGTAACGCGTTCGCCGGCAAATATGAGAGCCTTTTCCTGGTGAACCAGGGCCCGCCGGAGACCCGGTTCGCCGAATTCGAGAAGGCGGTCAAACAGATATTCGCCAGCGTGATGGGTGAGGACGCCCTCGCCTACCGGATGGACAAGGGACTTCAGAAGCTCGACGAACAGATGGGGCTCCTGGTCATGCGGGTATCGGGATCGTATCATGACAATTGCTTTTTTCCCGACATGGCCGGGGTGGGACTCTCGTACAACCAGTACATCTGGAACAGCTGCATGGAACCGGGCGCGGGAATGCTCAGGCATGTCGTGGGCCTCGGAACGAGGGCGGTCAACCGGACGGAAGGGGATTATCCGCGAATCATCGCGCTCGATTGCCCGTTGCAGAAACCGTACTCCGGCATCAGCGATGCCAGGAAGTTTTCCCAGAGGCATATCGACGTGCTTAATATCCAGAATAACATGCTGGATACGATAGAACCGTCGGATTATTTCTACAATAACCCGGTCGCGAAGGCAAATATCGGCTTGCGCGATTCGTCCGCCGAGGAAATGATGAGGGGACGGGGGATAGAGGGCCGCGAGTCCTGGCTTGTTGATTTTGATGAATTCATCGCCAGGACGCCGTTTGTCAAGGACATGCAGATGGTCCTCAAACAGCTTGAGGGAACATACAGGAACCCCGTTGACATAGAATACACCGTGAATTTTACCGCCGACGGGAACTACAGGATCAACCTGCTTCAGTGCCGGCCGCAGCAGGCCAGGTGGCGCCAGGACAGGGTCGTCATCCCGAAATCGGTCGAACGCGAAAAAATATTTTTCAGGTCTTCCGGTGATTTTCTCGGCGGCAATATCTCGACCGATTTGCACTGGATCGTTATAATCGATCCGACGGCGTACAGTAACCTGTCCCAGAGCGACAAGTATGCGGTCGCGCGCATCATCGGGCAGATTAACAAGAGGATGCAGAACCGGAGGGAGGTCCCGGCAATGCTGATCGGGCCGGGCAGGTGGGGCACGACGACGCCGTCGCTTGGCGTGCCGGTCAAGTACTTCGAAATCAACAACGCATCGGTCATCGTCGAAATCGCGTTCATGAGGGAGGACCTGATCCCCGAGATTTCTTATGGCACCCATTTCTTCCAAGATCTGGTGGAGAACGACACGTACTATATAGCGATTTCTCCGGGCAAGGACGGAGTGATTTTAAACTGGACGCTACTTGAACGGTACCCGAATATCGTGAGTGACTTGCTCTCCGATGAAGGCCGGTTCCACGATGTCATATCGGTCTACGACGTTAAATCCGCATTCAAGCTCATGGCTGATATCGGCAGCCAGGAACTGCTATGCTTCGAGCAGGCAGGCTGAAATAATGACAATCCGTCTGGCTCCACGCGGCGAATGCGGCGGGAGCCGTGATGGCCCTGTTTTTCCAGAATTGTAGATTTGTAGTTTACGGTTTCCTTCGTACTGTCCCGCATGTACAAAATTTTACATGAATGTAACATTGCAGCAAATGTAAGTATGGCTATTAATATTGACACTTGGCTGCCTCCAATTTAGCAAAAATAATATGATTATCAGTATAACTAATTTACGATGAATCTGTGATTTGCGAAAGCGAATGGAAGGGAGCCTCAGCATGATTGTGATTTAATCGGGATAGCAAACAGCGGATTTATTATTTAGGAGTTATCCAAGAAATAACAACGAGGAGAGTAGTATGTCAGCAGTTATCAATGAAGTGATCGACAAAGTGAAAAAGATGGATCCGGAACAGAAGGAATTCCATCAGGCTGTTGAAGAGGTACTGACCACACTGGAGCCGACGGTCGAGAGACACCCGGAATTCGTAAAGGCGAAAATATATGAAAGGATCGTCGAGCCCGATCGTGTGATCATATTCAGGGTGCCCTGGGTCGACGACAAGGGCGACGTGCATGTGAACAGGGGTTTTCGTGTGCAGTTCAATAACGCGATCGGGCCATACAAGGGTGGCCTCCGCTTCCATCCATCGGTAAACCTTGGCATCATCAAGTTCCTCGGATTCGAGCAGATATTCAAGAATTCCCTCACAACCCTCCCCATGGGCGGGGCGAAGGGCGGCTCCGATTTCGATCCCAAGGGAAAATCGGACATGGAAGTGATGAAATTCACTCATTCGTTCATGCGCGAGCTCTTCCGCCATATCGGGCCCGATTGCGACGTTCCCGCGGGCGACATAGGCGTCGGCGGCAGGGAAATTGGTTACCTCTACGGTTATTACAAGAAGATCGGAAACGAACACTCGGGCGTCCTGACCGGGAAGGGACTCGATTACGGCGGAAGCCTGATCCGGCCGGAGGCGACCGGTTACGGCGCGGTGTATTTTGCCGGTGAAATGCTCTCCACGCAGGGAAAGGATTTCCACGACAAGATTTGCGCGGTGAGCGGGTCGGGGAACGTCGCCCAGTACACGGTTGAAAAGATCACCACTCTCGGGGGCAAGGTCATCACCCTGAGCGATTCCAACGGTACCGTGGTCGACGAGAAGGGCATCGACAAGGACAAGTTGAACTACATCATCGATCTCAAGGAAGTCAGGCGCGGCAGGATCAAGGAATACGCCGAGAAGTACAATGCCAAGTATTTCGAGGGACTGAGCGTGTGGGACGTCATAAGGGAGCAAAACCTGAAGGTCGACGCCGCGTTCCCGGCCGCGACCCAGAACGAGATCAATGCAAAAAATGCAGAGGCGCTCGTGAAAAACGGTTGCTACTGTATCAGCGAAGGCGCGAACATGCCTTCGACGCCGGAAGCGATCAAGATATACCATGAATACAATGTCCTCTTTGGTCCCGGTAAAGCTGCCAATGCGGGCGGGGTTTCGACTTCCGGTCTTGAAATGACCCAGAACAGCATGAGACTGTCCTGGAGCCGCGAGGAAGTGGACGCGAAACTGCACGGCATCATGAAGAGCATACATAAGTCGTGCTTGAGCGCTTCCGAGGCTTACGGAAAAAAAGGCGATTATGTGATGGGCGCAAACATCGCCGGCTTCCTCAAGGTTGCGAAATCGATGCTTGCCTACGGGGTACTGTAACAGGCACTCCGGACATTTACAGATTATTCCAGAAATGCGGGCACATCAGAGAACCATGCAATGATGTGCCCGTAGTTTTGGTATGCAAAGGATTGATCGACGTGGAAAATGCAGCACATACCATTCTATCGAACGACATGATTCGGGCCAACGTGGGAAGGATGGTGGTCGAGGCGGCATATGTCGCCAGTCACCGCCGCGCGGGACAGTTCATCATTCTTCGCATCGACGAATCGGGAGAGCGTATCCCCCTTACCATCGCTTCGGCCGACCCTGGCAGAGGGACCATCTCGCTCTACTACCAGGTGGTGGGAAAGACCACCGGCCGGCTGTCGCGCCTGAAGGCCGGAGAGCATCTCCGGGACATAGCCGGCCCTCTCGGCCACCCGACCGAAATACGAAACTACGGCACCGTAGTCTGCATGGGCGGCGGAATCGGCATCGCCCCCGTGTATCCCATCGCCACCGCGATGAAAGAGGCGGGGAACCGCGTCATCAACATCATCGGGGCGCGCACGAAAGACCTCCTGATCATGGAGGACGAGCTCCGGAATTCGGGCGATGACATCATCGTGTGCACCGACGACGGCAGCCACGGGAAAAAGGCCTTTGTCACTGACGCGTTGCGCGAGGTGCTCGAGCGCGAAAAGGTTGATGTCGTCGTCGCCATCGGTCCCGTGCCGATGATGAAGGCGGTCAGCGCGATGACGAAGGAACGGAATATCAAAACCATGGTGAGCCTCAACTCCATCATGATTGACGGCACCGGGATGTGCGGCGGCTGCCGCGTGTCGGTCGACGGCGAGCGGCGTTTCACCTGCGTGGACGGTCCCGAGTTCGACGGCCACAAGGTTGATTTCGACGAGCTCACCGCGCGGCTCGGTACCTACCGGAAGGAAGAGAAACAATCCATGGATGAGTACTCGCACAAATGCAAACTCGAGGGGGTGACGGGTCATGGCAGATAAGATTCCACGCCAGAAGATGCCCGAGCAGCCCCCCGCGGAGCGAAGGCAGAATTTCAGTGAGGTCCCCTATGGTTTTTCTCCCGATATGGCAAGGCTCGAAGCCTCGAGGTGCCTCCAGTGCAAGAAGCCCGCGTGCATGGAAGGATGCCCTGTCCGCATAGACATTCCCGGTTTCGTCGGCGCGGTGAAGGACGGGGATTTACGGAAGGCATTCACGATATTGAAAAATACCAATTCGCTTCCCGCGGTATGCGGGAGGGTCTGCCCCCAGGAGACCCAGTGCGAGGAGCTGTGCATTCTCGGCAAAAAGGGCGAACCGGTGGCAATCGGTTCCATCGAGAGGTTCGTCGCCGACCACGAGCGGACCGAAGGTGAGACAGGCGCCGCGGCGGTCATATCCTCGAACGGTAAGCGCACCGCCATCATCGGATCCGGCCCCGCGGGCCTTACCGCCGCGGGCGAGCTGAGAAAGCTCGGATACGACGTGACGATCTTCGAGGCCCTTCATAGCCCGGGAGGCGTGCTTGTGTACGGGATTCCGGAATTCCGTCTTCCCAAGGAAATTGTTCATTACGAGATCAGTGCCCTGGAGAAGAATGGCGTGAAAATCGTCCTGAACCGCGTGATCGGCATGTCGGAAACAGTTGACAGCCTCCTAGACCAGGGTTTCGATACGGTTTTTATCGGTTCGGGCGCGGGATTGCCGCTGTTTCTGAACGTCCCCGGGGAGAATCTTCTTGGCGTATACGCCGCAAACGAGTATCTCACCAGGGTTAACCTGATGAAGGCCTATCGGTTTCCGGAATACGATACGCCCGTCATTCTCGGCAAGAACGTTGCCGTCTTCGGCGGTGGAAATGTGGCCATGGATTCGGCCCGCACCGCGCTCAGGCTCGGCGCGGAAAAAGTCTATATAGTGTACCGTCGATCGAGGACCGAAATGCCCGCCCGGGGCGAGGAAGTGCATCACGCCGACGAGGAGGGGATCATCTTCCAGCTCCTTACGAACCCGGTGCGGTTCATCGGGAACGACGGAGGCCGCCTCACGGGAGTGGAGTGCCTCAGGATGGCACTCGGCGAACCCGACAGCTCGGGGCGCCGGAGCCCGGTCCCGGTCAAGGGATCGGAATTCGTCATTGATATCGACCTGGCCATAATCGCGATCGGTAACGCCCCGAACCCGATCGTGCAGAAAACCGCAACCGGGCTTTCCACGACAAAGAAGGGAACGATCGTCGCTGATGAGGAGACAATGAAGACATCGAAGAAAGGCGTATTCGCCGGCGGCGATGTCGTCTCCGGTGCGGCCACGGTCATCCTCGCCATGGGAGCCGGGCGCAAGGCCGCCCTGGCCATGGACCAGTATATGAAGACCGGGTCCTGGTAAAATGGTAACGGGGATAGGTCCTTCTGCCCCGGATGGGATAGCGCGGTATTGAACTGAAAAAGCGGCAGATTGTTCTGCCGCTTTTTCCGCGAACTGGACCGGGAAAATCACCCTCGCAGAATCTTCAGCACCTGCGATCGAAGACCCCTGTCCCCGGGGAATCGCTCGTATCTGGAATGCAGCTCTTCCAGCAGGGCGTTGGCCTCGTCGTCGACGTCGAGGATCATTGTCATGGTGTCTTCCTCATCGATCATGTCCGGCGGGCAGAGCGCGGAATCGCCGAGGTTGATATACGCGCGGCATGTCAGGGGCCTCCACTCATACACGACACAGCGCCCGGCCCGGTCTTGGAACGGACACCGGCTTTCCAGAAGATAGAAGCTCTTCAGGATGATCTCGTCCGGATCAATCACTCCTTCAATGAAGTCGAAATCCCCGGCCTCGATACGCTCCAGCGCGGCCTTTCGTATGCGTTCATATTCCTCGAAGGAGCGGGCGCAGTCGCGCACGATCCTTGCCGAGTCACAAGGAGCCATGTCACGGACCAGCCCGGCGATGATGCCCGCCTCAAACGAATACACATCGTCCGCCCAGTGGCAACAGCACACCGAGCACCCCCCCGTGCAGGGAATGGACAACCCCGATGCCCCGAGCACCACTGCCTGGAATTCGTCATAGAGCGACAGGACCGGCCTGTACATGTCCCTGAACACGGGGCTGTAGCTCGCCGCTTCTGTGCTCGAGAGAATACCGTTCAGGGCAGTGGTTATTTTTTCATTGATCCGTATCGCCGAATCGGGAAACAGCAGGGGGGGTGGTTCATGTCCGGGCATGTCTTAACGTAGAGAAATCGATTTATCTGGCAAGCGAAATTATTCCTCTCGTACTGGAGGGCTGCGGTACGGGCATTATGCCAGCGTGGATGGTTCCGGTGATTATTGGGTTCCTGACTGTAAAAAAGTGCTGACAAAATGACCGGACTAATAATAATATATGCGCAGCGATGAAAATTCATCGCCGGCCGGATTGTATGAATGTCGAAAATTTTTCACGGCCCGTTGCGGGCCTTCTGCATAAATGCAGATATTGATATGGCATACAGTGAAAAAATATTGATAATCGACGACGTGCAGGTCAATCTCAGACTGCTCGGAGAAATCCTGCGCAACCGCTTTGAAATTCTCGTCGCGACCGGGGGCATGGAAGCAATCGAAATCGCCAGGACCCAAAGTCCCGACCTCATCCTGCTTGATGTCATGATGCCCGGCATGGACGGTTTTTCGGTGTGCGCCGAGCTGAAAAAGGACGAGCTTACCGCGCACATCCCTATCATTTTCATCACCTCCCTGAACAGCATGGACGATATCGTAAAGGGTTTCGAATACGGGGGCGTCGACTATATCACAAAGCCGTTCAACCCACGGGAGCTCATCGCCAGGGTCAACACCCATGCCGAACTCGTGCGCGCGAACAAGGCTCTCTCCATCTACGCCGAATCGCTCGAGGAAGTGGGACGCCAGCTGTTCAACAAAACCCAGGAGCTGAACGAGACGATCGAACGGCTCAACGTGGCGCTCAGGACCGATACGCTGACAGGTCTCGCGAACAGGACCCATATCAACGAACGGATAAAAGAGGAAATTGCGCACATAAAGAGCGGAGGGAATATTTTTTCACTGGTCCTGGTGGATATCGATTATTTCAAGGCAGTCAACGATACGCACGGGCACGAGTGCGGCGACCATGCCCTGCGCGAGGTTTCTTCGATCATGTCAACCATGATGAGGGAACAGGACGTGATTTCCCGGTGGGGCGGGGAGGAATACCTGCTATTCCTCCCCGAAACCGATACTCCCGTGGCCGCGATCCTCGCTGAACGGTTGCGTGAGAGAATAGAATCCACCCCAATTGAATATAGGGACATGAAACTCGCATTGACGATCACCATCGGGGTGACGTCATTTGATCCCGAGCTGGGCATCGACGGCAGTATCAAGAAGGCGGACCAGGCCCTGTATGAAGGCAAACGAACGGGGAGAAACAGGGTCGTAATCCATAAATGATGATATCCGCACGACATTCATTGATGATAAACGGTTGGAAAGCCCGGTGTTTTTCTCCGTATGATATGCCATAAATTATTTGACAGCAATACGATACCGTATTTTTTTAAAGATAACCGGCATGGATCCAGAAGAAAAGAAAAAATTTATCCAGGAACTCGGCATTCCTGAATCGCTTTTCGATGAAATGCTCGCTGATTGCGTGGAAGAGATTAGGGCTGCCTTCCTGGAATTGAGGTCCGCCTATGCCGGCGGGGACCTCGGCACCATGAAGTCGAAGTCCCACCTGATAAAGGGCACAGCCGGAAATTTCCGCCTTCAGGGGGTGTATCTCGCGGCCATGGCCCTGAACGACCACTTGAAAAAGGACGAGATAGATACCGTCCGCCTTCCCGCAATGATTGACCGCATAGCGGGGGAGATCGAGAACCTGTAAGGATGTCCGGATGATTGAAAAGAAGATCCTGATCGTGGAGGACAGCCGCTCCACAAGAACGCTTCTCGCCAAGGTCCTCGATCAGAAGGGCTATTCCGTTGTTACCGCGGCCAATGGGCAGGAGGGGCTGGAAAAGTTAAAGGAACAGGGCTTTCCACTTGTGTTGACCGACCTCGAAATGCCCGTTATGAACGGGCATGAATTTATACGGGCCTGCAACGCTCAGGACGACACGCCCGTGATCCTGGTGCTGACGTCGCACGGCGATACCGATACGATAATAGCGATAATGAAGGAGGGCGTGTTCGATTACGTGATCAAGCCCATACGGGCAGACGACCTCCTGATGAGGATCGAGCGCGCCATCTCCGTCGCGGAATTCAAGAAAACTCAGAAGATCATCGAAAAGGAGAAGACCATCAGGCTCGAACAACAGCTGGAATGGTACCGGTGGGAGGATCGCGGGAAGGCGAGGGAAAAGATTTTCAGCAGCCAGACGCTTTTCAGCAACCTCAGGACGAGCTTCAATCAGGGAGCGGGGATGGGGCTGCTTATAAGCCTCCTGAACATAATAGCCGAGACCGCGGTGCAGAACGAACAGGGCGGCTGGATCGTCGATGATGAACTGTTTGCGATACTCAAAAAGAACCTGAAAATCGCCGAGGGCGTGATCGACAGCTTCGCGGAACTGGACCATATCATCACCGACACGGTCAAGATGGATTCGGTGGAGACCGGCGAGGTGTATTCCCTCATCAAATCCTCGATCAGGGAGGTCGAATCCCTCTCCGGAGTGAAAAAACAAAACCTGATGCTGAACGATTTCAGGCCGCCGGCGAACGGCGCCAGGATCGCGATAAACAGGGATTTTCTGCCGAAGGCATTCCGGGAAATATTCATAAACGCGATGAAATTCTCCGAGCCGATGTCCAACATCGTAACCATGGTGACCGTTCACGACAAGAGTGTCGAGATCTCCGTGATGAACGTGCCCATTCGCCTGCCGAACGGAATCACAGGCATCCCAATCGAGTATGAAAACATCATCTTCGAGCCGTTTTACAGGATCGGCAGGGAAGTTTACGAGGCGTATGGTTCAAACGATTACGGGCTCGGGCTCACCTTCGTCGAAAAGATCGTCAACAGGCATGGCGGGAAGGTATTCCTGCACAACATCACTGATCATACCAATTTAAAAATGGGGCCGCTCACGAAGGTGATTTGCACGGTCCAGATTCCCCTGCAGTGAGCGGGGGGGCGTGCGCGGCCGGGGGGAACTTCAATGACAAGGATTCGATCGCGGTGGGCATGAAACGCACTGTTCTCGTTGTGGACGATTCGCCGACGAACGTGCGAATGCTGGCCGAACTTCTCCGCACCGAATACAACGTGATGCTCGCGACGGACGGCGCCGCCGCGCTGGATATCATCCGCTCGGATGAGCCCCCCGACCTGGTGCTGCTGGACGTGATCATGCCGGGGATGAGCGGGATCGATGTGTGCCGATCTTTGAAGGACGATCCCGTTCTCGGTAAAATTCCCGTCATCCTCATGAGCGCGGATGATCCTCCCCCGGACCCCTGCGCGGGCGAAACGGATTACGTTCGGAAACCGTTTGCGCCGGCGGATCTGCTCATGAAGATTAAAAATGCGATTCCGCCCCGGGATTAGGATCCGCCGGGAAGGACCGGTTTCAAAGACATATCCGCCCGCATCGCACCCGTGAAAACCGCCTCCCCGGTTTCTATCTCCTATTTGTTGTTGACATCATTGCGGAAAAGTGTGTGATTCACAGAGCCCCCACGATCCGAACGCCGGGATATTGCAGGATCGGCTTCGTATCCTTACTGAAAACCGGGGATGAGAATGAACAAGATACTCAATGCCGTCTTTCTCGTCGTCGTGGCATTTGCAACGGCATGGGGCGCGGAAGACCAGAACGATCTCAGGCTGGAAGTACAGCGGCTCAAGGAGCGGGTGACCGCGCTGAGCAATGAGATGCCCGCGCTTGATAAACGCTCGTGGGGGCGCGGCTTGTCTATCGGGATTCCAGTGGGTATCTTCAACGAGGATCCGGTGGCCGGCCTTGAATTCTCGTACCCGTTGAGCTACGTGCTCTCCCTCAGGCTGGACGCCCATATCATCCTCGACCGTACCTATAAAAGGGACTACTATACAAAGCACCTCACAAGGAGGACGCTCATCACGATTCTGTATCCTTCGATTGGCATTGTCGGGAAAAGCCCCATGATAGTCAATGCCAGGGTTTACGGAGGGCTCTTCGCCGGCATTGCGCACGACCTGAGGCCGAAGCAGGGCGTGTACTTTCAGGCGCGCTTGATGGGGGGCGTGGAGATATACACGACTCGTCATCAGGCGTTTTTCTTCGAAGTGGGCGGCGGGGGAACCATCACCGTGAGGCACATAGATTATTCCCAGGGAATCATGCTCTCCGGGGGAAGCAGGTTTTATTTCTAATGGAATACCTGTTTACCATGCTGTTTGGAAAATCGACCGCGATAGGAACCGCGGCGATCATTATATTTTCGTCGCCGGCGATCCGTCATGAAGGGAGCAAGATTGTCGTCAGGGGCAAGCTGGACGGCATCGTGAATCCACGTGTGGAACACGTTCTGTCCAAGGGGGGCAGGGTAAACGTCATATTCGATGTCTCGATGACGGTATACGAGAAGAAAGGGCCGAGAATTGTGCAGAAAAAATTCATCCATTCCCTGCAGTACGACCGTAAAAAAAGGATATATCTGGCAGACTGCCAGGGCAGAAAGACCGCGCATGATTCCATAAAAAAGCTGGCCGGGACGGCCGGTGAATATCACGTGGTGCTCGCGTATGGGACTTCACGCGCGGAGTATTATGATTTCTATATTGAAGCCGATATCGAGTGTGACAGTACGTACATTGGGGCGTTGCGCTGCGATCCCCTGTGGTATACCTACCGGCCGGCCAAATCGATCAAGAAGATTCGCGCTTATTACATACGCTAGGCGGCTTCAGATCACTGCGATGCCGCCTGCCGTTTCGGCAAGCTTGACCGCCTCTTCGCTCCTTTTCAGAAGCCCGTCCAGAATGGAATCGTTCATGAGGGCGCTGTTGACGCCGTTGTTGTGCACAATGATCGTGGGATCCAGCGCGGTGATGCCGACCGCGATTTCAACATGCAGCTGGGTTCCGCGGATATTGAACGGCTTGCCGGAAATATTCTTGATGATGCGCTCCGCGATGCTTTGCGATTTTTCGATGGTCGTGTTGTGGGTGCACAGCAGGAAATCGGACATCGAGTATCTTCCGATCATGTCGTATGGCCTGCACGATGTCTTCAACCGCCTGCTGAATTCCTCGAGGAGTCCCTCCATGATGTCCAGGCCCATCTGTTCGGTGATCGCCCTGAAGTTGGTTATTCTCGTCAGGATGGCGCTGAGGTATTTCATCTCTCTGGCGGCCCTTCCCATTTCCCTGAGCATCTCGTCCATGAGGGTGCGCCGGTTCAGCAGCCCCGTTATGGGATCCTCCTTTGCGAGCCTGAGGATTTTCCTGTGGGCGCCGGTGAGGTCCGTGGCGAGCCTGAGCCGATGCAGGGCCGCGCGGTAGCGGGCGAAGATTTCGTTGTCACCGAAGGGCCTGATGATGAAGTCGTCGGCGCCGCTGTCCATGATTTCGGGGAGTTCCGATTCGAACTGGCGTGCGGCGACCACGATGATGTGGATGGACGAGTGCTTCTTGAGGCGCTTGATTTTTCTGCACAGATCCATGACGTCGAAATCGCCCTTGGCCCAGTTGATGAACACGATATGGCAGTTGTAGGCCTGGATGTCCTTGACCGCCGCGGCAATGCCTTCGGAAGTGAAGACTTCGATTTCCTTCTTTGGGATGGACGACCTGATCGCGTGTTCGAACGATTGTGTGCTATTGACAAGTAGAATATTCATGGAACCTGCCCCGACTGATTTAAGCAATCATTCATTAATTATTTTGTCAAGAAATTTAATAACGCAATCCGCTACTCGATTTCGATGTCGTAGGGGAACAGGTAAAACCCCCTGTCGCGGGAGATCTCCCTCAGGGCCTCGATGTGGTTGTAAGCCCTGAAGTAATTTGACAGAAAATCGAAGAGCGGAATCCTGAAAAGATCGCGCAAGCCCTCGCGGGCGTCAGGGGAAAATACGAGCTCGTACCTGTCGTCGACACGGGCCATGGAACGCGCCATCGCCACGGCCGCGGTGAACCCGCCGATCTCGTCCACCAGCGATAGGGAACGGGCCTCTTCGCCGGTCATGACCCTGCCCTCGGCGACGCGGGGGAGGCTGTCCGGGGTGAGCTTTCGTCCCGTGAGGACCTTCGCGGTGAACTGGTCGTAGAGGTATGCCACGCCGCGCCTGACGAGCTCCTTTTCGCGGGGGGTGAAATCCCGCGCTTCGGTGAACGCGTCCGCGAATTCGGACATCTTTATCACGTCCCTGCTGATTCCGAGGAGCGCGTACAGGCGTTCAAGTGATATCTTGCCTGTGAAAACGCCGATCGAACCGGTCATCGTCGCCCTTCCCGAGAAAATACGATCGCCCGTGCAGGCGATATAGTAACCGCCCGATGCGGCCATGCTGCCGAAGGAGAAGATAACGGGTTTTTTCGGGTTTTGCTTCTTCTTGATCACGAGGTGCCGCCACATCGTGTCCGAGGCCTGCGCCGAACCGCCGCCGGAGTCGATCCTGATCACAACGGCCTTTGTCAGGGGATCCCCGAAGGCCCTGTCGAGCGCGGCCTTGTACGTGTCATCGCCGATCGAAGCCGAGCCGCCGGTCTTGAACGACTGGCCGCTCACGATCGCGCCCGAAACGCAGATCACCGCGATCCGGGGCCGCATCCCCCAGTCGCGGTCGCCGAGCGACCGTTCGCGCAGATACCGCGCTGGATCTACGTACACGAGGCCCCTGCCGATCGCCTTGAACGCCTCGTCCGGATACATGACCCTATCCACGAAGCGCCTCTTCGCGGCCTCCTCCGGGGTGAGCGCGCCATCCGCGAAGAGCGCGTCGATATCCGCGCGTTTGAGTGAACGCCCCGCGGCGATGTCATTCAGGTACTGGTCGTTCATCTGCGTGATGATCGACGTGAGGTTCGCGCGCGACTCGTCGGACATGTGCTCGCGCGTGAACGATTCCGGGTACGACTTGTACGCGCCGCTTTTCACCGCCTCGAACTTGATGCCCACCTTGTCCATCAGGCCCTTGTAGAAGTACACCTGTCCGCGAAGACCCGTGAAATAGAAGAGGTTCTGGGGCGAGTAGTAGATGGTGCCCGCGGCCGTGGCGAGGTAGTATTCCTTGTTGCCCGGGGAAACGAGAATGGCGTGGACCGTCTTGCCCTTCTTTCGCAGGTTCGAGAGCTCGTCCCTGAGTTCCTGGATCTGGTTCAGCGCGAGCGGGACCGAGCGGATGTTGAGAATGACACCCGCGATCCCGGGATCGTCGGACGCGGCCCTGACCGCGAGGAGTATGTCGGCCCAGATGGTCCGCTTTCTACCGAGAATGTCGCGTTTCATGATTTCGGCGTACCCCCGGTTGACTTTCAGGTACAGGTACCGCGTGCCTCGCGCGATTCGCAGGGGCGATTCCGAGCGGCCCAGCGTGACCGAGGCCCCAATGAGCTGGGAGCCAGGGCCGCGTTCCGGAATGAGGCGGTCGTAGTCAAATGAGAGGACCGCGGGCTGTTTCCATGGGAAGCTCACCGGTATCGAGCAGCCGACCCTGAAATTCAGCCGGGAATCGCCGCGTCCCCACACGAGGAAATCCCCGGGCGTGCGTATATCTACCCCGAAACGGTAGTCCATTTTCTTCACCGGGACGTTTCTCCCGCGCACTGCCTCGGCGGAGAGGACGACCCGCTCGGTGCCTGGTCGCACGGACAGGGAATAGTGCTCGCGCCAGTCAAGGCGGTTGCCGTTGAGGCGCGCACCGAGCTCCTGCATGGCGAACCCGAAGGACATCCATTTCCAGGGGCGAAGGGCCAGGCCCGCCGACCATGCGCCGTATCCCTTGAGGCGCCTGTCGTCGCTCGCGCTGAAGGAGTACGAGGCGCCCACGCTCAGGATGTTCCTGAACCAGAACGCCTTCGACATGGTGAAACGGCTCGCGGTGCCGCGCACGATCCGGTCGCACCTCATGTCGTAGAGCGAGTTGTACCATCCGTAGATGAGCGAGAAGCCCCAGGCGGACACGCCGCCCTCGTGGCTCTGCACTCGGCTCGTGTCGAAAATGTTGACGCGGTAATAAAGGGAAGGATCGCGCGAGAACCCGCCCAGAGCGGGATTCGTCAGAGGCCTGAAGGGACTGTCGGAAAACGACACGAACCCGTTTTCGGTGCCCGGAGAAAACGGGCTCCTGTGCGGGGGATATACCGTGAAAGCGAAAGCGGTGACGGCCTCCATCGCGATGAGGGTCGAGCAGAGCATAACGTGCAGCGGCCGCAGTCTCATGATCCGGTTCCTCCGGGTGATGAAAAATTCCTGGCGAGGTCGTCCCTGATGATGCGTGCCGCCTCCTCCCGGGGGAGCGCCCCGTCGATCATAAGAAAGCGTCCGTCGGCGATCGATCGATAGATGGCGCGCACCGATTCCAGAAAGACCCCTCGCTCGAAGGCCTCGCGCGCCTGCCCGCGCGCGCCGACGCGCGCGAGCGCGAGCGCGGGGTCGATGTCGATACAGTACACGCGGTCGGGCAGCGGAAAGCCCCTGGACAGATTTTCGCGGATAATGCCTTCGGGGTCGATGCCTCCCGCGCCCTGGTATGCGGCGTTGGAATAGAAATAGCGGTCGAGCACCAGAGCCGAACCGTCGGCGAGCGCGGGGGCGATGCGCTCGCGCACGTCCTCCTCGCGGTCGAGAAGGAAGAGCCTGAGCTGCTCGTCCGGCGGCGGCATTCGGCCCGACTTCATGTATTCACGGATCTCGCGGCCGTATCGGCTGTCGCCCGGTTCGCGGAGTTCGGTTACGGGAACGCCCGATTCGCGGAGCCACTCCGCGGCCATGGCCGCCTGGGTGCTTTTTCCTGAGCCGTCGATGCCCTCGAACACGATGAAGAGCGGAACCCGGATCATGGCCTGGCCGCCGCGCGGGTGAGGCGGTCCATGATGGCGCGGCCCAGGCCCGTTTCGGGAACGCGCTCCGCGATGATGGTTTTCACCGGGAGCTTCTCGAGACGGTGGAGCGCGGTGAAGAGGCGCGCGGCGGCCGCGACAAGATCGCCCGACGGAGAGAGCACCTCGGTGCGGTCGGGCGGGAACGGGCGGTCGGGCGTGCGGAACAACAGAAACGCGGCGTCGGCCCGGGTCGGATCGATGTCGGCAGGGGAATCGGCGATGCGGACCCGCACGCGCGGCGAGTAGTGTTTCTTAAGCATGCCCGGTGCGGGGGGAGCGCCGCGGTCGTCTCCCGGCGGGACGAACGGCCCCGTGATCCTTTCGATTTCCTCGGCGGGAACGCCCCCGGGCCTGAGGAGCGAGGCGCCCGACGGGCCGAGGGCCACTATGGTCGATTCCACGCCGACCTCGCACTCGCCGCCGTCGAGCACCATGTCCACGAGCCCGGCGAGCTGCGCGCGCACGTGGCCCGCCGTGGTGGGGCTGAGATACCCGAAGGGATTCGCGCTGGGCGCCGCGATCGGTGTTCGCGCGCGCGCGATGAGCTCGCGAGCCGCGGGGTGCGCGGGCATGCGCACGGCCACGGTGACCAGGCCCGCGGTGACGATGTCCGGCACCGCGGGATTTTTCGGGAGGACCAGGGTGAGCGGTCCCGGCCAGAAACGGTTTGCGAGCTCGCGGGCCGCGCCCTCGAGCTCGCCGCAGAGCGGACCCGTCTGGTCCGTATCCGCCACGTGGACGATCAGCGGGTCGAAACCCGGCCGGTTCTTTGCCTGAAACACGCGCGCCACCGCGGTCTCGTTGAACGCGTCCGCGCCGAGGCCGTACACGGTCTCCGTGGGAAACGCGACGATCCCCCCTCGCCGGATGAGCGCGGCGGCGAGGTCGAGTTCCGTGTCTGAAGGCATGGTGAACGTCATCGGGCATATCCCCCTTTTCCCAAGTGAACGACCGGCGGGGCGATTCGTCAAGCCGGAAAGGGGAGGATATGAATGCGATCCACGCGGACGGCTTCATGGGTCCGGGATTCCCGGTCGCATCTCCGGGCGTGCGATATTCTTATTTACTTTTTGCTCCCCCCGCGATAAGGTGATTTTCTTCTTGGTGATATACCGGCAGGAGAGCGATATGGCAAATGATGAAAAGAAACGTTTGAGGGAGGCGCGCGAAGGCGCCGCGCAGTGGAAGAAATGGGGCCCCTACCTCAGCGAGCGGCAGTGGGGCACGGTGCGCGAGGACTACAGCGAGACCGGTGACGCGTGGAACTACCTGACCCACGACCAGTCCCGGTCCAGGGCGTACCGATGGGGCGAGGACGGCATCGCGGGAATCAGCGACGACAAGCAGACGCTCTGTTTCGCCCTGGCCCTCTGGAACGGGAACGACCCCATCCTGAAGGAGCGCATGTTCGGCCTGACCAACACCGAGGGGAACCACGGCGAGGACGTGAAGGAATATTACTACTATCTCGACAGCTCGCCCACGCACTCCTACATGAAGTATCTCTACAAATATCCGCAGGCCGCTTTTCCCTATGCGGACCTTGTGGACACCAACCTGATGCGGCGCAAGCACGAGATGGAGTACGAGCTCATCGACACCGGCGTGTTCGACGATAACCGCTATTTCGACGTGTTCGTGGAATACGCAAAGGCAGGTCCTGAGGAAATCCTGATAAAGATATGCGCGGCGAACCGCGGTGACCGCGCCGCGGTGCTGCATCTCCTTCCCACGCTCTGGTTCCGCAACACCTGGTCATGGGGCAGGGACGGCGGGCGCCCGCTCATCGAACGCGTGAAAGGCTCGTCGGTCATGAGGGCGTTTCATCCGTCCCTCGGGGAGCGCTTCATGACGTGCGAGGGGGATATCCCCCTCCTCTTCACCGAGAACGAGACGAACAGCGAGCGCCTCTTCGGCTCCCCGAACGGCGGACCGTATGTGAAGGACGCCTTCAACGAGTATGTCGCCGCCGGAAACGCGGCCGCGGTGAACCCCGCCGGGCAGGGGACGAAGGCCGCGGCGCACTATCGCCTTGAGATCGCGCCCGGCGCGACCGCGGTGGTGCGCCTTCGCCTGTCGGACCGCGCGCCCGGGGCGGGCGCGTTCGACGCGGCGGGTTTCGACTCGCTCGTGGCGGCGCGCCTTTCCGAGACCGACGAGTTTTACGCGGACATCACCCCCACCGCGATTACGCCCGACGAGGCGACGGTCATGCGCCAGGCGCTCGCGGGCATGCTCTGGTCGAAGCAGTACTACTATTACGACCTCGAGCTCTGGCTGACCGAGCACGGCGCGGGGCCCGCGGTGCCGCCCTCGCAGCAGCGCTACGCGCGCAACCGCGAGTGGTTCCACATGGTCAACGACGACATAATCTCCATGCCCGATAAGTGGGAGTACCCCTGGTACGCGGCCTGGGACCTGGCCTTCCACATGATCTCGCTCGTGATGGTGGACGCCGACTTCGCCAAGGAACAGCTCCACCTGATGCTCAGGGAGGACTACCTGCACCCGAACGGCCAGATACCCGCGTACGAATGGAACTTCAGCGACGTGAACCCGCCGGTGCACGCGTGGTCCACCAAGACCATCTACGAGATCGACAAGTCGCTGAATGGGGGAACGGGCGACATCCTCTTTCTGAAATCGGCGTTCCGCAAGCTGCTCCTCAACTTCACCTGGTGGGTCAACCGCAAGGACGCCGGCGGGAACAACATCTTCGAGGGGGGGTTTCTGGGTCTGGACAACATCGGCGTGTTCGACCGGAGCTCGCCCCTTCCCACGGGGGGCTACATCGAGCAGGCTGACGGCACGGCCTGGATGGTCTTTTACTGCCTGTGCATGCTCGACATCGCGATGGAGCTCGCGATGAACGATCCCACCTACGAGGAGCTCGCGATGAAGTTCCTGGAGCACGCGCTCTGGATCGCGGGCGCCATGGACCGCATCGGCGACAACAACGACGAGCTCTGGGACGAGGCGGACGGTTTTTTCTACGACGTGCTCAGGCTCCCGAACGGGAACGCGATGCGCCTCAAGGTGCGCTCCATGGTGGGCCTGCTGCCGCTCTGCGCGACCGCGGTGTTCGAGCACTCGGACGAGTGCATGGACAGGCTGCTCGCGCGCGCGGAGCGCTTCATCGCCAGGCACCCCGAGCTCACGGCCAATATCCACCCCGTGCTGCGCCCCGGCGCGAACGGGAGAATGCTCTTCTGCGTGATGAACGAGGACAAGCTCAGAAAGGTGCTCGCGCGCATGCTCGACGAAAACGAGTTCCTGGGGGATTTCGGCGTGCGCGCGCTCTCGCGCCACCACCGGGAGAAGCCCTTCGTGTTCACGCTCGGCAGGGAAGTCTTCCGGGTCGACTACGAGCCGGCCGAATCTTCCACCGGCCTTTTCGGCGGGAACTCGAACTGGCGCGGTCCGGTATGGATGCCGGTGAACGTGCTCATCGTGAAGTCCCTCATCAATCTCTACTCGTACTTTGGCGACGATTTCACCGTCGAATGCCCCACCGGGTCCGGAAATAAAATGAACCTCTTCCAGGTGGCAGAGGATATCGGGGGGAGGCTCGCAAGGATATTTCTGCGCGGGGAGGACGGGAAACGGCCGGTCTTCGGAGGTGCCCCGAAGTTCCAGAACGACCCTGACTGGAAGGACCACCTGCTCTTCTACGAGTACTTCCACGGCGACAACGGCGCGGGCCTCGGCGCGAGCCACCAGACCGGATGGACCGGGCTCGTTGCCAGGCTCATCCAGATGTTCGGATCGCCCGACGCGCGAGGGGAGGTCATGAGAAAAGGGGCCGAGGCGGCGGAGATGGAATCGGCCTCGCGTTCCCGCTGACGCGGGAGCGCGGTCAGGCCCCGGTTTCGGCGGGTTCCCTGATGACGATCTTCTTTCTTTTCATGAATTCGAGGAACCCGTATATTCTCTTTCCCATCATGGTCATCACGACCGCGTTCTGCGGGCAGTTGTTCACGCAGCCCATGCAGAGGATGCAGCGCTTCTTGTCCACTCGCCGCTTTTCCGGATCGATCGCGCCCACGGGGCACGCCTTCCGGCACCTCATGCAGAGGACGCACTTTTCGCCGTCCACCGAGTGTTCGCCGATGAAAAGCTTCGTGGCGCCGATCTGCGGGAACTTCTTGAGGATGCTGTTCGCGGTGATCTCGGTCTTTATGGGAACCGGCGCGCCCCTCGCCACGCGCGCGAGCACCGCCGCGGCGAAACCGCGCGCCGCGCGGTAGGTATTCTCGTCGGGCAGGTGCCGGAAGCGGAGCGTGCGCTTCTCGTTGCCCATGGACCAGGTGGGCGCGTAGGTCGACATGTTGCCGAAGAGCGCCATGCCCGCGGGTACGCCCCCCTTCGCCGCGAGAAGCGAGAGCACCGCACAGGCGGTGTTGTGCTGGTTGTCCCCCTTCCCGCCGAAGGTCACGAACGACGCGACCGGGGTCCCCTCGATTCGCGGGAGCGACGCGAGCCATTTTCTGTAGTTTTCCGGCACGTCGAGGTAGAACACCGGGGAGCCCGCGGCGACGATGTCGTAGCCGGCGAGCGCGTTTCGGTCGATCTCGCGATAATCGCCGGAATCGAACGCGATGCCGCACTTTTTCCAGTTCGCGGCGATGATTTTGCCGATGCGCGCGGTGTGGCCGGTCTGGCTGTACCATACGACCAGCCCCTTTTTCGGGTCCTTCGTTTTCATGGGGGGATATGCCTCCGGGAAGCCGGCGGCCGGGTAGAGCGCGGCGAGCGTTGCCCCGGCCTTGATGATGAACGATCTTCGTGTTTCCATGGGTGAATGAAAAACCCCCGCGGGCGTGCGTCAATGATTATATGCGGCTGTTCTCGCAATCCCGCATGTGTCTGCCGGGCGAATTTCGCAAAACCCGCTGTCCATCTCAACGCAGCGTGTTTTGCGGTGCTTCAATCGCTCATCGATTGTTGCGATAATCGTATCGCGCAGGCGTATTGCATCGGTCCCTCGCCTGCAAAGGGACCGAAATTTTGTATTGACACCGGGCGGGAATTGTCCCGCTTTGATGGGGACGGGATCGTACCGGGAGCGTGTATATCCCAAAACTCATTCGCACGACCGATGAAACTCGATGTCCATCACCTCATTGACCGCGTTCTGATATGGCTGCTCGTGTACGCGCAGACCGCGGCCGTGTTCGTGCTCACGATCGCGCTCATTGTCGGGGGCGCGTTCGCAGCCTACCACGGCCGGAAGGCCCTCCTGAAACGAAGCGCCCTGTCCGCCATACCCGATCCCGCGGTCACGCGGGAGCTTCCCCTGGTGCGGCACCCGGTCGAGTACGACCCCACGATCCAGAGCCACGCCATGCCGGATGAGAACGTGATGCTCTACCCGGCGCACTGGCTCGACGGCACCGAGAACTGCATATTCGCCACCCGCATGAACAGCATGAAGTTCGCCGGCATCATCCCCGCGAAGTGGACCATCGCCGACTTCAAGAAGACTTTCTCGAGGACCGACATCTACGGTCGCTGGAGGCTCACCACCTGGCCGGACACGCTCACCCCCGCGATATTGAACGAGGTGGAAAGGCGCCTGCACCCGGCCTCGAAGGAAAACTACCAGTGGATGTCCATCAACAACATGGACGAGCTCGTGTACCTGGCCAAACGCGGCCAGCACGTGCTTGTGGGCATCACCGTGTGGCTCAGGCCCTCGAAGCGTCACCCCGAGCCGCGCAAGTATCTGGGCGGGAACATCGCCCACTCGGTGACCATCGCGGGGATCAAATGCTACCATCCGGAGGACGACACGATCGAGTTCGCAGTGCTCGATCCGTTTCCGTACAACTTCACGACCACCACGCCAGTGTACAACAAGCGGAAGGCGGACGGCTACAACATCTACGGCAGGCAGGGCGTTCCCTACATATGCGGCTACGCGGGCTACGTGTATAGCGACCGGGATGGGTCCGTGGCGCAGGCCCCGAAATTCACGGTGAAGACCGTGGCTTCGCGGCCGAAAAAAGACGAAAGGAGCGACACGCAATGACCCCTCCGGAGCACCTCTTTCTCGGCATAAGCTGCGCGAACGTGTACTACGGCGCGGTGTCCATTATCGGGACCGTGTTCAGGCGCAGGGTGAAGCCGGTGGGATATTTTCTGCTGATGACCGCGATGGGGATCGCGGCCATGCTTCCCGACGTCGATTCGTTCTTCGGGCACTACACCTCGGCGGACCCGTGGGTCGGACACCGCGGCATGACCCATTCCTACCTGGGGTCGGCGGTGTTGGGCCTCGCGGTCACGCTGGTGTTCGCGGCGCTGTCTTTCGCCGGGTTCAGGATCTGGCGCGGGTACTGGAAGCTGTTGCGCGACCGCTTTTACGTGCGCGCCACGGGGGAGGAGCCGCGTTTCCGCTACTGTAATTTCACGTTCCATTACTTTCTGCCGCTTCCCTTCATGATATTTTTCGTCGGGACGTTCATCGCGGGAGTTTCGCACGCGCTGGCGGACCTGCCGCAGCCCGCGAGCGCGTGGAACGGCGTGCCGCTGATGTTCCCGAAGATGGCGAACGGCCAGTACGCGCGGGAAGGCGGCTGGGGCATGATCGGCTGGTTCGACCTGAAGATACAGTGGGACCTCATGTTTCTCGCGGCGTATTCCCTGCCCGTGGCTCTCGCCGCGAAGTTCGTCAACTATTTCAGGTTCATCGCCACGCGCGCCCTGGCCGCGCTCGTGTTCGCCGGTCTCATCTACATGAACGTGCAGGGGATGAACGACATGGTGAAGTACATCAAGTCGTGCGAGTACAAGAACGACAACCAGTGGTACTCGGACCAGATGAAGTACGTGGACAACGCGGAGCCTTTCGTGCGCGACACCACGAAGAAGGGAATGAAGATGTTCATCGCCATTTTCCGGCAGGCGAGGAACTACAATTACTGAAGCAAGGGGATTCGCATCACTGTATCAATCATCACCGGGTTTTGAAGCTTTTTGTTTTTTGTCTATGGCGATCGATTGTTGTTTCTGTCTCTCTTCGTATACGTGTTTACTCGCGGGATGGAAAATCTCGTCCATCATCTGTATCGTGCTGCTCTGTGTGCCGCCTCTGGGTTTGACTTTTCTCCAATAGATATATCCTTTTGACTCAAGAAACAGGAACAATCTGTCCACGAGGAACAGCCCGATAATGACACCTGCGGCAATAAGCGCTATTTTCATATAATTTCCATTACTACAATACTATGACATCATGATACAATGTCTCGAGATATGAACGAGGCGACGTTCCGCCGCGCTGTTCCCTATCGTATGAAACTGGTGACGACTTTCTGTACCATGGCCGGCGGCGGCAGTTCCTCTTTCGTCCGCTCGCGCATCCTGAGGAGCCAGGCCATGTTATCCCCCACGACTTCCATGATCTGAACGCCTTCCCCGTCCTGAATGACTTCTCCCGGCAGCCTGCCGTGGATTACGTTCCAGTAATTGGATGTCGCGAGAATCATTTCAGAATAGGCCAGAAAGTGATACAGGCCGTCCAGCGTGGCAGAGCCCCCGGTACGCCTGACCGCGACGACAGCGGTCGCGACCTTGTGCCTGAACAGGCCGCCGTTGCCGGACGATACGTAAAACGCCCGGTCCAGGAAGCATTTCATGGCGCCCGCAATCCCGGAAAAATGCACGGGAGACGCGAGAATGAGCCCGTCCGCGGCCTTGATGGCCTGAATCCATTCATTGACGGGATCCGTGTTAATCGAGCATTTTTCGTCCTGATTTTCCCTGCATTTTCCGCACGCAAGGCAGCCCCGTATGGATTTGTTGCCGATGTGGATGATCTCAAAATCGATGCCGTTTTTTTCAAGTCTTGCCCCGACGATCGCGAGCGCGTGATGGGTGTTGCCTTCCCTGTTGGGACTTCCGTTTATGGCGACGACTTTCATGCAAAACTCCTTTATGATAACCATGGGATAGTATTTCCGCCTCGACGATATTGACAATCACAAAAGCGACCAAAATTCAATCGAACGCTGCACCGTCGTTTGCGAAAACGATCCCAACGCTCGCCCCGATCGGACTTCGGTCGGCGCGCCAGGCGCGGATTTTCGTGTCCGGCATTACCTGTTTTTCTGAATTACCAGTGAACGGCTGAAAAATATTTTTGGATTGTCAATGATTTCAAATCCCAGTGCCGCAACCGTTTCGATGATGTTCATGAAATCCTTTTTGGAAACATGGACTTTCGGTTCGACGATAAGGATTTTTCCCTTTTCGTTCAACAGCGATGCGATTTCTTCAAGAAATGCCCGCTGATCGGGAACTTCGTGGAGCATGTAGAAGACGAAAACCAGGTCGAATTTTTTTGCGATATTTATTGCATCCTGACGGCATTGATGAAGCTCTATGACGCTTTCCAGCTCCGTATCGCGTATCTTTTCCCTTACCTTCTGAAGCATGCCATCCTGCAAGTCGGCGGCCGTGACCTTCCCCGACGGGCCGACCATCCTGGCGATTTCGACTGAAAAATACCCAGGGCCGCAGCCGACATCGAGAACCGACATTCCTTCACGGATATGGCTTCCCAGAATTTTTTGAGGGTTGTGCAGGAATTTTCGAAAGGATACGTCCAGCCCGCCTGACAACTCCACCGGGCATACCCGGTTTCTTTCCTCTTGTTTCATGTAATCCTCCTGTGGAATAGTATTGTCAATTATCGATCATTGCGGGCGATATTCGATTTATTACCTGAAAAAGCGTTAACACGAGGCCGTCCCCATAGCGGCTTTCATTCAATAATCCGGCGAATTCAGGATGAACGCAATTTCATATTCATCGCACTGTATTTGCAATAATGAATTTCATGATCCGTGAAAATATCGATTCTATTTGTTTATTAATAGTGATTCCATGTCGATTTCCAGGTCCTCGATGCGTTCCCTCAAGTATTGTATTGAATCTCCCACTCCCTTGTTGTAACAATGCATACCGACAGTCTGCAGGAAGTGATCGAGGATTTTCTCCGCGGCAATCATCCCGATTTCCTCGTCGATTTCGGTTTGAAAGAAATCGATGAGGTTTTGGATGCTTTTTCTTCTGTATTCGTCCGGGATCATGTCCCAATTGCGTTTGATTTTTGCCATTGAAGTGTATTCGGCCTCCTTCATGATTGCGGTGGATTTATATTTCATATATAATATGGATATAAATAAAGCAAAATTTATTGATCCTTGAGCGTATTCTATTATTTGAATACAAGGTCGATTACATATTCGACCTGTGTGGCTTATGCCTCGTGTGGGTGCCCTTAATAATTATTGCTTTTTTGTGTGTTGTCGTTTCGGGGACATCCATGGAAAGGAAAACCATGCCAGGTCCCGTTGAGTTTTTGAATTAATTACTTGCGTTTGCCAATAGCGCTGTTGCTGATATGAAGCGTTCTGCATCATTCAGGCGTTGGAAATTTCTTGCTTTCAGAAAGTGATGATTACAGCATGTACCATACGGAGTGAAGAGAACATGGAAAGAAAAATATCGATCTGGAAATGCGTTGCGGGAGTTCTGCTGCTCGCGCTGGGTATTTATATCGTAATTGGTTTTTACAGGATGCAGCCCGAACAGGAAAAATGGCAGAAAGAACACATGGTCCCGGCAACAGGGACGGTGACCGGAGTGGAGAACGATTACCGCAACCGGGCATACTGCGAATACCCGGTGATTCGATTCACCGCGCAAGACGGACGGGATTATACCTTCACCACGCGCGGCGTCATGTGCTATTCCCAGGGGACCTTTCCCGTGGGGAGGATAGTGCGTGTGACCTACGTGAGAGAAAACCCCTCCCAGGCGTACGTGGATTCGGCTTCGCATGACAGGGCCACCGTGATCGTCATTTACGCGATGGGGATCGTCCTGGGCCTCGCCGGGGCCGCGTTCCTGTATTTCGGTTGCAGGGGAGCGGTCGTGCCGGCACGGAAGATGTAACTTGCACGCCGCGTGCTCCGCGCGGCACCGGCGGGCAAAGCGCTCGAAAGGACGTTATTTTCTTGATATTCTTTCCGGGGGAGAGGAAGATCGTCGGGACCGAGTCGAAACGGGCGGGATTGAGTTCACGGCAGGGCCGCGGGGCCGGTTTCCCGCGACGAGCATGCTGGCGCGAACCCGGAAAGAAACGCGCCGCGGAATGACCGCCCGCACGTTGAATACCATCAGGAACGGTAACCGCCATGAAACTCAGCTCCGTTTTTTTCTCCCTCGTCGTACTGGTCGCGGTGTCGGCCTCGTGCGGTAAAAAACCCGATGGTGATTACCGTGTAAAGGGCCTGCAGGGCGAGATCCCCGGGTATCCGCCGGTCAGGTTCGTCGTGTTCTCCGACACCCACTACCACGATGCCTCGCTGGGCAGCTCGGGCAGGGCCTACGCGAACTATCTGAAGGAGGACGCCAAGCTTCTTCGGCTGAGCGGTGAAATACTCGACGCGGGCCTGGCCATGATCGCGGCCGAGAAGCCTGATTTCGTCATCGTTCCCGGCGACCTCACCAAGGACGGGGAGAGGATAAACCACGAGCGGTTCAGGGACAGGCTTGGTGCGCTGGCAAAACGCATCCCGAAGATCTACGTGGTGCCTGGAAACCACGACATCAATAACGGCATGGCGAGCAGGTACCGCGGCGACGCGACCGAGCCCGTTGATTCTATCTCTCCGGCGGATTTCGCGAATATCTACGCGGACTACGGCTTCTCGGGCGCGATTGCGAGGGACGAATCGTCGCTCAGCTATGCGGTCGAGCCAGTCGCGGGGCTCGTGGTTCTCGCGCTGGATTCGTGCAAGTACCGGGAAAACAGGCCGGGAACGCACTCGGTAACCGGCGGTTCGTTCTCGGAGGCCACCATGATGTGGATCGAAACGATGCTCATCCGCGCCAGGAATGAGAAAAAGGCCGTAATCGCGTTCATGCATCATGGAATAGTCGAGCATTATCCCCATAATGAAAAATACTATGGAAGATTCATCGTGGACAGGTACGAGCGGGTATCGAGCCTCCTGGCCGCGCATGGAGTCAGGCTGGTGTTCACCGGCCACTACCACGCGCAGGACATCACGATGAAAAAGCTGAAAACCCCGGACCGGTTCGTCTTCGACATCGAGACGGGTTCGTTCGTGACGCATCCCTGCCCCTACAGGGTGATCGGCATCGACGGGGGCCGGAGGGCCCGCGTCGAGAGCAGGTTTATCACCTCGATCGCGTCGAAGAGGGAAGGCTTCGAAAAATACACGTACGATTATACCTGCCGCGGCACCCGGGGCATGGTCGAAAGGGCCCTGGGCAAGTACATGGTTTCCGCGAGGGACATCAAATCGCTCGCTCCGATAATCACGCGCGCGTACATGGCGCACCTTCGCGGGGACGAAAAGCCCGCCGCGAGACCCATCGACACCGGCACCCTGGGACCCTTGGGGAAGGTGGCGATGAAATTCCAGGGGAAGCTCGTCGAGGGATGGAACACCGACCTGCCTCCGGCGGACAACAACATCGTGATCGATCTGAAGACCGGTGAATGGCGATAATTCGAGGCATGAGCGTTTTTCGGCTCCGGATCGGGGCGCTTTCTTTTAATTGACTGATTCCCGCGCATCGTGTTGATTGTATCCGTCCGATGCGCGACATGCGTTTGAGTTGCCTGACAACATATCTCATATGAACAGAGAAACGAGTGTATGAATTCACGAGAATCATTCGAAAGGGCGGTGTTCTGCGACTTTGACGGGACCATCACCTCGCAGGAAACCTTTATCGGCATGTTCAACATTTTCACGCCGGATCTCTTCCAGAAGATCGCGATTGAAATGCTGGAAGGCCGGATGACCCTGCGGGAAGGCGTGAGAACGCTCATTGAATCGATCCCGTCCTCTGCTTACGACGACATCCTGGCCTATACCCTCACCGTCGATATCCGTCCCGGCTTCACCGAGCTCCTGGATTATCTCGATTCAGTCGGAGTGCCGCTCATTATCATTTCGGGAGGATTCAGGGGGATGATCGAGACGCGGCTGGGCCCGCTGCTGCGGCGGGTACACGCGGTTCACGCCATCGACGTCGACACGAGCGGGCCCCTGCTCAGGGTGCTGAAAACAGTGGAAGGCGAGACCGAATTGATGGCGAAGGTAACGGTCATGTCCGGGTACGATTACGGAGAGGCCGTCGCCATCGGCGACGGTTCCACGGACAACAACATGGCCCTGGCTTCGACGGTCGTCTTCGCCCGCGACAGCCTCATGAGGCATCTCCAGGCGAACGGGACGCCCTACCTGGAATGGAGTGATTTTCATGATGTCCGCCGCGCCCTGATGGAACGCTGGGGAGGGGCACGGTGACCTCGTGAAAGCCGTATTACTCACTTTCGTATGGGGACCGGCGCTCCTGGGTTATTCCATGGGTTGGCTCATTCACCACCCTGCCGACTGGGGCGGAGCGTCACTCATCGGGGCCGCCGGTAGTGTTCTGGCGTGCGTGACATACCTGTGGGGAATACGGCGCGTTAAAACGCTTGCCGGCGATATCCGGCTCGTTTTCATCGGGGGTATGATCGCCGGCGGCGCGGTGGGTGTGGTGATCTTCGCAATGCTGGCCCTGCGCGTCATCGGGTAGGGGCATGAAATCTACTATGAACTCCCTACGGCCTTACAAGCCGGAAGAATTTCACTTAAACAAGAACCTTATCCCTGTGGGCGGGATACCGCATTCTCGAAGTGGGAGCGGCCAACAAGCAGGTGTACACCATCCAGATGTGCCAGTACGCGGTCTTCGGGGTGACCGCCTCCTTCCAGCCGAGCTGCCCGGGGGGCATATTACAGGCAAAAAACACCGGAAAGTGAGTTGACATTCAACGGCAATTCGAAAAAGTTATGCGGGTAGAGCTCAGCATGCTCTCGCTGTTCGAAAAAAATCGATATACATAAGGGGGGTCATGACGTGAAATACAAGTTGCCCGTCATCGTCGCAGTGCCGATGTTTATCCTGCTTTTCAATACTTCGGTCTACGCCTTCGGTCTCGGTTTTTTTGGGGCCTTCGACGGAGGTGAAGTAAACTGGGGACACAAGGCTTATGCCCATATGGCATTGGGGGGCGGCTTCGCCCTGGACACGAATCTTGCCGCGGACAAGCTTTTCAACTACCGCCTGGATTTAAGCGTCCATTACACGGACGATGAAAAGCGGACATGCTTCAGGATGAACACGGTCCATTATTTCGGATTTGGCGTGGTGCGAAAAAAAATCGTCCGTTTCTGGCTGGGACCTCAATTGTCAATCGGGGGGATGATCTGGCGCGTCGAGGGGCTCTACGCGGGCTTGGGCCTTGCCCTGGGCCTGAACCTGAATCTGACCGAAATGTTCACCATGTCATTCACCCTTGCGCCCCGTTTTATCTTCGGATACGCCAATAGCGCGGGCGGGTATGGTGCGGATGGAATGTTCACCATCGGATTCATGTTCAGGGTGGGAAATGATACCTATGATTCAAAATCATAATTCATTATTTTCAGGTCCCTCTCCAAGATCAAGATACAGAGGGTCTTTCTGAATTGACGCTGAACCTATGCACCGACGTCTGATGGCGTGACGGGCACTCGACGGAAATCAGACCGACAAAAAAGCGCCACAATATTGTGGCGCTTTTTTATGCATATTCAATACTCCTGCGGGCAAACCACCGGCAACGCGAGCCGTCATCGAATAAGCTCCGGCCGGTGGGCCCGAGTCTCAGTGTGTGGTCACGGTTCCGTCGTCACCGGGAAGGTCGTCGACGCCCGCGATGACCGCGGCCGTGGCCTCGAGGTCCGTGAACAGGTGGGAGCTCAGGATCACGGACTGTACGGCGTCGCGCAGCTCGTCGGGGATGTCCAGGTAGTCCACGAGAAAGGCCACGAGCAGGTGCAGGAGGCGCATCGTGTTCACCATGGGCCCCTCGGCGCGTCCGTCGGCGGGCTGTCCCGCGAGCTGGTCCAGGGCGAAACCCAGGGTGAGGGCGAGCTCTTCCGCCCAGCGGACGAGGTCGCCCGGCTTGGGCACGTCGTAGGGCGCGCCCTGCTGGATGTCGTCGATGCGCGGATCGACGCGCGCCCCGATCTTCTGGATGAACTCGCCCAGGAGCGCCACCTTGATCTGGTTGTCGCGGTAACCGTCCCCGCGTTCCTCGGCGATGAGCGACGCCAGCCGCTCAAGCTCGGTGCGATCTGTCTTCTTTCGTGCCATGTCCGGCCCCCCTTCATGAATGTTGCGCTAGAGCCTCATCTCGCGTGCCTCTCCCTGAACTCCCGCGGCGTCATCCCCGTCCACCGCCTGAAGGCATGATTGAAGGAGCTCTGTTCAGAGAACCCCAGCAGGAAGGCAATGTCACAGAGCAACACGTCCCCCTGACGAAGATAATGGAGGGCGATCTCCCTTTTCACCTCGACGAGGAGTGCCTGGAAGGTCGTCCCTTCCTCTCTGAGCTTCAGCTGGAGACTGCGGACGCTCGTATGGAACGCGATCGAGACATTGCTGATGGAGGAAGGCTCCCCGCCGAGGATGGCCCTTTTCAGCCGGAACGTCACCCTTTCGCGCCAGCTTGCAGACTCGTGGTACCTGTGGTCCTGTACCTCGGCGTAGTGACGCAGGTACGAGGCGAATTCACCGTGGGCCATGGGCATGGGGCGGTACAGAAGGACGGCGTCGAATACGAGCCTGCTGGCAACGCTGTCGAACAGCGGCGGTACGCCAAAGATACGCAGGTATTCGCCGGATTCACCGGGACAGGCGTGGGCAAAGCACACCTCCAGAAGCCGTACCTCGTCATGGGTGATGGCACGGAGCACCGTGGCCAGGAGGGCCATGGCGGCCTCGGCGAGATGGCGCGGTACAGGCGCCCCGGCGGGCTCGGTCTCCCAGGTGATCACGGCTCGTTCCCCTTCAAGGGAAAGACGGGGCCGGGTGACATCGGTCATGAGCCCATGATAGCGGATCAGCGAGTCGATGGCCCTCTCCAGCGATTCGCTGTTTTTCATGAGGGTTACGAGGAAATGTCCCTCGCCCCGGGTGCCGAAATACTCCCCGAAATGAAGCCCGAGAAATTCGTCCTCCAGGTCTTCGGCGATCCCTTTCCAAAGATGGTTGAAGGCATGCACAGGATAGCGCGTCCGCTCGTCGATGCACAGGGTGTTATCGCCCAGTACCCTGTGCAGCACCGCGCCGGCATCGGCGCCCCGGTGAGAGGCGAATTCCAGCAGGGCTTTTATCAGGAATCCCGAGAAAGTCGTTGCTCCCACGCGTTTCTTCATCGCATGCCCTCTATTTTGGCTCATTGCGCGAATGATCAAGATTTCTGCGCCTCACGACAAGACAATATCGAACAGGTACAATATATATTAATCAACAATAATACAAGGAGCATTCAATGGAACATAGAAATTTTCCCCGTGAGCACCAGGTCTTTTCCATCACGATCGACGCGCCGGTGGAGGAGATATATCCCCTGGGCTGCCCCGTGGAGGAACTGAAGTGGCTCGACGGCTGGTCCTATACCATGATCTATTCTGATAGCGGCAGAAACGAGAATAACTGTATCTTCTCCGAAACCATGTCGGCGCCTGTCGTCATGGGCAACGGAAAGCCCGGAACCACCTACTGGGTCACCACGCTCTATGACCCGGTGCGTTACGCCAAGCACTGGCTGCTGGTGCGCGATTCAACGGTGACCAAGACCGAAGTGACCATGAAGCCCCTGGGTTCCCGAAGGACAGAAGTTACCTGGGACATGACCATCACCGCCACCAGGGAAGAAGCGGCAGCGAGCTTCGACAAGGGGATGAAGGACCGCATGACGATGATGATGGCTTACATCGGGAAGTCGCTCAAGCACTACTGCGAGACTGGTACGAAGCTGGTATTCAAAGGAGGGGAATGAAAATAAACCATGAACGAACCTGTCTCAGAATCAGCGACTGGGGTCGCCGCGATGTTCGTGCTGCTGTTCTGTTCCTGCATCGGCTTTCTCCGGGACGGCTGCCTCTTCTACGGCGGGATACGGTAATTTCCCTGCCGGCATTCAAGGCGTTTCATTCCCCTGCCTGAGTGGCTATGAGGATATTTCTGATCATGGGGTAACCCCTTGATTTCTCAATTACGGCGCTATTTATTCTCCGGCGGTTATCCGTATTTTTTATAGAGCGACAGGTTTTTCGTGAAGCGTTATGCCGTCGACTGAGTGGTATTCTTGGTATGCAAACTCGGCCTTCTCGTTCATTCCCTTCTGGAGCACGCGGGCGATCTTCTTCGACACTTCGAATTCTGTTTTGCCTGTCCAGTTGACAGCCACGTAGAATTCCCGCTCCCGGTATTTCGAAACTCTTCAGGCGCCGGGTTCAGAACGGTCCCGTCGTCATAGACTGAAGTCGCGTCCATGCGGAAAATGATCCGTGCGGGCTGCGCGTGTTCCCGGGTTCGGGAGACGTCCGGGTATCGGACTCATCCCGCGACGCCGGCGCCGGCGTCATTGATCCTCAGGAGGGCGTCGGTCACGGCTCCGGAAATTTTATCAGAAGACGTTTCGGTGTCTATCAGGGTTATTTTAAACAGGTTGTCGAATGCGTCGCGGTCATTTTTGAGTTCATCAATAAACATGTTGATTTCAGGGTTCTGGGACGACAACAGACGCATGATCCTGTGTGGATCGGTAGCGATCCCGGTTTCCATTCCGAACGTGGGGCCCTTGCTCAGCAGGATTATGTGTCCCCTGATAGACCTGCATTCGCGACCGTGCTTGAGGATGATATACGCGATCAGGATTGTTCGCAAAACCTTCAGTCCGTCGGGGTCGAGCTCCCTGGCGATGCCGAGATCCATCCTGTCGTCCAGGATGAAGGCCGCGGGGAAACCCTTTTCCTTGATGAACTTCAGGAGCTCGGTCCTCATGAAGGCCGTTTTGGCGGTCCTGGCGATTGCGGTCCTGATGATCTGCAGCGACGTCAATGCCGGATACTCGGTTTCAAATTCAAAACCCGATCTGCCCAGCGCTATTTTTAGCTGAGGTCTGATTCTCGGGAGTTCCGAGATCAGTATTACCCTGTTGGTGACACGTATAGGCATGCTATTATCGATACCGTTATTGTTCCGTGAATCATTAAGCATGAACGGGGAACACCGCCCTGCTATAATTGATTATCATAATAGGGTCGGTTTCCCGGTCAATGATAATTCTTTGCCGGGACCGGTGATTATCGTTCGCCGCCGTACGAGATAACGCGCACATCACGTTAGCCTCTTTCCCATTAATATATCCGGCTTATTAAGCCCATTTGCATCGGGAATTACCCCGATTATTTTATATCCATTTTTTTGGTAAAATCCAAATGGATGATCACTCAAATTTTGAATTTTATCAATCTCATCAAAAATATCCGAATTATACAAATCGATTTTCGATAAACTGGTTTTGCCAAATTCATCATCAGTTCCCAGAATGATATTCAATATGTTCTTTTCTTTCGCCATTCTTTCAATTTCATTCAGCAGTTTTGTGCCTATTCCTTGTTTCTGCAATTCGGGTTTTACCATGATCGGGTGCAATTCCCAGGTGATAGTTCCATACATTGGCCTCAAACCGACCCAACCGGCCAACTCATCATGTGCAATATAACCAATTGAAAGATATTCAGCATTACAGCAATCCGATACTTCTCTTTCCGCGGATTCGACGGTTTGCCATGAAGTATTTGTGACAGATTTGGATGCATCAAAAAGGATTCGAGCAGCCTTTTTCTTTATATCATCCGAACTATTAGCTAAATCAATGAACATATGATCAACCCGTACGCAATCTTTGATTCAAGGATTACCTCTTTGCGATGTTTTGGTGGGCAGGGTGCCGGGCATGGCTATTTCAATATTTCAGTCGAACAATAAAAAGGGCCATGTGATATATAGATTATTTGACCCGAATCAGTGACGTAATAGAAATAGTTGGCTCCATCAGGGACATTGTCAACTTTTGCCCATATTACTCTATTGTTCTTAAACAAACGGCCTTTATAGTAACAAGAACGTGGTTCGGATTTTTTGTAAATACCATGTGATTGTTTGCAATGCTTTTCATCTTCCTCTGAGCTTCCAACCAAGTATTTGTCTTTCATGTCGAAGCTGGCATCACTTTTAAAAGAAACCTCAAAATACATATCACCACCACTGCATGACATTCCCAGCCTTGCAGGATTAAATGTCTTCAATTTTGTGAATTTGTGTTTATAATACAGATAGTAATCGAATACCCATCCCTTGTATGTTTCGCTGCTCTCCTGGGAGCGAGAAGTGGATCTTTTTATTTGATGTGTGTCAACAAATACCCAGCTTCCCTTGTTTTGATTGATATTTATAACAGCTTCCGTTTTTTTTAAAACACGCACCATTTCACCTAACCGTAATTTCGTTACAATTTTAGAATCCAAACCGGGTTTCTCTCTCACCATGACATTGTCAGCACCTATGATGACATCATCATTGGTTTTATTTGCATTGCTGTCATTATTGAGAGAAAACAACGATAGAAGGAATATAATTGTTACCAGTTTGTATGATTGCATAATGATTCCCCGATTATTGTTTCGTTATAATATGCACAAAATTCTGGAACGGGCCTGAGCTCAGTAGATGCCCGGGAAGGAGCTGATGCATGACATGGAACAGCTCGCTTTTCGTTTTCTTTCAGAAAGGCGCGAATCTTTTCATTTGCTAACTAATATTCTGTTTGTTAACTAATTCAACAGACCGATCGCCCGAAGCCGGGCTGCCGGGACAGCGCCCCGCATTACCTACCGGCGCTGCGGCCTGTACGGCCGGGCGGAATATGTCAACATAGATGTCGCTTGAATTGAATTTTATGCTGCATTAC
>CAYRGX010000005.1:144815-152582 GCA_964423905.1 uncultured Leptospirales bacterium | reverse complement strand
ATCTCGGTGCCGAGGTAGTCCCTGATGGTTTTTATCTTCAACGGCCCGGTGGGGAGGCGCTTTTTCCTTTCGTAGAGCGTCACCGATTTGCGGCAAATCTTTTCTATGTGGCGTTCGAGGGTGCGGACACCCGCCTCCCTGGCCCATCCGTTGATGATGCCCAGGAGTTCCTTCTTGTTTATGGTGATGCTCCCCTTCTTCAGGCCGTGCAGCTCGACCTGCTTGGGAATGAGAAACCTCCTGGCGATCTGCCATTTTTCCTCGGCGATATACCCCGACAGCCTGATGACCTCCATGCGGTCGGCGAGGACCTGGGGGATGGTGTCCATGGTGTTCGCCGTCGTGATGAAAAGCACGTCGGAGAGGTTGAAGGGGAGGTCCAGGTAGTAGTCGCGGAATTCCGCGTTCTGCTCGGGATCGAGCACCTCGAGGAGCGCCGAGGCGGGGTCGCCCTGGAAGCTCTGACCGAGCTTGTCGATTTCGTCGAGCATGAACACCGGGTTACGGTGTTTGACGATCTTTATGCCCTGGATGATCTTTCCCGGCATGGCGCCGATGTAGGTCCTGCGGTGCCCCTTGATCTCGGCCTCGTCGCGCATACCGCCGAGGGATATGCGGAAGAACTTGCGGTTGAGCGCGCTCGCGATGGATTTTCCCAGTGAGGTTTTCCCGACGCCCGGAGGGCCGAGCAGGCATATGATGGATCCCCTGCTGTCCGGTTTGAGTTTTTTTACGGCAAGGAATTCCAGTATGCGCTTCTTCACGTCGTCCAGGCCGTAGTGGTCCCTGTTCAGGATTTTTTCGGCGCGGGCAAGGTCTATGGAATCGACCGTCTTCCTGTTCCAGGGGAGCGAAAGCACCGTGTCAAGGTAGTTCCTGGTCACGGTGTACTCGGCGGACGCGGAGTCCATGAGCGAAAGCTTGGCGATCTCCTCGTCGATCTTGTCCTTCACCTCTCCCGCGAGCTCCAGCTCCTCGACCTTTTTTTTCATCTCGCGCACCTCGTGCGTGCGCTCGTCCTCCTCCATTCCCAGCTCCTGCTTTATGAACTTGAGTTGTTCACGGAGGAAGAAATCCTTCTGCTGGCGGTCTATCTTCTCGTTGATGTTGTTCTGTATTTTGCGCTGGACCGAGAGTACCTCGAGCTCCTTGTGAAGAAGATGCAGCACCTTCTGGAGCCGCTTCTTGACCTGGAGCGTTTCGAGGACCTCCTGGTAGTCGTTCTTTTCTATGTTGAGGATGGATGTCACGAAATCGGCGATCTTCCCGGGGTCGTCGACGTTGAGCATGGTGAGCTTCATCTCCTCGGTGAAAAGCGGGTTGTTTTCCGACAGGAGCTTGAGCTGGCTGAGCACCTCGCGGGTGAGCGCCTTGAGCTCGATGCTCTTGCGGTCGCCGGTCTTGTCCTCAAGGTAGGAAACCTCAGCCACGATGTGGGGTTCTTCGGAAATGAATCTGCGGATTTTAAATCGCTTGATGCTGTTGATGAGCACGTTCGCGCCGCCGTCGGGGAGGTTGATCTTTTTCAGGATTTTCGCGGCGGTCCCGTGGGTGTACAGGTCATGGACGCCGACGTTGTCCTTGTCGTCGTCCTTGATCAGGACCAGCCCGATCGTGCGGCTTTCCTTGAGCACGCGGTCGATGCTCGCGGAATATTTGCCATGGGATATGATGAGGGGCGTCACGATTCCCGGGAATATGGGCCTGTACCGGATCGGGATAATGTGCAACTGCCCCGGCAAAACCTGGTCGATCGATATGAGCTCGTTCTCGAAAATCTCGGTATCGATGGGTATGTCGCGTCCTTCGCGGATAATATCTTCTATGTCCATTAATAATCGCCTTTTTTCTTCCTTGCTTTTTCAGGAGGATATATCAAATTATCTTGATTTTTTATCACTCGTATGTAGATTGAATAAACGCCGGTATCAGTCCATGCGGAAAGGTCCGGCGCTTTCCGTATACGGCCATCCCCGCCGGGGCGCCGTATCGGGCGGATCAACCGCGGGCCCCGAGTACGGTGGCATACATGAAGCAGTATTTCTTACTAAACGATATAAGGCAACAAAAAAAACGGGGAGGGTAATGTCATTTCAAGAGACGGTGGAGCGCAATCGCGAACAGTTTTTACGGTATAATGAGATCAAATACCAGCGATTCCAGCAGCTGATCGGAAACCTCAATATAAAAAGGGTCATCAACGCTCTTCCGATTCTGCTGAGCACCAACGACAGGCGCCTGCCGGGCCATGTGGAGGGGGACGTTCCCTGCGGTGTAACCGGCCTTGTCCCTGACGAGGAAGCCCTTCGTTTTCTCCAGACCCGTTTTCACGTGGTGAATGCCGAGCTCGTGACCGAGAACCCGTTCGTCGAAATGGTCGCGGTCATGGGAAGCGTGGGAACCATCGCCTACACCAAGGAATCGGATTACGACTATTGGGTCTGCGTCGACCGCATGAGGGTGACGGACGAACAGCTGGCCCTGTTCAAACGGAAGGTGGAGCTCGTCCAGGAATGGATGGCCGCCGAGGGAAAGGTGGAGGTGCACCTGTTCGTCAACGATATCAACGGCATAAAGAAGAATGTGTTTGCCGAGGACAAGGACGAGGCCTTCGGCTCCACCGTGGGCGCGGTCCTGAAGGACGAGTTTTTCCGAAGCTCTATCATCGTCGCGGGCAAGATCCCCTTCTGGTGGGTGCTCAACCGGTACGTCACCGACGAAGAGTACGAGGAACTCTTCGGGAAGCTCGACGAGGAAGAGCGGAAAACCCATTTCACCGACCTGGGGAACCTCTACGATATCCAAGGACGATTTCCTGGGCGCCGCGCTCTTCCAACTCATCAAGTCCCTCGGCAATCCCTTCAAATCCATTATTAAAATCGGCGTCCTGGAAAAGTACATATTCGCGCCGGAGCGCTCGCTGCTTCTAAGCCAGAAGGTGCGATCGAACATCATCAGGGACGAGATAAACGAATCGATCCTCGATTCGTATATCCTCATGTTCGAGGAGGTGTACAAGTACTACGAGGGAACCCTCAAGGACCCGCCGCTCCTGAAGTCCCTCAGGCAAAACCTGTATCTCAAGATCAACCCCCAGCTCTCGAAATACTTCGGCATGAAAACCAGCCAGAACCTCCCCTACAAGGTCCTGGTGATGTTCAAGTATGTCCGGGAATGGGGATGGACGGCCTCCGAGATCAGGGAACTTGACGACTTCGAGAACTGGGACTACACGAAGCTCATATCGTTCTGGAACCTCGTGAAAAAGTTCATGCTCCTGAGCTACCAGAAAATATCCATCACGCTCCCGAAGATGGACCTCAGGGCGAAGATTTCCGATTCGGACTTCAAGCTGTTGAGCCGCAAGATACGGACACATTTTTCATCGGAGCCCGACAAGATCGACCAGTATGTCACCTTCAAGGACACTCCCAGCGAGGCGATACTCTACATCGAACCGACGAACAAGAGCATCGACGACCACGACTGGAGCCTCACCCGCAGGAACACCAGCGAGACCGACAAGTTCGTATCGACGGTCCTGCGCACAGAGCAGTCGCTTGTGAAACTCGTGTCGTGGACCGCCATCAACCAGATCTACAGCCCCACGGGCAGCAGGCTGAAAATCCAATCGGGCTACACGAGGATCAACCAGAACCTGGTCACCGAATTCATGAACAGGATCCACCACCTTTTCCTGGAAAATAGCCCGCCGCTGCAAAACGAGTTTTTCCTGCGACCGTCCTTCATCATGACAAGCATGATCATCATCAATTTCGGGATGGAGAAGGCCGATACCATCAAGACCGTGCACCACCTGTACAGGACGAGCTGGGGCGAGTCCTTTCTCCGCGAGTACCACGACGAGAATGAGCTGGTACGGTTGCTGGGGATCACGCTCAAGGACGGGCTGGTGCTCGGAAGGAGCTACGACAGGTGCTGCGCCGTGATCACGCCCGAACCGTTCAAAAAAATATACAAGGACGTCGAAGTGGCCTTCAAGGAGGCCTATGACTTCATAGTACTCTCGAAGCCGAAGAAGTCGCTCAGACTGATGACCGAGCTCGCGGGGCAGTTCGTGACGATCACCAGGGACGGGGACGTACTCGGCATACATGCCGATCCGGACGCGGTGAAGATGCTCACCAAGGTGTCGCTGAAACCAAAGCCGGACATTCTGAACAGGTTCGCGGGGTCGTCGGGAAGGTTCCCGCTGCTTTCGGCCCTCTACGAAAAACGCCACAACAACGCCATCACCGTAGTTTACGAGGAAACGGGCGACCTCAGCGTATTGTATGTCCTGAATGAGCGCGGCAATCTCTTCGCGTTTTACAAGCCGGCGAAGGCAAAGGAGGATGCGCTCATATGCCTAATCGCCTTTGCCAGGAACGTGCTCGCGCACATCAACGATGGGAAGGTTCTTCCCGTCATCAACAGGAAGATTCCCGTGTACAGGCTCGCGGTCGATCGCTACGGCAAGTTCACGTTTGAAGACGAGACCCTCCAGTGGGAAGGGATATATCTTGCTAAGTATGGAAAGAAGAAGTCGCTGCTGGTCGTCATCCGGAAGGATGGCGATGCCGATCCCCTTTATTCGATCGGTCTGGATAACGACAGGATGTATCCGTATGCGGCCCTTGCCTCGATACCCCGGAACGTGAAATCACTTGAAGGCCTGGGGAGCGCGGTCCTGCTCGTGAGTGACATACAGTTTCCCGGGCAAACCCGTAACGACATGCTCATGGGATCGAGCCCCTATTTTCTTGAAAAATACCGTCTGGAACTGGTGATTGACAGGGCGGTCCGCTGAAGGTCAGTCAACCGGAAAATTGTCCCTGAAAAAGCGGACTTTTTTTTCTCCGTCTGGCTTCTCATCCTCATCCGCGGGACGAAGCGTCCCCTTCTCAAGGGCGATATCAAGTATCTTCACTCCGTCCCCGAGGCCCTTTTTGGAGGCCGGTTTCGACGCGGCGGGGGCCGTTTTCTTTTTCTTTTCGGGCTTTGCGGGTTTGGCCTTGATTTTATCAAAACGGGCGTCGATCTGGTCCTGGGTGAGCATGGGGAGATCGTCGTTTTCGTCGGGTTGCCTGTTTGCTTTTCTGGGAGAAGCGGGCGGCACCGGTTTTCTGGGCGCGGGGGCGGGGGCATGCGACGGTTCCTTGACGCCCTCAATTTCCGAAACCAGCGTCGCCGGCGGGTTCTCAATTTTCAGGTCCAGGAGCTTGATGCGTTCGCCGAGCATGATGTTGATCTGCTTTTCGATGGACATGTAAATGGGAGTGGAAAAGGATTTATTTTGCTGGATGGTCTTTTCGAGCTTTTTAAGCTCCTTGATGTCCTGATCGATCATCTCGATCTTCTTGAGTACATGCACTATCTTCATTTTCCACCTCTTGCCCGGATCTATGCACATAGACTATCCTGCACACTTTATTTTCGTCAATGACTTTTTCAAACGGGCGGCGGCGTAATTTATTATTGACAGTTATGGTAACGGGAAAAATATGATATGAAACAGGTCAGGTGGTGAACGGACATGGCCCAGGTGATACAGTACACTAAAGCGGGCTTCATAAAACACATAGAATCCCTGGATAAATTCAAGGCAATCGAAGAGCTGGCCGCCGTATTCGAAGGGACCGACATATGCTCGGACGTGCCCAAGCTCATCCAGGCCCTGAAAGAGCGCGAAGAAATCATGAGCACGGGCATCGGTTTCGGTATCGCGATTCCCCATGCCAAGATCAGCTCTGTCAGGGAGATGGCGTTCGCGATCGGCATATCGCGCGGCGGGATCGATTTCGATTCAATGGACGGTGAGCCGGTGCACCTGCTCATCCTGGTCGCCGCGGGCGAGAAACAGCACAAGGAATATCTCCGTCTCCTGTCGAACATCATGTCCATCATAAAGAAGGACTCGATCAAGGAGCGTATCATACAGGCGCCGTCTGGGTATGAAATCATCAGTATCCTCGAGGAAGGATCGAACTGAAGCGCTGAAGACCGCGTCCCCCCGACGCGGTTCATTATGAGGTCGTTATGGAAGAGAAGGAGTACCGTTTTCAGGACATCGAGCTGAAGTGGCAGAAACGTTGGGAAGATGGCGGCGAGTACAGGAGCGTCGCGGATTCCTCGAAGCCGAAATATTACATCCTCGAAATGTTCCCCTATCCCTCCGGAAGGTGCCACATGGGGCACGTGCGGAATTATACCATCGGAGACCTCATGGCCCGTTTCATGCGCATGAAGGGATATAACGTACTGCATCCCATGGGCTGGGACTCCTTCGGCCTTCCCGCGGAAAACGCCGCCATCAAGAACAACATACCGCCCCGCACCTGGACGGCGGACAATATCGAATTCATGAAAGTCCAGCTCAAGCGCATGGGCTTATCGTACGACTGGGACAGGGAGCTCGCCACGTACCTGCCGGAATACTACCGCTGGAACCAGTGGCTCTTCCTGAAGCTCTATGAAAAGGGGCTGGCGTACAAGAAGGTATCGTCGGTCAACTGGTGCCCCTCGTGCCAGACGGTCCTCGCGAACGAGCAGGCCGAAAACGGGGTGTGCTGGCGCTGTGAGAACGAGGTTACCCAGAAGGAGCTCGACCAGTGGTTTTTCAAGATAACCGCGTACGCCGAGCGGCTTCTGTCCGGCCACGAGGAGCTCGCAGCCGGATGGCCCGAGCAGGTCATCACCATGCAGAGAAACTGGATCGGCCGCTCGACCGGTCTGAAGATCAATTTCAGGCTTTCATCCGGCGAGGACTTTCCCATATACACGACCAGGCCCGACACCGTGTACGGCGTGACCTTCATGGTGATCGCGCCCGAGCACCCGCTGCTCGACCGGGTCACGATACCCGCGGTGCGCGATTTCATAGACCGCTTCAGGGCGCAGTCCCTCAAGGAGCGGATGTCCGAGGAAAAGGAGAAGGAGGGGATCGACACCGGCCTGACCATAGTGAACCCCTTCACGGGCGACACGGTACCCCTGTTCGTGGGAAACTTCGTCCTGATGGAATACGGAACCGGCGCCATCATGGCGGTTCCCGCCCACGACACGAGGGACTTCGCCTTTGCGAAAAAGTACGGCATCCCCGTGAAGCTCGTCATCGACAACCCGAAGGCGTCTATCAGGGTCGACGAGATGACCGACGCGTACATCGAGGATGGTGTGTGCGTCAATTCCGGGGAGTTCACCGGCGTTCCCAACAGGGACGCGATCGAAAAGATAGCCGATTTCGCCGAGAAGAAGGGATTCGGCACGCGCGAGATTAATTTCAGGATCAGGGATTGGGGGATATCGCGGCAGCGCTACTGGGGCTGTCCCATACCCGTCATCTACTGTGACACCTGCGGCGCCGTTCCCGTCCCCGAGAAGGATCTCCCCGTCATCCTTCCCACCGACGTCGATTTCCACGGCGATTCCCGGTCGCCCCTCGCATCGATGGATTCGTTCATGAAGGTGCCGTGCCCCAAATGCGGCGGGCAGGCGCGCCGCGAGACTGACACCATGGACACGTTCGTGGATTCCTCGTGGTACTACGCGAAGTTCACGTCTCCCGGCTCGAAGGAAATATTCAACCATGCAGAGGTCGAATACTGGATGCCGGTCGACCATTATATCGGCGGCATCGAGCACGCGGTGCTGCACCTGCTCTACGCCAGGTTCTTCTCGATGGTGCTCCATGACCTGGGGCTTTTGAAAAACAGCGAGCCATTCACCAGGCTCCTCACCCAGGGCATGGTCATCAAGGACGGCGCC
>CAYRGX010000005.1:855-144805 GCA_964423905.1 uncultured Leptospirales bacterium | reverse complement strand
AAGATGAGCAAGTCGAAGGGGAACGTGGTAGACCCCGACGCCATTATCGAAAAGTACGGCGCGGACACCGTGCGCCTTTTCATGCTTTTTACCGCCCCCCCGCAGAAGCAGCTGGAATGGTCCGACAAGGGGGTGGAGGGATGCTATCGCTTCATCAACCGCGTGTGGCGGCTCGTGGCCCGTTACGGGGATGCGTGCCGCAATGCGGGCACCGCTATAAACCACGCCGCGCTCGAGCCGGCACTGCAGAAACTCAGGAACGAGCTGCACATCACCGTGAAGGTCGTGACAGGCGACATCCAGGAGAGGATGCAGTACAACACCGCCATCGCACGCATGATGGAGCTGGTGAACGCCGTGTACCAGACCGACGAGAAGCTCCTCGAAACGCCGGCGGGAAGCGCCGTCCTCGCCGAGGTCTTCGGCAGGCTCATTCCCATGCTCGCTCCGTTCATTCCCCATGCCGCCTCCGAGATGTGGGAGATGCTCGGAAGGGGCGTCATGGACGCCTCGATGCCCTGGCCGGGTTACAGCGAGGACCTCGCGCGCCGGAACGAGATCGAGGTCGTGTTTCAGGTCAACGGCAAAATCCGCGCCAAGGAGATGCTCCCGGCCGAGACCCCGAAGGAAGAGCTCGAGAGGCTCGCGCTCGCGCACGAGCGCGTCAGGGAGCTCATTCAGGGGAAGACCGTGAAGAAGGTCGTGGTCATCCCCGGAAAGCTCGTGAATATCGTGGCGCCGTAGCCGGTCTCAGAACGAGTATTTGACCGAGAGGTTGTAAAAGTAGTTTTTATCGAATTCCCTGAAGTCCGACGTCATGCCGTTGAACACGAACGCCATCATCACTCCCGCCTGGATGTCCATGTTTTCTATCGCGTTGTAGGTAAGTGTCGGGGAAGCGAATATCCCCCTGCCCTGGATGTCCCCCATGAGAAAGAGCTCGCCGCGGAGCAGCGGCATGAAGTCGTAACCGAGCGCGAGCGCGACGTAGTGCTGGTTCACCGTGAGGAACTGGTTGGCCAGCATGTTGTAATTGTCGTACTTGATATATTTCCTGTTGTACTGGTGAAAGCCGAGGTACGACTGCTCCAGGTAGGCGGCCTTCAGCTTCGAGTTGTAGTTGATGCCGTTCTGGTTGTAAAAGTATTCCACCAGAAAGAATATGCCGTTCTTGAAGGTGTATTCGTACCCGGCGTTCGCCTGGAAGTACAGCTTGCCGTCCGTGGGCTTTGCGCAGATCGCGGCCCCCCTGAGTATGCCTTTCAGGACGACCGCGGTGATGTCCAGACCGGCGACCCCCCTCTCGGAAATGTACCCGCCGAGAACCGCGAACTCGAAATCGGATATCGCGGTCTTGACCCGCGCCACGTAGTTGTCTTTCTCAAAGTAGTGCCTGTCGATGCGGTTGTCGTAACGCTTTGGGCTGTACACGATGGATATCTCGGAAGTCTCGGTCGGGTAGAAATCGAGCCTGAGCGCGTCCGTGCCCTTCTGCTCCTCGGCCCCCTCCAGTGTGGTCGGCGAGATCGGGTTAAGGATGTCCAGCGGGTTCCAGAGCCGCCCGCTTCCGAATCGAATCTGCTGCCTGCCGATGGTCGCGGTGAAGTATTTCGCCGAGAATTTCGCGTAGGCGCGGTGAATCTTGGTGCGATAGAGAATCCTGCGGTTGTACACGGGCTCCCACGTCATCCGGAAAAAATCGTTGTAGCCGGAAGGTCGCCAGTACATGTTGAAGTCGCGGCTCCTGTTGTAGTTGCTCGCGATGAGCTCGTTGTCGAAATCGACGATCATGTACACGTAATCCCGGTACTTGAACTCGGGGGAGAGCCTGACCCTTGTAAGGTTGCTGAAAAGGTTTTTCGACGAGGGTGTCAGCGCGTCGTCGCCCAGGAACGAATTGGTTCTATGGAACGTGAGCATGTCTTTCGCGTAGCCCCTGAGCTTGAACACCGGCTTGGTTTCCTCCAGCTCCACGTCGTCCTTGTCCTTCGCGCCGTCCTTTTTCCCGTCCGCATCAGCATCCCCGTCACCTTCCTTCGCGTCGTCGGCCCTGACGTCGGCGTCGACCGCGTCGTCCGAGACGGCGTCCTTTTTGTCGTCCGAGGGGTTCTGCGCCAGCGCATATCGCGCGGTCGGCGCGATGAAAAGAAGGAGCAGGGTGAAGCACAGTATCCTTTTCATGGCCCTTTACCTTCTTTTTTTTGCCTGTTTTGAAACGCCCTTTTTAACGGGGGCGCCTCGGTGGAACCCGCCCTGCCTTTCCCTGTCGGAGGTGATGTTGCCGTCCGTCAGGTGGATCAGCCTCTCGGCCCTGTCCATGACCATGGGGTCGTGCGTCGAGAAGATGAACGTGATGTTCTTTTTCTCGTTCAGCTCGTGCATCAGCTCGAGCAGGGCCGCGCCGGTCGCCTGGTCGAGGTTCGCGGTTGGCTCGTCCGCGAGCACGAGCTCCGGCTGGGACACGATGGCGCGCGCCACCGCGACCCTCTGCTGCTGACCGCCCGATATTTCCTTGGGCCTGCGGTTGGCCTCTTTCTCGAGCCCCACCTCCGCCAGTATCTTCAGGGAGCGTTCCCTTCGTTCATCTTTGCCAATCCCCTGCAGCAGGAGTATGTACTCGACGTTTTCGAGCGCGGTGAGCACCGGGATAAGGTTGTAGGCCTGGAACACGAACCCTATGTTTTTCAGCCTTATGTCAGAGAGCTCTTTCGGCGTGAGGGTTCCCAGGTCGCTGCCGGCCACGCGCAGGCGCCCCGTGGTCGGAACGTCGAGCCCGCCGATAAGGTTGAGCAGCGTGGTCTTGCCCGAGCCCGAGGGCCCGGCGATCGCGGCGAATTCGCCCTTCTGGAAGGACAGGCTCACGCCGCGGAGCGCGTTCACCGCGAGGCCGTTGGAGTCGTAGGTTTTTACCAGGTTGTTGATTTCGATAATCGATGAGCCGTTCATGATGATCCTCCGGTTATACATAGTGAAGGGCGTCAAGCGGCTTGATCCTGGCCGCTTTGATCGCGGGATACAACGCCGCGAGCCCGGTGGTGACGAGCACCACGGCGATGGCGATGAAGATGTCTTTTACCTTGATGATGGGATAGATGACGCTTCCCGTTCCCCAGGCGCGCATCGTTGCCATGAAAGCCGACAGGTCGATGCCGGTGACTCCCATGATTTTTATGGATATGATCCCCACGGAGAGCCCGACCGCCAGCCCCACCAGGCCCAGGTTGAAGGCCTCGAAGAGGATCATGAAGAAGACCTGCGACGGCCTGGTGCCGATGGACTTCATGACGCCGATCTCGTGGAAGCGCTCGAGGATCGCCATGATGAGCGTGTTGGCGATGGAGAATATGATGGTGACGAAGATGATCACGTAAAAAATGACCATCTGGCTGTCCATCATCTTGATCAGGCCGACTATGCTCGGCGCCATTTCCTGCCATGAAAAAAGCTCAAGACTTTTCGGCAACAACGGCGCGAGTTTCTTTTTCAGCTGGGGCGCGCGGTCCCTGTTCTTCGCGATCACCGATATCTCGCTGATGTTCCCGCCGATGCCCGTGATCTTCTGTATCTGCGTGATCCCCACGTACACGACGAACTTATCGAAGGACTCCATCGGCGATTCGTAGAGGCCGCGCACGGTGAGCGCCACGCCGATGATTTCGTTGCGATCGTCCTGGACCATGAGGACCACCTTGTCGCCGATCACCACGTCGAGCGTCTTCGCCATGCTTTTCGAAATGAGAATTTCAAGCGCATCGGGATCGGCGAGGTAGCGATCGTCCTTCTTTTTCGTTTTCCCGTCGGGCAGGGTATATCCGTATATTCCCGATACAGATTTTTCCTTTTGCGGGTCTATCCCCATGATGAGAACGCCCCGCGCCCCCTCGCTCGATCTGACCATGCCCTGCAGCTTGACCCGGGGCGCAGCGGCCTCGGTGAGGGGGTTTTTCATGATGGTTTCGAACAGTTTTTTATCGGGCGCGAAATTCGTCTCGATCTTCATGTTGTCAAAATAGCCCTTTTCGTGGACCGCCACGTGCCCCAGGCTCGTGCGTATGGTGTTGTCCACCAGCTGCGATATCATCCCGTTCATGAAGCCGATGGTGAGCAGGATGCAATAGAGTCCCAGCGACACGGACGAGATGACCACCCAGGAGCGCCGCTTGTGCCTCCAGAGGTTGCGCCAGCCGAGCAGCATGAATATTTTCATAATCGTTTTCCTCCCATGGTTTAGAGCTGCCTGATGGCCTCGAGCGGCCTGAGATGCGCGGCGCGTCGCGCCGGCGCGATCGAGAAAAGCACGCCGAGCAACATCGTAACGAACGACGTGGTCGCCAGGTTCGACAGCGTGAGCCTGGCGGGAAACACGTAGGTGGTTATGTTGAAAGTCTCGAACTCCTTGGCGTACTTGGAATAGTCCATGGGATACACGGTATAATAATACGACAGGGCCGAGCCCGCGAGGATGCCGCACAGTATCCCGAGCAGGGTGATCAGCACCGATTCGAAAAGGACCATGCCGAGTATCTGGTCAGGCCTGGTCCCGACCGCGAGCATTACCCCGAACTCGCGCGTCCGCTCGAATACCGACATCTGGATGGTGTTCAGTATTCCGAACGCCACGATCAGGAAGAGTATGAGGTAGAAGATATATGCCGTGGCCTTGTCCATGACGATGTGCTGGATCACCTCGGGATTGAGCTCTTCGTATCCCATGAATTCGAGGCCCGTATCGTCGGTGCCGCCTTTTTTCCCGAACCGGTCGGAGAGCTCCTTCCGTATTCCCTCTGCCGCGTGGGTGTCCTTGACGCGGATCACCAGGGAGTTGATGTTCCCCATCATCGAGAAGGTCGAGTCCGCCTGGGAAATCGGCATAAGCACCATGGCGCGGTCGTATTCCTGGTTCCCCGTTTTCATGAGTCCCCTGACCACTAGGTTTTCCGCGGCGATGGAGCCGTCGTAACCCTGCGAGATGAGGGCGACGGTGTCGCCCACTTTCGCGTTGAGGTTCTTCGCGAGCACATGCCCCAGCACCACGCTGTCGGTGTCGTTTTCAGAGAGGTACCTGCCCCCCTGCAGGATCGCGCGGTGGAAGCTGGTGATCTTTTTTTCCCGGAACGGGTCGATTCCCTGGATGATCACGCCCGAGGTCGCTTCTCCCAGCGACAGGAGCCCGGCCGCGTGAATCCGGTACGTGTGGGTCTTGATGCCGGGATGCTTGCTCACGAACGACTCGAGGGATTCGTCGGGGGTGAACGCGTACTCGATGCCCGTATTCTCCCAGAACCCCTTGTTGTGGATCTGAATATGGCCCGAGTTGGCGGATATCACGTCCTCGATCATCTTTTCGTAGCCGCCGTCCTGGATGGCGCGCATCAGAATGATCATGGAGGTGCCGACCATCACCGTTATGAGGGTCAGGGCGGTGCGCCGTTTGTTCTTCCAGATGTTTCTCCACGATATCGTGGCGATGAGTTTTATCCGTGCCGCTGCGTTCATGGCTATTTCCTCTTGAGGTGCTGCATGGTGAAAATGTTCGGGTTGATGGCCGAGTTGAATTTCACCTTCCTGATTTCCATCAGCGTGTAGCGGTCGGGCTTTCCCGTGGTTTCCATCTTCATGCGGGTGGGGATGGTCCTTCCGTCCATCACGGCGAACCCGTCGCAGTTCATCACCTTCTTGATGACGCCGTGCTCGTTGTAGAATTCCTGCCTGACAGGGAGGCAGTCAGCGATCCTCGCGTAGTACACGATCTTGCCCCATACCACCGCGGCCTGCGGCTTCGGGGTGAGGGTCACCTGGTAGCACTCATGCCCGTTCACGTTCTTTTTGCCCGTGAGCGAGTGTGTATAGTCCTCGATGATGCTCGATTCCTTGACGATGTCGTCGTTGGTGAAGTCCGAGCCCATCCACGACTGGAGCATCATGGAGGGGGATATCTTTACCTCTTTCTGGAGCTTGGGAATGTAATGGAACATGGTCTTGTCGAGCAGGAGGAACCGGTTGCCCGCGTCCTTTTGGGGCTCGACGATCTCGCCGAAGGACCTCTTTCGTTTGCGGTCGTCCCAATTGCGCATCTTCATGTTGCGGGTCCACTTTTTCGTCTTGATGGTGATCGATACGTACGAGACCATGGTGTCGCCCCGCGTGGCGTTTTCGGACCTGGTGATTATTTCCTTCGCGTCGGGGTTTTTATCCGCGGAAAACGCGGCGCCCGACGCAAAGAGCGCGCATGCCAGCGTCATGGCGGTGATGATGGTGATGCATTTTTTTTCGGTCATGGGGATACGCTCCTTGCTTCAAAAATGTGTTATGATAACAGCCGCGCGACGGTAAGCACCGCCTGCGCCGCGGACAGGACGCCGGTCACGATGATAAGCGCGATCGATGCCGGAGTGCGGAAATCGCTTCCCCCCTTCAGGAGGAAGATGCCGTGCGCGACAAGGGCGAAGAGCCCCCCCGCCGCGACGAGCAGGGATATCGGCAGTCCCGCCGGCCCTCCTGCGCTGAGGTCCACCAGCCCGTAGAGGATCACCCCGAGCAGCGGCACGTGGAGCGCCAGGAACAGGGCGATTCCACCCGGCAGACGGAAGAGCTTCCACTCGTTCCAGTACGCGGAATCGATCTCGTGGTCGATGATCGCCACCGCGTTCGCGAGATAAATCCAGAACAACGGGTCCTTCATGACGGTACGCTCCTATGCATTGTGTTCGGCCAGCAGGGATTCCATGAATTTCAGGTACCTCCTGTATGTCCTGCGTCCTTCGCCCGTGATGCGATATACGGTCTGCCCCCTGGTTCCGACGAATTCCTTCTGCGGGCGGATATATCCCCCTTCCTCGAGTTTCTGAAGGTGGGTATAGATCGCACCGTCCGTTCCGCCGATGATCTTCTTGATCCGGATGAAAGACACCTGGTCCTCCTTGTAGAGCAGTGTTATGATCGACAGGCGTGTCTTCTCGAAAAACACGCTGTCAAACTGGGTGAAGAGCGGGTCGCTACTGCCCATGCCTGTTTCTGTCCATTCTCATTTGCGTGATCCCGGTGGCAATCGTACAGATGCCTATCATTCCGGCCGACACCATGGTCTGGATCTGCATAGGCAGATCCGTAACGTGCAGCATGATCGATGTTGCGAACAGGATGAAGGCATAGATGAAAACCTGCATGCCCATCATGTGACCCATGATGAAAAAAAACGTGGCCATGCTCGCAAGCAGGACGGCCGGCACGAGGTGCGTGGTCCCGGACTGGATGATGTAATAAATGATGATGCTTATGGAAGCGCCTACGCCGAGCGCCAGAATCCAGTTCTTCACCATGGGCCTGCTGAAAAACGGGAGGGCTTGCCGCGTGAAATACATTATGTGCGCGCTGAAATCAAGTATCGAACCGATCGCGATGATCGGGAGCCAGAGCCTGATAAAGATTGCATACAGGGACATGTCCATGGCGAGCCAAAGGGCCGCATGGACGGCGGTGCCCGCGAGGCAGAGGGCGCCCCACGCAAAGAAAACCCAGGTCTCGGTCATGGGCGTTTCGTCGACATCCATGAGGAGCGCCTTGATGGTGCTGAGGTTTTCCGCGTATTTCGCGAGTTCGTTACGTTCGGGCTTTTTTTCTTTCATGGCAACCACTTTGTACTGCAAAGTAACTTTATGATACAAAGTAATGCGGACCGGATGGATTGTCAAGGGAAGCGGTGATTTTTTCACGGGACGCGCGGCAAAAAAATGCGTTTGTTTTGCACGGCTAACTCGGTTTGTGGCCGCTCACGGAATTAAGCGAGCCTCTGTTATGCGCGACTAACTTTTTTCGATGGCGCTATCTTCTCAGAATTTCATCGTGGCCGAGAACGCGACCGCGGGTATGCCGCTGTCGTCGTAGTTGAGTCCGAACGAAAGGGAAGGGATGGAGGCTTCGGATTCTTTTTCGAGGCGGTAGAACTGGTAGCCGGGCGGAACGATGTACGAGACGATCATCTCCGATATCTTCAAAGAGCCGAGCGCGAGAAAGAGGGTGGTGCTTTTTTTCTTGTCCCTTCTGTGGTAGACCGCGAAGCCGGCCAGGCACATTTCGGCGCCGTAGAATCCCCAGCCGAAAAACCGGTATCCCTTGTAGAACATGCCTCCGCCGGGGATGATGACCGAGAACGCCAGGGCGGCCTCGTCCTTGTTGAGGAAGAACGGCGGAAGCGTTTCCTTGAGGATGAACTGGTGCGCGAGCTGGTCCATGAACCCGGTGGCGACCGTCACGGGAAACGTCGCCCAGAGGAATATCTGGAAATCGCGCATCGCGAGCGTTTTGTCCCTGTCGCGCACCCACGGCGCGAAATTGATCTTGAAGTTGGTCATGAACTCGGGGAGCGTGAAGTGGGTGACCATGAGGGACGTGGTGAGGATTACGCCGGGAATGCTCGGCGAGGAGTCCTTGAAGCCAAGATACCCGGTCGAGAGATACGTCCCGTAACCGGGGATGAGCAGGTTCGCGCCCGGGTTGACGACCATGATGGCCTCGGCCATCTTTTTCTCGGGGTCCGCACCCTTGAGCTGGTTTTCCCTGAGCCCGTAACGGCGGTAGATGTTCAGCTCGATATCCCGGTCGAGGTTGCGCAGGTACCTGAAGGTTTCCGGGACGCGGTCGATCGCGGTCCGGGATCTGCTTCCGAACGAGGGGGGGAAGGAGGCGATTGAATGGTACCTGCCGCACTCTACGATTCTAATCTCCTCGCCGGAAACGAGCCGGCAGGGGCCCGGTACGAGTCCATGCCACTGGCCGGCCCCGATGGTCCGCAGTCCGTCCCGGTCGGGTCCCACCGGCACGGATAGTTTCAGATCCCGCAGGTGCTTCACGATGAGCCTGTCGAGTTTCAGGGGGATGTTCAGAAGGACTCTGCTTCTGACGGTGAAATCCCTCCGCAGGGGGGCGTATTCCTCGGACAGGGGGATAAGCTTGACATGCCCGTAAAACGTGTCGCCACTCCTGCCCGCCATCACCACAAGATAGACCTTCACTCCCAGTTTTCCCGCGGCGTTCCGGTAATGGGCTTCCGTGCCGGGGGCCTCGGTGCCCTCGAGGGTTTTCCGTGCGGCGGAGCGCTCGACGGGGAGCAGCCTTCCGACGTGCCGGAACGCGTCGTGGAGCGAGTCGACCGTGCGTTCCAGGAGGGCGTTGATCTGGATGTCTTTCTGCGGGATCATGAAGATGGCCGATGCATCGGGCTCGACGGGTGCCTGTTCCGCGGAGTGAAGCGCGGTCGCGGGAAACGACGACGCGATGGCCAGGATCGCCGCGCATGTCAGTATGATTCGTTCCGCCCTCATGTGATCGTTCCTAGAATTTAAAATGGACCTGCAGCCCGAGCCGCGGGATGTCCGATTCGTCCGGCAGGATGAAGGGTTCGAACCCGAATTCCTCACCCGCCAGCCTGCCGTTGGAAATTTCGTCCTTGAGAAAGACGGCGTGGAATATCTCGGCGGTTTTCACCGCGCAGAACGCGGCGAGGAGAGGGTACGCCCTGTTTTTTTTAATCTTTTGGCCACTGTACTCACGAGTCACCCAGTTGTAGGTCTGCGGCACGGAAAATTCGCGGATCATGTAATAGAGGAGGATATTGTCCACATGGAAGTAGAGATACCCCCAGAGGCGCTTGCCCCGGTAGAAATGCCCTCCCCCGCCCGTCACCATCGCAAGGAACACGGTGGTCATGTCGTTGCCGAGAAACGGCTGCGGCTCGCCGTAGTCCGCCGCGCTTTTGTGCGCCCCGTAGGAAAAGGCGTCGGTGAAAAGCCCCATGCCACCCGCGCAGAGCATGTACATGCCGAAATGAAACTGCGTCCGGACCTCGCGCGAACGGTCCTTCTTCTTCCTGTAGTAGTCCTTGAAATACACGGTGAGGCCGTTGATCTCCAGGTAGAGATAGGGGGCCGCGCTGACCGCCCAGAGCGAAAGGCCGTACCAGTCGCCGTTGCGGTAATATCCGACCAGCGGCGCCACGATCGGCATGGTGGCGCTGGCCGGGCCGGTGGCCAAAATGAATGCCGCGGTGCCCGCGTAGTTTTGCTTGCCGAACACGATCTCTCTTTTTCGCTTGTGCATCGTGTCCAGCATCATGGACGCCTGCGCGCCATGGCCTTCGAGCACGTAGTCGCCGTGTTGCAGGAACGCGGCGACTCCCTGGGGGACCCCGTTTTTCAGGGTGACGCTTCCGACTCGCACCGGCAGCGCAACCGGGCCGTCCTTTTTGACGCGGTATGCGTCGAAGGTGCCGTTGAGCGGCACGTCGAGGGCGAGCCCCTGCCCCCCCGCCGGGGCGAAGCGCGATTGCGTCTTCAGGTTTTTCAGGAGCCTCGAGATGAAAAGGGCGGCATGTTCCTCGGCGATGTATTCGAACTGCCGGGTCCCGGCCTCCGCGATGATGTCGGTCCTGCGCGAATAGATGATCCTGCCCTGGTAGGGCATGTCGACGCCGTACGCATTCAGCTCGAGGCGCATGCGGTCGCCGCGGTCCTCGACGCGGCCGGTTATGACCACGGCGATGCCGGCGTCGCGGGCGAAACGGACGATGCACTGCTCGTCGAGGCATTCGTACTTGCGGAGCTCAGTGGTGAGGTTGTCGGCCTCGATCACTGCAAAGATGTTCGTGATGCCGAGCAGGCGGTTGAGGTTCTTCTCCACGAGTCCCGCGAAACCGAGCGCGCGGGGGCTGTTTTGCCCGAGCCCGATGACGCCCGCGATGGGTTTCGCGCTCGCGGCGCCGCTTGCCATGATGACGATTGCCGCGGCCGCGGCGACGGACCGTATGTGGAAGAGGGATTTCATCGTGTTTGTGCCATTATGCCCGGGAAAGTCCTTTCGCGGCAAGGATATTATCAGCCGCCGACCGGGCGGCGGCGTACACGTCCTTGAGAGGGGCGCCCGAGGCGGCGGCCGCGGCCCGGCACGCATCGAGCTCGGGGGATACGGTCACCGCGCGGCCGCCCCTGGTGAGAATTTTCACCCGGACCGTGCCGTAGGGCGTCCCGACGTCCGCGAAGGAGCGCCCGAGTACCCGCCGCTCGAGTCGCGACACGCGGATTCCTGCGGTGGTGGTTTCCGAGAAGAGGACATTCTCGATATCGTCGGCGCGCGCGCCGGTTCCCAGGACCGAAAGCACCGCCGCTGGCCTGAATTTTTTCATGATGACCGGCGTGATGAAGACATCCAGCGCCCCCGCCTCGAAGAGACGGTCCGTCACGTGGTCGTAGAATTCCGGGTTCATGTCGTCGATGTTCGTCTCGAACAGGATGACGGTTTCGCCGTCGGCGGCACTATCCCCCTCCGCCTCCCCGATGAGAACGCGGAGCACGTTCGGGTGATCGAGATCTGCGGTGCCGGCCCCGGTGCCGCTTGCCGTGAGCCGCATGGCCGGTATGGGGCCGAAGCCCGACGAAAAATGCGATATGATCGCGGCCCCGGTCGGGGTGGTGAGCTCCCTGCGGCACGGTCCCTCGCATACAGGTACGCCCTCGAGGAGCGCGAGCGTCGCGGGGGCGGGGATAGGGATCGGCCCGTGGGCCGTTGCAGCGGTCCCGCCTCCGAGGGGAATGGCGGAAGCGTACACGCGGTCGATTCCGGACAGGCGCACCGCGGCCGCGGCCGCTACGATGTCAACGATACTGTCGATCGCGCCCACCTCGTGGAAGTTGACCTCATCGACGGAAATGCCGTGGGCGCGGGCTTCCGCCTGCGCCAGGCGCTCGAAGATCGCGGCCGCGTTGCGCTTCACGTCGTCGCGGCACGAGCTCGAATTTATCAGTGAAAGGATCGCCGCGAGGTCGCGGTGATGGTTCGTTTCGTCCGCGTCGACGATGAAGTGAGTGGCTGACAGGCCGCGCCTCGTGACGCGCTCCGCGCGCACCCTGAACCCCGGGAGGGACAGGCCATGGAGCTCGCGCGAAAGCTCGCCGAAATCAAGGCCCGCGTCGATGAGGGCGCCCGCGAACATGTCGCCGCTTATCCCCGAAAAACAGTCGAAATGGGCGATCTTCATCAAATGCCGCCCAGATTGATCATTCCGGCGAGGTAGCCCGCGCCGAAGCCGTTGTCGATATTCACCACGGCGATGCCGGGCGCGCAGCTGTTCAGCATGGTCAGGAGCGCGGAAAGCCCTCCGAAGCTCGAGCCGTACCCGACACTGGTGGGCACGGCGATGACCGGACAGGAGGCCAGGCCGCCGATGATGCTGGGCAGCGCGCCCTCCATGCCCGCCGCCACGATGATGACCTGCGCCGCCATGATCAGGTCCACCTGGTCGAGCAGGCGGTGTATACCCGCGACGCCGACGTCGTACACCCGCTCAGCGGGGCAGCCCATGTATTCCGCCGTGCAGGCCGCCTCCTCCGCCACGGGAATGTCCGAGGTGCCGGCCGTGAACACGGGTATTTTCCTGTCGGTGCGGGGCGCGGGCATGTCTCCGGCGAGTATCAGCCGCGCCTCCGGAATATAGCGCACGTCGTCGCGGCGCGCGCGAACGGCATCCCATGTTTCCTCGGCCGCCCGTGAGGCGATGACGCGCGAGTGCATCGACCTGAGCTTGTCGATGATGTCCGCGACCTGTAAAGGTGTCTTCCCCTGGCAGAATACCGTTTCGGGGTATCCGGTGCGGAGCGCGCGGTGGCTGTCCGTGCGCGCAAATCCCAGGTTTTCGTAGGGAAGCTTCTTCAGGACATCGAGGGCCTCGTCGATCCCCGCGCCGCCGTCGCGCACCTTCTCCAGGAGTTCGCGGATTCTGTCCTTATCCAACAATGCGCTCCTTTGCGAGGGATTCGTTCATGCTGCCGGTCCTGTAGCCCTCGAGGTCCGCCGCCACGTACGTGAACCCGAGCGACCTGAGCTCGGCCGCGACGATGCGGGACATGCCTTCCTCCGACAGTCGGGCCAGGGAGGCGGGATCCACCTCGATGCGCGCGACGTCGCCGTGATGGCGCACGCGTACGCGGGTGAAACCCAGGCCGCGGAGGAACGACTCCGCGTGCTCGATGGTGCGGAGCGCCCCGACGGTGATGGTTGTCCCGTACGGGATGCGCGTGGCGAGGCACGGCGCGGCCGGGAGGCCTGCGGTCTCGAGGCCCAGCGCGACCGAGAGGGCGCGTATGTCTTTCTTGGACAGGCCCGTGGCGGCAAGCGGGCTCGCCACGCCGAGCTCGGCAAGCGCCAGCTTGCCCGGCCGGTAGTCGGCGTCGTCGTCGCGGTGGGTTCCCTCGGCAAGCGGAAGGCCGCGCGCTTCCCGGGCAAGGGCGGTGAAGATTCGCTTCTTGCAGAGGTAGCAGCGGTCGGGAGGGTTCGAAACGAACGCGGGATCGTCGAGCAGATCCACGCGCACCGTCCTGTGCTCGATACCGCGGCGTGCGGCGAAATCGGTTGCGGCGCGCGCCTCGTCCGCCGGCGTCATTTCGGAATATACGGTAAGCGCGAGCACGGGGCCGCCCGCGGCCTCGGCGGCTACCGCGAGAAGAAGGGAGCTGTCCGCGCCGCCGGAAAAGGCGACGGCGACGCCCTTCATGCGGCCGAGGCCGGCGCGAAGCGCGGCGTACTTTTCATCCAGGCGGGTATCTCCCGTCGGGGTGCGTGTCGAGGATGCCAGCATAGGCCAATGTATCCACGGGTCGTTCTGTGTGGCAAGATATTAATCATGTCAGGAAGGTGAAGGGCGGTGATGTTACGGAATTATGCGAAATCGGCCGAGCCCGGCATCCCAAAAACTCCGGTCGCGCAGGACCGCTGCGCGGCGGAACGTGTCCGCCGGCGCGCGGCTGGGTGTGCGGTCAGGTTTCTACGGGCACTTTTCCTGTTTATTGGGGAAGTTCTTGTAGTTTTTCGCCGGAACGCAATGCCTGTCGATGGTGACAAGATTGCCCGTCCATATGACGCATTCGTTTTTGACGAGAATATATTCGTCAGGGCCCGGCTCGTAGAGCATTTTAACCTCGTTGATCCTGGTCAGAGGGTCCCCGGTGCACATCGACGTGCAATTCCCCAGTGTAAATTGATATCCATAACCTTCCTCCTGGCTTTCGAGTTTCCTGATTTTCACGATCCGGCATTGAGATCCGCACGTGCCTCCCTCGTACTGGATGACCGGCGTCGCCCATTTCTTGATTATGATCTTGTCGGGCATTCCCGCGCAGGGTGTGAACGTGTAATAGTTGCCCTTATTCTCCGAAAGTTCGTACCATTCCGCGGCAATGGAATTAAGGTAATGCCAGCCGTTGGCGGATTTGGGATATACGACGTCCTTTGCCGGGGCTGGGGGAACGACGGAGTCTTTCGCGGGCAACCCCCGGAAACCGGCCAGCGTTACGAGCATCGCGAGGAGAGAGGCTGCGGTGAACAATTTCATACGGGTACTCCTTTATGGGATGGGGATATCCATCAACGTTTTGATGGATAATGCCTGTACGACAGACAAGCATGCGTGCGTTGGGAAAATCAATCCCAATTTGAGCGTGATTGTCGCGACTCGGTTCGCCGGCCCTGCCATGGGTTGTGCCATTTTCTCGCAGACAGGCGATTCCATTGAGATCCGGGAGGAGGTTCCCCGGGCAGGACCAAATACAATTGACAGGAGGCGGGGACCGGGATCACAATTGCGGGGAGGTATCGGCGATGATTCCAAGGGCGGTATTCGTATTAACGGCGGTTCTTTTCATGGCGTGTTCGGCGGCATCCCTGCGCGCGGAGATCGTCTTTTTCGCCCCGGACAAGGTGTCGCGCGACTACCACGGCGCGCTCCTGCGCGCTCCCGCGATCGACGTCCTCTACCAGTATTCGACCGAGAGCCTCCGGCATTACATGGTATTCGACTTCGGGGCGAAAATCCCCGCCATATCCATGCGCACGGACTCGTTGAGCTTCGACATCGGCGGCGCCGGGGGCGTGTTCACGCGCTTCGAACTTTTTTCCGAGTCGTTCAACTTTGTCCACGCCGATTTCACGGGGATGCTTTTTTCGGACGTCCGTTACAAAAACGTGTTGTTCCAGACCGCGGTCTACCACACGAGCTCCCACCTGGGGGACGATTACATCAGGTACGATCACGGCCGTATCAGGAACACCGGGTGGGAGGCGGCGCGCCAGTACGTGTCGTACGTTTCGGACCTGGTCATCGTGAGCGCCGGCGCAGAGTACAAGTTCTCGCGACGGCCCGGGGCCACGGTCTTTTACCCGTTGTCGTTCTTTCTGGGCTGCAGGCTGGATTTCACGGAAAAGGGCGCCCCTTTTTTCATGGAGCTCGAGGTCGAGGCGATCGCGGGGCGCTATGCGCCGAATTTCGGAGTTCGCATGGGGATATACCTGAAGTACCTGTTCAACACCGTCGGGCTCGGTCGGAAGCCCGACGGGAACGAGCCCCACGAGATCGCGGTGTATTATTACAACGGCTATTCCCGGATGGGATGCTTCTATCGCCGCAGGGAAAGCCTGGTTTTGTTCGGGCCGACGTTCCGTTACTGAACTACCGCCGGGAGCGTCCCCTTCCAGTCTTCGGCGGGACGGCCAGCCCCGGTTCTTCATCGTTATACGGCACCAATTCTTCAGCCCTGTGCTCCAGGTCCGCGACCTCGACTGCCGTCATGTGGGACGGACGGAAGGAGCCCTCGATTTTTTCGCGGACGATATCCACGAACTCGAAGAGCGCGGGCACCACGAGAAGAGTCATGAATGTCGAAAGGATTATCCCCCCGATGATCGCGATACCCATGGCCATCCTGAACCGGGAGGCCTCGCCGATCCCGAGCGCGATGGGGAGCGTGCCCGCGAGCATGGCGAAGGTCGTCATGAGGATCGGCCTGAGCCGCACCTCGCCCGCGTGCATGATCGCCTCCTTGCGGCTCATGCCGCGGTGCACTCCCTCGATGGCGAAGTCCACGAGCAGGATGGAGTTCTTCGTGACGAGGCCCATGAGCATGATGACCCCGATCATGCTGAAGATGTTGAGCATCTCCCCGGTGAAGAAGAGCGCGAGGAACGCGCCGGAGAGCGCCGGCGGCAGCGCCATGAGAATCGTCACCGGCGTGATGAACGACTCGTACAGGCTCGAAAGAACCAGGTAGATGAATATGAGCGACAGGAAAAACGCGATGATGATGTTCTGGAAGAGCTCCTGGTAGCTTTCGGCCTGGCCCCAGAATTTGTAGGATACGCCCTTGGGCGGCGGCAGTTCCTTTTTCATGATATCCTCCGCCTGCTTCTGCGCGCTGTCGATGGCGCCATCAGGCGCGAGGTTGGCGTAAATCTGCACCACGCGCGAGCGGCTTTCGCGGAGAATGATCGCGTGGCCGTCGGTTTTTATGGGGGTGGATATCGCCGTCAGCGGAATGAGCCTCATGTGCATGTTGGGAACGTGTATCTCCCGGTAGTTCGACTCGAGGTCGCGCTGGTCCGGCTTGAGCCGCATGCGCACGTCGTACTCGATGCCCCTGTCGTGCAGCTTTCCCACGACCTCGCCGGCTATGTGGTAGCGAAGCTCGGCGCCGGCCATCTGTGGCGAAACCCCCAGGCGGTTGGTCTTTTCCGAATCGAGCCTGACCTGGAATTCGGGCTTTCCTCCCTGTATGCTGGAACTCACCTCGGTGAGGTCCTTGGCTTTCTTGGTGAGCCTCTCGGCCACCTTCGCGCCGTATTCCTCGAGCACGTTCAGGTCGTCACCCAGCAGGTTCAGGTAGAATGGATAATCGACAATCCCGCCGATGCCGTAGTCGGCGACCTTGGGCTTGGCGATTTCAAAGCCCTTGATGGCCTTTCTGACCTTTTCCTTCATCTGGGTCGTGTTCTCCTTTCGCTCGCCGGAATCAACGAGGGAAATCCCGATCGTGGCCTTGTTCGACTCGAGGAGGGTGTTGCCCACGACCGTGGACATCTTGTTGACCTGGGGCATGGCTTTGATGATGTCCTCGATTTTTTTCGTGACCTCGTACGTGCCCTGGAGGCTCGTGCCCGGCGGCATCTCGATGACGACCATGAATTCACCGAAGTCGTTGGGCGGCATGAAGGTCCTCTTCACGCCCAGGAGCGAAAGAAGGCTGAGGAAAAATATGCCGGTGGCGATCAGCAACACCACGAAGGGCCTGTTGACCGCGAAGAGGATCAGTCCGCTGTATTTTTCCTGGACCCACCGCTGGAACCGGTCGAACGCGCGGACCGCCGCGTTCTGCGCGGTGTGTGCCTTGCCCGCGAAGTACGCGGACAGGAGCGGAGCCACGGTGAGGGCGTCGAAGAGGCTGATGAGCATGGCGAACACGACCGTGAAACCGAACTGCTTGAAGAACTGCCCCACGATGCCGCTCAGAAACCCCATGGGGAAGAAGACTGCGATGATGGTGAAGGTCGTGGCGATGACCGCGAGCATGACCTCGGTGGTGCCCTTTTCCGCGGCCTCCACCGGCGGCATGCCTGTCTCGAGCTTTCGAAAGATGTTTTCCCTGACCACGATGGCGTCGTCCACGAGAAGGCCCACGCAGAGGGAGAGGGCCAGCAGGGTCATGATGTTGATCGTGAAGCCCATGACGTACATGAGGACGAACGCGCCGAGAAGGCTGTTGGGAAGGGCGATGCCCGTGATGATTGTGGACCGTATGTTCCCGAGAAAGAAATACACCACGATGACCGCGAGCGCGATCCCGATGAGGATGGTATCGCGCACGTCCTTGATGTTGATGCGCACCGCCAGCGCGTTGTCGAGGACCATGATGAGCCTGGGATTCCCCTCACGGCCCTCGAGCTTTTTGTTGATTTCCCCGACGCGCTTGATGACCGCGTCCACGACCGCCACGGTGTTGGCCCCGGACTGCTTGTGCACGTCAAGGAACATGGCGGGCTTGTACTCCCGCTCGATTTTCTTTTTGGAGCGGGAAAAAAAGCCTCCGCTTTTTTCCTTTTTTCCTTTCCGGGTTTCTTCGACCGGTGCGTAGAGGAAACCGAGGGTCTTCTCGTCCTCGGCCCCGTCCCGCACGGACGCAACTTTTTTCAGGGTGATGGCGTTGTCCGGGTCGCCCATGAAATAGAGGGTTGCGTTTTCAATCTGCTTGAGGTTCACGAACTGTGCCACGGCCCTGAATATCGTCTCGGAAGGTCCCTTCTCGTACTTGCCTACGGGGATGTTGAGGCCGTGACTCTTCAGCGATTGGGCCACGCTCACCGCGGGGAGGGCAAGGTCGCTGAGCTTTCTCCGGTCGAGCTCGACCTGGATTTCGCGGCGGACGCCGCCGAGTATATCCACCCCCGCGACGTCCTGGACCTGCTCGATCTGGGGCTTGATCACCTCCTTGGCGAGGTCGTACAGCTCGGTCCGCGGAAGATCGGCCGAAAGGGCGTAGCGAATCGCGGCCTGGTCGGCCGGGTCGAAACGGAAGATCAGCGGCTCGTCGATGCCGTCCGGCAGTGTGGGACGGACCTTTGCGGTCTTGTCCCGCACCTGCTGCTCCGCGTACTTGACGTCGATGCCAAGGTTGAACTCGACGATGACCAGGGACACGCTCTCAAGGTTGCGGGAGGATATGCGTTTAACGCCGGATATGGAGCTGATCTCGTCCTCGATGGGCTTGGACACGAGGTTCTCGATTTCCTCGGGGGCCGCGCCCTGGTACACGGTCTGGACGATTACGAACGGGAAATTGATGTCGGGGTACAGGTCGACACCCAGCCGGGAGAGCGATATGAGTCCGGTTATCAGTATCAAGAGGACGATGCTCGTGATGAAAATCGGCCGTTTGATGGAAAATTTCGCAATGTTCATCGTTCGTTCCCTGGGATGGAATCTTTTTTTAGAAACGGAAGTATGAGGAAGCGGCACTGATGTGCAAGTACTAATTCTCGAACGGGCCCCTTTTTTTGGGAGGCTGCGCGACCCTTATTCGTCAAAAGGGGGATATATCCTCCGTCCTGCAGGAAGCGATCCGCCCGTACCGGCGGGCGATGATGCGGTAAAAGAACTCGGGGAAGAAACGCTTGCACCTCCACGCGAGCCTTCCATCGTTCTGGGCGAACGCGTAGAGCCTGTTCTTGCGGACGGCGTTGAAGGTATGCGCCGCGAACAGCTCAGGGGTGAACCGCGACCTGGCGAAAAAACGCTCCGCGCTCCTGCGCTGGGACTCGTCCGTGGACACGAAGCTTTCCATCAGGTTTGTCCTGATGAAGGTGGGGCATGCCACGGTCACGCCGATGGAATGTGGCGCGAGCTCAGCGCGAAGCGTCTCGGAGAGGGATATGACCGCGGCCTTGGAAGCGTTGTAGCTGGCCATTTCCGGGAGGGACACGATGCCCGCGCTCGAGGCTATGTTGACGATGTGGCCCGCGCCCTGCCGCTTCAGCACCGGGATGAACACCCGGCACCCGAGTACGACGCTCATGAAGTTGACGCTCATGATCCTGCCCCACTCCGCGGGCGGAATCTTCTCCATGTAGCCGCCCGCGGCGATGCCCGCGTTGTTGACCAGTATATCCACCCCTCCCCAGCGCGACAGGATCGTGTCCGCGGCGCGGGCGAGCTGGTTCTCGTCGGTCGCGTCGCAGGGGATGGCGATGGATTCGCCCCCGGAATCCGCGATCTCGCGGTGAGTGGCGCCGGCCCTGTCTGCGTCGATGTCCGAGACGGCGACGCGCCAGCCCATGCGCGAGAAATGTCGGGCCATGGCCCTGCCGAGACCGCTGCCGCTCCCGGTGATGAACACCCGCCCGTGCCCGAACCGCTTCATCGCCCGCCTCCGGGATTGCCGCCCGCGAGCTCAAGGCGGCGAAGGTACGGGCCGCCGAGCAGGAACCGCGCCTGGGCCGCGTCGCGCATGCGTTTTTCCTGGAAGTAGTCCTTCATATAGCCGTTCCCACCGAGCACCTGCACGCCGTCGGAGGTGACGCGACACGCGTCCTCACCCGCCGAGAGCGCGAGCGCGGCCGCCCCGGTGCCGTGTTCTCCGTCGACGATGCCCGCGAGGGCGCTCCTCGCGCACTCGATGCGCTCGGCCATGCCCGCGAGGATCAGCCGGACCGCGTGCCAGCGGTCGATGAAGCGCCAGCCCTGATAACGCTCCGCGGCATAGGCGGCCGCGTCGCGGCGGGACCCCTCCATGATGCCGATGGAGATGGACGCGGCCGCCGGGGCCATGGCGCACGCCATGTGACGATAGAGCTCGTGTCCCGCGGCGGGACCGCCCGCCGGAACGGCCGGCACACCGTCCAGGTCAAGGTCGTACGAGGGGCAGGATCTGAGCCCGAGGGTGAACAGGGGCTCGGATATGCGCACCCGGGGGTCGCGCGTGTCGATGAGATAATATCCGAACGCCCCTGTGCGGGTGTCGCGGGCGGGTATGAGGGCAAGGGAGGATATGCCCGCGAGCGTCACGAATTCGGCCCTGCCGCGAAGGATCCCGTTGGGGTCCGTGACGGGCATGTTCGCCTCGTCCGGGTGGTGGAATGGCGTGAACGCGACCGGTAATGACGGCTCCGCGCGAAGCGTGTCCCAACCGGCCGCGTCAATGATTTCCAGAGCCGCGGCATTAGTGAACACTGCCGCGGCCGGGCCCGCGTCCACGATGCTCATTTCCTCGAGAATGGGACACAGGGACGAGGGGGGCAGGTCGAGCCCTCCGCGCTCCCCGGGCAGGTTGACGGCGAAGAAGCCGAGCCCCAGGGCCTGGTCGAAAATGTCCTTCCGCAGGGGTGCGAAGGGATGATCGTCGGCCCCGGCGCGGGCCTCCAGGAGAACGCCGCGGGAAAAATCGGCGGCGAGGCGCCGGAATTCATCTGAGTGCATGGCTGCCGATGTCATCGGCGTCTACCCGAACACGTCGGCCGCGGGGATGTCCCGCGCCACAAGGTTCTTGAAGAGGTTGAGCCTGTTCAGCTGATTGGTACCCTCGTAAATCTGGAGGAGCCTCGCGTCGCGGTAAAACTTTTCGGCGCCGCGGTCGTAGCGGGTCCCGTCCACGCCCATCAGCTCCATGGCCAGGCGCGCGTTTTCCACGGCAAGGTCGCTGCACGCGAACTTCGCCAGCGAGGCCCACCCGGACGAGGTCTGCGCGCGGTCCATGGCGTAGCCGTCGAAGTTGACGCGCCGCGCGAGGTAGGTCGCCGCGCGCGTGGAAAGGAAGGGCCGCGCGAAGGCCGCGAAATACCAGCACGGTATGAATGCCATCATGTAGTAGAGGGGCCTGCGATACAGGGGCGCGAACATGCCCCTGAGCGCGTTGGCGAATCCGGATTCCATGTAAAGGGTGCGTGCGGCGCAAGCGTTCTTGTACATCTCGGCGAGCGCAGTGTGGGCCCACTGGTGCGAGACCAGGGGGCGGCCCGCGACGGTCGCGTGCGCGGCGTGCTCCAGAGCCGCTTCGTAGGCGCCGCGCGCCGCTCCCGCGGCGAATGCCGCGACGCCCGCTCTGGATGAGGACACCACGAAATCGATGATGTACTGGAACACGGTGTCGGCCGGGGTTTTCATCCGCGCGGCCTGTTCCGGGTCTATGCAGACGAGACCATCAGGCACGAAGCAGTCTTCGAAGATGAGCTCGCTCGCGACGCACGCCTTCTGGCCCATCTTGTGCTCGCGGTGCCCGAAGCTGAAACCCGGGGTGCCGGTCCTGACCGCGGCGGTCACGGACGTGCCCGCCAGATTGTGCCTGTCGCCGTAGGCAATGACCATGTGCCAGGTGGACACGTGCCCGTTCGATATGAAGATTTTTCTTCCGTTGAGGACATATCCCCCCTTTACCCGCGTGGCCGTGGTCCCGATGCGCGCGCGCCTGAGAAGCGCGGGCTCCTCCACGTCGGTGCCCGCCTCCGGTTCGGTGATGGCCAGCGAAATCAGGCAGGGCTCGTCGCCCCTGCACGCGTCGCCGAGGACCCTCTTCATGACGCGCATGTTCCACGTCGCGCAAAGAGTGCCCACGCCGAGGTAGTGGACACCGATCACGTTGGCCAGGCCGGTGCAGACCGAGGCGATCTCCTCGAGGAAGGCATACATGGAAAGGAAGTCGTCGCCGTCGCCGCCGAAAAGTTTCGGGATCCAGCGGGAGTAAATCCCCCATTTCCACGCCTCGCGTATGAATTCGAGCGGAAGGTGGTTCGGGTCGTGGTGAGCTTCGAGGTCGATGTCCCGGTACGAGGGACGGACCACACGGTCGTTGAAGGCGCGCGCGAACGCGATCGCCTCGCGCACGCGCGAATGCGAACGGCGCGGGAGGCGGGAGAGCCCCTCGAGGCCGTTCAGCACGTCCCCCGGGCGGGGGTCCCGTGCCAGGAGGGCCGCCTTTTCGGATTCCGTTATGCGGATTCGCTTCATGCGCCCTGGCCTCAGTCGTCGATCAGGTTGCGGGGGGCGAAAAGAATGGACTCGTTGCGCGGGCTGTACATGTACAGGAGCGCCTTCCTGCCGAGCCCGAGCCCGGCGAGGTCCCGCGCGGCGGGATGGTCCTTCCCGAGCTCGAGCGTTACGCCGCGCGTGTCGCGGGTCTGCGCGAACTCGTGGTGGAGCGTGACGACGTTCCCGCAGAGGGTCACGCCGTCCTTCACCGGGTAGGTGCGGTAGCGCGTGGTCCTGCCGGGGGATACCGGGAGCACGGGCCCGGTCAGGCTGAGAATCTTCGACTTTTTCTCGCCGAGCTCGCAGCGTATGGCGCGCGCGTCCCGCGTGAACGAGATCGAGGCCAGAAACTTGGGATAATTGTAGAGCTCGACGCCGCCATAGCGGGCTATCTCCGTGGTGACGGGGAGGTGCCACACGTAGGCTTCCGCGTTCCCGGTCATCATCTGCGGGACGAGCGCAAGACCGGGAATCTTTTTTTTGCCGTAGGATATGAGCGGGGCGATGCTGAACTCGTTGTACGGATCGATGTCCGTGTCGCGGTACTCGAACGCGGTGAACGCGATGAGCGCGCGGCCGGGGCGGAGCTCGGCCGGGTGCATCAGGGGGTCGGGAAGCAGTCCCCTGATTTTTTTTGTCGAGGCCGTGTAGATGACCGTGATGGACGTGTTGTCGCGGTAGAACACCGGCAGCTTGAACGGCTTTTTCGTCGGCGCGCTTTTCGGCGGATTGAATTCCCACTGCATGATGCCCCTGAAAAGATCACCTTTCATGTGCGCCTCCGGATATGCAGATTTTTACGATCGTAAAAATTTAATGGTTGACGCTCCGTCGGTCAAGACATATTTTTTTACGATCGTAAAAAAAGGAGGGCTCGGAATGGCTCGAGCGCGATCGGGAAACGCCGGGAAAAGGGGTGATCCCGGTAAACCATCGGTAAAAAAGGAGCTGACACGGGTCCGGATTCTCTCCGCCGCGCGACGGGTATTCGCCAGGCACCCCTACCATTCAGCGAGCATGCGGATGATCGGCGCCGAGGGGAGGTTCGACCACGCCCTGATACGCTATCATTTCAGGACGAAGGCGATCCTGTTCGAGGCGCTGCTCGGCGACATCTGCGAAGAGCTGCGCGGCGTGAACGCGTCATGCCTGGAGAGGGCGGCCGGTCTTACCCTCGACCTGGCCCTTGGCGCATACCTCGACGGATTCCTGGACTACCACTTTGCCGATCCCAGCGCCTTCAGAATCATCATCCTGAACCTGGCGCTCTCGGAGAGGCCCGAGACCATCCCCGGGTACAGGCATATCCCCGAAATGCTGTCGAAAACCGGCGCCGATTTCATGCGCGCCGCGCAGGTCGCGGAGGGAAGCGGCGGGGCGGAGCGGTATTTCTACAGCTTCAACAATCTGCTGATCAATTTTCTCGGAGCGGGCGCGTGCCAGAGGATGCTCATCGGCATGAAAAGAAACGACCCCCGTTACCGTCAGTGGGTCAGGGACACCATGACCTACCTGTTCCTTCCGCCGCTCCGCGAACTGCTGGGGCGGGAGTAGGGGGATTATATTATTTGCGGGGGCTCCGCCCCCGCGCCCCGGGTGCCTGCGGGAATCGGATATGGAATTGAAAACTCGGGCAGTTCTCAGCACTTCACGTGGCAATCACAAGGCATCGATGCATATCCCTCAGCGCACGATGATCCGCTGTTCGTTCTTGATGGCGTCATACACCTTTTTTTCGGCGTATTTCAGGATGTCTTCCATCGCCCGGCAGGATGAGTCCGGGTCCCCGCGCGTGAGCGCCCGCAGGAGCTTCATGTTGAGTTTCAGCGAGGCCTCGGGCGCTCCCTTTATCGAATAAAAGAACTCTGTAAAAAATGAGTATATCGGCTGAAAAGAGCGGAAGATCAGCCGGTTAATGACATTTCCTGAGGCCGTAATGACGGTGTAGTGAAAGTTGAAATCGCATTCGGTCTGCACCGGAATGTCGGCGAGGTGATCGCCTTTTCTCTCGAGGTTCGCGCGCAGGGAGAGGATGTCATTTTCGCCGATGCGGACCGCGGCCTCGGCCGCGGCGATCGTTTCGGTGGTGTACCTGAAACTCAAGAGCGAATCCAGCGTCTGCCTGTCGATCGTCCTGCGCACGCGCAACACTTCAACGAGAGTGTCGAGGGTCCCCTCTTTGAAGAAATCGCGCACATAGGTGCCGCTCTGGGGGTGGGTCTCGACGAAGCCGCCCTTTGCCAGCATGGCGATGGCCTCTCGGATCGCGAAACGGCTGGCCCCGTACTTCTGGGATAGCTCGCGCTCGGAGGGCAGCCTGCTCCCCGGGGGGTACACTTCCCTGATGATGTCGTTCTGCATGTCACTGAGAATCCTGCCCGGTAATCCTTCGTTCATGATCTGGTCCCGTCCCTGCACCGTCGCGCGGCGTCATGACAATTGCCCGCCGGAAGGTGGAAAATACAACTAAAAAACTTGACAATTGGTTATACCAGTTATAAACTGGTATAACCAATTAATCACCACACAGGAGGTCTGTCAATGAAAATTACCGCGATCGAACTCTACCACGTTTCAGTACCGCTGAAAGAGACGTTCTGGCCGACCTGGATACCCGGATATCCCCAGACGCACAACAGGTTTACCCTCATCAGGCTCGTGACCGACGAGGGCATCGAGGGCTGGGGCGCCGGATCCGCCCTGGGCAAGGAGCGCGAGGGGCTCGGGGATCTTCTCGGGGGTTACCTCATGGGGGCGGACCCCACGCAGATCGACAGGGTGCAGGATCTGCTGAAGCAGGCCGGAATCCTGGGGTGGAGGAACTTCTGGATCGAGCCCGCCTGCTGGGACATCATCGGCAAGAAAGAGGGGAAGCCCGTGTACGAGCTCCTCGGAGGCAAGGCGCGGCCGATCGAGGTGTACTGCTCCACCGGCGAGATGCACGATCCGGACCGCAGGGCCGATGAGATACTCGCGATACGCGATATGGGATACCGCTGCGCCAAACTGCGGGTAAAGAGCATCGAGCTTAAGGACGACATCAGGCAGATCGAGACCGTGCGAAAGAAGATCGGCGACAAATTCATGTTAGGTGTGGACGCCAACCAGGGATGGCTTGTCACGATCGTGGACAGGGTGCCCGCGTGGGATATCAAACGCGCGAAGGCGTTTGCCGACGCCTGTTACCATAACGGCATCGAGTGGCTCGAGGAGCCCCTCGATTCGCGCGATTACGACGGCAACGCGGCGATCAAGAAGTATTCGAAGGTGAAGCTGTCGGGCGCCGAACTCAATTACGGGTGGGATGAAATCAAGATCATGTTCGAAAAGGACTGCTTTCATATTTACCAGCCTGACGCCACGTTCGCGGGGGGTATTGCACAGGTGAAGAAGGTCATCGACATGGCCCATGAGAAGAAGCGGTTGTACACGCCTCACACGTGGACGAACGGCATCGGTTTCTACGTGAACTGGAACCTGGTGCTCGCCGACAGGGACAATACCCTGCCGCTGGAGTACCCGTACGAACCGCCTTCCTGGATACCCGAGTTCCGCGAGGGGATCATTGACCCGATCATTCCCGACAGGAACGCCTACCTGAAACCGTTTACCGCGCCCGGTCTCGGTTTCACCATAAACAGGAAAATGCTACGGAAGTACGGGAAGCGCTTTTTTAAGCTGACCGAGACGGGCCTGAAGATCAAAGTGATCCGCGAGAAAGGACTCAAAACGGCACTGGAGCTGAAAAAGAGAAAGGGGTGATGCGCTGAGCCTCGCGCAGCGCCATTCATGAACCCCGGCATTCCCTGAATGATTCCGGCTCGATTTCCGCCGGGGTTCCCCTTTCGTGCAAAAAAAGGTATTGCGCCACCCTCCACGCTTCGGCCCCCGGGCCGGGCATTTCGAGGTGCGCCATGATTTCGACATGCCCGCTTCCTGCGGGTTCCGGCATCCGGCGGGGATCCTCCAGGAGCGCGCCGAGGTCCGTCAGCGCGGCCGGGAAGGCGATCCCGGCGTCCCTGAGCGCGTCCCGGGCTGCGCCAGCGCGCTCTTCGTCACGGTAAAAACGACTGTCGTAACGGATTGCGGGCACCCCTTCTTCGATGAGCGTCGGGATGATTATGCCGGTGAGAACGCACGGAAAAAGGTGCACGTTGTGGTGGCCATCGAGATGAGAGGGGGATATTCCCGCGGTACGGATCGCGCGCACCTGGGAGCGTACTTCCGCGGCGATGTCCTTCCCGCGCCGGTGCGCGATATCCTCCATGCCCGGGGGCATGTCGTCCTCGTTTAACCCGTATTGACCGCTTCCGTCGAAATCGAAAAATCCGTCCAGGTCGAGGTGCAGGCCGAAACCCGCGCGGCCGCGATAGTGTCGCGCGAAATCGATCGCCTCGCGCGCGGGAGAAGGATCGCGCGCGACCATGATCGTCGCGCTCGATACTTTCCCGTCCGCTATGCATTCTATTATCGCCGCGTTAATCGAGGGCCTCATGCCGAAGTCGTCCGCGTTGAGTATGATTCGCGGGGTCACCTGCGCCTTTCCCACTGCACAAGAATCGTCTCGATATTGTCGCGGTAGAACCTGGCATTCACGTACACTGACTGGGCGAGGAACAGGTGGAACACGACGAGCCAGGCCGCCCGGTCCTCGATGACGAACACCAGTGCCCACGAGGTCGCGACGACCGCGACCAGTAGGATGGCGGAAACCGCGAGCGACGAGGCCCACAACACCGACGGGAATATCCCTTCGGGCCTGGAGCGTGCCGTGGAGAAAATAAACACGGCCAGAAACACGCCCGTAGTCGAGATGTTCGCGAGGAGCATGCTTTCGATGAGATTGTGGTAGGCGGCCATTCGGTCGAAGACCGTGAGGGCCAGAAAGTAGGCCGCCGGCAGCAGTGTCATGGCCAGATGGCGGAGAGTTTTTTTCGCATCAATGAAGAGATACACGGACACCCGGCCCATGTGAAACTTCGCGATGCCCAGTGGCACGTTGACGATTATGATAATGAAGGTTATGGCGAACAGGATGGTGACGAGCGCCATCGCGATACGCATGGCGACCTCGGCCTGCCAGGGAAGGGAGCCGATCGCCGTGAAAAGCGGGTCAACCGCGTCTTTAAACGAGGTGAGGTAATGATGCGCCCGTTCGTTGTGGCTCCGGTTGAAAAGAAACAGGGTGAAAGCCGGGGAAACAATCAGAAAAACAAAATGGGCGAGCATCATGTAGAGTTGCAACAGCCCTGATGCGAGAAGTTTTGCGAAGCGGAGCGTTGTCGGGAGGAATCCATTCATGGCGCAGTACCTCCGGGGTGTTCCGATAAGGGTGCTACGACGCCTCGCTCCCGCCCCTGAGCTCCGCGAGCATCTTGCAGAATATGGCCCCCTGCTCAATCGCGTCGTCCAGGGCCACGTGGGTATGCGGCCTGTCGTCGAACCAGCGCGCCGGCATGTTTCGTTTTACCGCGTCGCGGTATCCCGTGCCGAGAAGGACCATGGCGAAGGTTTTCATGTCGAGGGCGGAATGGGAAAAAGGGCTCGTTCCCGCGTACGTGATGAGGTACCAGTACACGAACATGAAGTCGAAGCCCGCGGGGTATGCCGCGAACACGGGCCTGCCGGGGAGCCCTTTCACCCAGGCGACATACCTGGGCATCGCCGTTTGGGGTGGCTCGGTTTCGACGCGCGTCGCGTCGTAGGCGGCGCGGTTTCCCTCCCACCATTTCATGGTATCGGGATGGCCCGCGGCGCCGGGCAGCGTCTCGAGGTTAGCGCTGAAGGTGCCGACCATCGTCCCGTCCGGAAGGTACGCCGCGGACGCGAAGCTCAGCATCGAATGGGGACCGGGTATGGGGCCGTCGGTCTCAACATCGGTGCTGACATATGTCTCGTGAATTTTTCCGGGCATGGCGCGTCCGGGATTGTCAGTCGGATGTGTTCCGCCCTGGTGGGGGTATATCCCCCACGCCAGCCGCGGTCATTTCCATTGTTTCCTTCCGGACTCTACGAGCCTGCCGGTCTCTTCCCGGAGGGAGGCATCGGTCTTGAAGGACTTCCTGTTGATGCCCATTGTACCCACGACGCGGCCGCCTTTTTTCTGCACCGCAGCGGTGAATTCCGAGACCGCGTTCTTCGAGATCCCGCCCTGGTAAGTGTAGAAGAGCACGATTTTCTTCCCCCTGAGATCGTTTTTCTCGGCGAAGGAATAAATGAACGCGGTGGGGTGCCAGAACCAGATGGGCGACCCGAGGAACACGAGGTCGTACCGTTTCAGGTCGATCGTGGCTGGTTTGATTTCCACGTTCGCGTTCCTGTTGGGGGCTGATCCGTAGCTGTCGCCGGAGCCCGCGGGGACTTCAAGGCGGTAGTAGTCGGCGTTCATCAGGCGTGCCGTTTCGAGGGCGACCTTCGAGGTGTTGCCCGAACGGGAGTGGACCACGACCACCGCGCGCGCCCCGGGGCGCGAGATCTTCAGGTCGCCGGGGCCCAGCCGCTGCGCGGCGGGAGAGACACAGGCCGCAAGCAAACCGGCAAGAAGGAGGTTCGACGCGATCAGCAGTCGGCGCATAACGGCACCTCCCTATATCCAGCCGAGGATGCCGGCGAACACGATCATCATGGCCGCGTTCACCCCGAAGAGCGACCCGATGACGATTTTCTGCGTCCGCGGAGCCCAGTCGTAGCAGTACATGGAAACCACGAAGAAGGGGATGTAGACCGTGATGAACACGGGGAGCGATCCCCACCACGTGTAAACCCACACGAAGGCCGGTGTCTTTGCCAGGAATATCTCGAATATCGAGAAAAAAGCCGCGTTGCCCACAGCGAAGACCAGCCGGTTGTTGATGCCGAGCACCTTCATCTTCGGGTCGGGCGGCAGGATCTTGCTGAAGATCAACCCCGCCGCGGAGAACATGAGGCTGAGCTCCACGCCCACGCCCACGAGGAGCAGGAACGCGGTGCCGGTCGGCACGGTCCAGAGCGCGTGTCCCGAGAAATGGCAGATCAGGGCGTTCATGATCTCGAAGAACCAGTGCACCATGTAAAGTGAGAGGCCGGCGGCGATCCCTTTCCAGTTCTTGTTCGAGGCCTCGTTGAAGTAGGCGTACACCACGAGGGCGAGCAGGGGAATGACATACCACTGGAAGTTTTCGCCGCTTCTCAAGATTTTCAGCGCCTGCGCGGTCGCTTCCGGATTGTTCAGCATGGGGTCCTCCTTGTATGTGTTCTCGCCGCGATGGGCGGCGCGTCATTGCAGTTTGCGAATCTCGAGCTCCTTCAGCATCGTCGTGCTGAGCGGGATGATCCAGACCCGCTCGAATTGGTCGAAGCCCTTCGGGTTGTAGAACGAGTAGAAGAACTTCATGCTGAAACCCTCGACGTTGAATTCCTCGAAACCGTGGATTTCGGCGGTCTCCGCGTTGAGCTGTTCGTATCCCTTCGAGACCAGGTGCTGCTTCAGAATGGCGTAGAAATCCTGGTTGCACCGGATGTCGAACCGGATCTTCTCGAGCCGCGCGAGGTTCGAGATGATGTTCTGGTAGAGCGTGTATTTCTGGATGATGGCCATGGTCGCCGGGTTGAAGTTCTTGAGGCTTTTCACCACCGACACGAGCTGGCTGATCTGGGGAAAACGCTCGATGGCGTCCTTGAAATAGTTCGTGTTGTGGATGATGAGCTCCTGGATGCCGAAGTGTTCCAGTCGCGCGGCCAGGTTTACGGTCCCGCCGGTGACGGTGAAGTCGCGCACGATCTCGTTGCCCAGGTTCGAGCGGAGTATCTGCGTGCCGAAGCACACGCCGCTGCGGAGCCCCAGGTCCGCGTTGCCCAGCCCCTTCTCGTCGAGAAGCTCGAGGAGAATCTTGCAGAGGCTGAAGAGCGCGAAGAAGTTGTTCATCACGGATTCGCCGTTCGCCGAGACCTGGTCTACGGCGCGCTTCCTGGCCAGGAAGGCGCACATGACATTGTCGCCCATGAACTTGTCGATGCGCCCGTTGTGAATCTTGCTCACGACCTTGGTCTGTTCGAAGAAGGGCTGCTGGATGCTGTTCCTGAACAGGTTTTTCCCGTGCCGGGTAAGGAAGGTCGTGCTGTTGCGGAGGTCGGAGAAGCTTATGCAGCCGCTCTCCTCCCTGTCCGAGACGCCGAATTCCAGGACCTCGCGGAACTTTTCCCATTCCTTGTGGTAGTCCTCGGGGCTCTCGTAGTCCTCCTGCTTGCCGGTATGGCTCAGGCAGCGGTCGTCGTACTCCGCGCTGATATAGTCGAAGGTCGGATGAAAATCGTGGTTCGCGGCGGCGCCCTCGAGGATGCTGAAGTCGTCGGGAGACGACGAGAAACGTTTCATGAGGATCGAGTCCGGGTAGCTGAGATCCGGAACGATGATGTCGTCGTCGCGCCTGGCAACCTTGCCCAGGAATATGATTTCGTCGGGAATAATCCCCGAGAGGGAGCTGTCAAGGGCGTAGAGCCACATGATGCTCGTGGGATAGTTCGCGTCGTAGAAGTAGTTCTTGATCCAGTTGAGGTAGTCGTTGATCATGCCCGATTCGTTGATGGGGATGAAAAGGCAGGTCAGGTCGTCGAGCGGGTCCGAATAGTAGTAGACCCGGAAGAGGGCATCGAGGGCGTGCAGGGTGGAGCCGGGTTCGGGGCAGCACGAAAGCTGGTCGCCGGAGATCTTCTTGTAAAAGCGCCACACGCACATGCCATCCTCTCCGTCCCTGTACATCTTCTGGATGTATCGGTACAGCCCCCAGTTCAGGGTCTCGTAGTAATCGCCGCCGTCGGGACGGTTCGGTTCAGGGGAGCCCGCGAACGTGCGTTTGATTTCCGCCTCGATCTTGTCCTGGTCGTTCATGGCGGTGAGGCGGGTTATGAGATCGGTCACGGTAAGGATATGTGTGGATTGCATATCGGTTCTCCTGTCATCGTGTATCGGGACGGGTGCTCCCGCGCTCCCCGCGGCGCGGGCCCGTTTCCGCGTTTCGTTCTGCCCCGTCCTGGAAGTTAAGGACATCGAGGGAAAAAATGCAATACATTTTTAAGGGGTATCCGGCCGGGGGCGCCACGGGGAAAAATGGGGAATTTCTGCGGGTTTTCGCGCCTGCCGGTGAATTATTCCGGATTCAGTTATATATTAGTAATGGGATATTTTCGGGGGGACAACGCCATGCGGAATCCCGTACATGGTATCGATCGTCCCGCCGTTGCGCGAAGTCGCGTGCGCTGGGTGCAGGGGATTTGTTTAGAGCGAAGGAGCATATCATGAAAAAGGCGAAGAAGGTAAAATCCGCGTCCCCGCGGGCGGGCGCCCGTTCCGCGTCCCCGCGGCGGCCGGCATATTCGAGGGATATTCTTCCCGCGCCGGCGTCGCTCGTCGAGGCGGGCCGCTTCAACCTGGGAACGTTCGGGGACGCGATCGGCGAGGTGAACGCGCTGGACGCGGAACGCCCGTATCCCCTGCCGCTTCCCGGTCTGTTGAAGAGCTTTCGACTGAAGGAATGGGAGGCCCTCCAGCTCGGTGACGGTCGCTTTTTCCTGCTTGTGGTGGTGTACAACGCGAAATCGTTCGGCCTGGTCCAGTTTGTCTGCTATGACAGGATGAAGAACGAAAAGCTTCTCTACGAAAAGATCGTCCCGTGCACGTCACTGCGCGTCGCACGGGGGCTTTTTGGCACGCGCACGGCGTACGTTTCGGACGGCTTCAGGATCGAGATCACCAACAGGCTCAACGCGGGCCTGATAGGCGTCGATATATCGATACGGGATCACGGCGACCTGCCCGAAGTCCAGGCGAGTTTCCTCGCGCTGCACAGGAAGGGGAAGGTTGCCCCCCTCGTGGTGTGCCAGCCGCTCGCGGCGCGGCGCGCCATGTACTCGCACAAGTGCCTGATGCCCATGGAGGGGGAAATGTCCATCGGCGAAATGCGCCACGAGTTCGACGAGAGGGCTTCGTTTGCGATAGTCGACGATCACAAGGGCTACTATCCCTACAACCTGAGATACGACTGGGTCACGGGCGCGTCGCGGAACGGGAAGGGGGGGATTGCCGGGTTCAACCTCACGCGAAACCAGGTGCTCGATCCCGAGCGCTACAACGAGAACTGCCTCTGGTGCGACGGCGAGCTCACGCCCCTGCCGCCGGTCGAATTCACGCGCCCGGGCGGGCCCGGCGGGGAATGGTCCGTGCGCGACACACACGGCATGGTGGACCTTACCTTCACGCCCGTCGCGCAGGGCGAGATCAGGATGAACCTTCTCGCGGTGAAGGTCGATTATTACGGTCCGTTCGGGTCTTTCAGGGGGGCGATCGTCGATAGAAAAGGAAGGAAAGTTTCCGTTGACGGGTTTTTCGGCATGGGAGAACAGAAATTTTTAAGAGCCTAATCTCCGCGGGATGCCGTTCACCGGCCCGTGGCGTCATGGATCAATAACGCAAGGCGGTCTTCGTCATGAGCGCGCAATCATCCGGAACCGGGCGCAGGCGAACGCGGACGCGCAACCCGCGGCGGCAGATCGTCGCGGTGCGTTCGTGCGTATCGTATGATCCGGACCGCGTGCATGAATCGATGCGTGACGCCCTCGACGGAATCTCGTTCGATGTTCCGCGGAATAAAAAAATTCTTCTGAAACCGAACGTCATGGGCCAGAACACCCCAGGACAGGCCACCACCACGCATCCCGCGGTCGTCGAGGCCGCCTGCAGGATATTCGCCGCGCGCGGATGCTCTGTGAGCATCGGCGACTCCTCGGCGTTTTACCAGGGGGGAGGTACGCGAAGGGCCTTCGAAACTTCAGGTATCGCGGCGGTGGCGGAGAAGTGCGGTGCGCGGCTTCTCCCCTTCGAGTCGACGCGGCTTCGCGGGATCACGTCGGGGCGGCATCTCGCGCGCTTTCATGTCACCGAGGCCTTTTTCGAGCACGACCTCGTGGTGAACCTTCCGAAGCTGAAGCTGCACCGCCTTGCAAAGTACACGGGAGCGATAAAGAACATGTACGGCTGCGTCCCGGGCGGGGCCAAGCAGATCTACCATATGGCCTTTCAGCACAGGGGGGATTACCGGGAGGCGTGGGGCGAGGCGCTCGTGGACGTGTACCGGGCCGTCACCCCGGACCTCACGATCATGGACGCCGTGACTGGACTCGACGGGGACGGGCCTGCCGCGAACGGCACGCCGCGCTTCACCGGTCTCCTGCTCGCGTCCGGGAGCGGGCCCGCGCTCGATTACGCCGCATGCAGTATCATCGGGTTCGATCCCGCACGTGTGCCCGCGCTCAGGGCCGCGATGGCCCGGGGAATGGTCTCGGGACGGGAGATGACGTCGAGATTGACGGGGACGCTCCGTACGTACCGTACGCGTTCCTTCCCGACGCCAGGCCGAAGAGGGGAATCGCGCTGAAGCTCGACGATTACCTCTTCAGGCAGCTGATCGTCAGACCGCGCATCGTCGTGGGTAAATGCACCCGCTGCGAATCCTGCGTCGGGTACTGCGCCCCGGGCGCGATACATTCCCGTGCGGGAGGGCTGCCCGTCATCGATTACGGTAAGTGTATCTACTGTTATGGCTGCGAAGAGTGCTGTCCGGCCGGGGCCGTGAGACTTCGCGGGAGCGCGGTCAACCTTCTCATCCGCGCGCTGCGGCGCATCATGAAACTATAGGCGTCATACCTTGTCGTCTTTTCCCGGGAACTCGATCCTGTACGCCGCGGTGAGGGTGATGCCGCAGAAGTGATCGTTTTTCACGTCGAGATTGCATCTGATGTAGAGTCATGTACGGGCTTCCCGAAATAATGCAGGAACTGGTATCTGAACCCGAGGATCAGTGTGACCGATGCCGGCCGCGTTCGCGGGAGGAGCGAGGATGCTCCAGCCCGCCGCTGCCGGAATGATCGCGCGCACGATGCGCGCCGCATGCCCACGTCAGTAGGTCATGCACGCCGCGTTGAGGATGCCGATCGCTATCGAAACGAAGGCGACGAAAATGGCGGGACCGGTCTTGTCGTCGGCGATGTCCTTGATAATTGAGTGGAACACGACTCGAAGGACCAGGAAGACGGCGATCTGCACGACGAGCGCGATCGTCGCCCATATGATCATGTCGAGCAGGTTCACGCTGTGCGCGATCGCGTTGTACATGGGAAAGACATATCCCAAGATCGCACCGCCGAAGCTTATCGCGGGAGCGGTCTTGCCTTCCTTGATGAGGCCGAATTCCCTGTACGGCGTGATCAGCCCGTACACGACGATGAAAACGACGAGCAAAACGATACCCGCGCCGAAATACTGTAAAAAAGCCACAATGCCCGAGAGCGATTTCATGATAGAGACATCCATTGTAATTGGTCCTCCTTATGGTTTTCCGGGCCCCGCGTCCCTTCGGGGTGCCGGTTGCGCGGCGCGGCCCGTTTCGGCCCGACCGCATGTATTCGCGCCGCGTCCCTGCGCCGCGGATCGTCGTCAGTTAAACACGTGCGGTAAAAACCTGCTCGTGTTGGACGTGATCTCGTTCCTGTCCTCTCGCACGCCGATGCCCGCGGGCGCGCCGTTTATGACCCACGACCCGATCGAGGGGTAATTGCCCGCGAACTCGGGGAGCGGGTGGTAGCGCTGGAAGATGTGTCCCTCGCTCCCGTATGTTCCCTGCCGCTCGACCACGGTCCCGTTCTTGTCGATGAGGATGCTGTCCCCTTCGCGCGAGAAGAGCGGCTTTCGCACGAAATTGCGCGCGAACTTGTTGTCGAAGTACGCGGGGAGCAGGTTCGGGTGGTCAGGGAACAGCTTCCAGAGCACGGCGAGTATGCCCTTGTTGCTGAGGATGCTTTTCCACGGGGGCTCGAGCACGGCCCAGCCCGCGTCGGGCAGGTGCGATCCGAATTCGTCGGCGAACATCCACTCCCAGGGATAGAGCTTGAAAAGAATTTCGATGGGGATACTCTCCATGTCCACGAAGCACGATTGCGAGGGCTCCCACCCGATGTCCTCGATGAAGATTTGCCTGGTTTCGTACCCGGCCTGGATGGCCGTGTCGCGGATATACTCCACGTTGCCGAAATCCTCCTCGGTTCCCTTGAGGCAGGCCATGTGCACCGTGCCCGAGAGGTTCACCCCCTTCCAGAAATCGACGAGCTTTTCGTGGATGGTGTTGAACTGGTCCGCGTCGGGTTTCACGTCCTTCATCCAGTACCACTGGACCACGGCCGCCTCCAGCAGCGAGGTGGGGGTGTCCGCGTTATATTCCAGAAGCTTGGGATCTCCCGTGCCGTCGTATGAGAAGTCGAAGCGTCCGTACATGCTCGGCTCGTTTTTTTCGTAGGACATGGTCACCATATGTCTGAACGCTTCGGGGATGCGGAGCGTGTCGAAGAGATCGTTTTTGATGACGTGGCCGACAGCCTGCATGCACATGCCGTGGAGCTCCTCAGTCGCTGATTCGAGCGTGTCAACCTCATCCGTGGTGAACTCGTAGTACGCGGATTCGTCCCAGTACACGTCGCCGTCGATGGTATGGTAGTCCATGCCGACCAGTTCGACCTTCTTCCGCCATTCCTCGCGAACGGCGGACTCGATGCGCTTCACCCCCTAGCTCCTGCCGCTGCTCGAATGGAAGGAGGACGAGGAGCCGAACCCGCCGCGCGAGACTGCGGCGATGCCCGCCGAGCGATAGCTCGAATGTGTGCCTACGCGCGAGCGGTACGAGCGGTACGGGCCGTACACGCGCCCGGTGTGGTAGTCGGGCGAATCGGACATGATGTCCTCGCATCCGCCGCTCATCCCCCAGTCGGCCCTGCAGTCGGCCATGGTGCGGTAGATGTTGCGGTAGCCGTCCTCACCGCCGCACCTGGCAAGCGCCATGGTGCCGATGAGCGCCAGTGTTATCTTTACGCTGCTTTTGCGCCCGTTTTTTTTCATAGATATGCCCCGCTGAGTTGGTATTCTTCAGTTCAAGGAATAAAACGATTTGTATACTTGCATGGAGCGCAGGGGAGCGCAATCATTTTTCTAAAAAAAACGGTATACCGGAGTTATACGCGGCAAGCATTTTTCGGAATTGGAGGGACTGCGTGAATTTGACGATCGTCCCGCGGCCCCGGCATCTTACACCCGTGAAAGGAGCGCTCCGATCACCGACCCGTAGATCATGCTCGACCAGGGGCTGGATGTGATTGGACAGGCGCCGCTCGCGCAGCCGACGAAATGATAGTAGGCATACCCGAGCGCGGCGCCCGCAACGATGCCGATAAGCGTTTTCCACGGGAAGTTCTGTCTGGTGAGGAGTTTTGTCGTGACGAATTCTTTAATACGCATGACTTATTCCTGTATGGCGCCGCGCGGGCAGAAGTACACGCATTCCCTGCATTTCAGGCACTTCTCGTCGTCGATGACCGGAAGGCCGTTCAGCTTTTGCGTGATCGCGCCTGCGGGGCATACGCTTACTGCGGGACACTTGTGGTTCTGTGGACAGTACTGCGGGTTGACGGTCATCCATGCCTCCGTGAAAATTACTCATTAATTTAGAATATAATAAAATTCTAATTATTCGTCAACACATAAACGCGCTTTTTCAGAATATTCTCATGCGTCAGGGGAAATGAATTGATGGATGGTATTGTGCCTGTCCGTGGACTGATGAGGAGCCGCGGACAGGCACTGGGTTATTTCTTCCCTTTCTCGGGTGTTTTCTTGCTCGGTTTTATCTTCCTGCAGAACCTCCCGGCCTGGTAATCGATGTCGTTCTGCATATATGCGCATGAATACGCTCATTCGTATAATACGTTGACAATGAATGCGCTGCGGGGGATAACCTGATCGACTGGGGAAATACCGATGGGAGATACATGCCCGAACATATGCAGGCCCGGCATGGGCGCATCCTGCGCCCTCTGCTGCGGGAGCCACAACTACCGGGGTTCGCGTGAGGACATCGCCGCGCTTTTTGCGCGCCGTGCGGAACGGGTGCGCGATTTTTCGAGGGGATATATCCTTAACCGCATCCTGTCGTCAAGGAGCGACATGACCGGATCGTACTATTTCCGCTCCCCGGATCTGGATCTCGAGGGCGCTATCCCGCCCCTCTTTCCGGACCTCCCGCGGTGCGAGTACGTGGGAGGCGAAGGCGGGACCGTCAGATGCCTCCTGGCAGGAGGAGAGGCGGAGAGGGCCGAGTGCCCCCTGGCGTACGGCGGCAAGCACTGGACATGCCCCGCGCGCGACAATTGTGCGCCGGATGAAATCGAGTACGCGGCGCGGCTCGCGGGCGACTGGTATTACTACGCCGCGCTCATCCATTCGCCGGGGGAGCTCAGGGCCCTCATGGCGCGGCATGAGCGGCCCGACGACGTGCCCGCGGATGTCCTCGCGTCGCTACGGAAGCGGCTGGACGCGCGCGTGCGCGAAGACGGCTCGCTTCACTCGATTCACGGATATTTCGGATAGGCAAGGTTGCGGGGGCTGCCTTCGCGTCAGTGCCAGCCCATCCGCTTGCGCGTGTTGTCAACGTTGCGCTTGAGCTCCTCGAGGTGCGTGCTGATGAAGAGGATCGCGTACAGGCTCATGGCGAGGCCCATCACCACGCTCAGGGGAATCATCAGGTGGCCGCCGAAACGTGCGGTGAGCCACTGCTGTGACTTGCTGAAGGAAATGAGGAACAGGCTCATGAGGATGATGCTTCCCACGGATATCCACTTGAGGTTTGAGATGGTGTGCTCCGGCACGGGGGAGAGCTTCGATATGGCTTCCATGACCTCCGCGGCGATATCGATGCCGGGATCGAACGGGGAGAGGTGCCTGAGCACGAGGAGCTCCTCCGCGAGCGTGTTTATCTCGGCCCGGCAGCGCGGGCAGAACAGCATGTGCGCCCTCAGGCGCAGGGGGACGACAGCGTTGTTATCCAGCTCGAGAAACATGCTCATCGCCTTATCGCATTTCATGGTAGTCCTCCGCGACAGTGCCGCGAAGGCTGTCCCTGAGGACGGTCTTCGCGCGCAATACGTGTGATTTTATGGTGTTCACCGGCAGGCCGGTGAGCTGGTGAATCTCGTTGTAGGTGAGGCCCCAGAAAAAAAAGAGGTCCAAGCAGAGACGATACTCTTCGGGGAGCTCGTCGATGGCCTTCATCAGGACCGCCCGAATCTCGGACCTCGCATGCTCCTTCTCCGGGGAGCGTTCCTGCGAGGGGATGAACATGCCCGATATGTCCGACTCTTCCCGGATCTTCTTCATGTTGTTGATGCCGTGGTTGTACGCGATCCTCGTGAGCCAGTACCTGAACGGCGCCCGCTCCCCGTAAGTACGCAGGTTTTCATAGGCCTTGATCAATATTTCCTGTGAAAAATCCCTCGCCTCTTCCACGTTCCTGAAAAACCTCATTCCAATGCTGATCAATTTCTTCTGGTACCTTTCGACGATGACCCTGAAATTCTCAACCTTGCCCTGTTTGATTTCCCTGATAATTAATTCATCGGGTGTATTGTCCATGACATCATTTCTTGGCCATTTTCATCCTTATGATAAAAAAAAGGGTGAGGCTCACGCCGAGCGAAAACGGCACGAGGCCGCTCAACAGCTCGTAGGTCAGGCCTTCCTTCGCCAGGAAGAAGATGACCAGTGTGAGACCGATACACAGGAGCACGATTCCCGCGAGGAGGGAGAATGTGTCCACGTCGAGCTCCTTGCGAACGTACAGGTTTTTCTCGATGAGGAGCCTCCTTTCCCTGTAGTTCCAGAGCAGGAAAAAGAATATGAGAACTCCCCCGGTGACAATGCCCACGATGGGGATCACAGTGACCAGTATCTGAGCTGCGGTTGACGGCATGGTTAATCCTCTTGCATTTTTAGGCCACTCTAACCCTTGTTGGTTTTTTTTACAACACCAAAAAAGGGTCTTATGATTCGCTGAACGATACCTTGCCCGCGGTGAGGCGTTTCATCCTCAGGTAGCGGAGCACCGCGTCGTGCACGATGATTTCGCCCGCTATCAGGAAGTCCTCGTACGAACGTAAAACGCGCCGCTTCGCCCCCGGGACGAGCCCGCGGTGCTTCCTTCGCAGGCGGCGTATGATCGCGAGTCCCTCCCGCTCGATGGCCCTGCTCGACCCGGTAACACCGGGCGCTGCCGCCCGGGCCGCGATCGCGGAAAGCTCGGCCAGGGCGCCGGCCATGGCCCGCGAGAACGAGGCCGCGGAAAGCATATCGCGGGTGACCTGTATCACGTGGCGTCCCTTCACGCCGAGCGCCACCGCGTCGGCGATGCGGCTCGGCCTGCGCACGAGTGTCGTGAGCAGAAGCCACAGGTAGCGGGGCCCTGCCGGAGTGAACGCCAGTGCGGCGATGGATTTCAGGAGCACCGCGACGTGCCACGGCCTCACGCGGATGCCGCCGTTCGAACGGGCGGGCATCCTTTTCAGGAGCTCGCGGCAGCGCCTGAAGTAGCTCGCAGGGCCGTAGAGTACCGACACGATGCGGCCGTATCCCTCGGAAAGGCGGTCGCTCCCCATGCGGGTGACGAAGTTCGTGGCGCCGAGGCCCGTGTTGTCGCCGTCGGTGCTGGAGAGCAGACGGCCCTCGCGTTCGAGCCTGCGGTGGAGGGCGGTGCCGGGCAGGGCGGTGAGCGTGCCCACCATCGCCATGGGGATAGCCGCCCTGCGGATGAAGTCAACCTGGAGGTCGAAGATGTTGCCGGGGTCGCCGTCGAACCCGACGATGAACCCGCCCATGACCTCCATTCCCGCGCGCTGTATTTTTTCGACGCTCTGCAGGAGCTCTGCGTGGACGTTCTGGCCCTTGCCCGCGGCGGCGAGCGTGTCGGGAACGGGGGTCTCTATCCCGACGAATACCGAGTCGAAGCCGGCATCCACCATGAGCCTCATGAGCCCGTCGTCGGCGGCGAGGTTCACGCTCGCCTCGGTGTAGAGCGAGAATGGCCGTCCGTGCGAGCGCTGCCAGGATATGACCGCGACGAGGAGCTCCCTCACCCTTTTTTTGTTGCCGATGAAATTATCGTCCACCACGAATATCGATCCGCGAAACCCGGTGCGGTGGATGGCGTCGAGCTCCATGACGAACCGTTCGGGCGATTTGTAGCGGGGGACCCTGCCGAACATCTCGATGATGTCGCAGAACTCGCACGAGAAGGGGCATCCCCGGGACGCCTGCACCGCCATGTTGTGGTAGCGGTCGAGTTTGAGCAGGTCGTACCGCGGCACGGGAGTGGCCGAGAGGTCGGGCTTTGCGTCGTCCGCGTATACCGCGGCGGCGCGTCCCGCTTCCAGATCCGCGAGAAAGCGCGGCAGGGTGATCTCCGCCTCGTTCAGAACGAAGTGGTCCACGCCGGAAATCTCCCCTCGGGAGGAGGTGGGATACGGCCCGCCCGCGGCCACGGGCACGCCGCAGTCGTTGCAGAGGCGCACGACCGCGGCCAGCGACTCCTTCTGCACGATCATCGCTGACACGAACACCATGTCCGCGCCGAGAACGTCGTCCCGGCTCAGGGGCTCGACATTCATGTCGATCAGCCGCGGCTCGTAGTTTTCGGGCAGGAGCGCGGCAACGGTGATAAGCCCGAGCGGGGGCAGGAGCGATTTACGTCCAATTATATCGAGCGTGTAGCGGAAGCTCCAGTAGGTAGTGGGTATTTCGGGATATACGAGCAGAATTTTCGTTTTCTTCGTTTTCATGACCTTCACCAGCCTGCATATTTTACTTTTTTTTATTACGAGCTCATAGCTCCGCTGCCGGTGGAAAGGAATACCTTCCCGCCTCCTGTCAACGAGTGATCAGCCGGGGTACAGCGCGGAGGGGGCTCTGCGGTTTTCTACAGAGCCTTCAGAATCTTGATTCCGAACAAAACGCAGAAAAAGAACGTGCATCCAATAATCGTTTCTATCATTCCAGGTTCCTCGACGATTGAATTATCAGGTTATATTATTCCTGTGGTACGGTATCCTGAAGGACAGGGGCGGCTCGGTTTCGGTTGCAAAAAAATCGCATATGCATTTAAAATATTTGACAAGCCCGTTCATGCGCGCGCATTTTAATGGAACTGGAAGAGGATGAGATCTGGTGGTCTCCGCGGTCTTCAAAACCGTTGGCCGTGATTTATCACGGTGGCAGGTTCGATTCCTGCTCCTTCCGCATTGTAATCCGGGCTTCTATGGATAATATCAACACGCTATTAAGGAGCATTCCCCAGGTCGAGCGGCTTCTCCAGGAGGGAGAAGTCGCGGCGTTCGTGCCGGTGCTTGGCCGCGGCATGGTCGTCCGCATCGTGAGAAAGGTGCTCGACGCGTACAGGGACAAGGTTTCGCGGGGGCAGGATATTCAGGTGGACAGGATCGTTCCTTCCATAGTGATGAACTGCCTCCTGAAGAAGAAACACAAACTGCAGAGGGTCATTAACGGCACCGGCGTGCTCATCCATACGAACCTCGGCCGCGCTCCCCTCCCCGAGGGCATCCTCTCGGAGCTCGCGAAGGCCATGTCAGGGTACTGCAATATCGAGTACCATATCCCTTCCGAGAAACGGGGCCGCCGCGGGGGATTCGCCGAGGAGCTCGCCGCCTCGATGGCGGGCGCGGAAGACGCGCTCGTGGTCAACAACAACGCGGCGGCCGTGTTCCTGGTGCTCGCGGAATTCGCCCGTGGCCGCGAGGTGATCGTGTCGCGCGGCGAGCTCATCCAGATCGGCGGCGGGTTCCGCATCCCCGACATTCTCGCCGAGAGCGGCGCCCGCCTCGTCGAGATAGGCACCACCAACGTGACCACGCTCGACGATTACAGGGCCGCCATCGGCGACGACACCGCCATGATATTTTCCGCGCATTGGTCCAATTTTGCGATGTCGGGATTCACCGCTTCCCCCACCCTGAGGGAGCTCGCGTCGCTCTTGCGGCCCGGCATGCTCCTGATGAGAGACCTCGGGAGCGGCACCCTCGCCGACGACGACAGGCTCGCGGTGTATCCGGACGCGTCGGTGCGGCACGAGCTCGAGCAGGGCGCCGACCTCGTGTGTTTCAGCGCGGACAAGCTCCTCGGCGCGTGCCAGGCGGGGATCATCGTCGGGCGCAAGGACCTCGTCGCCCGCCTCAGAAAGAACCAGTTTATGCGCGTCATCAGGGCGGACAAGCTTTCCTACTACGCGCTCCAGGAATCGCTGATACTGCACGACAGCGGAAGGCTGGATGACGTGCCGCTCTGGAACATGCGCTTCGCGGACGCGAAGGATATATCCTCCCGCGTGCGCCGCTATCTCGGCCACGTGAAGCACCACGGGGCGAAGGAATGGCTGCGCAGGGCCCCCATGGAGGGGACCTTCGGGGGCGGATCGCTCCCCGGGCAGTCGTTCGAGAGCATGGGCGTGATCGTGTCCGTGCCGGGCGCCTCCGCGGCCTCGCTCTACAGCGCGTTCCTCGACGGGGAGGTGCCGGTCATCGGCACCATCGCCGACGGCGAGTTCCGCATCGATTTTCGCACCGTGTTCGACCGCGACGTGGCGACGCTCGCGCTCGTCACGGACCGCATCCTCGCCTCCATGGACCGGAACGCCTGATGTTCATTATCGGGACTTCCGGTCACATCGACCACGGCAAGACATCACTCATCAAGGCGCTCACCGGCATCGATTGCGACAGGCTGCCCGAGGAGAAGGAACGGGAGATGACCATCGACCTCGGGTTCGCGAGCCTGGACTACCCGGGCATCGGCACCGTGAGCGTGGTCGACGTGCCCGGGCACGAGCGATTCATCCGCAACATGGTGGCGGGCGCCTGGGCCGTGGACCTGGCGCTCCTCGTGGTGGCGGCGGACGACGGCTGGATGCCCCAGACCGAGGACCACTTCCGGGTGCTCGAGCTCCTGGGCGTGGAGCGCATCATTGTCGTGCTGAACAAAACGGACCTTGTCGACGCCGAGATCGCGCTCATGGCAGAGGAAGAAATACGCGGGAGGCTCGAGGGCACGCGCTACGCCGGCGCGGACGTGGCCCGCGTATCCTCCCGAACCGGCGAGGGGGTGCCCGGGCTCCGCGACACGATCCAGGCCAACCTGAAGAAACTCTCCCGCAGGGCCGACGCGGGCAAGCCCTATCTTTTCGTGGACAGGGTCTTTACCTCGAAGGGGTTCGGCACCGTGGTCACCGGGAGCCTGAAAAACGGCGCTTTCAAGCCGGACGACGAAGTCACGGTCCTCCCCGGCGGCCACAGGGCCAGGGTGAAGAGGATCGAGAGCCATCACAGCGAGCAAAAGGAGGGATCGCCCTCCCAGAGGACCGCGCTCAACCTTACCGGCGTATCCCCCGATTCGCTCGGCCGTGGCTCGATCGTGGTCAGGCACAATTTTTTTTCCGAGGCCGAAACCATCGCCGCCTCGCTCTCGCTCGTGAAGCGGACCGGCATCAAGAACAACCGCGAGGTCGAAATCCTAGTCGGCACCGCCGATATCAAGGGAAAGGTCATCCTGGACTCAGACGCGCACGAGAGCGGCGAGATCCGCTGCAGGATCCGCACCGAATCGCCGTGGAACTATTTTCCCGGGCAACCGTTCGTCCTGACCGACCCGGGCGGATACAGGATCATCGGCGGGGGCAGGGTCATCTACGCAGGCCCCATGAACCAGCAGGTAAGGAAAAACCTCAGGGAATACCTCTCGACGCCGGAGTCGGCGGCCGTGGACCCGCTCGTGGCCCAGGTGCACATAAGGAGGTCGGTTCCTCTCGATGACATCTACGCGGGGACCCCCCTGTCCCGTAAGGCCGTGGACCAGTCCCTCAAGGCGGCGTTCGAATCGGGCGTTGCCGAACAGGCGGGGGGATATATTCTGCTGAAGCGTTACCGCGGGGAAGCGGTGCGGCTCATCGTCAAGGCCGTCGCGGAACACCCCGGCGCAAACGTTTCCGAGATCGCCGACCACAGCGGCGTGGACTCAACTCTCCTCAAGGTGCTCATGCCGGAGGCCGCGGAACGGGCCTCGATGGTCGAACGTGACGGACGCTTTTTTTCGGGCGAGGCCGTGACCGAAGACACGCTCCCTCCTGAAAGGAAAAAGCTCCTCAGCCGCCTCCTGGAACAGGGCGCAGACGGCATGGAGATCGAGCGCCTCGCATCCGACCCCGAGCGCAGGTGGCTCCGCGAGCTCGTGAAACTCGGGTTCGCCGTCAGCCTGGACGGAGACATCATCTATCACAAGAAAACCTACGAGGAGTGCCGCGACAGGGTCATGGCGCTTTTCGATACGAAGGAAAAAATCATGGTGGGCGACGTTCGCGACGCCACGGGCCTGAGCCGAAAGTACGCCATCCCCCTCCTTAACCGCATAGAGAACGACGGCTTGGTGCGCAGGCTCGGTGACTTCCGCATCAGGGCCAGCCGGTGATCCTCGGGTTCGATATCGGCAATTCGAGCACGACCGGTGCGGTCTATGAAAACGGAGCGTCGCCGGTGACGGTGTTTCGCTACGCCACTGACGCGTCAATCGGCGCCGACGAGATCGCCCTGGCCGTCGACGCGCGGCTGAAAGAGGCTGGCGCCGCGGCGCCGGTGGAGGGGTTCGCCTTCGCCAGCGTGGTTCCCGCGCTCGAACAGACCTACCGCGAGGTCGCGCGGCGCCGCTTCGGCCTCGATGCGGTCTGCGCGGACCATACAAGCCGGCTGTCGTTTTCCATCAACTATGACGATCCCGCGGAGCTCGGTCCCGACCGCATCGTGAACGCGGAAGCCGCGTACCGCGAGTACGGTGGCGGCGTCGTCGTGGTGGACGCGGGCACGGCCGTAACCTTCTGCGTGATGCTCGAAGGGGGCGTGTTCGACGGGGGGATAATCGTACCCGGGCCCGGCACCGCGGCGTGGGCCATGGCCGAACGCGCCGCGCGCCTTCCCGAGGTCCCGTTCGAGCGGCCGGGCCGCGTTGCCGCGCGGAGCACTCGCGCCGCGCTCCAATCGGGCTTCTTCCACGGGTGGCACTGCCTCATCGACGGGCTGATCGCGCGCATCGAGGGGGAGTACGGTCGCGCGTTCGGCGTGGTGCTCACCGGCGGGTACGCGTCCCGGCTGACGCTCGCGCATACAGTCACGGTGGACGAGCTCCTCACCATGAAGGGCATCCGGTACGTGTACGACCTCAACCGCCGGATCTGATGTAGGCGGACCCGCACTCCCGGGATAGCTCCTCTTTTGAAAAGCGATTGAGCCCGCCATTCAGGCCTTCTTCTTTCCCTGGTTCGCCACTTTATCGATCGCCGCCTGAACCCTGTCAGGATCCCCGAGATAATAATTCTTGAGCGGTTTAAGGCCCGCATCGAGCTCATATACCAGTGGGATGCCGGTGGGTATATTCAGGGAAACGATCTCATTCTCTGAAATCGAGTCGAGATACATCACGAGGGCCCTCAGACTGTTGCCGTGGGCAGAGACGAGTACCTTGCGTCCGGCGATGATCGCCGGAGCGATTGTCTTGTGCCAGAAGGGAAGCACCCTGGCCACGGTTTCCTTAAGGCTCTCGGCGTCGGGAAGCTCTTTCGCTTCGATGCCGGCATAACGCGGGTCGAACCTCGGGTGGCGCCCGTCGTCCTTCGCGAGCGCGGGAGGGAGCACGTCGAAGCTTCGCCTCCAGAGGCGGACCTGTTCTTCTCCGTATTTATCCGCCATTTCGGCCTTGTTCAACCCCTGCAGAGCCCCGTAGTGGCGTTCGTTGAGGCGGAATGTATTAATTACCGGTATCCACATCAGGTCCAGCTCGTCCAGCATGAGCCAGAGGGTGCGGATGGCCCGCGTGAGCAGGGAGGTGTAGGCGATGTCGAAGGCATATCCCTCTTTTTTCAGGATGCGTCCGGCCTCCCGGGCTTCCTCTATACCGGTTTCGGAAAGATCGACGTCGGTCCATCCCGTGAACCTGTTCTCTTTATTCCAGAGGCTTTCGCCGTGTCTCACCAGAACGATTTTAAACATATATGAGCCTCCATATGAATAAGAATATGCTAATATACTAAAATTTTGGGAACTAAAAAAATTTTTTATTGTATTGCAGATAAAGAATCCATCCGGGAAAAAGAAGCGTATCAACGGACGAGCATTGAAATGAGGCACACGTCGTCATCGAAATCCTCGCGGTCCTGGAATTGCTTCACCCTGTCGATGATACCGCGGTTATATGATGCGCAGTCCGCGGCGGGGTTTTTCCGGAGCTCCTCCATGAGACGGGCCTCCCCGAATATTTCCCCCGCATTGTCCCGCGCCTCGATTAACCCGTCGGTATAGACGACCAGCCGGTCTCCAGGTTCAAGCTGTATCTCCCGCTCCTCGAAAACAATGGCGGTAAAGCGTCCTATGAAACCGCCCCGGCTCACGAGCTCGGTCGCGGCCCCGTCGCGGATCAGGATCGGGTAGCTGTGCCCGCCGCGGACGAAGGTGAACCTGCGGTCCAGCGGCCGGTAGAGGCCGTAGATGGCGGTGACGAAATGGTCGCTGATCTGGCCCGCGAGGTGTTCGTTGAGGTAGCGGAGCACCTGCGAGGGCGAGGCGACCGTCTCGCGCGCCGTGTTGAGGTGCGCTTTGACCATGCTCGATACCAACGCCGCCGAAACACCGTGTCCGGAAACGTCGCACATGAACAATCCGAAGGCCCCCTCTTCCTGGAAGTCGATGAAATCGTACAGATCCCCGCCGATGCCGATCATGGGAAGGTAATCGGCGGCAATCTCGATCGAGTCCAGCTCGGGTACCGTGTGCGGCAGCAGGTTGCGCTGGACTGAAAGGGACAGGGCGAGCTCCTTGCTGAAGATCAGGTTCTGCTGCTCGATTATCTTTCCGGATTTGAAGTCGTTGAACCTTATCCGGTTCTGGATCTCGGCGAGGAGGCAACAGACGATGGCGACCACAATCGGGTTTGCCAGCTCGAGGATCTTGCCCAATTGCATGCTGCTGTCCATGATCACCGCGACGATGGCCGCACCGAGCGGCACCATGTACACCGGCACCAGGTACTTCATTCCATACAGGCTGCAGAGATACACGCAGAAGATCACCACTACGGTTCCGAGAAGATAGAGCTCGTACTTCTCCGTGCCGGACACAATGACGATGAGTCCGGCCATCATGGTCATCAGCCCCCCCAGGCAGATATAGTAGAGGGCGATAACGAGGTTGATCCGGTTCCTGAGGGGGGTGACGATCGCGATGAAAAGGAGGATCGCGCACGCGACGGGAACGAGCCTGAACGCCACCGATTCCTGCGGGAGCCGGTGGATATGGTCTTCATAGATAAAATACGATACTCCGGCAAATACAACGAAAATTCCGATGATCGCGAACCTGAGATGCTTGTTGAGCACCTTCTCACGGTATTCCCTTTTCAGTCTGGAAGAATCTATTTCGCCGATGGACATCATTTTCATGTTTCGTTTCCGCCGGATATGCGCACAACCGATGGCATAGTCCGGCAGGTTTTACCGGTGAAACCTGCAATACGCACTCTATGGCTTTCTGATGATAATCCAGTATCCCCGGTTATTGTCATCAATTGCCGTATAATCGCCAATACCGGCTTCCGTGAGTGCCTTCAGTATGGATTCATGGGAGAACTTTTTGGGAGGTTTCTTCCCGGATGCACGGTTTTCAGGAATGTGTATATAGCCGGAACCAAATCCGCATCCAATAAAAGCAATACCGCCCGGCCTTAATACCCGGTGTATTTCCCTGAACGCCCGGGCCTTGTCGCGCCAGAAAGGGAGCGAGCCCCGGCTCACAACGAGTTCGGCAAAAGCATCGGCATAGGGTAATTTGTGCACATCGCCAACAACGGGGAAAACTCGCCCGCCAAGGTTCTTTTCAGCTATGGATTTTTTTGTAAACTCGATTGCAGCGGGTGAAATATCAAGCGAATGAACCTGGAAATTACTCCTTTCGGCTATTGCAATGCCGAGATATCCGGGGCCGCAACCAATGTCTATGCACACGCCTTTGGACTTTTGCGCATGATCGAGTATTTCCTGGGCCAGAACCGGAAATGCCGGAATGAATTTTTGGAATTTTTTATCGTACGCGTACACGTCGAATTCATCATTCTTCTTGTTGCAAGCACTTACTAACGGAATCATCAAGACAATGGCCGCAATGAGCATGGTTTGCAGAACGCGAGTGTTTTCAGAAAAAACCATAATGATACCTTTATTACCGGGATTGGGCACATCGAGCAACTGAAAAAAGTAGCCGTGGCATATAGTATTATGGATCTTACAGGTTTCATTTCTGTCAATACTTATCTTGTACCATTTCGTGTTAAGAAAATACATCATAATGATCCACATGAATGAAGATGTTATCGGTTTTATACACTAACGCGCTATTGCCCAAAACCTTTTACGTTATACTTTAAAAATGAGGGATAGTCCTGTAATCGACCCTGTGTCGGAAACCCACCCGGGTGTGTTGCCTGATTACGGGAGATAAAGACCAAGAAAATGTGCCGCCTATGATTGAGTGAACGTCCGTGGTGAGTGGTGGATCACTTTTCAATTTCACTGTTAAGCACCGCATCATTCCGGGTATTCCATGATGGTATGAATTCGATGAACTTTTGGTGATTCATTTTATAAATGGGTTGGCGATAATGGAATATTTTCATGTCATGAGAGGTGAATCATGAATGAACATCAATCCGCAATGAAACTGTTTCGCAGGTTTTTGGTCAGGGTGCTTCTCGCCTCGGATGCAGTTACTTATTTTATAGTCCTGCCGATAGCCACTTCAATTTTCGTGGCGACAGTTGATCTCTCCCTTGAGCAGATAATTATCTACGGGAAGGCACTTGCCATTACGGTTGTACTTGTCACGATCATCAGTCTGGTGGGGATTATCTATATTTATAGACCCTTTTCGCAATACTGCAAAAAGTACGACCGGCGGGAAGACATCGGGATCGAGCTTAAGATCCGGGTGCGCGAGCGCTTTTCCAGCTTTCAGATACTCAGCACGAGCCTGATACTCATCAGGTGGCTGGTGGGGATCATCATAGTGAGCGGCGCTATTAATATATTCGGAAACGTGAGCTTCACGCAGCTCATCAACCTCTGGATCCTTGGCATCGGGTGCATGGTCGTCACCACCCTTCATTACAGCGAGCTTCTCCCAAGAATGTCGTACAACTTTTCACAGCTTCCGATCTTTGGGGGTATTCATCTGACAATCTCGGAGAAATCAAAAACACCTCTGAGCTCGATTCTGTCCGAATTGTCCGCTACGGTGGGAATCGCGTGTATCCTGATTTCCCTCATTCTCTCGATTGTATCCATCAAGATAACCCATGTACTTTTTAGCAGCTCTCAGATGGGCGCTGCGTTGCAGCAGAATGCCGTCACGAGTGAGGCGGGATTGACGCTTTTCTTTACCACCATGGCATGGTGGTTGATAGGGCAGGGGATTTTCTGGGGGATAGTCGCAGTGGTGGTCACGCGGCGGATTATGAAAAAGAAGCTGGAGCCGATTCATCAATGCAGGGGCAGGCTGGTTTTAATGGCCCAGGGTGATTTCAACCAGACGCTTGAGATACGAAGCGGTGATGACGCAGGGATGCTCTCGTCGGCTCTTGCCATACTTATCGGCAACATACGGTTGGTAATCGGAAAAACCGTGCAGGTTTCATCAGAGCTCTCCGCTTCGGCCGAAGAGTTGTCAGCCGCCGCCGAGTCGTTTTCAGGCAACGCCCAGAGTCAGGCGGCGACCGTCGAGCAGATTACCGCTTCCGCAGAGGAAATTTCATCGAGCATCAGCCAGGTTTCAAGCAACTCGACCAACCAGTTCGAGAGCCTCCTGCAATTGATCAATAAAATGAACGAGCTGTCATCGTTCATCAACGACATGAGCAAATCGGTACGGGAGACGCTCCACGTGGTTCAATCCATCGGCGAGGACGCCGGCGACGGAGAAAGCTCCGTTGTGCGGATGAATTCCATCATGCGGAACATCGCGTCGAGCTCTGAAAGGATGATGAAGATTGTAGGGATCATCAACGAGATATCGGAACAGATAAACCTTCTCTCCCTGAACGCGTCGATCGAGGCAGCCCGTGCCGGGGACGCGGGAAGGGGATTCGACGTGGTCGCCAGCGCGATATCAAGACTGGCCGACCAGACGGCCCAGAGCATCGGGGAGATAAGCACCATCATCAATCAGAACAAGCAGGAAACAGAGACCGGCATTAAGCAGATCGTTGTCATGACCGACAAACTCGGCAAAATCATCGCGGGGATCACGGAGATCGAGCGGGGAATGAACGAGGTTTTCGCGAACATGGAGGCGCAGATCGACACGAACAGGGTTGTGCAGGACAACGCTTACGCGCTCAAGTCCAAATCGGAAGAGGTCAAGATATCGACAAATGAGCAGAAGAACGCGGTGATGCAGATCAGTAAATCGATGGAAGATTTTAATGCATTGACGCAGACCAACGCATCGGGCGCCGAGGAGCTGTCTGGCAGCACAACGAGCCTGGCACAGATGGCAAACGTACTCATGGAGTCTGTCAGGTTCTTCAAGGTGTAGGTTGGAAGCGGATGAAAGGGCTCGCATCGCCGGTTGCCGGGGGGATAGGTCCTGTCCTTGAAAAGGACGCTTTCCAGTTTCATGCCGTTTAGAATTTTGTCGCGCTCCATTTGGAGAGGTCGCCCCAATCGCCGCTCAACCTGCCAATGGGGCTGTTCGGGGTAACCGCTTCGATGAAATAATATTTTTTTCCTTTGAGCTTGATGCCGGCACCGGAGGCCTCGGTGTTGATGCCGCTCAACACGTGGTTGTACTCAACGCTGTATAGAAACGCCATATCGTAATCCATTGCCTGCAGGGTACCATAAAGCAGCAGCGATTTACTGTCGCAATCGCCCTTCTGTTCGGTCAGGACCTGCGCGGGCACGAAAAGACCGCAACCCTGGTTGGGCATCTCGTACCGGATAGCCTGCACCGACTGAATGACGAATCCCAGGGCCTGTGCCCTGGAGAAACCCTCGGCAACTGCCATTGCATTCAGGCCCTTTGCAAAACGCTTAAAGAAGGGCTTGCTGTAGCGATACAGCATACGGTATTTTATGAACCATTCCTTGGCCGAATGATCCTTCTCCACAGGCGGGAGGGCGTCGATCTCCTTGCCGATTTTCCGCGCCTTTTCGGTGTCCCCGGCGGCGATTGCTGCCTGGAGTTTTGCAATGAGCGCATCGCTCTTCCTCTTGCTCGTTTCGTAGTCTGCGGCCGTTTTCTCCCTTTCTTTCCTCCCTGTCAGCTCGCCATGACCCATGAACATGATATGTTCCCAGTAGGCGGTCTGGCGTTCCAGATCTGCGCTCGATACATCGAAGACTATCCGGTACGTCTTCCCGCCGGGTTGGTAGACGAATGTATGTACTCGACGCTCGTATGCTTCCTTTCCGGTCGGCGTCAGGTCAATATGGAAAGCGCCGCGTGGGAGTTTGTTTTTCGCGGGAAGGTCGGTTTCAGCCAAATATCGCTCTTCGATGCTTTCCACCTCCTGGATGATCAGGTTGTCCTCGATGCCGTCGCCGGGTCGGTTATTCGCGCCCGGTTTCGAACACTGCCATCCCCTCCCCCCGCAGGACAGGAACGCGCATGACAGGCACAATACGACGAGGCCCTTGATTCGTGTGCATCGCTGGCATTTAATTTTCAATTCGCCGCCTCCATGCTGAACGGAAGATATTTGTTGATCTGAAATTCCACTGAGTTTCGACACTATGGACTCGAAAGTGCCGGCCCCGTGCCTGAGAAAGACTCATTCCACACGGTCAGGGCGTTAGTCCGCGGTACTGTATCCCTCGATTTTTTTCTTCAACTCGTGGACCATGTCCACCAGGTTCTTCGAATCGAACGCCATTTTGACCGCGTAAGCCGTGCTGTTTTTCGAGCGCTCGCTCATCAAGGACATGCTGCCCACGATTTCGGCCACGGCGTTTTTCTGCTCAACGGTCGCCATCCCGATCTCTTCTGATCTCCGCCTCACGATGAGCGCGTTTTCGTTCACCAGCCTGTTGGTGTCGATCTGTTTCTGCTTGTAGTCGTTCAGGCTTCCGATCTTCGCGTCCACCTTGCCGATTCCCTCGATGATGCTCTTCATAACCTCAACCGATTTCGAGGCGCCCGAAAGGCCCCGGGAGATTTCCCGTTCGTTGTTACCTATGAGGCCTTCGATGGATTTTATGCTGCTCACCGTCTCGTCGGCGAGCTTCGATATCTCGTCGGCGACGACGGCGAATCCCCTGCCGGCGTCCCCGGCCCGTGCCGCCTCTATCGCGGCGTTGAGCGAGAGAAGGTTAATCTTGTCGGATATGTCGTTGATGATGGCGATGATGTTCGTCATCTCCTGCGAGCTGGCGTTGACGTTGCGGATGCCTTCCTCCATCACGCGAAGCGATTGTTCCCCGCTTTCGGCCTTTTCGCTGATTTCATGGGTTGCCGCAAGCGACTCGCTCATGGCCTTGTCGATATCCCGTATTATATGGGAGAGATCGTCCAGTATCCGTAGCAGGTTGTCGAGATTGTCGGTCTGCGACCGGGCATTATCGGCGATACGGTCGATGCCGGAGGATATTGAATTCACGGTATCACTGATGGCGCCGAGGGTCGAGGCCTGATCGTGGGCGCTCTCGGAGAAATCATCGCTCTGTACGGCCATCCTGTTCATTGCCTCCACGACTCTCCGTGAGATGTCACCGAGCACCTGGCTTATGAAACGGTTCGCCTCGTTGCTTTTTTGCGACTCCTCATTGGCCAGGGCGACGCTTCGCTCGAATACCTTGAGGATGAGGATCGATATCAAGTACAGGAATCCGATGGAAAAGAGAATGTTTGTGAAGGCGATCGTGACCAGCTTGTCGGATAAGCCGTGAGGGAGCGTTTTCATTATGACGAAAAGCGCTATATCCGTTGCGGCCAACACGAGCGATACCAGCGTCAGAAATCGAACCGTGCTGAAGATGGCGCAGAGTGCGATGCAGGGGAAGACGAAATAGATGTATGAAGTGAGCGAAAGCTCTATTTCCATGAACGGCTGGCGGACGAGCCCGGCCACGACCGCGATCGTACACACCGCGATGAAGGTGTTGGCCGCAACCAGATATTTCCCCCTGCGAAGGAAACGCATCGCGGGAACGAGCCCTGCCAGGAGGAATCCGGTTACCGGGAGAGTCACCAGGAAATCGAACCATCCTGCCAGGAGCATACTGCACTGAAGGAGTATGGCGAGAAAAATGAATACCGTGAGAAAATAGAGAAGCAGCCTCGCCCTGGTGCGGTGAAGATAATCCTGATCACTGTACGCTGAAAGGAAGTATTCGTTGTATTTCATCGAGGGGCTCCACTATCCTGTTGTTATATGCCGGCGGGAACTCGTATCGTTCCATGCGACCGGCGCTTGAAATGAAAGACGGAGTTTCATGTTTATCCAGGAATTTCCTTCGAGTTTGCCAGACACCATGGTGTTTTCCAGAACCGGCCCCGTGCCAGCTAAAGATCCATTCCACACAATTAAGCGTCTGACAGGGGCCTTGCATTGTTATTCAGTGAAGTTACATCCAACACCCTGCAGAAAACAATAAGCCTGCTCCTCATAAGCAGGCTCGTTAACCTTGAGTGTAACAGTTATTTAATCTGTTTCCCTTTTTTAAATTTCAGACTTTTAACAATATCATACATCACTTTCTTATTGTCATTGTAGCTCTTAGGGGTCTGCGCATTTACATAAAACTGTAGAAATAGCCCTGTCGGCTGACCGGTTTGCTTTTCATCTCCGAGCCCAATGACTATGATATATTTCCAGGGTTTCTCATTATCTTTTTTCGCGGTTGTTTCTATTATATAACCCGGTATTTTACCGATTGTTGTTTTTTTAATTTCAACAAGTCTGTTTTTTCCGAAAGTGTCGAGCATCTCTTTTTTCATTTTATCGAGCGTGTACCCTTCAGGGGCTCCGGCTGCAAAAGATACTGACACCGACTGGTCTTTTGGAGCGCAGTTACGCATCGGGGCATGCGCTTCAATATAACACTCCCAGTCACCGGGAACCGAATAACTGAACGGGCCAAACACCTCATTCTGCCATTTGTCTTTTGTAAAACCGGTTGAGGACAGAAACACGACAGTGATAGCGGTGAATAGGATTACAAATGATCGCATAAAAACTCCTTTTTTAATAATTTTATCCCGGAAACTCCGTCGAGTTTGCCAGACACCATGGGGCATATCAGAATCGGCCCCATGCTATTTAAAAGACTCATCTCGCACAATTATGCGTTTGACAGAGTCCTTAAATTCTTTTTCCTTATGCAACATATTCCACGGTAGTGTGAATACTCAGCGAACAGGCAATGTCCGATTACCGCCTGCATGATCAATACGAAACGAGTTGATGAACCTGTCGGTCAGCGCGGTATCGGTGTCGGTATCAATCCATGTTGCGACCGCACGGTAGACGTTTGCCCCAGAATAACACAGCGCAATTCGTATCGTCGCTTTTTTGTCTTCCTGGCGAAGATAAAGATGATACAGAACCGGCGTGGTTGTCGTATTTTTTTCCTTTTTCATGATCCTGTTTCCCTGCGAGAGGAAGTAGGCGAGCGTCGCTTCGAACTTGCGGTCGTCGGTCATTCCGCGACTGTCGGCGGGCAGGGGGGAAGATGAAAGCAGCAGATTGATGTCCTTCCCGGGTACATTGTAGCTGAGGCTCGTGCGTTTTATCGTCACTCCGGCGAGCGTGTCAAGCGATTCCTTCAGGGCCGGTTTTCCCGGGAATTCCGCGGACGCGACATTGTCGGCCGTGAAGGCCCGCTCCCAGGTCGCCGTCGGTACTGGTCGAAAAAGCAGAATAACGCCGATAACGATGAGGGCCGGCCCGCAGAATCTCAATATTTTTATAAACCGACCGGGATTGTCTGTATGCCGAAACCCTATCCAGGTAGCCAGGATTCCCACGGCCACCTGGATGATACTGTCGATGTGTTGTATGATAAACATGATCAGTCTCCAATCGTATCTTTACAGATAATGTTCCCAGCCGGGAAACCGCGGAATATTCAGTACCGGTCAAAGAGACTCGATAAACCAGATCCGGACTATCATGGGATATCGAATTGTTTTTTTCAACTCAAAAAGCGCCGGGCAGGGGACTGAATTTATTGGAGAATCATACGACAGATGAACATCCTGGCAATTGTCTATCTTGATCATCCAGGAGCTTCCCTCGAGTTTACCATACACCTTGGGACATACCAGAACCGGCCCTGTACCTGTTAAAGATTCATTCTACACGAAAAGCATCTACAGGGGCATTAAATTATAACGACCGAAAAGGCTTCATTGAGGACCTGGAAAAGGCGATCGCCATAGACCCGCACAACGCGGATTCGCTTATATATCCCTGGGCCATATGGCGCCAGAGAAAAGCGAAAGAGATGCTCAAGGACGCGGACAGGTATTTCAAGTAGCCCCGGGCAGCATCAACCGAACAGTGCGTGTTACGCGCTGTTCGGTTGAACGTTCAATCAATTTAATTGCAGCGCTACAAATCGTAGCATCCGATCTTCCGGGATATGACTATCCGCTGGACCTCGGACGTGCCCTCTCCGATGGTAAGGAACTTGTAGCCCCGGTAGAATCGCTCGATGTTGTACTCTTTCATCAGGCCGTAGCCGCCGTGGATATGCACCGCCTCGTCGACGACGCGGCCCATCACCTCCGAGCAGTAGAGCTTGGCCATGGCCGCAAGCGTGAAGGACCTGGTCGATTCGGGGAACCAGCTTGCCTCATCGATTAAATCCGATTTCACGGGCCTGAAGGCGGTAAAGCTGCCGGGCGTGCTCAAGGGCCTGACAAGCACCACTAAAGACCTGGTTGAAATCGGAAAATCAATCGCGCAGACCGTCGCCGCGCTGAAAGAGATTAAGTAACGAAAGCTTCCCCGCGCGCATAAATCACTTCGCTTTTTTCAGCATGTCCCGCAAGATCTCCGCCGCCCTGCGGAACCCCTCCCGGTCAGCGTCACCGGGGGAATCGCCATCCGGTTGTGTGCCGCAGATATAACCGAAGAGCTCCTTGTTATCCGGGAGGTACGTTTTATCTCCGGCAATTTTCAGCAGCGCCTCGGCCGCGTGGTAGCGGACCAGGTAGTCATCGTCCGCAACGGCCTCGAATATCGCCGACTCCAGCTCCGGCGTGATGAAGTCCGTGACAGGCCGTTTCCCGCCGGAGGCATCCAGGGCGATCTTCAGATTGACCAGTGCGTCTATCCTGTCCCACCACGGCAGGGATCTGTTCCCGACAATTGACCTGAGTACCGCGATCGCCTCCTCGCTCTTGCCCATAAACAGGATGTTGCGCGCCACGTTTGACGCCGACGGGGCGCTGGAAGCCGTCTCCATCGCCCCGTTAAGGGCGGCGAGACATTCGTCGGTGGCGAGGAGCTCCGCCGCCCTGCCGAGATACGGATCATAGCCTTTCCGGATGCGTTCCGCCACGATGCGCGAGGCCTCGACGCGCTCTTCCGGGCCGAGGGGCTCCATGGCGGAATCGACCTCCTCGAGGCTGGGGCCGTCGTGCCATTCCATATAGGGATTCCGCTCGGCGTCGAAGACCCTGATGAGCCGGTCTATGGGCATTATCTCTTTCTCCTTTTCGTCTGTGAGCGCGACGCAACGGCATACCGATTGTTTTTTTCAATTATTATCCGGGCCTGTGTCTCCCTGATCCGGCTATTAATGATTGATAAAAAATCGTCAACCGATCCGGAAATTCTGATCCAGTAATATATATTGTCCGGCGAATAGTAATGATGATAACCGGTGATGTCTTCTTCAGAATCCATATGAATGGATGCAAGAATCCGGTCATGGAATTGGACCAGCTTGTTCAAATCCTGCGGCGTCTTGACGATTTTTACCGCCTTTTTAAAAATTTGATATCGATACCGCTCATAGTCAGGCCCGACTTGCGAACTGTCCATGACCCCGGACAAATTCGCGCAACATTCGTCCTGCTGCTTTTTACTGCTGAATATATCGGCATAAAGAGAGATGATTTTTTCGCTGTTCGCTCTCGGTGGCATTGATCTTTTTCAGCCTTCCAAAAAATACTATTGCATAATCAATTGTTCTTTTGCGCGGCGAGAAACCGCCGCATTTCGTCCGGCGTGAGCCGCGTCAGGGTCTCTTCGTCCTCGCTCCCGTTAACATAATAGTCATAGGATAAATCATACTTGTACAGACGCCCGCACAGGGGGCACCTCCTGATGTGGTGTTTATCCTTCCCCGGGGCGCGCGTGTCCTCCGCCGGAATCAGCTCCTTCGCGGCATCGGGCAGATATATGTTGTGATCATCCCAGCCGAACTTGATGAATGACGTTTCCACATCCTTCAGGTTTTTGCATATCCTGCATCCTGAAATCGGGACCCGTTTTTGTTGCTCTTCCATGTTTTTTTGCTCCCGGTGCCGATAGCCGGAGCAGCCCCCGTTGCTTTACGTCCCTGCGCGCATGATCCCGTCAATCACCCCGTTGATCTTCGGGTGCCATTCCGGCGGGCATTTGACGACAATATCCCAGTTCTCCTCTCCCTCTCTCCGGAGATACGTCCGAACGCTCGAGGGGGCGGGAACGCAGCAGACCGTAATCCACACGCCGAACCAGTCGGCGCCGGTTTTATTTTCCGGCAGAGTGGCTTCAAACCGTAAAAAATCTCCGAGATGGCCCTGCTCGCTCATATCCTGCCGCGTCCATACGACGTCGATATTCTCAAGAAGAGGCGGCGTCTGCAGAAACACGGAGGCTATCGCGTGAAGATGGCGGTAGATGAGCCGCGCGTGGTCCCTGTTCTTGTAATCAAACCCGGGGAAAGAGGAGCGCTTGAAAATCAGCTCGGCGGAATTATCGATTTCCCCTTTATTGATGTTATAGTAGACCCGCTCACCGCCATCCATGGTTATCTGAACGAGACGCGCTTCAGAATACATTCTGCTGATGCGCCCGTGTCCGGTTTTTCGCTCCACCTCCCCGCCGTTTTCATTCCGGACCTCGGTTATCGCGACGCTGCCTTCGTCCTGTTCGATGCTGACGGTCGTTTCGACCCGGCCCATGTCCTTGTCGAATTCCGAATACGTATACGAGCGGCCGATGTTGGGATATGGCTCCGTCATGGCGTTCCTCACGGCCTCGTCCCCGCGTGGAACGTTGTCATGGTATAGGCATAGTACGCGAACAGGGCCGTGCTGTTGAGGAGCAGCAGGTAAAAAAATATTTTTTTGACGACGATGAGATCGCGAATCTCCGTAACGATCACGCTTGAAAAGAAGACGAGGGCGAGCGTGAAGCCAGCGGCAAGGACCGCGCCGAACGCCTTCAGGCCAATGCTGTCGATAAAGCGGAATCCGAAGACCGTCATATCAAGCGTCTCCTTGCCGGTGTGCGATCCGATGATGACGGCTATCAGCGGGGAGAGGACTATCCCCAGGATAAACCCGCCCGCGATCGAGATGAACTGGAACGCCCCGGTGAAGCGCCACAGCTCCTTTGACGCCCAATCAAATGAAAAGAAGAGGAGCGCGTACAGGATATAGGGGGCGGCAAAGGCCAGGATCAGCTCCCAGAACGACCGCGAGGCGTTCCGATGGGCGATGAGTATGGTCCCGATAGCCACGATGTAGACGATCAATCCGCATACGGCACAGATCCCTTTCCAGTACGGAGTCTCATTCAGGAAGAGGCCTTTTAATACCGCCATGGCCATATAGCCGGCTACCAGGAACAGGGCATAAAATACTCTGAATACTATATCAAGATTTTTCATCATGCCTTCCATCGGGCCCGGAAGCGATACCGGCGCTCCCGCGTGCCCTATTCAATCTACAGAGAAACAGCACGGACGGCAACACGGGTGCCCGTTATTGCGGCCCGGGGAACAGTTAAAACACCCGCTCCCTGTTCATGTCAAGGGGGATGCTGTGCTCGTATGTACGGTCAATCTTGAAGGTTCCGTCTTCCTCTACGATATCGATGGCGATATAGGTGAAGTTCTTCGTCCCGCTGTATCTGTACAGCGCATAGTAGAACGAACGGCGGCCGATCTCCGTGACCGGGTCCAGGGACTCCACGTTCGGCTTTATCGTTCGCACGTCGCCGAACTCCTCACGGTTCTTTTCCTGGGACGCAACATATTCCTCAAGGGAATATTTCTCCCGGAAGTCCCTTGACGTGAATTTCCGGTACGCCTCCTCGTCGCTTCCCGCCGACAGCAGCGCGCAATAGGGAACGAGAAGCTCCTTCATGACGCGGGGATACACGGTGCGCTGCACCGCGATTTTATGGTAGATTCCATAGGCGACAAGGCCGACCACCGCGATAAGCAGCAGGGCGATACCGGTTTTCACAGCAAGTCCCTTCATGCGATCCTCCCCGGGCCGGGAACGGCCCGACCGTGTCATTATAGGAGTTTGACGGGGACGCGCAACGACAATATCATTTTCTTCGTCATCTTCTTCTGGGTATAGCCTTTCGTCCCGTTCGGGACCAATATGCAGGACACCTCTTTCTTGCCGTCCTGTACCGTGCACACGCCGGCCATTTTGTTCGTCGAGTTGGTGATGAATATCTTGAATATCTAGGAAATTCTAACGGGTTTTCAAAACACCAAAGGGCGTCCTGAATCAACCCATTACCTGTTAAAGATTCATTCTACACGAAAAGCATCTGACAGGGGCATTAAATTTTTATCTCCGCAAGGGGGCACCCCCTCTCCTCGAGGAACCTCATGAGGTCGATGTTGGTGAAGCCGAGGAGCGCCGGCTTCGCGAAGGTCCCGGCCGGGCCGTAATGCCTGGCGAATCCTTCGATCTCCACGGCGTTAGTGATGTTGCATCGCCCCGAGCCGGCGATGAGGAGCTTCCGTGCGGCCGACGCCTTTTTTTCGAGGACGCTTACCCTCATCCCCGCCATGCCGCGGTGGCTGGCGCAGAAGAGCCCCGCGGGGCCTGCGCCGATGATGATCAGGTCATATATTTCCATGAGGCTCGTAGATGCGGCGCCCTTGACACCACACTTGGAACCGAGAACTCCAACGTGTCATCACGGAGCGGTTGCGCCCTTGGGGCGCCTTACTTCCCCAGGGGGATTGCCACCCCGAGCACGGTCAGGACGCAAATGGCGATTCCCGCGGTGATCATTATCGCCCCGATGATCCGGGGAATGCGCCGGAGCGCCTCCTCCGACAGCCTCTCGGATATGAACCTGCCCAAGCCCTTTTTCCTGAATGAGAAGACGTTCCATCTTGGCGGCATGAAAATTCCGCAAAGACCGCACACGATGACGAAACCTGCAATGACATACTGCGCTATAAATTGGCGTTCCAAATTGGCCTCCCCCTGCATCAATTATAATCTATGATTTTACTTTAATAAAACCGATTTCACATTTGTAAAGCGATTTCACCGGTTTCGTGAAGCAGCGGGGCAACGCAAAATGATTGACTATGATGAAACCGCGGGACCATTACCCACAATCAAACTAACAGATGAGCGCGGAAAACGGTTAATTCTTCTTTATATTCAGAAAAATCAATCACACTTCATTCAGGTTTATAACTCTTATTCCCCCTCTCCCCTGGGAGAGGGGGTTGGGGCTGAGGTCTAATTTAAAAAGACGCGCCCCCCTTGCGGAAAGCGCGTTTTTCTGCGAATCCAATTAACGTAGCGTCGATTACACTTTTTCCACGATCATGGCCATGCCCATGCCGCCGCCGATGCACATGGTGAGGACGCCGGTCTTAAGCCCCTTGCGCTTCATGTCGTGCATGCAGGTGACCATCATGCGCGCGCCGGTGCATCCAATGGGGTGTCCCAGGGAGATGCCGCTGCCGAGCTGGTTCGGCTTGTCCTCAGGAATGCCAAGCTCGCGGAAGCAGGCGATTGCCTGCGAGGCAAAGGCCTCGTTAAGCTCGATTGCGTCGAGATCCTTGACGGTCATGCCGGCTTTCGCAAGCGCCTTGCGCACCGCGGGCACGGGACCGAGGCCCATGTACGCAGGGTCCACCCCACCGGAGGCGAACGACTTGATCTTCAGGTAGGGCTTGAGCCCGAGCTCTTTTGCTTTCTCCGCGCTCATGATAAGTACCGCGGCGGCCGCGTCGTTGATCCCGGAGGCGTTGCCCGCGGTGACCGTCCCGTCCTTGAGGAACGCGGGCTTCATGGCGCCCATCTTCTCGACGCTCGTGTCCATGGGGCGCTCGTCGATTTCGAACACGGTGTCTCCCTTCGCGCCCGGTATGACGACCGGGGTGATCTCTTCCTTGTATGTGCCGTCAACAATGGCCTTGCGTGCGCGGGTGTGGCTCAGCACGCCGAGCTCGTCCTGCTCCTTGCGGGTGATGCCATACAGCTTGGCGATGTTTTCGGCTGTGTGCCCCATGTGGTAGCCGTAGAATATTTCATACAGTCCGTCGAACACCATCAGGTCGTGGACTTCCCCGATGCCGCTGATTTCCATGCGGTGCCCCCAGCGGGCGTGTTTCAGCGCCATGGGGACCAGGCTCATGTTTTCCTGTCCGCCGGCGATGATCACGTCGGCATTGCCGGCCATGATCGCGTTAGCGCCCTCGGCGATCGCCTTCAGACCCGATCCGCAGACCTTGTTGAGGGTGAAGGCGGGAGTCTCCTTGGGAACGCCTGCCACTATCATGGATTGCCTGCCCGGGTTCTGGCCCTGCGCGGCCTGGAGAACGTTGCCCATAATGACTTCGTCAACGACAACGGGTTTGAGTGATTCGTCCCATTTTGCATATTTCTGTTCGAGGTCGGTGAGGCCTTTTCCCTTGTGTTTTTCCGGGGCGAGCGCCTTGAGCGCGTCGTCCACGACCGGGCGAAGGCCCGCGCGCTTGAGTACGTCCTTTATTACGAGGGCGCCGAGCTCAACCACGGGGATGCCCTTCAACCCGCCGCCGAATTTTCCGATGGCCGTACGCGCCCCGCTGACAATGACAACTTCTCTCATCTGAGTTCCTCCGGAGTGTGTGATTGAATAAAACCGTCCGTTTATGATTTTTTCGGGGGGGATGATTTTGTAAAGGAATTAATTCCCGGGGCGGTAATTTACTGCCCGCGGGACCGATAACTATCGGTCCCGTGAACGGCAAGGGCGCCTTTCAGCGGTTTTTGGCGGATGAGAGCAGCGGGTCGGTTTTCAGGTCCTCGATAACCTGGCTGGTGCGTATCTCCCTGCCCTTCCCATTGAGGTGGAACTCGTTGTCGTAGAATATCTCGCGCGGGTAGAGGTAGTTCAACGGGTCGCCGACGACCTTCATATGGAGCCTTTTCCGCATATCCGCGGCCAGGCTGGCCAGGATTGGCTCCTGCTCCACGCGATCGGCGAGCATGACGGGCGAGAACATGATGTAGACGTCCACTCCCTGCGCCCTGCACCTGTCGGTGAAGTCGTTGAGTCTTTTCACCAGGCGGTCGTTTATCCTTTCGGGGAGAAACCGCGACATGTTCTCGATGGTCTTGAATTTGGGCGGCGGGAGGTTGAGATGGCCCACGTTGTCACCGTATTCGTTGAAGCTCGAGCGGCGGTGCGCCGGATCCTCGATCGAGGGCGAAAAGGCGCCCCGCAGACGGCGCTGGAACGTGAGGGGGACGTTGGCCAGGTAGTTCCCGTAATTTTCCCGCGAATACTTGAGCATGATCGACGGCATGGCGATGGTCGCGTCCACGAGCGTGTCCGCGCCGCCCCCTTCGCCGACATAGTGGGTGTAGTCCGGCACGAAGATGACGATATCGCCCTTTCTGAGCTTTCCCTTGAGCTCGTCCATGCAGTAGATCAGGCCGAGACCGCCATGGAGCCCCATGTTTATCACATTGTAGCCGGTCGCTTCCTTGATCCTGGCGCTGTTGAGGCCGTAGGCCAGGTTCGAATCGCTGGTGAAAATCAGGCGCGGCCCCGGAACGGTGTCCAGCATGCGGTGCTTGTCGACGAGCGCGTAGATGTACTTGTCCTTGTTCAGGGGCGCGAGGTAGATGACGCCGAAGATCGTGGCGAGTATCGCAATCGTGAATAAAGCCGCTTTGACCGTAAACCGTAACATGAGACCGCCCTAGTACTGGAAATAAATGAATGGCGCAGATTTCTGCATGAACAGGAACAACATGATGATGAACGCGTAGTACGCGCTCCACCTGATGGGCGCCGGACGACGACGTATTGCCTCGCCGATCTTTATGCCGCTCTCCTGTATGATGTGCACGATGAACATGAGTGCGATCACCGCGAACATCATGGCGAACTGGTCCGGTGCCACGAGAAGGTTGACCGGCATCCGGCTCCCGAGTGTGAAATGTGTGAGCACATACCACGCGTCCGCCATGGTCCTCGCGCGGAAGAAGACGGCCCCGAGCATGAAGAGGAATACCGTTATCACGGTCTGCCATATCCGTACGGTCCACGCTGCGAAGCCGTCCGCGGAGCGTCCGGTCTTCCGGAAATACGCGAGCACGCCGGCAGCGGCGCCGAGCGCGATGAATATCAGGGAGAGGGTCATCGATAGTTTCAGCCCGGCACGCGCGATCCCCAGGGCGCCGGCCATGACCAGCGCGAAAGAAAGGATAACACAGAACAACCAGTGAACGTGCGTGAGGAGCCGGACGGCCTTTTCGCGTAGATAAGTGCGTGGCCTGTCAGTCAGGTTGCTGAGTACGATGATCACCCCGTTCAGGAAGCCCCACGTGACGAGCGTCCACTGGGCCCCGTGCCAGAAACCGGATATGGTGAACACCACGAGTGTGTTGAAGTAGCGTCGGAGACGCCCGACCCTGTTTCCACCGAGCGGAATGTACAGGTAATCGCGAAGCCACAGGATCAGCGACATGTGCCAGCGGCGCCAGAGGTCCGAGAGGGTCCTGGCGAGAAACGGCTGTCGGAAGTTCGGCATCACCTCGTAGCCCATGATCTTTGCCGCGCCGATGGCGATGTCTGAATAGGCCGAAAAATCGCAGAGAATCTGGATGCTAAAGAAAAATGTCGCGACCAGCAGCGGGAGTCCCGTGATGTGAAACACGTTGTTCGGATCGAGCGCGCCTTTCGTGTCATATACCATGCTCACATACACAAAAAGCCGGTCGGCGATGATAAGCTTCTGGAAAAAGCCCCATGCCATGAGAAGGACGCCTTCAACCGCCTTGTCGTAATCGAAATCGATTTTCTTGAAAAACTGCGGGAGCAGCCGTGTCGAGCGCTCGATGGGACCCGAGAAAAGCAGCGGGAAAAAGCTCACGAACAGGGCGAGCTTCGCCGGGTTCCGCTCGGGCCCGCGCGTGCCGCGGTAGACGTCGATGGTGTAGCCGATCGCCTGGAAGGTGTAAAAGGATATGCCGACGGCTGAGACCACAGTCCAGGGAAGTATGGTCTGCAACTTCGGGAGCGTGACGGTCCTGCCGAAAAATGCGGCTACGTCGATCGCGGTCATGGTGAAAAAGTTGAAGTACTTGAAAAAAAAGAGGATGCCGAGATTCGCGACCAGGCCCGTGGTGATGATCAGCTTTTTCGTTCGCGGGGACCTTCCGTCCATTGCCATCGCGGTGAGATAGACCACCGCGGTGACTGAAAAGAGCACCGCGACGTAGCGGGGCTCGTAGCAGAAATAGAAGAAGTAGCTCGCCGCGAGCAGGAATATCCACCTGAAACGGTAGGGGAGGGCAAAATGAATGAACACCGCTGCCGTGAAAAACAGCAGAAACTCGAGGGAGGTGAATATCATCGCGCTAATTATCCATGGGAAAAGTTGAAAAAGCAGTATCCGAGTTCCGGCCTTCCTGTCAATGAAAAAATCCGCATCCGAAGCCTCGGCACTCTGGCGTTTTATCGCGGCACTTTTATGGGGATATGCGATACCGCTCTTGCGGGCCGTTATTCAGAAAACACAATGGTGAACCGTGCGCCCTCGCCCGGTTTCGACTCGATGGAAAGCTTCCCCCTGATCTGCACGGTGAGGAGATAGACCAGCTTCATGCCGAGGGATTCGGCCTTTTCCACCTGGAAACCCTCGGGAAGCCCGTTGCCGTTGTCGCTTACGGTGAACTCGATCGTGTTGTCACCGAGCGCGCGTAGCGAGCACTTGATGCGGCCCGTCTCCCTGTTTTTGAATGCGTACTTGAGCGCGTTCGAGACAAGTTCGTTTAAAATCAAGCCGCAGGGGATGGCCTTGTTGATGTCCAGGCTGATGTCCTCGATTTCGATCACCGTCTCGATGCTGTTGCCGACATTGTAGGACGAGACGATGCCCGGGATCATCATGTTCATGTATTCCTTGAAATCGACCCTGGAAAAATCGGTCGAGCGGTAGAGCTTCTCGTGCACCAGGGCCATCGAGAGGATGCGATTGGCGCTTTCCCTGAAAGCCTCGATGGCGTTGTCCTTGCTCGAGATGTTCGCCGCCTGGAGGTTGAGAAGGCTCATGATGACGGACAGGTTGTTTTTCACGCGGTGATGGATTTCCTTCAGTAAAATCTCCTTTTCCGCGAGGTTGCGAAGCGCGAGGTCTTCTTCGTTTTTTCTACGGGTGATGTCCCGGACGACCGCGATCGATCCGCGGAACTCACCGCCCACAATGTTCGGCGAAAGCCTGAGCGAATACCACTTCATCTCACCGCAAATATCCATGGCGTAGTCGAAATCGGCGGGTCTTCCGAGCCTGTTACTTTCGAAGGCCTGCTTCCATTTTTCCGCTATTTCGGTGGGCATGATCTCGTCGGGGTTTTTACCGAGGAAATCCGCGGGCTTGAGGAACAGTTCAGTGTCGTCGGGAGCATGGTAAAAGGTGAACCTGCCCCTGTCATCAAAAACGAACACCAGGTCCGTCATGGCCGACACAGTGGTCCTGAATTTCTCCTCGCTTTCACGCAGGGCCGACATCACCTGCTGTATCTTGAGGGTGCGTTCCGTGAAGCTCCGGTAGAGTGACGCCATCTCCCGGTAATCCAGTATCCGCCGCGGGAGGGCGCGCGGCATCGTGTCGGGTCCCCAGCTGTTTATCATCGCGCTGAAGTTCGCAAGGGGCTTCACGATGTACACGGTCTGCAACACCGTCCTCACGATGGTGATTGCGAATGTGACCGCGATGAACACGATAAACACCCCCCTGACCAGGCTGAGTATGCCGTAGAGCGGGGTGAGGGGGGTCAGCACGGCGATATCGTTCGCGAGCGTCGCGCACTTCTTGCGGCCATAGAGGTGCCCGGTGCCGAAAAAACTGATCTCGTCCCCTGAGTGACCGGGCAGCGAATAGAAGGGCAGGGGTTCCCTGCTTGACGCGAGGATGTAACCGTCGTTCGTCGCGAGAAGGATGACGCTGTTGGTCACGCGCGCTATCCTGACGAGGTTCTGGCGAAGCCTGTCGATGCCGATCCTCCCCACGATTCTGCCGCCCCTGTGCTCGGCGGAAATATACACACTCGTCCTGCCGGTTTCCGGGGAACGGATGAGCGCGGAGTGCGTAAGGGCGTCCCCGTTCCTTTTTTGCAGGTAACGGCATACGGAGCTCCTTCCCAGGTCATACCCCGGGAAAATGACGCTCCCGGCCTCCTTCTTGACGACCGATGTGACGATGCATTGGGCGTTGCAGTAATAGATGTCGGAGAAGTCGTGCAGCAGGACGTGGGAGCCGCCGCCCTGAGGCATCTCCATGTATTCCCTGAGGAGGGACATGTTGTCGGTGATGATGTTGTCGATGGTCCTGTCCACCAGGTTGATCTGTGATGCCTGGGTCCTGGCATAGCTTTTCTTGATGCCCGATTGGAGGAGTAACGAGAGGACTATGATGAAAAGGACCGCGGCAACGAACGTCAGTCCTTCCTGGATGGCGAATATTACCCGTATGGAACGCATCGGCTCAGAATTCCTTCGAGAGGTCCGTGATGAAATACATCCTGCCGCGTATGTCGCCGTTTGCATCGAACGTCACGGGCCCGAAGGTCGTTCTGAAAGTCTTTTTTTTCAGTATGTAATTTTTGATGTCTTCCGGATCCGTGTTGCCTGCGTCGATTGCCTCGTTGAGGATTTCGAGCGCCGCGTATACGTTGAGACTGATAAAGGTGGGCGGATATCCAAACCTCTTCTTGAACCGGTTCACGTACGTTTTGATGGCCCTGTTCGTGTCCCTGGGGGGATTATGGGATGGCATGATGGAGCGCTCTTCGGACTTACCGAGTGTTTCCAGGAGGGTGGGCGTTTTCATCCAGGGGGTGAACAGGATTCTTGCGGCGGGCAGTACGCCGTTGACGACCTGGGCGATGCTTCCCGCCGCGATCTGGTACCCGCCGATGAGAAGGTACACGATGTTGTTCCCCCCCTGCGGAATGCTTTTTCTGATCGCGTCCATGTCCGGGTTGCTGATGGAAGTTTCGATGATCCGAACCACGGGTTTTTTCAGGTTTTCCGTGAAATGCTTGAGCGCGGGCAGAGTGTAGGCGTAATTGTCGGTGTCCCGGATAATGATCACGCCGCTTTCGGGCTGGGCATTGACATATTCGGCGATGCTCCTCTGCTCGTGGGCCACATCCTGTATGACGCGTATGATATAATCGTTCTTGTTGGAGAGGGCGTCGGTGGTCGCACCGGTTATGATGGTGAGTACCTTCTCCCTGTTAATGTCGTTTTCAATAGCGAGAGCGCATGTCGATACGTGGCTCGTAATGAGAATGCGGATACCGCGTTTTTTCAGCTCCTTGAACGCCGATTTCGCCTTTTGCGGATCCCACCCGTCGTCCAGGGGAACGATCTCGATGCTTTTGATATTGTTGTCGTCCAGGAAAAGCTTTGCGGCGTTGATTTCGCTCGTCCCGACAATCGATCCCGCTTCGAGCTTGGTCATGACCGCCACGGGGATTTTGCTCCTGAAAAGACAGGAAGGAAGCAATGTCAGCGCGAAGAGTAATGCCAGTAACGGGATATATCCTTTTAATTTCAGCATATCGTATCCCCGAAGCGTTGATAAAATTAACGTACTATAAAGTACTTCTGGTGATTGGAGAATGTCAATGATTTATAAGGATGCATACCGACATTGGCTCTATAATGACATGTTTGTGTCATATCGATCAGGATATGTGCAACGGGATTACAATTGTCGGTAATATAGTGGTATACATGCAAAAGATATACAAAAACAGTCTTATGAAAAGTGCAATCTTGAGATGAGATGCAATTGAAATTATAAATAGATATATTATTCGATATACCGGCCAGACGGTATGCATTAATCATTATTTTCGTGGAGGTCTCATGAGAAAACTGTTAGGTCTAATGGTGATCGCCATACTATGCGCTGGTGCCACCGAGGCGTTCAGCGCCAATTACATCCTTCATCTCGGCGGCATGTGTTCGAAACAATGGGTAGAGGGTAGCGGTGTTCGTGTCTCCAATGCATCCGGATATACGTCCGTCAACTGCGTGGTGGACAGCACCGTGAGCATCGCCTATTCGGCAAGCCAGTTCAAGGCCAATTATCTCGACGTGTATTGCACGGGGAGCAATTGGTGTTATATCGTGAATTACAGCGCCGGCGACGCGATTATGGGATACATCAACGCGAATTATCCCGCGAACTGGAACGTCGCCTACGTCTACACCTCGGCAGGGGCCGGCGGCGGGAGCGAAATAGCCATCAAGGGACTTGCCGGCATTTTCGCGTGCAAGTTCGCGAACGATCTCGGGGTCAGCACCGTGCGGAACATGTACAACCATAACGATACGAACGGGATCACCGTGTACCGCATCGGCGGATACGACGGATGGTGGTATTCCTCCGCGTTCCTGCCCGGCGAGGATGACGGTGCGGTCGCGTACCATTCATCGGGCGGATGCGTGAGTTCCGGGAGCTACACAAGCCTCTGCAAGTGCACTCACTGGACGAACCACGTGATCGCGTATACCTGCTCGGGTTACGACCTGGATCATTACGGCATGAAAATGAAGTTCATCTCCCTTAAAGGGTGGTAATCCGCGCGCCCGCGCGGAATTTTCCCGGACGGCCGCGGCCGTCCCCGGAACGGGGGGCGCCGCGGTTGCGGCCGGGCCAAATATCCCAGCCGATAATCTTTCTCTTGACTTTTCAAAACGGTCCGTGCTACACTTTAATGCATGCAGCGTTTCGGCGTTTTCTTTATTCTTGCGGCATTTTTCGGTTTCGCGTACCTGTATGTACCCCGGGCAGCGGCAGCCGCGGACCCCGGCACCGGCAGGCTGGTGTACGATGCCTACGACAGGTCGCTTGACTTTACCTCCAGGTCCGTGGTGCGCATTACCAGGGGCGACGAACCCGCGTTCGCGGACCCCCGTTATGACGACTCCTCGTGGAACATCATTCCGCTTCCCCATAACTGGAACAGGCTTTTCCCCGGGTATACGGGCATATGTTGGTACCGCCTGCATGTTGTTTTCCCCTCACAGCCCCCCTCTCGAGCGGTCGGCGTGTTCCTGGGAGAGATCGTTGACGCGGACGAGGTTTATTTCAACGGAGAGCTGATCGGCAGCACCGGGAGCATCGATCCCCGGCGCTCGGATTACGACCGCAAGCGCATCTACGAGATCCCCCATCGCCTCATCAGGCCGGGCGAGGAAAACGTCCTGGCCATACGGGTGGCCGGCAAATTTTATGACATCAACGGCCCGCACATGGGGCCCTTCGTGATCGGGCAGATGCAGAAACTGCAGAGGAACCTCCTGGCGAAGGAGTTCTTCGACGTGCTCTTCATGGCGGTTTACATCACGGTCAGCATCTACTTCCTGTCCCTGTTCATCAAGCAGAGGGACGAACTCGAGTATCTCTACTTTTCGCTTTTCAGCCTTGGCACGGGGACCTACCTCTTTCTTCGCACGCAGGTCAAGTATTTCATCACCGAGAACTTCCTGGTGTTGAAGCGCATCGAGTATGTGCTGGTATACCTCATTTTTATTTTTTTCATGGAGTTCCTCACGCATCACTTCGAGAAAAAGCACACCGCCCTTCATTATATCTACCCCGCGCTGGGGTTCGTGTTCCTGCCGGTGATCCTCATATCCGATGACATCATGCTCTGGCACAAGGTGCTTAATTACGTCATCCAGCCGGCCTGGGTCATTCCGGTGGGCTATTACCTTTGGGTGCTCATCAACGAGTTCCGCCGCGATTCGGACGCGAAATACATACTCGGATCGCTCTTCATACTGCTGATCACCATGCTGAACGACGTCGCGGTGCACCGCGGGGTGTACCATTTCGTGCGTGTATCGAATTACGGTTTCCTGTTTCTCGTCATCGGAGTGGGGGCCATCATGCGAAACCGCTACGTGAAGCTCTCCCTGGCATTCGAGGAGGTGAAGCAGAAGGAATCCAGGAAAAGCCAGCCGGAGCTCACGTCGTTCTCTAAAAGCAAGGCCGAGGAGGCCATCGCGTACCTCAGGGAGAACGTGCGCTCGGAGGTCACCAGGGAGGATATCGCGGCCGAACTCGGGCTGCACCCCGACCACCTCGGCAAGATGTTCAAGCGCTACACGGGCAGGACCATCAACGATTACCTCAACGGCCTCAGGGCCCGCGAGGCCGCCCGCATGATCGCCGAGACCGACATGGGCATCACCCACATCGCCTACGCCATCGGGTTCGAGAGCCTGGCGACGTTCTACAGGGTGTTCCAGAAGGAGATCGGGGAACAGCCCAAGGCCTATCGTGAGCGCATAAAGGGCGCGAAACCGGAACAGGATGGATAGCGGGAGATCGTCGGGACGTTCCGGCGCGGTTCAGACCCGGCGGGAACGTTCGGGGAGCATGAGTTCCGCGGCGAGCAGGAGGATCAGCGCAAGCGCGAAGAACTGGTAGCGTTCCTTGCGCTCCCTCACGATCCTCGTCTTGTACTGGTTCTTCTGCTGCTCGTCGATGATTTCCAGGATGAACTTCAGGCCGGACAGGTCGCGCGATATGTCGATGTACGTGCCGTGCGTGAGCCCGGCGACCTTTTTCAGCAGGCCGGGGTTCTTTCTCGTTTTGACGAGCGATCCCCCCGCGTCCCTCTGGTAATTTCCCTGGTCCGCCTCGCCTTTTCCCAGCGGGACCACCTCGCCCGATTCCCCGCCCACGCCAACTGCATAGACCGAGACGTCCATCTCCCTGAATGCCTGCGCCGCGTCGAGCGCGTTGCCCTCGTGGTCCTCGCCGTCCGTGATGACCACGAGCATGCGCGAGGTGAGCCTTTTCTTGTTGAAGACCCGCGCGGCCTCCCCGAGCGCCCTTCCGATGTCCGTGCCCCTGAGGCGAATCGCGTCGGGCCCGGCCGCGTCGAGGAACATCATGAACGCGCCGTAGTCGTTGGTCAGGGGGCATTGCAGGAACGCGTCGCCGGAAAAGAGAATCAGCCCCACCCTGTCCCCGTTGAGGGACTCGACGATCCATTTGATCGCCGATTTTGCGCGGTCGAGCCTGCTGGGATCGACGTCCCGGGCGAGCATGCTGGGACTCACGTCGAGGGCGATCAGCACATCCGTGCCCTCGCTCTTGGCCTCGCGCATGAGCTCGCCCCACTGGGGCCGGAGCGCGGTGAGCGCGAAGAGCGCGATCGAGATCATCACCAGGATCTCCCGCGCGAGCGCGATCTTACGCGATCCGAGGATCAACCCGGGCGCCATGATGCGCAGGGTGCGGCGCTTCCAGATGCAGTATGCCGCGAAGAAGACGAGCACGGTCGATGCGGAGAGGGCGATGTACAGGATGTGCTTGAAGTTCCCGAAATGCATCACGGCACCTTCCTGTAGAACACCGAACGGAGGGCCACCTCCGCGAAAAAGAGGGCCATGGCCGCGATGATCAGCCACTGAAACCGGTCATGGAATTCGTGGTATTCCTTGATCTCGGCCTCGCTCTTTTCGAGCCGGTCGATGTCGCGTATGTTCTTCCAGAGCACGCCCGTGGATGTCGCGTGGTAGTACTTGGCCCCGGTGATCTGCGCGATCAGTTGAAGCGTCTCGTCATCCAGATCGCTTTCATAGGGCTGTTTGATCATCGGGAGGCCGGTGGGGAACGGAACGAGCTGTCCCTTGGTCCCGATTCCGACCGTGTAGATTTTTATCCCGAGGTCGGCCGCGGCCTTCGCGGCGGTTTCGGGGTCGATCGACCCTGTGTTGTTGCGGCCGTCGGTCACGAGGAGTATGATGCGGCTTTTCGCCTTGCTGTCCATCAGGCGCGCGGTCGAAAGCGCGATGGCGTCTCCCACCGCGGTCCCGTCCACGGGCACGGTCTCGAAGTCGATCTCGTCGATGATGTCGCCGATCATCTGGTGCTCCATGGTGAGGGGGCACTGGAGGTATGCCTCGCCCGCAAACACCGTCATCCCAATCCTGTCGCTCTTTCGGTTCATGACGAAGTCCCTGATGACGGTCTTGGCCACGGCGAGCCGATTTTTCGGCTGGAAGTCCTCGGCCATCATTGAGCCGGACACGTCCATCGCGACCATGATGTCGATCCCCAGGTTCTTGATGGTGGTGAAATGGATGCCTTTGCCCGGGCGCGCCATCGCCAGGATGAGCAGCAGGATGGCGGCGAACCGGAGCGCGGGGAGAAACCTGTAGGTGAGGGCGCGCACCGACTGCCTGCGGGGAAAGAGGCGCGCTGAAGAGAGGCCGATGACCGACTCGCGGTCGTATATCCGGCGCCACAGGTACCAGGCGACCATGGCCGCGTAGGGCGCCAGGAGTACCAGGTAGAGCGGGTCCTTGAACTCAAGTCTGACCGTCATCATTTCGGTCCTCCGGGGCCAGGTCGTGGGCCAGGCGTATGGTCTGTTCGAGGTTCTCCCTGAGGGACGCCTCGTCCGGGGTGAACTCCGCGAACTTGGAAATGTCCCAGAGCATGAAGCAGCGGGAGATCGCCTCCTGGTGGGCGCGATACGATTCGGGCGCGGCGCGCCGCAGGGCGGCCTCCGCCTCGTTGCTCGTCATCTCCTCCGCGTCGAGGCCGTAGCCGCGTGACAGGAAGCGGCGGAATATCATGGATATGCCGAAGACGTACTCCTCGATCCGCCCGGCCGCGATGAGCTCGTGCCCGGCGAACGCCTCGATGTCCTTCATGAACGCCTCGAGCGGGGGCACGGGCGGCGCGGCGCGGAGGCGCTTCACGAGCGGGACAAGATAGCGCCACGTGAAATAACCCGCCACTGCGGCGGCGAGCAGTCCGAGCCCCACGAACACGAGCCGCCAGTAGTTACCCGAGAGCTCGAGCGGTGGCTCCGGCGGCTGGAGCTCGCCCTTCTGGTTTGTCTCGGTTATCTCCGCGACCGGAAGCTTGTAGGCGATCGGGATGCCGTCCGCGCCCCGTATCTCGACGATCGGAAGCTCATAGCGTCCGGGGTGGTAGTAGGAGATGCGGATATTCACCGCGATATCGGTAATCGCGCCCGAGGAACGGTCGTTCTTTTTCATGGAATGTATGACGTATATCGGCACGTGTCGCCCTGGATCGGGATCGCCATCCGCGCTCGCGTCGGGGGCGGGCTTTTTCGGCCCGGTTTCCTTTTCCGGGTAGAGCTCGCGCTTTTCGGGGGGGACGATTTCGATCCTGCCGAGGTCCCGGCCCCTCACGAGCACGCGGTATTCGAGGAAGTCCCCGACCGTCGCCTTCGCGGGGCTGACCGTGGCGTTGATCTCCGGGTGCCTGTCGTCGTTCGCGGGCGGCGTCGCGCCCATGAACGCGAGGACCAGCAGTGCCGCCGAAGCGCATCGCGCGATTCCCGCGCGCACCGTTCGCACGCTGCGACCGGGCTGTTGCCTTGCCGGGGACATATCCTTCATCACGCCCCGACGGTGAGCCTGGTCCGGTTGCGGCGCTCGAAGAACCGGAGGATCGGTATCTCCATCGATTCGCCCGTGCTCAGCTCGATGGTGTTGAATTCCCGCAGCGCGGGGTAGGCCCCCCTTTCGGGGATCGCGTCCGAAAGGAAGACCCGGCCGGTCTCGAGGTCGACGAACTCGGCCAGCCCGAACACGCGCGTCTCCTTTTCCAGGGGGTCCGAGACCTGCACCGGGATGATATCGTGGCGCTCCGCGAGAAGGCGCATCTTCAGGATGAAGTTTTCACGCGCGTCCAGGAAGTCCGAGATCACGAAGATGACGCTCCGCTTTTTCAGCACGCGTCGCGCGAAGTCGAGCGCCTGGCCGATGTCGGTGCCGCGGCCTTCCGGGCGGCAGTTCACCATTTCGTCGAGCACCTTGAGCACGTACTTGCGTCCCTTCTTGGGGCGGATGAAGCGTTCGACCCTGTCCGAAAACAGGACCGCGCTCACGCGGTCGTTGTTCATCTGGGCCAGGTAGAGGAAGAGGGCCGCGGCCTCCAGGATCAAGTCGCGCTTGCGCCGCGCGCTCCCGAAATCGGTCGAGCCGGACACGTCGATCATGATCATGACGGAGAGCTCGCGCTCTTCGATGTATTCCTTGACGTAGAGATGGTTCATGCGGGCGGACACGTTCCAGTCGACGGAACGCACGTCGTCGCCGTACTGGTATTCCCGCACCGCGTCGAATGAAAGCCCGTAGCCGCGGAAGGCCGAGTGGTACTCGCCCACGAACAGCGAGTTGAGCTTGCGGCTCGTCTTGAGCCTGATTTTCTTGAGTAGCGCCTGTTCCGGTGCGTCCACTCAGGGCACCTCCACGGATTCAAGCACGAGCGCCACGACGTCATCGGCGCTTTTGCCGTCGGCCTCGGCCTCGTACGAGAGGATAATCCTGTGGCGCATGACGTCCGCGGCGATCTCCTTGATGTCGTCCGGGTTGACGTAGCCGCGCCCGCGGATGAAGGCCAGGCAGCGGGAGGCCCGCATCATCGCGATCGAGGCGCGCGGGCTCGCGCCGAACTCGATGTATTTCTTCAGCTCCTTGCGCGACGGCTGGCGCGTTTCGGCGGTCACCTGGATGATGTAGTCGATCAGCGTGCCGTCGATGTAGATCGAGTCGATGATGGCGGATTTTGCCGCGATTTTTTTCGGGGTGATCACCTTGGAGACCCGGGTCACGTCGATGTCCCCGAACCCGGTGAGGATGCGCTTCTCCTCGTCGCGGTCGGGATAGCCGACCAGCACCTTCATGAAAAAGCGGTCCAGCTGCGCCTCGGGAAGGGGATAGGTCCCTTCCTGCTCGATGGGGTTCTCCGTGGCGAGCACCATGAAGGGGCTCGCGAGGGAATAAGTCTCCTCTCCGATGGTGACCTGCTTCTCCTCCATGGCCTGCAGAAGCGCGGACTGCACCTTGGCCGGCGCGCGGTTGATCTCGTCGGCGAGGAGCAGGTTCGTGAAGATGGGCCCCTTCTTGGTGAAGAAGTCCAGCTCCTTCGGGTTGTAGATTCTTGTCCCGATGAGGTCCGCGGGCAGAAGGTCGGGCGTGAATTGCACGCGCTGGAACGCGGTGTCCACCGCCCGTGAGAACGCGCGCACCGTCAGGGTCTTGGCCAGGCCCGGCATGCCCTCGATGAGGATATGGCCGCCGGCGAGAAACGCGATGATGATGCGGTCGATCAGCCGCTCCTGGCCGATGATCACCCTGGCAAGCTCTGCCTTTATTTCGTGTACGAACTGGTTGTCTGACTTCACCTTCTCGGTGAGCTTCTCTATTTCAGCGTAATCCATTGTCCCGCTCCGGATGGAATTTAATTGAAGATATGCGTTCCCGCGGCATATTTTGTCCACTAAAAAAGCCGTGGCGTTTCATCAGAATAGTCTGATGCGGGCCCGCGGCCGTTGTTACAAAAAACGGAAAAGATGGCGCGTCCTGCGCATGGATGCCGCGACGGGGCGCATTTTTTATGTTGCAAATTCGGGGATATTTCCGCAATATCGCAACGGACCGATGATAGGCAGGAAGGACTCATGGATTTGATACGATTGCTCAGAATACGGGACGTTTCTTCGGGTACCCCGGACACGATCAGGATATTCAACGCCGCAAGGGAATCCTGCGAACGACTGAACGCCTACCTCGTTGATTTTATCGAGACTGTTGCGATCCTCCGCGAGAACGGGTGTAATCTTCCAGATCGGGATATCCCCGCCGACGGAAGGAACCCGGACGAATACCTGGCCTACATGGACGGGAAAATTCAGGCGCTACTCGGCGATATGGAGCGGATTGCCGCGGACATGCCGGAGCTTGTCGAACTCGTCGAGTTTTCGTCCCCGCTGGAATCCCTCTCGCTGACTGCTGCCGGGGAACCGATATGACCGGCGGTAAAACCAGGCCTGATCCTGCATGAACACGTATATCCTTATAAAATAAAAGGGATAACGCACAGGTTAAGGGTATGCATCACGTGGCGAATTAATTGTCATAATGATGCGATTAATTTGCAATATATCTTGACATGTGCCACGAAATTAAAATCCATGCTATCAATCAATGAATAGAATGCAATGACAAAGGCTGGTTCAAACAGGGAATAGTCAGGGGGGAGACGATGAAAAAAAGTCTATACCTTGCAATTTGTGTTCTTCCACTACTTGCGGCAATTCCGGTCTTTGCCCTGCATCCCCTTATAACCGACGATACAAAGACCCTGGGCAGGGGCAAGTTCGAGATCGAGTTTTACGGCGAGTACGGAATCGACCGCTACCGCTGCAATGGACTATTCACGACCGGAAGACTGCACGACTACACGACCGGGCTCGAGGGAGTGTTTACCTTCGGAGTGATCGATCCGATCGAAATCAGCCTTGTGTTTCCCTACACCACCGTCCGGACCTGGGAAAGGAAATGGATCGATCGTTTCGGCAAGGAACCCGAGCTCGAGACACTTGCCGACATTATCGCGGGTGAGCGCGGCATGGTATGGCCCCGCGTGAGGAGCGTTTCGTCGGGGGTCGGGGATATCTCCGCGGAGATGAAATGGCGCATCGTGACCGGCGATGTGTTCACCCTGGCGCTCAAGCCCGTTATAGGCATCCCGGTAGGGAGGGACGACCAGGGATTCGGCACCGGCCGCTTGGGCCTTACCTGCTGGGTCATCGGCTCCATCGATCTCATGCCGGTAATCATTCATTTCAATCTCGCGTATTTTCGCAATGACAACGCGGTGAACGAAAGGACCGATCTCTACCATGCATCAATCGCGATGGAGGCATGGGTGGTGGAAAAGCACCTGCGACTCGTCACGAACCTAGGTTTTGAGCGCAACCCGGACCGCGCGTCTCGGGTCCATCCGGTATTCGCCCTCGGCGGGATCGTGTTTTCGCCCCATGAGAATTTCGACCTGTCCCTGGGCTACAAGTACGGCGTGACCGGGCCCGAGACCGACCACGCGATCATGCCCGGGATCACCCTGCGATGGTAAGGAGGACGCGATGCACATACCCGACGGATACCTGAGCCCCCAGACCTATGTCCCGCTCACGGGCCTGTGCCTTGTCTTCTGGGCCGCCGCGCTGAAGAAAGTACGCAAATCGATTTCTGCAAGGAGCGTGCCATACCTGGGCGTCGCCGCCGCGTTCTCGTTTCTTATCATGATGTTCAACATCCCCATACTCGGCGGCACCACGGGGCACGCGGTCGGGGCGGCCCTCATCGCGATCGTGCTCGGCCCGTGGGCCGCGGTCATCATCATGTCGGTGGTGCTGGTGCTCCAGGCGCTTCTTTTCGGCGACGGGGGGATCACCGCGATCGGCGCCAACTGCTTCACCATGGCGCTGGTCATGCCCGCGGTGTCGTACTGGACCTTCCGCATCGTGCGCGGCCGCTCGAACGCGCCCGCGCGCATACTCGCCGGGGGTTTTTTCGCGGGATATCTCGGCATCACTGCCGCCGCCGCGGCCACCGCGGTCCTCTTTGGCATACAGCCCCTTATCGCGTCCGGGCCGGACGGGCACCCGCTCTATGCGCCCTATTCCCTTTCGGTGGCGCTGCCAGCGATGATCGTCCCGCACCTGGCGCTCCTTGGCATCGTGGAGGGCCTGGTGACGGCGCTTGCCGGGTACGCGTTCATCTCGCGCGAGCGGGGAGCCGCCGCGGCAATGGGCGGGGGGGAATGAAATGGAAACGAGAAAAAGGATATGGATCGCGCTTGGGGCGATGATAGTCCTGTCCCCGCTCGGCATACTCGTGCCCGCGGCGTTCAGGGCCGGGGACGCCTGGGGGGAATGGTCGCCTGACACACTGAAGAAGATGCTGGGATTCATTCCCGAAGGGCTCGGGGCTGGCGCCGACGCGTGGAGATCGCCTATCCCCGATTACAATTTTTTCGGGGAGGGCTCGTCATTGCTTTCGCAGTCCGTGTCGTATATCGTGTCGGCCGCCATCGGCCTGGCCGCGTGCGTCGCGGTCATGTATCTCCTGGCCAGGTGGATGAGGAAGGACTGAATGAGGACCGCGCTACCCGCGTTCATGCTCGAAAGCGAGAACGGGCCACGACGCACGCCCGGGGGCGTATCCCTTTCGTTTGCCGACCGCGGCCTTCGCGCGATCGCCTCGGCCGTGGGGAGAATGTACCTGCAGTGGGAGACCGCGTCGAGGAAGGGGCTCATGCAGTCGATCCACCCGCTGGCGAAAGTCCTGTTCCTCATGTATTTCGCGCTGGTCGTGAGCTTCACGAAGGGCCTGGCGGGACTCGCCGCCGTTGCCGTCGCGGTGTGCATGCTCGCGGTCGTCTCCCGGGCGGGCGCTGTCGTGCTCTACCGTCGGGCGTTGTTCCTCGCCTTTTTCTTCGGGTTTCTCGTGTCCCTGCCGTCGGCCCTCAATCTCGTAACGGATGGGAATGTCATCCTGGAAATCGCAAGGCTTGACTCCCCGTACCGCCTGTGGATATACCGCGTGCCGGCGCTGATCGGCGTCACGGACAGGGGCGCGGAAACCGTCGCGCGCATAACGCTGCGCGTGTTCGACTCGGTGACCCTCGTGTTCCTCGTGATGCACACGACCGCGTTTACTGACCTGCTGCGATCGCTGCGCCTGCTCAGGGTACCCGAGGAGGTTCTCATGATACTCTGGCTCACGTACAAGAACATTTTTATTTTCGCCAAAACAACGGAGGAGATGCACCTGGCGCTGAAGAGCAGGCACGCCGGCGGGATATCCGGGAGGGACATGCGGCGAATCCTCGCCGGCAGGATGGGCTTTCTCCTCACGAAGATGCAGCGCCGGGCTGAAGAGGCATACCTCGCCATGGTCGCGCGCGGCTACAGCGGGGAGATCCACACCGCGGTGATGGGAAAGCCGGGCGTGAAGGACGCCGTTTTCGCTGCCATCGCCGCGGCCGCGGGTGCCGCGGTGCTGAGTCTGCCGCGGTAGGGCCGCCGGGAACGAAGAAATGAATGTGATTGAAACCCTGAACGTCAGCCACGCCTATCACGGGAAGATCACCGCCCTGAAGGACATATCCCTCGCCGTCAGGGAAAAGGACATATGCGCGGTCATCGGTTCCAACGGCTCGGGCAAATCAACGCTCCTCCAGGTGATAAACGGGCTCGTCAGGCCGGACAGCGGCACGGTGCGTTTCAGGGGAACGGAGGTGTCGGACAGGACACTGGCGAACCGCGAGTTCCACGCGCTTTTCAGGGGAAAGGTGGGATATGTCTTTCAGAATTCGGACGTGCAGCTTTTCTGCCCGACCGTACGCGACGACATACTTTTCGGTCCCCTGCAGCTGGGCCTTTCCTCCGGCGAGGCCGCCGGCCGTGCCGACGAGGTAATGGGAATGCTCGGAATAGAGGCTCTGGCGGACCGGCCCCCGACCATGCTCTCGGGCGGCGAAAAAAAGCGCGTGGCGATCGGGACCGTGCTCGCGATGAATCCCGAGGTGCTTCTCTTCGACGAGCCCATGAGCGGGCTCGATCCCAGGACCCAGTCGTTCATCATCGAGCTGTTCTTTTCACTCAACGTCGCGGGGAAGACCATCGTGTTTGCCACCCATGACCTGGAACTCGTGAACGAGCTCCAGCCGCGGGTCGCGGTGCTGTCCGAGGACCACGGCCTGGCTCGCGTGGGATCGGCCGCGGACATCCTGGCGGACCATGACCTGCTCGTGGGGGTCAACCTGGTGCACAGCCACGCGCACCGTCACGGCAGGAGGATACACCGTCACACCCACGGGCATTTCAGCCCCCATGACCACCACGATCATTAATGGCAGAGGGGCTTCCTGCGAAGCCCCTCTGCGCGCGTCATTCATGTAATGATTGTTACTTGGCTTCCCCTTCGCCCTCAACGACCTGGAAACCCGATGTAAGGTTCACTGCATGTCCACGGGAGAAGTGGACCCTGACCTCGTAATTCCCCGGCGCAAACCCGCCCGGGAAGGTCATGCTCCCCTGCTTGTATCCGTATGTCCAGTTGTAGGTTTCCTGCCGCCCCGGGGGCGATCCTGCCTTGTCGATGGATATCCACACGTACCTGCTGTCGGGGAGGTTCGAGTACAGCACGGTGACATCCTCCTTGTTCGTGTAGACGCTCTTGGCCGTGTGTGCGGTCGGGGTCACTCCCGTGATCGGGGTCGTGTCCTCCTCGATCTTGATCTCCGGGGCCACGCTCACTTCCTTGTAGACCTTTTCCACGTTTTTCAGCGTGCCATCATCCTTAATGACCTCAACGTCCGAGAACGTCACGATGTCCTTTTTCTCCTCGATGCTCACCGGCCTCACGATGATGGTCTTTTCCACGACCGCCGTCTTGCCGGCATCGACCATCTCTTCCTTCGCCACCTTGTCGCCTTCTCCCGCGACGAGGGCGACCGCGACCTTGCCTTCGCCGACGGTGACGAAGGTTCCTCCGCTTCCCGCGTAATTGACCAGGAACTCGGTACCGCGCACGGCCGCGATCGAGGTTTTCGTTTTCACGCTGAAGCTGTCGCCCTTCTTTAGCTTGCTGACTTTCGAGAAAAGTTTTCCCTGATCAAGGTACACCTGGCTCTGGGAACCGATTGTCGATACGCGCATTTTTGTGTTCGGGCTCAGTTTGATGACCATGTCGCTGCCGTACTGGAGCGCGGCGAACGACTTCTTTCCCACGAAGATGGTGTCGCCCTCGTTCAGTTCTTCGAGGTGCTTGGCGGGTCGCGCTTTTTCTTTTGCGTGGATGACCTGGACGTCTCCTGCCAGGGCCGAGACGACGACCGGTTCTCCCTTCTTCTTCGCGCCGGATTTGTCCTTGCATGCGGCAAGCCCGATGCCGGCCACTGCGATACAGACGGTGACCGCCAGCAACGGGGCTCTCGATATGCGTGCTGCCCGACGGCCGTGTTGTTGGCATCTAGATATGAATACCCGAATCTTGAGTCGAGTTTCAGTGCTCATGTTTATTCCCCTGCGTCAATGGTGTGTTTCTATATGTTCCCGAATATGGGGACTTTTCATGGCTTTTGTCAAGCTATAAAATGCATCTTCGACGTGCGGCGGTATCGCTGATCAGATGAGCGGTCGATTACGATAGTTGAACACATGCCTGCAATTAGACCGTCCGGAAGGGCTCATTCCCGGGACGCTTCTTGAAGACCTTCCGTCATGCAGGTGTCGGCCAGTTCTGTCGTCGCTTGATTTCATCCACGATCATGTCGAGGGCAAGCAGGCGTTCTGGAGGTATTTCCGGAATTACCGGCGTCATGCCTGCTGGGGTAAGGGACTTGAACACCATTTCCATGACGAATTGAAAATACTCATCCGGGGCGTCTCCCCCGTAGAGGCGCTCGAACATGGGCGTGTCGTCGTAGTTGTCCCTGTTCGATTCGTACGAAAGGACGAGGGACATCATGCTGAATACGACGAAGATGGTGTTCCCCGCGCGGAAGTCCCCGCTTTCAACCCCGTCCTTTACCACGTTTTCAAGCAGGGCAAGGCGAGGGACGAGGTACTCCCGAAGGATCGATTTCAGGTGCGTTCGTCCCTCGGCTATTTCCCGAGCGATTATCCTGTGAAAATCGGGATCGCTCGCGTCCCGTGTGATCCGCATGAAAAGGTAGATCGTCACGTAGAGGCTTTCGGGAGGGGTGAGGTTCCACGAACGTAATTTTTCGATGACGGAATCATCCGGCCCCATGCTGAAAAGCCGGTGCAAAACCTCCATGTAGAGGCGTTCCTTGGTATCGAAATAATAATGGATGAGCGCCTGGTTCGAGCCGGCCCTGGCCGCGATAGACCCCATGCGGGCGCCGCTGAAGCCGTTTGCCGCAAACTCGCTTTTCGCGGCAAAGAGAATTCTCTCGCGGGTCAAATGACTGTCCCGGGGCTTTTCCTTTGGATGGGTCATGTATGGTGGCCTTTCTCGTTTGTTTATATATTAATCATTTAATTAAAAATTATATAACAATCAAGCCTTTTTCGCATATTTTCATTAATGGATTGTCGTCTGGGCGAAAGAACGTGCGCGGGGATGATCAGGGTATCTCCATGCCAATTATGCAGATATCGTCCATGTGGCCGTCATATTGCTTGAACCGCGTGTATTCATCGAATATGGCGGGGATAAACTCGGCGACGGGCAATCCCGCATTACGCGAGAGGACCTCCCTGAGGACCTTCCCCTCGAAAAGATCGCCGGCTGTATTCACCGCCTCGGACATGCCGTCAGTGTAAAGGAACAGCTTGTCCCCTTTATCCAGACGGATTTCGCGTTCCTCGATTGTCACCGAGGGAGAGACGCCAAGGATCGTCCCCGACGACCTGATCTCCCCGACATAGCCCGGGCCCCTCACGAGGAAGGGGAAGGGATGGCCTGCGCGGGCATATCTCAGCGTACCGGACATGCCGTCGTAGAGGCAGTAGAACGCGGTCAGGAAGTTGTCGCCGGTCTGTCCGGTGATGTTCCTGTTTATATGCTCCATCAGGCCCGCGGGCCGCAGCAGAAGTGCTCCCGCGGTATTGATCAGCATCTTGATCATGCTTGTGACCAGGGCGGCGGGCAGGCCGTGTCCCGCCACGTCGCCTATGAATATGCCCACGCTGCGCGGACGATCCGGTATGACGACGTCGAAAAAGTCGCCGCCGACCTCCTCGAGCGGTATATACAGGCTGGAAAGCTCCACTCCCTCGATACGTGGGAGCCCGGCGGGGATGATGCTTGTCTGCACTTCCCGGGCCAGTGCGAGCTCCGTTTCGATTCTCTCGTTTTTCTCGCCAATGAGGCGGTTCTTTTCCGTGAGCTCCTCGTTCTGCCGCTCGATGATTTTACCCGAGCGGAAACGGTCATATCTCATTCGTTCCTGGATGATGGCCATGATGGACAGCACGACCATCGCCACGATGCAGTTGGAATAGGCTGGCTGAATCTGCCGGCCGAGCGCGAGCGTGACCGCGACATAGGCCATCGAAGTCGACGCATACATCGCAATGAGCGCCGCGTAGCCGGACAGGTTTGCAACAAAGCATATGAAAATCACCACCAGTATCGAAACGTCCCTCTGCTGGTATTCGGCGGCCAGGAGCTGGATACCGTTCATCATCACCAGAAGCGCGAGAACGATCATCCGGTAGAAGAAAACGACTGTTCGACGGTCCTTTTTGAAAAGGCTGAGCGACAGGGAGAGGAATACCATGGAAACGAGGATCGGAAGGCTCCTGAAGAGGACGACCAGGCGCGGATCGACTCCAAGAACGAAAATATCTAGGAGCGCGAAGGCGGGCACGATCGCAATGGCCGCCAGCGACGCTATGATGCCCTTCTGGAGAAGGTCGTCCTTCTGCCATGAGAGGTATGCGATTCTCGTCGAGGATTCATCCGCAGTGTCGTAAACGTTCATCGTCTTCGGACCTTCCTGGAACGCCGCGGCGAAACACGTTCCCGATGCGGACGGTTGCCTCCGGGCTATCTGTTTTCATTCCTCATGCGGGAGTCTTGATCGAGTGGTAGGATCATGTATCCGGCCAGTCGCATGAATTGATCAAGTACTTTTTATCCCGCTGGTGAAGTCAATCCATGATCCGCACCCGGCATTCGCGGTCCAGGTTCCCGTGGAGTATTTTCGCGCGCGCCCTTGTGTCATCGATGAATCCGGTCACCTGGACAAGGCCAAGCGTGATCTTTCTGATCCCGTGGTTGCGGGTCGCTATCGTTTTATAAACCGTGCAGAGCTGGCCGACCCGCATGTCCTCCCTGTCGCCGGTGCAGAACACGATTTCATCGCCGCCGATCTCGTCGATTTCGCCGTGCACGAAATTTTTATGGATATACGAGTCGAGCGACGTGCAACCCGGGAACAGCGGGAGCGAGATACACGCGAACGCGATTACGGCGATCGACCGTGCGGTGCGTTGTAAAAGTATTATGGTTCTGGTCATGGTCTTACTCCTTTTCGATCATCAGGTAAAGCGACGGCAGCAGTATAAGCGTCAGGATCGTGGAGGTGATGAGTCCCCCGATGACGACCGTCGCAAGGGGCCTCTGCACCTCCGCGCCGATTCCCGTGTTGACCGCCATCGGGAGAAACCCCAGGCTCGCCACCAGGGCGGTCATGACGACGGGGCGAAGCCTGGTGACGGCCCCCGCGGTCACCGCCTCCCGCAGCGGCATTCCCCTCTCGCGCAGCTGGTTTATCATCGTCATCATCACCAGGCCGTTCAGTATCGCGATGCCGGAAAGGGCGATGAAGCCCACCGACGCCGACACACTGAAATGCATGCCCGCGAGGGACAGCGAGATGACGCCGCCCGTAACCGCGAACGGTATGCTCGCGAACACAAGGAGGGTCTGGCGCACGCTTTTGAACGTGCCGTAGATTATGATGAAAATCGCGGTGAGCACCACGGGGATTATGATAAGCAGCCTCGCGCGGGCCCGCTCGAGGTTCTTGAACTGGCCGCCCCAGTATATCTCGTAGCCTTCGGGGAGCTTCAAGCCGCGCGATATTTTCTCCCTGGCTTCCTTCACGTACCCCAGCGTGTCCCTCCCCGCGAGATTGATGGATATCGCCGAATACCGGCGCGCATTGTTGCGCGCGATGTTGGTCACCCTGTTCACCTCGGTGATTTTCGCGATCGCCGACAGCGGGATGGTGCCCCCGTCTTCCAGGGGGACCGGGAGCGCGGCTATGCCTCCGGCGCTGTCGCGCGCCTCGTCCGCCATCCTGACCATCACCGGGAAGCGCCTGTCCCGCTCGTGGAAGCTGCCGACACGCTTACCGTCCATGGCGGCTTCGATCGTGTTGTTGACGTCCTTCAGGGACAGGCCGTAACGGTTGATCCGCTCCAGGTCGGGCGTGATGTTGAGGATCGCGCTCCGCCTGAGCGAGGTGATGGGATCCATCTCGACCTCGGCCGCGCCCGGTATCGGCTTGAGTATATCCTCCGCCCTGTCCGCGATGTCGCTGAGCTTCTCGAGGTCGGGACCGTATATCCGCAGGGTCACGTCCGAACGGCTCCCCTCGAGGATTTCGTTGAAGCGGAGCTCGATGGGCTGGCTCTGCAGCATTTCCTGCCCCGGCATCGCGGCTTCGATTTTTTTCTTTATGGCGAGGAAGAGCTCGTCCTTGGTCCTTCTCCGGCCGTTGACCTTCGGCCAGCGTCCGCGGTCCTTCTCGAGGATCAGGAAGGTGTCCGACATGTACGAGCCCATGGAGTCGGTGGCCGATTCGGAAGTGCCCGTCTGCGCGAACACGCGGCGTACCTCGGGGAAGCCTTTTATGATCCGTTCGCACCGCTTCTGGACCTCGACCGCCTCGGTCGGTCCTATGCTGAAATCGCGGACGAAGGCGATGCTCATGTCGCCCTCGTCGAGGGGCGGGACGAAATCCGAGCCGTTTCTGACAAAGAGGACCAGCGAGGCGGTCCCGAGCACCGCGATGAGCGCGAGGGCGGCCGCGCGGCGCCTCATGCCGCAATCGAGGGCCCGGCGGTAATGCCGGTCGATGAATCCGAAGAGCGGGGAGCGCGCGCCGTTCCCGTCCGCCCTGCGGAGAAACACGTACGCGAGCACGGGCATGAGCAGCACCGTCACCAGCAGGCTCGCGCCCACCGCCATGAGAACGGTCATCGCCATGGGGCGGAACATCTTTCCCTCGACGCCCTCGAGCGACAGGATCGGCACATACACGATCATGATGATGACGATGCCGTAGACAACGGGCCTGATCACCTCGCCGCACGATTCGACGAAGAACGCCAGTTTTTCCCGGAATTCGACCCCGGGCGATTCCGCGGCGCGCGCGTCGATCTTCCGCATGAGGTTCTCGACGATGACGACCGAGCCGTCGACCAGGAGGCCGAAGTCCACGGCGCCGAGACTCATCAGGTTCGCGGATATGCCGAAGAATTTCATGCCGGTCGCGGCGAGGAGCATCGAAACCGGTATCGAGAGGGACACGATCACCGCGGCCCGCGCGTTGCCGAGCAGCAGGAGGAGGACGATCACCACGAGCGCGGCGCCGAGCGCGAGGTTCTCGATGACGGTCCTGATGGTCGCCCCCACGAGGAACCCCCGCGAGTAGAGCACCTCGGTTTCGACGTCGGCGGGGAGCTTCAGCTCCCGGAGGGCGTTTTCCGCGTCCATCGCGACCTGCCTGCTGTTGGCGCCCTGGAGCATCAGCACCGTGCCGATGACCGTCTCGTTTCCGTCGCAGGTGGCCGCGCCGAACCGGCGCGCGTGGCCCTCCCGTACGTTCGCGATGGCGCCCAGGCGCACGGACCCGCCGGAGAGCGAGAGCTTGACCGGCACGTTCCCGATCTCGTCGAGCCCGGTCAAGGTGCCGTCGGTCCTGACGATGACCTGCCGGCCCCGGTTCTCGATATATCCCCCGCCCGAATTTTCGCCGAGCATGTCGAGCTTTTTCACGATGTCCTGGATCGTCAGGCCGTGGCGCGCGAGCCTGCCGGGCTCCAGGTTGACGTGTATCTCCTTTTTGTATCCGCCGAGGGTGTCAACCTCCGCGGTGTTCGGGATTGACGATTTCAGCGCCGGTCTCACGACGAAGTCCTGCACCGTGCGGAGGTAGGTGAGTCTTTCCTTTTCGCCTGCCCGCGCGATCGCGGATCCTTTCTTCGCCCTGACGGCGTATATCAGCACCTCTCCCAGGCCCGCGGTGACCGGGCCGAGTTCTGGCGCGATGCCCTGCGGAAGAAGCTCGCGCACGTTCTGGAGCCTCTCCGTGACCTGCTGGCGGGCCCAGTAGACATCCGTGCCGTCGGTGAACGTGACCACCACGTGCGAGAGGCCTACCTTCGTGTGCGAGCGGATGTCGGTCACGCGGGGCAGTCCGGCCAGCTCGGATTCTATGTGGTGGGTGACGGACTTCTCGACCTGCTCCGGATCGAGTGCCCCGGTTTTCGCGTTGACCACGACCTGCGTGTTCGTGATGTCCGGCACCGAGTCGATGGGCAGCGTGAACAGCGACCACGCGCCGGCGACGACCGCGCAGCACGCGACCATGATCGTCAATGCCCTGTGCCGGAGCCCTGTTTCAGCGATTTTTTTCAGCATGGCGGCCGCCTCCGGTGGGGATGTCGAGGCCCGCAAGGGCCATGATGGTCACGTACGATTCAACGAGATCCTTCTGCGCGTTGAACACCGCGAGGTGCATGTCGTAGGCCTGGTTCTCGACTTCGAGATACGTGAGGAGATCGATGGTCCCCCTCTCGAACTCGGCGTCGGCTTCCGCGAGGTCCCGGTGGATTTTTTCGATGAGGCCCATGGGCAGGCGTTCGATGGAGGCGCGCGCCGCGTTGTAGGCGGAGAATGCCGACGAGAGCTCCTGTTCGAGCACCCGCTTCTGGTGCCTCAGCAGGGCCCACTGCGCCTTCGCCCGCGCGCGGCTCGCCCTGAGCGCGCCCGCGTTGCGATCGAGCACGGGCAGCTTGAGCGAGACCCCGGCGCCCGCGCTTTTTTCGTCGCCGCCGGCGTGTTCGTGGTTGAAGAAGGCCTTGAGCTCGACATCGGGATACGCCTCCCTCTCGGAGAGGGACGCCTCCTTTCGCGTTTTCTCGCAGAGCGCGGTCATCTTTCTGATTTCGACGTTGCCCGATATGGCCGAGGCGCGCAGCGCTTCGTAGTCCAGCACCGGCCCGGAGGCTAACCACCCGGCGTCGATCCGTATCTTGCCGGGGAACCCCAGGTACAGGTTGAGCCTGGCCCAGGCCGCCTCCCTGGCCGTGCGCACCTCTCTCATGTTTTTCGCGAGCAGAAGCATCCTCGCCTGCACGATGTTCCGTTCCATCCTTTTCCTGGGCGAAACCACAGGCCTGCTTTTCAGAAAGCCCTCCATCGTCCTGAACCTGCGCATGCGCTCGTCAAGGTGCCGTTCCATTTCGTCCGCGAGCGCGCAGGAATATGCCAGGCGGACCACCTCGCAGCGGATGATGAGCCTCGTTTCCTCGAGCGAGAGCTTCGCGATGGCCTCGTCCGCGTCCGCGATCGCGCCCCTTCGCGGGGTTTTGCCCGGGAAATAGAAGGGCTGGCTCACCTCTATGGCGTAGAGGTATCCCTTTTTTCCTTCCGCGAATTTCATGCCTCCCCCCGCGTACAGGGAGGGGTTCTGCCAGGCAATGTACTGCTTCTTCATCGCCGCGGCAGCGACGACGAATTCCTCCTGGCTTTTGATGAGTTCGGATCTCTGAAGGGCGATGCCGACGAGCGAATCAACGGTGTAAACCGCGGGTGCGTCCGCGCCGCCAGCCATCGCGGCGGCGAGGATAAGCGCGGATATGCAGAGCGCCGCGCGGGCGCGTCCTTTCTTCGTGTGTGCCATGGAACTGTCCTCCGGATGAATCGTGTTGCCCGCAAGGGCGGTACTGGCGATATCAGGCGGAGGGAGGAGGGGAGCGCGGGTCGGAATGCGAAGGGATCCGGTTCCCGGCGAGAGAGGGCGCATGGAAGCCCGGCGCATCGGCGATGACCGGTTGCAGGATTGCGAAGTCCCGTACCGCGAGGCAGGGGGGGATATCCATCCACTGGACCTGTTTACACCGCCCGGAGGATGATTCCTCGATTGCCATGCCGTGCTCGTAGATATGCTCGAAAAGGGTCTCGACTTCGCAGGCATGCATGCTGTGGGCGTTGCATTGCCGGTGGTCGTGCCGGTCCGAGGGAAAACAGAACTCAGCGGAGCCCCCGGCATCGTGATGCACGTGGAAATGGATGAAAGGACTCGCGCATACCAGCAGGTTGAACAGCAACATGGATAACGCGACAATTCTGACTGCTTTAATATTCATACGGCCGTGTTGACACGAGAACGTCAGTGCCGGGATGTTGTCAATTAATTTTCAGGCGCCGCGCCACCCGCACCCGGGCCGATCGCATAAAAGCGTTGACAGAATCCGCGGAAGAAGGCTAGCATTTGCTCTTTCTTCCCCGGGAAGTCAATCCATGCAAACCATTTCGGCAAGGGTGCCGGGGAACAACTTCGCGTGCGGGGCGCTGGTTCGACCATGACGGCCGTGAATGCAAACTCGTTGAAATTCGGGATCAAGAATGGCGCGGTGCTCGTCATCGTGGAGGGCGAGGCGCGGGCGGGGGACACCTTCGCGCTGAACGAATGCCTTCTTCCCTACCTCGACGGCGTGGACGCGGCCAGGAGCATTTTCGTGGATCTTTCGAAGTGCGCGTACATGGACTCGACGTTCATCGGGTTCGTCACCGCGCTGGCCATCAAGAGCGGGAGGCGCGGCAGCGGGCCTGTCAGGATCGTCAGCCCGTCGGAAAAGGCCCGCGCGGCCCTGCGAAAGCTCTCGGCCATGAAGGAGTTCGAGATGGTGGACGCCGGCGGCGCACCTGACGTGCCCGTTTTCGCGGTCAGGACGCCGAGGGGCGCGTTCGATTCGCGAAAAAACATCGAGCTGATCTTCGAGGCCCACCTCACCCTGAGCGGGCTCAGCGAGGAAAACCGCGGGGAATTCGAGAACCTGCTCCACGAGCTCGCGCGGGTGCTGCGCGCCGGGTGACCCGCGTGTATTCGCCGCTCTTCTATTGAATCTCTTCGCGCATCCCTGAATCCGCCGCCGGTTCCTCGGGGCCGTTATCCGCCAAGGCGTCGGCCTGCCCTGGCGCGAGCGGCGATATCCTCCTCCATATGAAATACACGGGAACGCCCGCGAGCACGATGAGGAGCCCGGGCCAGGTGTAGGCCGGCTTGAAGATGAGAAGGCTTATCGATATGAACGCGGCCAGCGCGACGTAGGCCAGAGGGACGAAAGGGTAACCGGGCACGCGCACGGGCCGCTCCGCGCCGGGATTGCGCTTTCTCAACAGGAGCAGGCCGATCACGGTAAGGGCATAGAACACGAGCACCGCGAAGATCACGTAATCGAGGAGGTCCCCGTAGGTACCCGACAGGCAGAGCAGGGAGGCCCAGACGGCCTGAAACGCGAGCGCGGCGGCGGGAACGCCCTTTCCGTTCAGCGCGCCGGCGCGCCTGAAAAAGAGCCCGTCGCCGGCCATGGCGTAATACACGCGCGCTCCCGAGAGGATGATGCCGTTGTTGCAGCCGAACGTGGAGACCATGATGAGCGCGGCCATTACCGCCGCGCCCGCCCCGCCGAAGATGGCCTGCGCCGCGGCGGTGCCCACGCGGTCGTCCGCGGCGAATTGTATGCCCCGCGCCGCCCGGGTCTCCCGCGAGGGGGAGCAGCGCGAGGTAGGCGGCGTTCACCGCGCAGTAGAGCGCGGTCACCGCGACGGTCCCAAGGATGAGTGCCAGGGGGACGTTCCGGCGGGGGTTCTTCACCTCACCCGCGGTGAACGTGACGTTGAACCACGCGTCGCTGGAAAAGAGCGAACCGACCATGGCCACGGCGATCGCGGGCAGCATCATCGCCCCCGCGACGTCGCGCACCGACACGACCGCGCCGCCCGAGTGCGCGACCCATCGCGCGGTCCAGAAGCCCTTCAGGTTCGCGGCGAACACGTCGCTCCCGAGGCCGGTCGCGATCCCCGCGGCGATGAGTCCGGCCAGGGCCAGCACTTTGGCGGCGGTGAACGAGTCCTGCACCAGCTTTCCCGCGCGTATTCCCCTCGCGTTTATGAACGTGAGGATCGCTATCGAAGACATCGCGACCGCCTGCTGGCCCCCGACCCTGAACGGGCCAAGGGCGAACATGTCGGCCGATATTGCGGGCGCCAGGACCGCGCTGAATTTGGCGAAGGCCATGGCGACTGCGGCGATGGTTCCGGTCTGGATCACCAGAAAGAGGGTCCACCCGTACAGAAAGCCGAGCATCGGGCCGTACGCCTCGCGGAGGAACACGTACTGGCCCCCCGCGCGCGGCATGAGCCCCGCGAGCTCGCCGTAACAGAGCGCGGCCATGACGGTCATCGCGCCCGTGATGACCCACACCAGCAGGAGCCATCCTCCGCCCCCGACCGTGCGGGCGATGTCGGCGCTCACGATGAAGATGCCCGATCCGATCATCGACCCGATCACGAGCATGGTCGAATCGAGCAGGCCGAGCTCCTTACGGAAGCCGGTCGAACGGGGCGTCTGGTCCATGGTCGATGCCCTTGCTACATTGCGGCGATATTCTCCGCGATCGCCTTGCCGAATTCCGAGCACTTCAGGAGGGTCGCCCCCTCCATCTGCCGCTCGAGGTCGTAGGTGACCCGCTTCTGCTCGATCGTCTTTTCCATTCCCGCGATCACCAGGTCCGCGGCCTCGCGCCATCCCAGGAAGCGGAGCATCATCTCGCCCGAGAGGATGAGCGACCCGGGGTTGACCTTGTCCTGGCCCGCGTAGCGCGGCGCGGTGCCGTGCGTGGCCTCGAACACCGCGGCCTCGTCGCCGATGTTGGCCCCGGGCGCGATGCCCAGGCCGCCCACCTGCGCGGCGAGCGCGTCGGAGAGGTAGTCGCCGTTGAGGTTCGGCGTTGCGATCACGTCGTATTCGTCCGGGCGAAGCAGCACCTGCTGGAACATCGCGTCGGCGATGCGGTCCTTGACGAGGATCTTCCCTTCACGGGACGCGCCCGCGGAGACCTCGTCCTCGGTGACGATGGAGCCCCCGAATTCTTCACGCGCGACCTCGTAGGCCCAGTCGCGGAAAGCGCCCTCGGTGTACTTCATGATGTTGCCCTTGTGGACGATGGTCATGGATTTCTTCCCGTTGTCGATCGCGTAACGGAGCGCGCGGCGCACGAGGTTCTTCGTGTTTTCGACGCTGATGGGCTTTATCCCCACACCCGCGTCAGCGGGTATCGGCGCTTTCATCTCGCTGGACAGGAACCGGATGATGCGCTTCGCCTCGTCCGAGCCCTGCTTCCACTCGATGCCGGCATACACGTCCTCCATGTTCTCGCGGAAGATGATCATGTCGACCTTCTCGGGCGCCTTCACCGGGCTCGGCACGCCCCTGAAATAGCGCACCGGGCGGACGCAGGCATAGAGCTTCATGACCTGCCTGAGGGTTACGTTGATCGACCGGATGCCCCCGCCTACCGGCGTGGTGAGCGGCCCCTTGATGGCGACGCGGTACCGGGCGATGGCGTCGAGGGTCTCCTGTGGAAGCCACTGGCCTGTCTCGTTGAAGGCCTTTTCGCCGGCGATTATTTCCTTCCACTCGATTTTACGTTTTCCGCCGTAGGCGCGGGCGACCGCCGCGTCGAGCACGATTCGCGTCGCGCGCCAGATGTCCGGTCCGGTGCCGTCTCCTTCCATATAGAGGATCACGGGATTGTCGGGCACGGTAATGGCGCCCTTTTCGTAAAGTATGGTTTCTCCGCTCATGGCAACTCCAGGTTGTGGTGTGATTTCAGGGGCAAGTGTGCGTATCCCCCTCCGTAAATGTCAATCCCCAAATGAATGAACGGGTGTGATGAATGTATAAAACCAGAATAGAAATAATGAATACGCATTTAAGTTCAAATTGAAAAACGACAAAAATGTATAAAAATCAATCATTTTCAGGAAATGTTTTAAAATAATTGTCATAACAAATGACAGTTATTGACGCTTTTTTAAATTATTTTTCTCGGTTGAGTGGGGGGTACTTTTGACGTAATTCTTCCTCTGAGATTGTGAATGTTCGCCTTTCCCGGAACTCCTCTTGCTTTCCCTTGTTCCACTGATTTACGGGACGAAAATATCCGACAACGCGTGAATATATTTCAGTGGGGATTTTCAAGATAGTAATTCCTTTTATTTCAATTATAGGTTCAGAATTATATAATGATTTCACATTGAATCCTCCTCCTCCTCATTATAAGCTTCTTGGACATGATTTGATTCACATTTTAGACAAATATCAATATAATGCGAAATCCATTCATAACCACAATAATTACATAATAGCTCTTTCATGAATCCTCATCAGATATTTTTGAAATCTATCTATCTTCACTCCCGGGCATACACGATTTCGTTAAAATACTTTATAATGCATTTCATCGCAATGGTATAATAATGAACCATGTCTTTCAATACAAACGGAAGGTTCAGGAAAGCCGAATGGCAATCTATCGAATGATCTTTCCATTCTAATTTTATCACCGAATTTATTATGAGTGTGCGATTATTGTACTCATCCTCCGATATTGGATTGTCGGCTTGCAGAAGCTTTGAGATATTCGCCAGAAAAACCGTATTGATAGGAGGCACGGTGCAATTATATGAATCGGGGAACAGATCATGCAGTAAATGCAACCCATAGGCGGCCGTTTCCATCTGGTTCAGGATTATATGATTCCCGCCGATGTTCAGTACAATTCTATGACCGATAATGAGCGTAAGTATTTTTTGTCCTTTCATCGTTTTGAAAAAGTTAATCCAATCAATTGCAGTAGTGCCACCCACACCGAAGTTGACTGTTACGGTTTTCCATAATTTCATTATTTTAAAAACTCCGAAACCAGCCGCGTTTGAATCTCCAATAAATACAGTTATAATGCTTGAAAATAATCGAGCGAGTTTGAATTGAACGACATATCGATAATATTGCTTTTCAATTTTATTTTTCCCTTTTCTCGGGATGACCCATTTAACAAGTCTATAATAGATGAACTGGAAGATCGTGTTCTTCATGGCTTTACCTCTTGAATTCTTAATTTAAAGTTACTGATGAGAAGCTCCTTCGCTTTAACAATATTGTTCTTTGCGATAGAATAATTCAAACTCACCTGTCTGATATTAAATCCTTGGAAAACCTGAACTATTTCAGGATGATCATTAATGCTCAAAATGAACATTCCATTGATGTTTTTAAGCAGATCCGCTATTTTGGCATAGTCTTCGATCCCGGTAAAATTATGTTTATAACATGGGGCCGAATAATAAGGTGGATCGAGGTAAAAGAAAGTGTCTTTTTTATCATAACGTTTGATGATATCTTCGTATGAAAGATTTTCGATCATCACCTTTGAAAGTCGCAAATGAACTTCAGAGAGCTCCTCCTCGATCCGCATGAGATTGATTCTCGGCTTTCGTTCGGGGGTTGTGCCGAACGTCCGGCCTCGTACTCTTCCACCGAAGCATAGTCTCTGAACATAATAATATCGAGCGGCTTTTTGGATGTCTGTTAGACCGCGGCCTTCCAGTTGAGAATTCCAGTCTTCCCACCACTCTCGGGAAACCAAGCACCATTTGAATTGCTTGACGAACTCCTCGAGATGATGTTGTAAAATGCGGTAAAAAGCGACCAGGTCGCTATCGAGATCGTTGATCACTTCATATTGAGAAGGTTCCTTTCGAAAGAATACCCATCCTCCGCCGGTAAAAGCTTCACAGTAGGTTTTATGGGTTGGGATTATTTTAATGATAATTTGTGAGAGCTTACTTTTCCCCCCGATGTATGCAAGCGGACTATTCATTTTTTCCTCATATGTAATTTTATTATGCTCGATACTATTATCTGAGCAGCAGTTTCTCTGCAATTCACGCAGTCCATTTGCGCGGGTTGATGAATGTGCCGCGAACACATTCATCTGCTCTTTTATAACAACATTATTCTGACGTAAAGATCGTATGTTTATAATTGATCCACGCATGAATCATAAATTCGGCTATCTCGAGTTTTTCCTCCTTGGTAAGTCTCGATTCCACATCCCAGTTTTCATGATCAATTGTGCCATCATACCCTTCATAGAGATTATTTTTTCCAGGCGAAAGGCCGATTACGTTCTCGTAGGCTGCAAATGACTTACCTGTCGATAGAATAAATTTATCATTATCTAATATCATATTCCCTCCATTTTACTGCTCCGGTTATGTTTATCAACGAAAGCTTTATTAATTAATGTGCTTGAAAAATCATACCAAATATATATGGTCTTTTAATATCCAAGGTAAGAGAGGATATCAATATGAACTTCCTTCATACGAAAGAGCAGCTTAATACTGGCGATATCGTTGTTGTCGATTGCTCCCATCAATGCAATATCATGCTCCTTGATGATTCAAATTTTAATCACTATAAAAACGGCCAACCGTATAAGTATCATGGAGGACATTTTAAAGTGTTCCCTACTCGACTTTCAGCTCCATCATCAGGATACTGGAATATCGTTCTTGACCTCGGAGGAGGTAGTGCGACCATCAGGCACTCTATCTCCATTATTAAAAACAGCCAATTTTGATTCTTCAGTATTTAATTGCATTTCTTCATTAGCCTGTTCCAATGCAATTGATAAAGAAGTAATGATTGATTGCTGTATTCCATTGCTCAGATAAGATTTGCTGGTCAACCCTTGCCGAATGGAATTTGAAATTCCGTGTTCCCATACTATTCTGTTATCATCATCAACGACTTGAACTTTCATTTTGCATTCTCCATTTATATTGATTTAAAAAAATGAATCGTCCTTCAATAATGATGGCACCATTGAAGGACGATCAATCGGTGTGATCATTCCCGGTAATATTGAGGATGGCTCTCATATTTTACCGGCCACTTGGTGACGTCCGCTGAACTCCTCCTATCGATCACCGATTCAATCACGCCATACATCTCTTCGGAGGTGTCATTATCATATAGTCGGGACCTGAGATCGTTGAATATTTCAAGACCGATATCGGTACGCACATCGATCAATATACAGCCCTCGCTCCGGCCGAATTGATGTATGCATATTCCCCCTTCGGGATGCGTCGTCCAAATATCGTAGGGACTTCGCGGGTTGCGTTTTCGGACAATCTGAAATTCTCCAGGTCCTGCGGGGAACTCATATGGATAGTTTGGATCTTCAATGGTATTGTCTTCTTCCCATCGAACACCTCCCAGTAACTGGCTGATCTCTCGGCCGTCTGCGAAAATATACGTCATTTCCTGCTGTCCTCTCATCCCGATGACGCGCCCTTCCCGATTGAGTATCATCGAGTCGATGATGCTCCGCACGATTAACACCAATGCTCCATTCATAATGTATCTCTCCTTTTATTTTGAAATCTATGAAGAATTGATTTGAGGGCTTCAATAAGTCCCTGCATTTCATGGTTATTTAATCGAGAATAGTTCTTGTGAAACGTCCTTCGGCATATCGCTTCAAGATATGATTCACGATCCCTTATGCGAATCTGATGATCGATATCATCAATAATGCTCTGTACTTTTGTACGTTGCTCCGTTGTCGGTAGAAAAGTTACATTACCAGACTGTGATTTCTTTTTCCGCTCGTAGGCGTTATGTCTCTTCACGCGTGATTTTTCCTTTTCCATGGCATGGATAACCTTCATAAGCAAACCTTGCGATAAGACAGAGATCGATTCCGATCCAGTGATGGCAGTGACCATGACATGCAGCATCTTGCTGTCCAATTTCAGGTCACGTGCCAGACACCAGATACGGGCAATCTTCCGATTACGTTCAGAATGATGTCCATCATTCATCTGCTGTTTCACAGTCGACCTCATCCCGCTTTCAGCATGTCCTTATTGATCTCATCGCGATTCACTTCATAGAAGAATGTGTCCGCGATAATTTTAATGGCATCCACCTGGGCAAGGTCCTCATCCTGCCATTCTTTGAGTTCCTCTTTATCGACCTCTTCCTTGGTTCGAACGCCTCTCCCGTCGAAAAGTTTTTTTAGCAAATCGAGCGTCGCTTTTTTTATTGAAATTTTCGTACTCAGGCGATATCCGATTGTGCCATATTACATCTCGATGCTCTTTTTATCTTTGAAAAGGTCGCCTTTATTGTATTCTGCATAGACCAGGAGGGCATTCTCAAGCTCCTGTATCCGTTTTCTTTGGGCCTCACCCGATGATGCGGCCTTTTCCTTGATCTTCCCGATCGCTTCGCTGGCCTTGCCGTCTATCGCTTCGATTTGCAATACAAGCTTTCCTATTTCGGCCAGTGCTTGGTTCGCATCATCGTTCGATGCGATCTTAATCGTGGTCGCGATACGTGTTCTTTGTTTTGGCATAATGAACCTCCTTATCCTTATATTGAACGTTTCATCGATTTTTGATTGAATCGATTATTGATCAAAGACATGGCATATCCTTGTAGTTCGCTCTCGAGTTTGTCATCGTTGAGTTTCCCGCCGAAAAACTCGCTTGCCCGTTGTTCGTTGATTTTCTTGCTGGCGCCCATCTGATTGGCGTATGCCGCGAAATCCTTCTGCCTGATGCCAAGCATCTTGAATTGATATTTGATTGTGAAAAACGGGAGCTTCTGCATGATATCCGCGGTGACGAGGGTTTTTTGATCGGCATCAAATCCGTATTGAGATCGAATTGCATTCGCGGAATATTCGATGCCGAGGGGCGTTTTATACTGGAGAAACCGCGCGAAGTTTTCTTTGACTCGTTCGTTTTGAAAGCTTAAAAGATATGATTTCTCCGCTATTTCAATAATCTCGTCCTGGGTAAGGTCATCAAGCGCCACATTGCGTATTCTGAACCCGAGTTCGGGAGTGGCAAATATCTGCCGCCATTTTCGATCCGGCTTGCCGAATAGAACGATACTGAAAAGATGCTTGAACCCCTTCCCGGTGATCTCGTGAATTTTCTTGAGGTCTTTGAATGTCTGCTGATTGAAGTCCTGCGCCTCATCGACCACCAGAATGACTTTTTTCTTCGTTTCTCTCAGGGCTTCCCCGAGCATGTGATATTTCCTCTCTATCATGAACATCGAAACATCAGTTCCCGGTTTGATTTCTTCAAACAAAAGCTGAATCACTGCGGATATTCGGCTGAATTTGTGCTGAAAACCGTGCATTCTGACGACGGCGAATTTATGCGGGTATTGACGCCAGTAATCGACCAGTTCCGCGCAGATTCTTGTTTTCCCTGAGCCTATGTCGGCTATGACTGCCAGAAAACCGTTCTGGTTCACCGTATCGCGCACGGCATTTTTTATCATGCGTACATTTTTCGTTTCGATAAGTTGGCGCTCTTTCATATCTCGTTTGCTCCTTTATTAATTTTATCCTGATTGATCAAATTCGCCACAGTGACGGCCACATCGGATGGAATACATCCCTGATTCTCCAGGGCGATCTCCAGAATGTTCTGTATTGTTCCCCTGCTTTTATGCGGTATCTCTTCCTTGAAAAGCCCGGTCTGATTGAGGATCCACCGCCATGCGCGTTCTATGCTTTCAAACGACTCGGGAGTCACAGGTGAATGCGTCTCGATGTTTCGTGCGGGTGATGGCAATCGAACCACGTTCGAATCCGGGTGACGGGGAAGTATATCGTCGAATGTTATCATCCGATTGATTGCCTTGGCATACTGTTTGCCTTCCTCCCGGTTTCGTTCGCCGGTACTTTTTTTAAACGTCTTAATGTCATCAAAATCATGTCCGGGGACGCCGTTCTTGCATTCGGCAATGGTATCGTCATAGAACTCGGCAATATACCGAAGCTCGCCATTGCGGGAAGGAGGCCGATAAATAGTGGCCTTCGTTCCTCGGTATTTCCCGTTGGGCGTTACAAACCAGTCTTTACCGTCAATCTTGACACATCCAAAGCCGTCTATTGTCCTGACGATATTCGAGACCATGGCATCATGCAGATTTTCAGCGGTAACACGGACAATCGGGTTCGTGAGTGTGCCATTCTGCCATTTGTTATAATAACCCTGACGATGGTTCCACCAGTGCGCTGATGCCTGGTAAAAATGAACCAGGTGATTGATGTCTCTGATCGCGACATTGTTGATCTGCGATTCGAACCGACGTTTGAATGCCCCGATTCGAGCCTCTACCGCGCCTTTCGATGAAGGTTTGCCAGGCTGATGTGTTTCAATGCGAATACCAAGGTGAGTGCACATACTGTTCACGCGATTCGATGCGCCGATGCCGGATCCGCGATCGCACATCAATATGGTGGGGATCCCCTCTATGGGGCAATCGGTCAGCGGATGGGCTCTGTTCTCAATCAATGGTTGGAGGCCGCGTTTGGGCATGAAGAAAAATGAAAGCGCTTCCGTCCAGTCATCGGCGTTCTCGCCGCCGTTTTTAGAATCAAGGCTCTTACGCTCGGGGATGACAGGATATGGTAAAAATGCCCTGGAAAAAAGATCGACCAGATAATAGACCCATATTTTAACAAGCTCGTTTTTGCGAAGATAATCGTCGAGGTGCTGATCTCCCCGCGGCGCGTCGTGACGGACCACGGTCATATCCAGCCGCATATAGTACTGATCCATCGTGGTCGCATCCACCAGAAACACGTGACCAGGATACTGTCCGGTAAGTCTGTGGGCCATCGGTTCGATACCCGCGGACTGGTGGTTCAATTCAAGACGTTTCAGAAGCCGGTCCATTGTGCTTCTTGTATATTTCCCTCGAGGGATGAGTCCCATATCCTCGGCCATTTCAAGCGCACGGTCAGTCGGTATCCATTTTTTTCCCGCTCCCGGACGGCTTTTAATTCCGTGAATGATGAGCGCGTCGCGTCGTTCATGAGCGCGTTCAATATCGTTCTTTCTTGACTTGCGTTTTTGTCGGGCTCTTGCGATATCCGCTGCACGATCGCCGCGCAGCATCTTCCGGATCACGCTATTCGCTGTAGACCAGGAACATCCGGTCTGATCTATGAACCATCGAAGCGCCGTGCCGCGTTCTTTTTTCTTGGGTGCGGATTTATAACGCCGAACGAATTCCACGAGCAGTTCCTCATTGTAACGTTTCCCTTTCGCCATGACAGGTTCCTGTTACGGTACAAGGTCGTGAGGTTTTTCGGATTGTCCCGGGAGCCAGAGCACCGCTCCCCAGTTATCACGAATACGCTCGCTCGCCGCGTCGATCGCGGCAATCGTCAATCCGAGCATGCCGCCGATTTCGGCGTCTACCAGGTCTTTCGGAATATTGTCGATCGCACCAAGCGATTTCAATATTTCACGTCTGGTTTCGTCGATAAGATCGACCGCCTGTTTTTTATGGGTGATGAAGACAATTGTTTTCGGGTCGATACCCTTTTCGCTAATGAGCGATTGCAGCGACTCCTCGAGTTGCCTGGTGTGCGTTTTACTTTCCTCGAGTTGTTCGTAAAGCCGTTCGAGCATGTGGCTCTTCCCGTCGAGTATTTCCTTTTGTTTGTCGATTTTCTTCTGCAGCTTGTCGCGGTCCTGTCCTTCCTCCCGTTTTGCCTCCCGTTTCGTTCGCGCGATCAGGTCGGACAGTGATTCTGTCGTCCCGTCGGAGTATATCACCCGGTCAATCTCAACGGATGCGTCACCGTCGTTTATCATTCCGACCAGTGCATCGTCCTTCGATATCTCCAACAGGCGGGTCATTGGGATGCCGTTGAAATCGGGCAATCGCTCGGTGTTTATCTTGCTGGTCAGATATAGAAGCCGGTTTGCATGACTATAGGATTTTTTGTAATACTCCATCAGATAATCTTTCATGCTGACGCAATCGCGTAGGAGATACAGTTTCCTATTAGCGATATTGCGAAGCGCAACCGCCTCCTGAATCCAGCTTGAAACGATCGCCTGTTCGAAGAGATTCAGGTCCTGCACGTCGGTATCGGTAAATTCGACGCTGGCGCCATCAAGGTCTTTTTTAACCAATGCCGTCCCGTCGTTCGGCTGTGTCGATTTTTTTGCCATCTGCAATGCTCCTTTGAATCATTATATCTTTTTCTATCTCCTGGCGCACGATCCACTGCGCGCCGTAGATTCTTCCCAGGTGGGTTGTCGCTATGCCGTAGGAGTGGTACTTCTTTTCGATGACCCCGGCTGCGCATAGATCGGCAACCACCCGCTCGACGGTCCGCCGTCCGGCACCGGTGCAGAGCTCGAGCTCGTGCGCGTTCCATGCGGTTGGGAACTTTTCCAGGAGGAGCGCCACGATCCGCGCCGTAAGGCGTCCCCGCGTGAGATTGTTTCTCGGCCCCTTGTTCATTTCCTTACCTTGAAGAATAGTTTGCTTTTTCTGTTCGAGATGAAGAAGGCGAGTATTCCGAACGACGCAATGAACAGGCTCGCATATCCAAGGCTTACCCATATCAGGACCACCATGGCCCATACCGCTTCGATCAGGATGAATGGGTATGCGTGCGCGATCATGCGGCCCTCAGCATTTTCGTGATTGATTTTATAATCGACCTAAACAAACGTTTGCTGCCAGGAGTCATATTTTTCATCGACGCACGCACCGCCGCTTCGCGCATAACAGCGGAATACGACGTTCGACCAGTTCTTATATTGACCATTCACATGATACCTCCTTATGGTGCTGATTCTGTCTGTTTTCTTCCGATGGCGACTTTTGCCGTCTCGTGAATAAAATATTCCGGTACGTATTCATATTCTTCGAGGAACGATACGCAGTGTCCCTTGAATTGCAGCTCATCGGCCAGGGACAATGCGAATCCCGTTTTGAGCTTCAGGCGTTCATAGGCGTTTCCTGCCTGCGTAAGCCTGTAGATACGATGCAGATATCGAATCGGGCCGAACAGGAGCCACTTATGATTTTTTGGTGACATCAGCGTTCTCCGTAGCTATTGACGTATCAAGGAATTCCCTGATTGTTTTTCCGAGTTTATCCAGACCGCGGTTCCCGGGATTATCGTCCAATAATATCGGCTTCGGCGGCTCGATGATGAGTGCATGCCTCTGCGATCCGATACACACTCCGGCCAGGGCAGTGATATAACCAGCCCGGTTCAGGACCGCCGAAAATCGAAATGACATCCCGCGAACTTCGCCACATACCACAACGTTCATGATGTCCTCCTTTTTCTTGCTTGATAGGTATAAATGCATTGCAGATATAGTTTGGGGATATCCTGTATCGAACCGATGCGCCGCATCCCATGAGGGAGCAGCGGTATTGCAGCCCCAGATCGTTCCCTCCAATCCCGATTATCTGCTTGAGCACGTGATGCGCACAATCGATACAAGTATTCTGGTCTTGACGGGACCTTCGGTATATCATCGTATCTTTGACTTTCAGTCTGACTGATCCCATGGGTGCCCTCCCTTGGGCGTATTAATTGATTGACTGTTGACTCTAAAATTTTTTAATAATATCATGATCGATCTTTATCCTGATCCTCGATACGCCCTTTGCTTGAACTCTGAATGCGGAGTATCGGTTGAATTTGCATCAGATATTGAATTGCCATTATTCTGCACCCGTTGCAAGTGGCCCCTCTTCACGGCCTGTCTTCCTTGCTATCATCCTTTTGTTTGCCGTCCTGAAAAGTATTGTGGTCTATGTTCCGATCCTCTTGTCGAAGACGGTCTGGCATGTGGAACGTTGATGGTTTTGATATATGACAATCTTCGGAAAAGGGACCAAATACCTGAGCGAGCTCAATACGAAGCGATTTGTTGTCATCGGCATTTTTTAAAAAGTATTGAATCCTTCCCCTTTTTGCGCTTGCGGTCAAATGATGTCTTGAATGACCTTCGATATAGTGGACTCGATATCCTCCTATCACCGCCATCAGAGAAGCTAAAAAACTCATTCTTGAAGCTTGTGAAAAATCCCGAGTAGTATTCATCTTGACCTCCTCTTCATGTCATCCGGCACATCAGCGTTCAGAAGCGGCTTGTAACCGGCGCTCCATGCGGCCTTGATTTCCGCAATCGGCATTTCTAAAATTATTTCAAGCTCAGATTCGACGCGATGAAAACTCCGAGTTCCATTAAGAACATGATAAATAGATCGTCGCGGAATATTGCATCTTCTTGCAATCTCCGTTATAGATAGTCTCTTTTTGTAAAGCCTGGTACTGATTATTGTACGATTCATGAATCCTCTATGCACTTGCGGCAATGTTCAATCGTTGATTCACTCTTCGTGCGACAGCATGAATGTCTATTTCGTCTCCGCCAGGCTGTGTATTGTTCCACGCAGCCCGGATGTCCGCGATCGGCATTTCTAAGATATCTTCGAGCATTGCTTCAATTCGGTTTGAATTCATCCTTCCCTTAATAACTTCGTATACAGCCTGCGGAGTGACATTGAATGCTGCGGCAAGTTTTTTGAAATCGATCCCTTTCCGTACCATTATAATCTTGACTTTTTGACGATTCACCTAAATCCTCCTTATTGGTTTAAGGTTGGCAACTTGTGGCGCTCAATGTGTTCATGTTGGTATCTGTGAGCACCTAAAGTTGATAATCGTTATCTTTAAATCAATATAATATGACTATGTAATATCGTCAATTCTTTTTTATGACAATGTAATAATTATGCACCCCGGATTAAGATTAAAATTAGTGATGGATGAACTCGGAATTAAACAAGTCGAGTTGTCAGAGTTATTGGACATTGACCAAAGCTATATTAGTTTGTTGATCAATGGGAAAAGAGAAATATCGAAAATATTTGCATTATCAATGCAATGTCTATTTAAAATAAATTCCACGTGGCTTCTCACCGGTGGAGGTGAAATGTTTATAGAAAATCTAAAAAAGTCATGTAATGCTAATTCCCATTTTATAACCTATGAAGGTGAAATCAAAATATATCCAGTTGATGAGAATAATATTCATCACACGATATTTTGGGAACACCTAACCGCTGATAAGCGATTTATTATCGCGGCATTGCATGAATTATCAGATGACGCTGTTAACAAACTACGATCTGCAGCCGAAATTTTGGTTTTGGCTGAAAAACAAAAAAAGGATAAAAAGAAAAGGAAATTGCACCAAAAAGGGGAAGCTAATCTGGGTTGATAATGCAGGAGTGCAAAAGCCAGTGTAATAATTAAATTTGGGAATTGCCATCAGTTATTTGACGTCATTAATTTTTTATTGTTTATTATAGTGTGTTGAATAACTTTATATTTTATTACATGCGCGGAATGATGCGCCACAAATTAATCCAGGAGATATGCTATGGGGCTTTTATTCACTTTATTGTTTCTTGCATCGATTGTTCTTTTTTTTGTGACTCTTTTCAAGCCAGAAAAGGTAATGTTCTGGACTCAAAACAAAAAAAGGTGGTACGGTTTACTGGCGTACGGATTCGCAGCTTTATTTTTTTTAATCGCTTCGGTTGCTGTCGACAGAGACAAACCCCCATCCGGTACCAGTACTGTGGATAAAGGGAAAGAAAGTATTGTCGTGGATGGTAAATATATCCCTGGCCTTGAAGCAGTTGATATATATTTGAATTTAGAGAAAAAGGGCTTTAAGGTCAAACATGAAAAAAATGATCTTCAGGAATGGTGGAATTGTACATCGCAGATGGACTCGAACGACCTTCAGGTTGAAATTTTCGGAAAATCCTATAACAAAATAACTGCGGTTCATGTGACCGCATTGAATTCCTTTGGGATTAATAACACGATCAAGGAATTCCTGGGGTATGTGGCTTCTTTGCCCTACAGCGGCAGCAAGCCGGAGGAAGCGAAAAAGTGGGTTGAAAATAGCTTCAATGGCAATAACACAACTATAATAAACGGTGTCCAGTTCGAAACGTATGCCAAAACGCCATATTCGAGGATTCTCATTATCAAACCGAAAAAAATCTAACATTTACTTTTCGACTTCCCTCCTCATCTGACAGATCAACCTCGCCGTCTATACGGTCCACATGGTATATTGCAACCATGTGGACCACCAAGCGAGTAATCATCAGCATAATTATATCTTTCATCGTTGCATTTTGCCTTGGCCTGGGTACGATGTACTGGTATTACCGACACGCTTCCCGGATTGCCTCGAACGAAGTCGTGACAAAGCAAATCTCAGGAGAGAAGATCAGCCACGACCGCTTCAATTTTCGAGGAGAATCGATCACGTACCGTACTGTTGCGGAAGGAAAAGGCGTCGCTGAAACGAAGATTCCGAAAACGCTCATCCCCGAGGCGAGGAGCTGGATGACGAAAGTCAACGGGATCGAATGCTCGGTGGCATTTCAATACGATTGGTCGAAGAAGAAATTCCAGCCGTTGTACGGGGCCACCTATTGGCATCGATTCAACAGCCTCGCGCTTGGCGCGGGTATCGTCGCCTCGAGCGAATCGATAGGTCCGCGCGTGGCGGTGATGTACTGGTTTTAAAATGTGCTTGACTTTCGGCGCGGTATCGGTTCTGCAAGATTTATGTCTCATTCCGAAGAAGAACTCCTTACCGTCGAGGAAGCGGCGAGAATGCTGAAAGTCTCGTCGCGCACCGTGAGTCGGTATCGCGCGGAGGGACGTTTCCCGTTCATGCAATACTCCGCAAGGAAGTTTCTCTACCGACGGAGCGATATCAAAAAGTTCATCGATAACGCCTACCGTCCCCCGCTCGCCTACCTCGAATAAAAATATCTGAAATATCTGTTATTTCGTCATCTGCCCGACAGGTGCGCCTTGCGCGTCACCGTTTTCCGTCGTATCGTTTCGCTATGAGCTCGATGACGATCGATCCGAAACTACTCCTCGAGGGCGGCATGCTCCTGGGCACGGTCATCGCCATATACTTCCGTCTGCATTTTCACCAAAAGGAAATCAAGAAAACGACCGACGAACATACCTGTGAGATACGGGCGAACGCCGAACACGCCAACAGAAACGACCACGCCATCGCCGCCCTGAAGCTTGAGATGGAGCGTCGTTTCAATGACTTCGAAAAACGCATCGAGAAGAAACTCTCCGAGAACAATAACAAGATCGACCGACGACTGCTGCGGATTGAAAAAATACTGATCAAGATCGACGAGCGGATGCAGACAGAGGCGGCGGCGTCGCTGATGGAGGAGGAACATTGAGAAGACGGCTGAAATCGGAAGTGGTAAGCGTATCTCCTGACCGGGAGACCATGGAATCAACGCATCGAAGAAACTCGCATGCCCGTGAAGCGTCTGATGGGACCGCTTCCGGTGTGCCGTCTGAACATGCAACACTCGTCTCAAAAAAAGCGCGTATATCTCCGATGATTTTTATTACCGGCGCGGGCGGGGCTTTTTCCAAGCGGGCATTTTTCTTTTCGCTCTTCGCCCTCGCGGCATTCGCCTACATGGTCATATCCATGATCGGCGCCGTTGAATTTAACGAAAAAATCGGCTGGTTCATTCTCGGTTGCAATGCCGCGTTCGGATTGAATTATTACAAGAACGAACAGGATAAACATCCGTTCTATGGTCCACCGCGGGGAACCCGGTCGAATATTGACTACGGCGGATCGTATTCGGCACGTGACGGATCATGGCCTACAACGACTCGGTAAAATTCAACGCCTACAGCCTGTACCTTCAGGGCCTGTCCTATGACGATATTGCCACGCGGGTGAAAACGGAAATGGGGCTTGCGAAGCTCCGTGGCGCGACGATCAGGGCGTGGGCAGAAAAGTCTGACGAAAAGGGAGAAACGTGGGAGGACTACCGGACCAAAGTCCGGGCCGTAATGCGCCGCAATGTGGATGACGTCGCCGCCTCAAAACTGACTGAACTTCAAACCAAAACCGAAACGATCCTTGAGGCGTTGTACGCCCAGATCACCGCGACGAAGTCTCCCAAAATAAAGAGCTTCGAAGGCGCGGTGTACGCGTTCAAGACCATATCCGAATTCTCACTCGCGCTCGACGAGAAGAACCGCGACCATCTGCACCCGCTGCTTATCGTGCAGGCGATGCTCGAGGTGTTTCAGGAAATACCCGATGTGCGTCGGGCGATCAAGACGAACTGGGAACGTATTTATCGCGAAATACAGGAGCGCCTGCAGATTGGGAAGGCCCCGAAAGGAAAAGATGTGATCGAGTATGAGCCGGATACACAATGAAATACTCGAGAATGTCCTGGTCGAAGGGACAAGAAAATTCTCAAAGGCGAAAAAAAGCGATCGAAACGTCTATGGCAAAATACACGGGAAAGACGATCTGCTGGCCTATGCCCGCTACATACAGCCAAGGTATGAAACACCGCGGCATATCAAAATCATTGCCGACAAACTGACTCACGTCGCATCGGGTAAAATAAAACGTCTCATCATCAATATGCCTCCACAGCACGGGAAAACGGAAATATGCTCCAAGCTCTTTCCGACATGGTTTCTCGGCCGGGATCCACAAAGACAGCTTATTGTTACGAGTTACAGCACTGATCGCGCCGAGTACCTGACCCGCTGGCAGCGTAATACCTGCGGCACGCCGCAATACCGTGACATTTTTCCCGGTGTTACGATCAGCCGGACCGAGCTCCAGAAAAAGGACCAGTGGGAAACCGCCGCGGGAGGATTGGTGATCGGGGCCGGTGTCCAAGGCGCGATCACCGGCTTCGGCGCGCAGTTGGGCCTTATCGACGATCCGATCAAAGATTATCAAACCGCGATCTCGGAAATCGTATCCGAAGCGTTGTGGGACTGGTATCGCTCCACGTTCTATACCCGCCTTGCCGAAGACGCTCCCATTGTCATTGTCATGACCAGGTGGATGTCGAACGATCTTACCGGCCGCCTCATTGATGACCAGGGCCTGATTGAAGATGGCGGGGTCTGGGACAGGCTTCTTCTCCCCGCGCTCGACCCGGAAGGGAATGCCCTGTGGCCGGAACGATACAGCGCTGAATATCTCACCGAAACCCGCAAGAATATCGGCGAGAAGATGTTTTCTTCGCTCTATCAACAGGAACCGATCGATGTCATAGAGCGATTGTTTGCCGATCCGAAGTTTCAGGAGCCGCCTCATGACCTTAAGAGAATCGCCTATCTCGATCCCGCATTCGGGGGATCGGACTACTCGGCGTTTACGGCCGGAGGCATGAATCGTCCGGCCGAGGGCGAGGAAATCATCCACGTCACCGCCGGTGAACTCTGGAAGGGGCAGATCGATTATACCTATAACCGCGTCGAGACCCTGTGCAAACGTCTCGGGATTGGGGTGTTGAACATCGAGGCGAACCAAGCGCAGAGGGCCCTGGCGCTGGAATTCCGCCGCCGCGGGATCATCGTACGCGAGGTGAACAATACCGCCAACAAGCACCTGCGCATCGTCAGCGCGGTCAAGGTCAACTGGCACCGGATCAGATTTTCGAGGTCTGTCAGTACGGAGTACCTGAAACAGGTACTGAATTATACTGAACTTGCCAGGCATGACGACGCCCCGGATTCACTTGCGGGCCTGGTTGATCGTCTGGTCCAGGGCGGCACGCCGATCGAGAATCGGTACAACTTTTTCAGGAGTCTATGGCGGTAAGCGATGGCAAAAAGGACAGGCACGATACGGACCGGAGTCGAACGGCGATATGATGCGATGATGGAGTCCCGTACCGGGCGGGGATCATCGAAGGACAGGACCCAGGGCACCAGCCCCCTGGTGAGAAGGTTTTCACCGGCGGAAATGCGTCAATGGTACGAAGCGAACGGGTTCATTCAGAATATCGTCGACGGCCCGGCGGAAGACGCGACTCGCGAGTGGATAACGATCAAGACGAATCGAGATACCGACGATTCGGAAACGGGACAGAAAGGACTCGGCATCTCGAGAATGATCCAGAACCGTATGACCGAACTCGGCGTGCGAGAGAAACTGAAGGAATTGATCAGATATTCCCGCATGTATAACGAGGGCGGGATACTGTTTTATGGCGTCACCGCGGAACAACCGCAGGTCGATGCAGAACTTGCCAAAGAGATTCCGGATTCTGTTCGGAGTCTTGATTATCTCAATGTCATCGGTCCTGACTACTTCAGTATGGCTAACGTCAACAATGATCCGCTCTCGAAGATTTTTCATACTCCATCATTTCATATCCAATCGGTAAACATCAATCCGTCCCGGATGTCCTGGATGGTGCACAGTTATATTCCGGAAGAGCGTCGCGGCATATCGGTAATAGAGACGGTCCTTGATGCCATCCTCGCGCAGGACACATCCCTGTGGAGCGTGAATCACTTGGTCTATATGATGGGATTGTGGATATTCAAAAGTCAGAAGGTGGAGGACCTTTCGCCGGAGAAACTCGCTGCGTTACTCGAAAAAATGAATGCGGTGATATCGACCATGAGTTCCGTCGCGATCGGCATAGACGAGGAGATCGCGCGCGTATCGAACATGGATGTCAACAGCAACCTGAAACAGCTCTTCGATTTCATTTTTGAGAACATCGCGGGCCTGGCAAAGATGCCTAAAAGCCGAATCATGGGCCAGAGCCAGGGAGTCATCACATCCGGACAATATGACATTGTCAATTACCACGATACCATCGCCAAATTTCAGGAACTGGAAGTTCGGCCGATTATCGAGAAGATCATATCAATTATAGTGCATGAAACCGAAGGTGCTATTTACAAGGCGCTTGGGGGAAACATCTCATCGCTCGACTGGGAATTCACCTTCAACAAGCTCTGGAGCGTCAGCCCCGCGGAACAGGCGGAGATCGAACTGAAGGAGGCGCAGGCCGATCAAATATACATCACCCAGGGAGTATTATACCCTGACGAGGTACGTCAGCGAAGGCTCGCCGATCTCGAGGAATTCCCAGGAGGGGAGGAAGATAGCGGTCTGGATTTTAGGACGAAATCCGTGGTGATTGCAGGCGGGAAAATGACCGATTCGGCGAATGTCGATTTAGGCGAAAGTGAAAAAAAGAGCGATGAAAATGCGGAAACTCAAAATGCCTGATTTCGGGGGTATTTGAAGCAGGTGCGCCCGGATGTACCGAAAAAGGTTTTGGAAGCATTTGGAAGCGGTTTCACGCGATCTGAAGCGGGTTTATACATGGTCTCAACCATACTTATATTAAAGGAGGAGCGTCATGGCTGACAGCTCGACAAGCACGTCTTTTCTCGGGACCCTGTGGGCAAACCACAAGAAAAAAATCATTGTGGGAGGCATCATACTGGCCGCGGTGATTGTTGTATTCATTCTCGGATGCAACGCGGGTCTGGGATGCTGATGTAAAAAACCAACAGGTGCAGTTTGGGGCCTCCTGCGAGGCCCTTTTTTCTATGTATCCGATCAATTTAGAACAGCAGTATTCGAAGTATTTCACCGGGCGATTCGAGACATTTGCGCGTCGTCTCTGGTCCGAGGTCCGTCCGCGACTGGAACACTATATCAACCGGATGCCGGTCTCGCTTTCCGCGACGAAACGAGATTCGTCCGATGATGATATTTACGAATTCATGGAGGGACTCAGGGAGGAGTATCAATACTGGATATCCGCCGAGAGCATGGAAGCCGCCATCGCTCGAAATTTCTCGCTGATCGATGCCTGGGCGCGCGACAAGATCGTGGGGTCGCTGGAAACGCAGCTTGAACGGTTGTCTACGCCGCAGGGACCGGGAGTCACGGGGCGACCGACTCTGATTGGAGGGGCGGGCGAACGCTGGCTTACGACGATCGACATGTTGAAGCGCGGGAGCGGGATGACGCATACCATGCTCGAGCGCACGGTCCAATCGAACCTGAACCTCGTACGTTCCCTGCAGGGGACCCAATTTGATGACGTGCACCAAATCATTACGGATGGACTTACCAAGGGCGAAGGCCTGAATACCATTGCTGACGCAATACATACAGCAACCGGCATCAATCGTCACAAGGCGCAATTCTGGGCGCGGGACCAGGCATCGAAATTTTTCGGTGATATTACCGAATACCGTCAAACCAACGCGGGGATTCCCGGTTATGTGTGGAGGATATCGGGTGTCCGGACCAGGGACGCACACCGGGCCGTGGCGGGACAATACTTTGACTGGAAAAAACCGCCTGCAGCGGGCACCGGCGGCAAGCGGGTTCGACCCGGTCAGGATTATAATTGCCGGTGTTGGGCCGAACCGGCGTTCGGTCCGGAATACGCCGATCCGCCGAATACAAAACCGTCCGATCCTTTGGGGTACATGAATCAGGGGAGCGGTTTCATTCAGGCACGGACCATCGACGAGGCGGAGGCATATGCCAGGCAATTTTCGGACAACGCGAGCTACCGCGGTATCAAACGCAATAAAATCAACGTGCTGAATGATATAAATCGAAGCATATCGGATGCGATCACTGACTTTCCTGAGCTTCGGAATAATATGAAATTTATCGGAACCATGCAGGCACATTATTCGTATGCCGCCCAGCAGGGCTATACTACAAAACGAGTCAGCAAGAGAACCTACGCCGTTTCGATCGATAATCCGAGAGTTTCGGGAATATCGGTGAACAAGTCTTGGATCAACAACGACGATTTCATGGATTCATTGATTGATGATGTCAAAACGAAGTTTCATCCAATGGGTTGCGATAGCATTAAATCATTGATCGATCATGAAATAGGGCATCAGCTCACAGGCTTATTAAAACTTGACGAGGATACGCAGATTCGGTATATTTGGGACGGTTATGCCGGAAACAGAAAAGTGATAACAGACGATTTGTCGAAATATGCCTGGTTTAACCGCAATAAAAACCCGATCGAGGAGTTCATTTCAGAGGCGTTTGCCGAATATAGAAACAATGCGCATTGCAGGCCTCTGGCGAAAATAATCGGAGATATCATCATGGAAAAATATCGGAATTACAAGGGGGTACCATGATAGGTTCACGACCGCAATGTGACGCCTGCGCGCATAGCGTCCTGAACCAGCCTGGTCCTGTCCGCGAGGAAGGGGCGCGCTGTGACGCGTTCCCGGATGGAATACCTGACGACATATTCTGGGGTAATCACGACCACCGCATGCCGTATCCAGGAGACAAGGGCATCAGATTTACGCCGATCGCTTCTGACAAGTAACATCGTCTCGTCCCTCTTTCATCTCTCAATCAGTAACCCACAATAAAAAATATCAGGACAAATTGTCAGATTACCGCCAATTTGTCTTTTATGCACCTTGAGGGGTGCGATCCTTCATACTACATTGTCCCATTATGAAAAGCGCGTACCGCTATGATAAAGGGACAGTCGAGTTACTTCCGAACGAAAACGGATTTCTCCGCGCACGGGTGACTATAGCCCGCGACGGGGTCTTTCCGTATCTGCGGCCCGACGGCACGATCACCATGGAAGCGAAGCTGGAGGAAGAGTTATTTTCCGACTTCACCATTTCGACGGCCCGTGGCGTGCCGGTAGCTGACGGACATCCCCCGCTTTCGGACAACCAGGGACTTATATCACCTGAGAACTACAGGAATCACATGAAGGGAGTCTTCGGCGATCCGATAGTTGTCGAGGACGGGCTTCTCACCGGTACGGAAATTATTTTCGACAGCGCGCTGATCGCCGACATCAAGTCCGGCAAAAAGGCGGAAGCATCGATAGGTTTCAAAACGGATATCGAGCAAATACCCGGTGAATACAAGGGCGTGCGCTATGATGCCATACAACGGAACATCCGCATTAATCATGTGGCACATGTCCCGCGCGGTCGTGCCGGGTCAGACGTGCGCACGCATCTCGATGAGGGGATTTCTTCGGGAATGGAAATCGCAGTGATGCATGATGCAATAATGCAAAACGATTCAAACAGGAGAGATGAAATGACTGTAAAAAACGCCGTAAAACATGACGAAAAATCCTTTCTGGACGCCATGAGAAATTTTGTCGCTCTTTTTGCGCCGACAAAAAACAGGCGTGATGCGGATGATCTTGAAGCCGCCACGGAAACGATAAGCCAGGCGGTTGATGAGATTAAAAACACGCCTGACCCCGCATCGCCCGAGGAAGCCGGGGCGATGGCCCCTGTCATTGCCGCGCTGAGGGGCCAGATCGAGGCGCTGAATCAGCTCCTCGAGGAAAAGACGCGGATGCTGAACGAAGCGCTTTCACCCGCGGTACAGGACGCGGCGATCGCGCGTCGTCTGGAACTCATCGACTCTGCGCGATCGGTCATTGACGGATTCAAGCATGACGGCCTGTCCGAGCGCGAGATCAAACTCAAGGTGATCGAGAAGGCCCTGCCATTCAGGCAGGAAATCAAGGTTGACTCGCTCAATGACGCGCGTATTGACGCACAATACGATGCGGCCATGTCGCTGCTCCGTGAAAAGGCCGCTCTGCGCGTCGACCATGCCAGTCCTACGGGAAACCGGATCGACGAGGCCGAGATCGAGAAAAAGCGCCAGGCGCGCCTGAATCTCTGTAATTAAGGAGAGTCATCATGTCCATTGAAGCACCGCAATTATACGGTAATGAATCACTCCCTGCCGGGAGCATCGCCCAGCATCTCCCCGACGAAATGATCGTCACGAAAGTAGCCGAGGGAGCTATGCTCTTCGGCCGCGCGCTGGTCCGCGGGACCGCGGGAGACCAAGTTAAAACGCCATCGAGCGGAAGCGAAGTATTCACCGGAGTCGCTGGCCGATCCGTCGACGCAACCGATCTCGATGATGAGGCTTTTGCTGACAACGATCCGGTACCCAGCGTCGAAGCGGGCGTGGTCATGGTCTATGTCGAGGAGGCGGTCGGCCCCGATGATCCAGTACGCATCCGCCATACCGCCGCGACGGGGAAAGTCGCCGGTTCGTTCTGTACCAGCGCGGACTCCGGTAAAACGTCCAGAATCACGGGGGCCGAGTTCAAGGGCTCGACCACCGGGGCGGGACTCGTTCCCCTCCATGTCAAGGGCGTCTTCACCACCACGGCTGATTAAGGAGCAGCGACATGATCGAGACCGGAACACTCTACGGATCACACGAGCTTCTGGCGGGCGTTATCGCCGGGCATCATCCTGCGGAATACGTTTCAACCCGCGTCGCCGAAGGCGCGATTCCGTTCGGATGCGGTATAACGCGCGGGACCGGCGGCCAGCAGGTACGTGTTCCTTCCTCCGCTGACGACGTGTTCGTGGGCGTCTCCAGAAGGTCCATTGATGCCGGGGATTTCGATAATGGGAAATACTCTGACAAGGATCCTGTCGGGAACGTTGAAATCGGGTTTGTCATGGTCAGGGTGGAAGAGGCTGTCGGCCCAAATTCGCCGGTCCGGATTCGGCACGCGCAGGAGAGCGGTACGAAAGGATCGCAGAAATGGGGGTTCTCCGCGGCAAAGACGGGATCGAGCCCGACCGACCTGGCTGACGACGCCACGCCCGGAACCGTGACTGGCTCGCAGAACCTTTCCACCGGGCATGATTGGAGCGGCGCGAACGCGAAGACCTTCGCCATTGAGGTGAACGGTGGTGAACCGAACACCATAACCTGCGATGCTGATTGCGACGATCTAACCGCAGTCCTCGCGGCATTGAACGCGAAATTAGCGGCGGCCGATCTGGATAATCTCATCGAGGCCGTTGCATCGACGAATTTTGTAAAGCTTCAGACCAAGGCCTCGGGTGCTGCTGAAACGATAGAAATTGCGGAGGGTACCGGCGCACTCGCCCAACTCGGCATAACCGCCGGGACTTATGCGGGAAACGATGGCACTACCTATACGGCCGCGGTAAAGATCAACGGTGTCGAACAGGCGCTCACGATCGCGGGGTACAAAGCGCAGACTATCGCCGAGCTCGTTGCCGAAATCGATGCGTTTTTAACGGGCGCGACCATCAGCTTTATAGACGCGGATGACGACATCAAGATCGAATCAGACACCGTGGGCGACGGATCGAAAGTTGAAATCGTTGACGATACGCTGTTCTCGGCCCTCGCCGACATCAATGAGGAGCCGGATGTGCCGATTGACGGATCGGGAAATCCGGATGATACGACCGAACCCGGAAATTTTTGCACCAACGCGGTTGCGGGGAAAACCATGCTTCTTACCGGCGTCAAGTTCGATGGATCAACGTCCGGGCCGGGGCTCGTTCCCCTGAAACTTATGGGCATTTTCAGCCGAACTGCTGACATATAACTGGAGGATATCACCATGACTGTACGGCATGACGCATTACTCAGGAAAGAGGACCTGCTCGCCATCGAAAACGTGCTCTATGAGCCTAAGAAAGACGAACTCGTCGCGCGTACCATCGCGCACATAAACGATCGATTCCCGTCATACGCGAACGAAATCGGTTATGATTGGTACACACGCCGAGGGTCGGCGAAGATAATCGCCGCGGGCGGATCAGCCAAGGACATCCCGTTCGTCGGTGAAGACGGCGGCCGTGAAACGATGAAGGTGTATACGATCGCCACGGGCATCAAATACTCGAAATCAGAACGTATGGCCTTCCAGGCAAAATCGGCCCTGGGTAAAGGCCCCGCCGTTCCCATTGACACCATCCGCGTGTCATCGGCCCGACGGTATGTATCCGAAACGGAGAACAGACTCTTCTTCGTTGGCGATACCAACTATGCCATCCCTGGATTACTAAACAAATCGGGCATCACTTCGGAAAACGTACTGGCAAGCGGAAGCGGATCGACCGATTTGGCGAAACGGCTGTGGGCGAACAAGTCCACCGCCCAGATACTCGCCGATCTGCTCAAGAGCAAGGAGGCGGTCGAGGCCTCGGGATTGTTCAAGGGACGGGTCCTGGTGCTCGCGCCGGTATCAAACCTGAAACTCGCGAAACCGTACTCCGAATACTCGCCGATGACCATCAAGAAATGGCTTGAATCAGAGGGACTGTATTTCGAGCAAATCGTAGAAACCCGTGCCATGCTTGCGGCATACAACGGGCTGGGCGCGGACGCTTTCTGTATCCTCGACAACGACCCGGAAGTGATCGAGTTGACTCTGATCGAGGACCTCAATCTCGGCGACCCGGTGTACGACATACTCGGCACATCGGAGCAGGCGGTCACCGAGCGGACTGCCGGTGCCATCATCCGCCACCCGAGCGCGATATACGTAGGGGCCGGGATATAGGCAATCATCATGGCTGCGGCCACGAAGGAGTATCTTCAGAACATGCTGGGCGACCTGGACCATGTTCCGGTCGCTCGGCTTGAATTGATCCTCGAGGCGTCGCGTTTGCAGGTGCGGCGTGACGGGATTGCGGAGCGCCATGAAGCCTTCGCCGATCTGCAATGCTTTTTCGCCGGTTTTCTGCTCGAGAAGAACGGATCGCTTCTTCCGCTCGTTTCTCGAAGGGTGGACGATGTAGCCCTTGAGTTTGCGCAAGGCGCCCAGGCCACGTCCTGGATCGATCTTTATCGCATCATGAAGACGAATATTGTCGGCCTCGACGGGAGGATCGCCTGATGGCTTCGAAGTATACCGAGCAGGAGCATGTCAACCTCGACCAGGTCATTGGCGAGATGACAAAACTCTATGGCAAGAAGATCATTGTCGGCCCGGCGGCTGCCGAGAATTCAGAGCTCGCAATCTATGCCGCCGCAAATGAATTTGGCGCAACCATTACCGGCAAAAAAGGATTTCTCGCAATTCCATGCCATCCCGACGCGAAGGGCCGCCGTCCGTCCGATTTTGGCAATCTTGTATTCATTCCCGGGAAGAACAAAGGATATGCCTATCTTGCGATGGTAAGCGGCTCGGGAAAATCGTCGCGCCGCGTGAATTATTTCCTTCTGAAAAAAACAGTCCGAATACCCGAACGCTCGTGGTTGCGCGGCGCGTTCGACATGTCCTCGACCGTCGACAAGGCCATGCGGCTCGCCGCCGATGCCATAGCCAGGGTCATCGGCGGTTCTCGCACGGCACGACAGGTATGCGACATTATTGGGTTGTCGTTCGTGTCGAGCGTCAAACAGCGAATCGCATCGAACGTACCCCCGTCGAATGCGCCGCTGACAATGGTGACGAAACGCTCCGGCAGTTCAACTCTCATCGATGAAGGCCGCCTGCTCGGGTCTATCCAACACGAGGTGATTGACTGATGCTGGAGTATTTCAACATCGAAAAAAGACCGGTGACGGTGCGACAGTTCTCGTCCGGCGAGCTCGTTGACGGTGAATGGATTAATGGTTCAGCGCTCGAACCGCGGACTGTTTTCATGATTCCGATACCGATTACGCCCGCGCAGTTGAAGAACCTCCCCGAGGGGAAATATGTCGCGGGCGACATGCGTTTCTATCATCATGGAAGCATACCTTTTCCCGAAGGTACGATTTTCGAATACAAACAAGCATCATACGTAGTCCGCGACATCACCGATCGATCGGACCATGGGAACTTCGTCATTCATCTGGCGAAACGGTTGTTGGAGCAGAATACATGATCCCGGGTGACGTTATAAAAAATGCAATCAAACTTGTCGCGGGATACGCGGGAATTACGTTCGTACGTGCGGAACAGAACGGTCAGCGACCGGGACTGCCATTCATGGAATACAAGGTCACGGGCAAACCAGAAGACCCCATGCACACCGCGGATCGTTCCCTCGAGAACAAACTGGACGATGCCACAAAGGTCACCGTTACCACCGAGCGCGGAACCAGAGCGCTCGTGAGCCTGACGTTTTTCGGGAAGGACATGAACGATACCTGGTCATTTGCGGAATTGGCGCGCGACTATCTCGAATCAGACCGCGGGAAAAACGCCATCAAGGACCTCGGAGTGTTCCCGCGGATAATGAGCGATCCGAACGATCGCACAACCTATCTTGAAACGGAATATGAAAGCCGTGTCGGTTTCGACATCGCGCTCGATGGATCGAAGGTACAGAGCGAAGACGTGGACGCGATCGATCTCGATTCAAGCGTCGCGGCATTACAACTATAACGAGAGGAGGCACTATCAATGCCGGAAATCAATGATCTCACTATTAACATTACACTGCAAACCAAGGCGGTCGTACAACAGGGTTTCGGTGTCCCGCTGATTCTCGGTTCTCGCGAAACAGGTAATCTTGTCGAAACATACCATGAAATCGCGGAACTCGCCGAAATGATCACTGCGGGCTTCACGGCTGATGACGCGGAATATAAAATTGCCGCGGGAATGCTCGCACAGTCACCGCGCCCCGAAAAGATCGCGGTTTACGTGCGGGACGCCGACGATTCGATCGCAACGGCCCTGCCGGAGCTCGTAGAAACGCATAATGACTGGTATGCGCTGCTGATCACCGAGCGCGACAAGACGAGTCTTGCGGCGGCGGGAACCGCGGCCGCCGCGCTCGAAAAAATATTTATCGGCTGTACCGCCGATACCACGGCGCTTGCCGGTCGGAACAATATCCGCGAGATGTACGTCATCCATCCCAACGCCGCGGCGTTCGAGGAGGCCCCGCTCGTCGGGCTCTGCCTGCCGCAGAACATCGGCTCGTACACCTGGAAATGGAAAACGCCGTCCGGCATCACCGAAGCTGCGTACACGCTGACCGAGCTCACCGGGATCAGGACCGCGAAAGGCGTCACGTACTGCAAGCGGTCTGGTGTCATCTATTCGAACGAGGGAATCACGACAGGCGGTGAATATCTGGATATCATACAGTCACGCGATTACATCAAGGCGAGACTGGGAGAGGACATTTTCGCGCTTATGATCAACTCGAAAAAAGTCCCGTTCGACAATACGGGCATTGCGCGCATCGAAGCGGTCGTGCGCTCGCGACTCAAACAGTGCGGTTCGCAGGGAATCATCGCCAGGGCCGTTGACGAGGCCGACCAGGCAAAATCGGACGACGGTATGTACATGTTCAAGGTATCGGTCCCGGCCCGCGCCGACATTCCCGAAAACGACCGTGCGGCTCGGAAACTCACCGGCATCGTATTCAGCCTTACGATCGCAGGAGCGGTACACAACGTCGATATCGACGGCTACATCACGGTATAACAGGAGCACGCCATGAACGATAACAGTTTTTATGATCCGAGTGAAGTCAGACTGATCACCAACGGGATCGATATAACCGGTTTTTCAGACGGCGAGAAGATCAAGATCGAACCCGTTACCAAGGAAAACGTCAAATCCCACGCAGGGGTCGACGGCGACGTATCATTCACGAAGGTGCACGATCCGCGCCACACCATCACCTTCAACCTCAAGCAGGGAAGCCCGTCCAATGTGGTCCTCGAGGGTTTTCTTCGCGCCAACGTGGCGATCGCCGCCCAGGTAATCAACAAGAGCGAGGGCAAATACATCGGCGGCGGCATCAATGGGCGTATCGCGGAAAAGCCTGCGATCGGTTTCGGCGCGGAAGAAACGAAACGGGAGTGGAAGATCCTCGTGGCCGACTATTCCGGCTCGAGTATGTCGTAAGGAGGCAACACATGGGCAGCACGAATCCAGTCATAACCGGCATCGAACAAGACGGACGGATCGCATACGTCCGGTTCGTCGACGGCCGCAATTACAAAATTCAACATCCGGGCAACCGCATTTATCTGGAATGGCAGAAGGAATACTTTTCCCTGTCCGAAGGGTTCGATCAGGCGAAGTTCCTCGACAAGGCGTTCGAGTTCTGCGTCATCCCGGACGGGCATGCATTCAAGCCGACGCTCGACTCGGTGAAACCTCGGGAAATGGGGGTCTGGCAGCGATTGCTGCGACGGTTTCTTGAAGGGGACATTGACGCGCTGGTATCCGGAGAAAAAGGAGCTGACGCCGGAACAGCTGTATCAGGAAGCAAGGCAAAGGATAGTTAAATGCGAGTGGAGCTACTGGAGGCCAATCGTTTCTGGCCTGGTTACGATACGACTCGAAGACTATGACGCGGCGCCGCCGCAATTCCTGATCGATCTGATGGCCGCGATGGACATCAAGGCGCAGTACGACAGGGAGAATGAGGAGCGAATGCTTTCCGCTCTGACACCAAGGAAGCCATGACGGTACTACGAAAGCTGAACATAGAGGTCGACATGTCGGGCGACGGGCAGAAGGAGCTCGCGGACTGGAACCGCAGGCTCCTCGAGGCGCGCACCGGCGGCGTACAGCTCGAGGGCCAGCTGAACGAAATGGCGACTCAAATGCGCAGTATGTCCGAGAAGACCGGAATCGGATCAGCCAAGTTGAGTCAATTCGGGGCCGCGATGCAGACGCTCGCCACTGTGCAGATCGGTGAAAAGCTCGTCGGCCTGACTGGAGATATGCTGAAAATTTCCGGTGAGTACGAGAAGACCATGGTCAGTTTCGAGGTTATGCTTGGCTCTGCCGAAAAAGCGAAAGCGGTCATGAAAGACCTGAACGAATTCGCCGTCGTAACGCCATACGAGCCGAAGGAAGTAAATGCTGCGGCAAACGCACTCTTGCAGTTCCAGGTCAAACAGAAGGATTTGATTCCCGTCATGCGTATGGTCGGCGATGTGGCAAGCGGCGTGGGCAAGGATTACACTGAACTTGCCCGTCTTTACGGAAAAATGAACGCCCTCGGGAAGGCCGACAATGAAATGCTGCAGCAGGTCCCGGTATTGTATGGCGAAATAGCCAAGGTAATGGGGCTGACCGGCGACAAGGCAAACCAGACTGTGTTCGATATGGCATCGGCTGGTCGCATCACCTCGGCCCACGTTGCGCAGGCGTTCAAGCGTATGACCAGTGAAGGCGGCGTATTCTATGGCATGATGGACAAACAGTCCCGGACATGGATAGGTCTCATGTCGACCCTCCAGGGTAATATCGACAATATGAAACTCGCACTGGGGAACATGCTGGCGACCGCGCTGAAGCCAGTCGTTGACAAGGTCGGGACGTTTTTCGGCTGGTTGGTCGAAAATCAGGCAATCCTTGCTGTTTTGAAAGTGGCGTTCATCGCGTTGATTCCCATAGTTGGTGTTTTTCTGGTGCAATCGTTGTACAGCGCCATAACGGCCCTCGGTATTTTTAATGTAAATATGCTAATTGCTACAGCTCCCATTGCTGCGGTCATTGCTGCTATCATGGCATTACTCCTCATTTTTGAAGATCTCTATGTATGGGCCACAGGAGGGGATTCCCTAATCGGGGAGTGGCTTGAGGATCTGCTTGGTCCTGACAAGGCCGGTATGGTCAAGGAAGAGATAAAAAACTTGATCGAGATAATAAAAAACGCCTTCGCCATGCTGATAACAGGCGGTGGGGAGTTCTTCAAATGGGCATCCGCCACGTTTGGGCCGCTCATGACCGCGTTAAAACCGTTACTCGCCAATGTTGTGATTCCGATTCTCGGGTATCTCATCAAATTTCAGATGACTCTCTACACGATATTCTATACTATAATCGGAGGAGGAATCGCAATCGCGACAGTCTACATCAAGGGACTCGTGGAGCTTTTCACAAAGCTGGTAACGAATGTGACCAATTTTACGTTTGAGATCTACGAAGGTGCGATGCTTATTAAAGACTATCTCCTCTCCATTACAGGAATCGGCTCTTTTATTGATTCCATTGGTACCCGTGTTATGGGGGCGCTGAAATCGCTGCGAGGTACCATTATGGATTTCATGAAGGACATCCTTCCGCCCGCGGTATACAAGTTCGTCGCGAGCATGACCATTGGCGACAAGATCGAAGCACGCGCAGTAGGCGGTCCGGTTGAAAGTGGACGGACGTACCTCGTCGGAGAGAAAGGGCCAGAATTATTTTCTCCGAGTGGATCGGGAACCATCATCCCGAACGCCGGATCGGCTGGCGGGAAATCGGTAAACATTACAATCTCCCCTGTGATCAACATCAACGGCAATGCGACCCGCGATGATGCGAATGCGATGATCGACGCGGTCGTGAGGCGCATCGAGGAGATGATTGTGCAGGCCGGTATCATGGAAGGGCTGGAGGTAATCTGATGAACCTTCAGGGCGTATTGTTCGGGTCTCCTCCGACCATCGCAAAGGGCACCGAAGAGATCATCCTGGGGCCGGTAATGAGCGAAGGTTCGACTCATACCGCATCAGTTACGAACCATGCCGTCGAAAAAGGCCTGAACATTGGCGACCACGTGCGGAGCAATCCGGATTCATTTTCTGTGAAAACGATCCTTGTCGACAAGAATATTACCGGAGGGCTCTCGGATGCGGTTTCGGCCATCGTTGACCCATTGACTGTAAAAAAGAAAATTAAGAAGCTGAAACAATGGCGGAACGACGGGGCGTTATTGAAATATAGCGGACCGGTATTTTCTGGCCTTGTTATGAACGGATACGACATCGCCGCGCAGAACCTGGTTCTCACGTCGATCACCATTTCACGAACCCAGGAAACCGGCGCTGGCATCGATCTATCACTATCGCTGCAGCAGGTGACCATTGCGCAGTCCATGACCCAGGAGATCAAACTGCCCCAGGGGGCGAAGAACACCACCAACAAGGGGCAGACCGAAAAAGGAACGACGAACGTGACGCCAAAAGGATCATCAATACTATCCAAATGGACAGGATAATTATGGAGCTCCGCTATCTGCCAGTAACCCATGATGAATTGCCGGTCCGAAAGACCTTCGAGATCGATGGCAATGTCTATGACATTGAATTTCACTACAATACAAAATTCGATTTCTATACTATGGCAATCTTCGATACCGAAGACAATCTCCTTTTTACGACGAAGCTCTGCTACCTGACCGATGCGTTGCACGCGGTGGTGGAAGAGCTTTCTGGCGAGCATGGCATCGTCCCGCTGATCGAAACAGACGCATCGCGTGAGTTTCCGCAGGTCGAGCGGATGGGAGTCGATAATTTTGATGCGATCAAGGTATGCCTCGTATGAGCGAATCCTACTACATGCGCGTATGCAGCATGAACATTGGCGATCGCGTGATCGAATATCCGCCGATGACGCTCGAGTTCGAGACCGAGTTCACACTTGGCGCGGCATCGGCGCAGACGAAGGCAAAGATATATAATCCGTCCTCAGACACGGTTTCGGCATGTAAGAAAAAGGGCACACAATATGCAAGGATCACCATCGATGCGGGGTATGAATCCGATCATGGCACGTGTGTGCTCGGTGAGATTGTGAAATACGAATTAAAGAAAGGTTCCGATGATGTGCTCGAATTGCTGATCGGAGATCGTACCGGATTGTGGCAGAGCACCATAATCAATAAAACATGGCGGGGTACTATCTCGGCCAAGCTTGCGGCCAAGCAGATACTATCAAGCGTCGGCGTGTTTGCGGCAATGATGTCGTTCACCGAAGAATACGTGTACAACAATCTTGCATTCACCGGGGTTTCGCTCGGAACAGCTCTCGCGCGGATCGCCGCGGACACGAAATCGCAGTTTATATTCAAGCATGGCCAGGCATATTTTCTGTCCGAGAAGAAAGGAATCGGCAAGGCCATCGTATTGAAACCGGAAACGGGACTGCTTGAATACGCGCAATCCAGCGTCGGCTATACCGCGAAAACGTTATTCATGTACAAATGCTGGGGCGGCAGTCTTGTCACGCTCGAGACAGAGTCGGGTGACGTCAATTGCAAGGTCACGAAGGGCAAGCAGGTGTTTTCCACAGCCGGAAAAGCAGAGACCGAAATGACACTGGTGAAACTATGATCGCCGAACTCAAACAGTTTTTCACCGGGATGATCGATCGCAAAATGGGAGACATTATCATCGGGTGTATTGGCGAAATTAAAACACACAATACGAGCACCATGAGGGCCGATGTGAAGCCCCTCTTAAAATTCACCGAAAGCGGAAAAACAACCTCGTCGAATTTCAAGGTATTGCCCGATGTTCCTGTGCAGTTCCTCTATGCCGGTGGATATTACATACGACCGAAATATAAAAAAGGCGACCTGGTCTGGGTCACGTTCGCGACTCATTCGATCCAGAAATCGCTGCAGGGGATGTCCGATGATATATCAGGCCGCCATTTTTCGACTGAAAACGCATCCGTATTGTTCGGGATAGCGAAAAAGGGATGGAACGCGCCGAATGATTTCTCGAAGGACGGTCTCCTGATAGGGCATGAAGATGGTGATTTTTATTTCCATCTGAATGAAGACAGAGTTAAAATCAAAGGCAGCGTCGAGGTTGATGGCGACATTAAAACAACCGGAAAAATCGAGGCAGATGGAGAAATAACCGCGCGTAAACTCGTTGGCGGCGTGAATCTATCAACTCATACACACCCCACGCCGCAGGGAACGAGCAGCTCTCCCAACATGGGTACTTAACAATGGAAACAATACTGGTAGTCAACGGTGATCGGGTCATAATGGGAAAAGGATATGTCGTTCTTTCTGCAGGCGAATGTATGCGGCAACGAATTGAGTTATCCCTGCGACTCGATCTTGAATCATGGTTCCTCGATCCGGAAGCGGGTATTGATTGGTTTGGGATATACAATCAAAAAATCGTATCCGATCGTCTCATACGAACAAAATGTGAACGTGTATTATTGAACGATCCGGAGGTTGTAGAGATATCATCAATAGATATCACATACGATAATGCATTACGAACAATCAAGGTAGCATTTAAAGTTGAATCAGCATATGGAACCATCGAGGGATCGATATGAATTATGGAATAACGCCACAAGGCTTCGTCAAAAAACCTTACTCGGTGATTCTCTCCGAGATGCAGGACATTGCCCGCGATGAAGATCATTTTGGGCCGGATATTGATCTATCGTCTACAAGCCCGCTTGGCGCTGAGATACAGCTTATGGCATGGACCACATACCAACAATGGGAATTGGCCGAAGATGTATATTATTCGCGATGGCTATCAACAGCCGAAGGAGCATCGCTCGACCGAGTCGTAAAGGCGGGGTTTGTATCCCGGCAGCCTGGTGTGTATGCCTTGGTGTCATTACTTTTTTCCGGAGATCCGGGAACGCCCATTCCCATGGGTACCCAGGCGGAGACCAACCAGGACGTCGTATTCGAAACGATTGAGGAAGGCTCGACCGACGACGATGGGAACGCGACGATCGCTGCGCGCTGTACCGTTTCCGGGACCGAGGGGATCGTACCAGCTGGATCCATAATAGCGGTAAAAACCCCTGTCGATGGAATTGAGTCCGTCACTAATCCGGATCCATCGTCTGACGGCCGAGGCGCAGAAACTGATGCAGAATTGCGGGAGCGATACACCGATTTACCCACATCAACAGGTTCCTCTGTTGAGGCGATTCATGCGGCCCTGCGTAATGTATCAGGAGTCACCAGCGTTAAAGTATTCGAAAATGATGGCAATGCTCCTGACGAAAATGGTCTTCCTGAAAAAGCGATCGAAGCGGTCATCCAGGGAGGTGATGACGACGATATAGGGAAAATATTGCTTAGTAAAAAGCCGGGGGGTATTCAATTAGCCGGAAGCGAATCAGTAACAGTCGTTGATACACAGGGAGTGTCGCGAGTAATTCATTTCTCCAGGCCGGAAGACGTGAATGTCTATATTGTATTCGATATTCTGAAAAATGATGATTGGTCAGATAACAATCTGGTATTGATAAAGAGAAACGCGATCACGTATGTAGGTGGAGTCGATGATCTGTCCGTCGAACATGCTGGAGTCGGAATATCAAAAACCGTTTTTGCATGGAAACTCCCGGCGGCACAATCCGGAATCATCGGTATTGATGAAATTACGGTCAAAATCGGACGCACTGTGAATCCGACACACGATGATAATCTTGAATTCACAGCACGGGAACGTCCGAGAACCGATGTTACCAAAATTACAATTAACTCGATATGAATAATAACGATCAATTATTAAAACTGCCCGATTCCATATATGATGTTCGTCTCTCATCGAACAATGCAAAGATATGGTCCATTTTTGCTACAAAGATGGACGAGGTCGAAGAAGTTTTTCACGATCTTCGCTTGATTGATGAGATCACATTGGGGGAAGGTGTTTTACTTGATCTTATAGGTGAGATCGTTCGTGAGAATCGCCAGGGCCACGATGACGAAACCTATAAAGTATATCTCATGATCGCCTTGAAGAAATGGTTCTCAAGCGGATCCATCGAAGACATGAACGACATTATACGATCAATACTCGGTGATGATTTCATTAAAATCAATGAGCTTACTCCGGATAACGAATCCAGCCTCCTTGTCGATACGCGGGTGAACTTTAATGGTTCGTGGTATCTCGACGGTAGTGTGTTTCTGTCCGGCCAGTATCCGGCCGGTGATCCGCGCGAGAAAATGTCTCCTCACGTGACCTATCTCGATGGTTCATGGTATCTGGACGGTGGATTCTATTTATCAGGCACCATATTTCAACCGGCGTTCATAGAAGTTGTTATCAAATCGACAACGCCACAAATAAATAAGGAATACCTGACGCGCATTTTGAACTATAAATCAATTAAAGCTGTGGGGATTAAATCCCGAATAATGGAGGAATGAGATGAGCATACCGAAACCAACAAAAACGAGAGAATGGAAAGATGGAAATACACCTTCAACGGGTACCCCCGCTCTTGGTAGCAATTTCGATGACGAATTCAATCAACTTTACGAGAATGATAATTATCTCAATGATAATAAATTCGATAAAAATGGCGGAACCATCAACGGAAACGTTGTCATTTCAGGTAACCTGCAGGTCCAAGGAGAAACCGTTTCAATCGAAACAACAGTTCTGCAGGTTGAAGATAAAGTCATTACAATAAATATAAACGAGATTGGTCCGGGTGTCAGCGGTGATGGCATTTCAGGTATTGAAGTCGATCGAGGAAACGGGCAAGCGAAAGCGGTTATTCAATACGATGAATCAGTAGATAAATGGAAGGCCGGACTTGCTGGAAGTGAAATACCAATAGCATTGCAATCCGATGTTGATGCACTCATATTGATAGCGGAATCGCATACATTCAATGGGGTTATTCATTGCATCAATTCCTGTAAAGTTGATTCAAATGGATTGCCGAATTTCGCAAACGAATCAGGCGGAAAGATAACAATCGATGGAGCTACAAAGCCATTACGCTTCAATATCGGTAATGGTTTCAGTACCACCTATGGTAGGCAGGCATTTGCATGCTCCATTCTATCAAGCATTGCAGATGCATGGGACCTGAGCGGCCAACCTGATGGAACCTATTATCTTTATATCGAATACAATCCAACAACTAAAACCTTCACATATGGTTTTATCAAAGACTATTATCAACAATTTGCAGAAGTTCTTCCTTCCTCTGCGGAAATTGGACAAGCAGTATACATAATTCATGAAAATAAAATATACGTATGGAATGGAACAGCATGGGAGCAGAAATATCGAATTTACCCTATGCAGATCGTGAAATCAGGTTCATCTTACACAATAAAGCACTATGCATTGAATGGTCGATATATAAGTCCGGAATATTCTTTGACCATAAACTCTGATATTAACTCAAATCATAATATTGGTTGCTTTCCTCGAAAAACGAAAGCATTTCTGAGATGTATATCATCCGAATATGGGTTTTCCGTTGATGATATTACCGAGCAATTCGATTCCGATGCATCAGGCTGGGGTCTTGGTGGGATAAACCTGGTTAGCAGGCTATCTATTACGTATAGGACTGGATCAGCTGGTACTGGAGTATTGGTGCTGAATCGGACTACCGGAGTGTTTGCCCAAGCTACATTATCAAACTGGAAAATATATTTTTTAGTTGACCGAGGATTTTAATCACCCATAGCATAGTGATATTACGAATATCTTAAAAGCGTCATAAATGGCGCTTTTTTTTATTAAAATTATAATTCAATCTTAACTTAACTGCGCATTGATAATTTTAATTTTGCGCGCATACAGATGAAAGGGTGGAGGAGGGGGGGGGATATACCCGCGGCCGGGGGCGTCAGTTCCGGATGGATATGACCGCACGCGTGCCCGACTCGCTGTGAAACGTTATGTTTCCCTTGAGCTGCATGTTGATCAGCATGTGGACAATGGTCATCCCGAGGCTTTTTACCATCGTCGGGTCCAGGTCCACGGGCAGGCCGACCCCGTCGTCCGAGACCTCTATCCTGATGCCGTCCCCCTCGTTTTCGAGCGTGAGGTCGATTACGCCCGTCCTGTCGCCCGGGAAGGCGTGCTTGAATGCGTTGATGAGGAGCTCGTTCACGGCAAGGCCGCACGGGATGGCCTTGTTCACCGGCAGGAACGACGTCTCGACGCGGGTGCTCAGGGTTATCCGCTCCGGGGCGTTGCAATGCGACTGGTACACCTCGTCGGACATCACCTTGAGGTAGTCCCCGAAGTCGATGCGGGAAAGGTCGTCCGTCTTGTAGAGCTTCTCGTGGATCAGGGCCATCGCGGTGATCCTGCTCCGGGCGTCCTCAAGGTTCGAGATCGCCTCCTCGCTCTGCAGCTGCTCGGCCTGGAGGGCGAGGAGGCTCACGATGATCTGGAAATTGTTCTTAACCCGGTGATGGACCTCCTTGAGAAGCACCTCCTTTTCCGCCAGCGAGCGGGATACCGCGATCTCGGACAGCTTGCGCTTGGTGATGTCCCTGTTGGAGGCGATCACCGCGCTCACCCTCCCCTCGTTGTCGTACTCGGGCGCGAGGATGCAGTCCAGCCACATCCCGCCGGGATGCTTGAATTCGATTCGATCGGGCCTGCCGGTCTCGAACACCCGGTCGATCGACTGCTCCATCATGCCTTCCATGTCCTTGACGATGTTCATCTCGGTGATGGTCTTCCCGACCGAGGCCGTCCCGGCAATGCCGGTCGCCTTCTCCAGGGCCGGGCTCGCGTAGAGGATGCGGAATTCCCTGTCGAACCGCAGGATGATGTCAGGCGAGTTGTCGGCCAGCGCCCGGAACCGTTCCTCGCTCACGCGGAGCTCGGACTCGATCGCGAGCCTCTCGATGATCTGCCTGCTGGCCTTCGCGTACAGGGTCGCGTTCTTGCTCGCGAGCGCCTGTATGTCCATTGAGCGCTTGTGCTGGTCCTTGAGGATGAGTCGAAAGCGGCTGATAAGGAGCTGTACGAGAAACGATATCCCGATAAGGGCGGAAAGGATGATTATGACCCGGTTCTCGAACGCCGTTTTGCCGGTGCGCATCTGTACCAGAAACCCCGAGTGGTGAAGCCAGCCCATCGTGAGGTATGCGGCAAGGCACGCGGTCATGAAGAAGAAAAAAGAACGTCTTCCCAGCAACAGGGCCGACAGCACTATGGTCAGCGCGTAAAGGAGCATTGCGGGCGCATCGATGCCCCCGATATAGTTGCCGAACACGGCGGATATGAATATGATCACTGGAGGAATATAGGCGCTTATTTTCCAGAGCCCCCTGACCATCATCCATACCCCGACCATGAAGAACACCGACATCAAGCCGAGGAACATAACCGTGTCCGGCGGGATGATATTGAATTGCCAAACGACAATCGCCGCAAGCGTGAGCGGAATCGCGAGGATGCTGACAACCAGCAGGACCATCCGGACGAGGTTTTCCTGTATGGCGTTGTCTGGGTCCGTTTCTTTCGGCGCGGTAAGCCTGATCCATATATTCCGAACAGTGTTGATTGAAGGCAAGTGCATTACTCCTCGGCAGGGACGGAAATGCGTCACCGTATATCCATTACCGTGTAACGATGAGAGCCCGACTGACAGTATAGTATCGTCCTATTTAAAGCGGCACGTCAAGACTTTATTTGCTATCGTGGCTTGCACTTTATGGCTGTGCGACAAAAAAAGTGTATGACAGGAAAAAGCGAGGCCGGATATATTCGCATATTCTTACATTCGAGGTCATTATGAACCCCCGGGAAAAGCATGTATCCTGCCGGACCACTCTGAGCCTGGCACTTGTCGTGCTGGTGTGCCTCGGAGGCTGCGGACCCGTAAGGGAAACCGGCGCGTTTCGCAAGGGATCGCTGAACGATTCGGTCCGCTACCTCGCCGGAATGTCCGTTGATCGAAAGAGCGTGTTCTGGGAGGAATCCCGGACCCCCGCGTACAAAAAGCACATGGAAGAGATGGACCGCTTCTGGGTCCAGGTGAAGGGCGGGACCATAGACCGCATGGCGCCATGGACGCGCACCAGGGTGCCGGGCGGGCGCGCCGGGATCGCGTTCTATCCCATGAGCGGCGCCGATTTCATCAATTTCTTCCTGGTGTATCCCGACGAGAAGAACTACCTTATGATCGCCATGGAGATCCCGGGGGAAATCCCCAACCTCCTGGCGCTCCCGGAGCCCAGAAGGGAAGCGGGGCTCAGATCCATCGAGAGGGGCCTGCGCCTTTACGGGCGGCAGAATTATTTCCAGAGCAGGGAAATGAAGCGCGAAATGTACAACCAGTCCATCCCCGGCGCGGTGCCTGTGATCCTCATATTCATGGCCAGGATGGGATGCAAGATTCACGATATATCAAACGTGGCCATGGACGGCACCGGGGCCCTGGTCGCACGTGAGCGGTTTGCCGGGTTCCCGCCCGTATGCGCCGGCGTGCGCATACGCTTTTCCGCGCCGGGGTCGGTCGGGTCAAGGGAACTCACCTACCTGTCCATGAAATTCACCGATGCCTCCCTGCGGGAAGGCGCCCCGACGGCGAAGTTCTTCGGGCGGCTCGGCCCCATGAAGACCATGCTCAAGTCGGCCATCTATCTGCTCCACATGAAGGAGTACCGCGAGGTCAAGGCATACCTCCTCCGCAACAGTCTGGTCGTGGTCCAGGACGATTCGGGCATCCCCTACGAGGATTTTTCCGGCAGCTGGAACGTTTCGCTCTACGGCAACTACCGGTATTTCCAGGTGCACGGCACGGTGTACAGCTTCCAGAAAAAGCTCAGGGACGATTACCTGGCGAGAGGGAAGGGGCCCCTCCCGTTTAATTTCGGATACGGCATACTCAAGGGGAGCGCCAACTGTAACATGCTGATCGCGAAGAAAAAGAAGGCGTGAAAAGCGCGCCGGCGGTCCCGGGCGGGACCGCCGGTTTCGCGGTGTTTCAGTCGCTGTAGTCCTTGCCTGACGTGTCGGCGGCCTTGCCCAGCTTGGCCCCCTTCTCGAGGATTTTCTCCCTGGTCCACTCGGCGGCGTTTTCGATTTTCGACGACTTGGGGCCGAGATCGTGAGATCCGGCCTTCAGGATGGCCTCGACCGCGAGCGGCGCGGTGTCCTTCGCGTTGAACACGTTCGTGATCATTCCGTAGACGAAATTTTCGACGCCTTTGACCATGCGCTCGCGGATGTCTGAGGGGAGTCCCTGCAGCTTGTTTTCGAACGGCAGGTTGAGCTTCTTGTAGTCTCCCGCCTTCAGGCTCTTTCCCTTCGCGTATTCCACCATTTCGTTCCACATCTCATCGGTCACGCCGGCGTTCGCGAGCTTCTTGAAGTTCTTGTTCTCGTCGAGTATCGCGTTGCCGTAATCGTTGACCTCCACGCCCCAGGATATCATCTGGAGGGCGGTGGCCACGTTGGCCTTCGTGGTGTTGGTCTTCTGCGCGATCTGGCGCAGGCGCTCGGAGCTGTTGCCCGAGGTCCCGTGCTGCGCGCCCGAGACCCTGTATTTCTCGATTGCCTTGTGTATATCGGCCGTGAGGTCGACCTGGATGCCCGCGGCGCTTTCTTCGATGCCGTGGGTGGTCCCGTTGTTAAGCGCGATCCAGTCCGGGAAAATGCCGTTGGCGTTCAGTCCCCGGATGAGGAAGAGCGCCTCTTCCGGCGTGGACAGTCCCTCCTTGCCCTTGATCTCGCCAACCTCGGTCTCGAGACCGGCCCAAGTGGGAATGTACGGGTTCAACTCGAGGTTCGTGAGCAGGTTCTGATCGTCCGGCATGTGCGAGGCGTCGATCGCGATGGAGGTGATTCCCGCGTCGAACATCGTGGGAATCTCTATTGCGGCGGCGGGGATGTCCTTCGCGCTCTTGAGCTGGTAGTGGTCCGCGTGGATGGCAACCGGTATGGTAATGCCGAGCTCGTTGCACACGGCGTCGATGTAGGTCGGCATGTTCCAGTAGTTGACCGCGCAGTACGCGCTCGCGCCGCCCTCGGAGCGGGCGATCTCGATGATGACCGCGGCGTTCGCCTTTTGCGCCGCCCTGAGCACGCCGCGTATGACGAAAATGTTCCGGCCGTTGGCCGCGATGGCGATCGCCTTTCCCTTGGCGATCATGGCCCTGTCGATGACCTTTCCGCTCACGATGAGCGCCCGTGAATGCGGGAAAAGCTTTTTTATAGTGGGGGGCCTTCCAACCTCCAGGGCCTTCAGCGTGTCTTTATCGGGGTTCGTCATAGCCTGTCCTCCTGGTTGAATGATTTGTTGGATGCCCGGCGCGTGCGCATGAATGAAGCGTCAAATTATCCGAATAAAAATGCAATTGTTTTGCAGGGGCTTTCATAAAAAAAGTCTGAAATTATTGGCCGCGGATATCGTGGCGGTCGATTCTGCGTCGTTGCGCGGCACGAAGCTCCCCCATGTCGCGTTCCGGCAATGTCCGTGTGCCTTTGCCGGTGCAGGACAGCATCGGGTCATGGATTTTATTGCGTTCATTGCCGGGATGGATATACCCGATACCGGGCGTATATCCCCCTGATTGATGCGTCTTGTATATAGTTGGATATACGGGTTGATTAATATATAATGCAAAGAATGTCACAATATTTCAAACTATCTGATTTATGTCTCGGTGTTGAACAAAAACTAAAATTGATCAGAAAAAAATACCGTCCGGCCGGAATTATTTCTTGACTGTCCGAAATTCTACCGATATTTTAATCACAGAAATGCATATTGTGAGGAGGATCACATGTTTCGAAAAGTAGCAATGGTGATTATTGCGCTGTGTTTTGCGTCAACGGCCGTTTTTGCGAGCGGATCGTCGACCAAATGCGCGACCAAATATCCGGTAGTCCTTGCGCATGGCATGGGCGCTTCAGCCGAGATTCTCGGAATAGTCGATTACTGGTGGGGAATCGAGGACGCGCTCGAGGACGAAGGCGCCAGGGTCTATATTACATCCGTCAACGGCATGGACAGCACCGCGGCGAAGGGTCTTGCTTGGAAAAACCAGGTTCTGCAGATTCTGGCCGCGACCGGCGCGTCAAAGGTCAACGTCATAGGCCATTCGCACGGCTGCCTGTACACCAGATACGCGATATCGAACCTCGGACTCGGCTCCAAGGTCGTCAGCCACACGAGCCTGGCCGGCCCGCACAGGGGAAGCGCCATCGCCGACCTGATTATCAACGGGATTCCCGACAGCCTGAAACCCGCGGTCGGCGGAATGCTGGATTTCCTCTATGCCTTCGTGTTCGGCGACAAGAATCCCAATTCGCTCCAGAACGGCTACGACCTCGTCCGGAGCAACATGATCAACAACTTCAACCCGAACACGCCGAACGTGTCCGGCATCTACTACCAGAGCTGGGCCGCGAAAGCCAAATGGAGCTGCCCCAGCGTCATCCTCGAGCCGACATGGATCATCCTGAAAGGCTATGAAGGGGACAACGACGGTCTCGTCAGCGTCACCAGCGCCCAGTGGGGTTCCTTCAGGGGAATCCAGGAAGCGGCGTGGTACAGCGCGGGCTGCGACCACCTGAACATGGTCGGCCAGCTCTTCGGGGTCACCCCGGGTTTCGACGCTCCCGCCTTCATGGTAGACGTCGTCGCCGACCTCAAGAGCCGCGGTTATTGAGAACAATCGATAAATGACGTGAACGGAGGGCCGTCCCGAAAGGGCGGCCCTTTTGATTCCGGGATCAGGCCATGAAGACCCGGGGCGGGTCTTTTTTTTTTATCTCCGACCACCCGTGGGTGACGATCGCCGCGGCGAGCGCTGAGCGCCACCGGAACGACCTGTCCGGGTGCACGAGCCCCAGCAGGCCCGCGAGTACGATGATTTCCATGGTGCGCACCTTCGTCCTGCTGCCATAGATGGAAATGTCGATCATGGCGTCGTAGCGCATCCGCATGGGGATGATGAACGAGGTGCCCAGGTCCCAGTCGAGCTCGCAGATTTCCATGCCCGCGCCGCCGTCTTTCTTGCGTTTCACCGACCCGCGTGAAAAGATCAGCTTCCGCTCCCGGAGGCCGAGCTTTATCACCGCGCGATAGATGAAATCGATGATGCCGTACGGGACCCCCTTCGTGAAATAGCAGTTGCCCTTGACTTTGATGAGGAGTTTCAGCTTTTTCACGGTACGCGAGCGCAGCATTCGGGGGACCACGATATAGCGCTCGGTATCGTCGATCCAATTGATCGGCACGGTCTTTTCGGCTCGCTTTTTCACGGACGGCGCGCCCCCTGGCGGGTCGTTTCGGGTTTCATGCGCGATCACCGGCCCGCTCGAGCCAAAGGGCCCTGAGCGCGCTTCGCCAGCGTGGGTGCTCCAGGGCGCGGGCCCTCCACGGCGCGCCGTCGTCGCCCGAACGCTCCAGCACGAGCCAGGCGCGCGCGTGGTCGAATTCGCGCCAGAGCGTCCCCGCCTTGAAGATGAATTCGGGGTTGCCGCTTTCAAGCAGGCGCGCGAATCCCCTGCCGGCGTCGAAGCTCTTCCAGTGCGAACCGGCGTAGAACAGGTATTCCGGATCGCCCATGTCGAGCAGCGCGGCGGTGCCCCTTTCGAAATCGAATACCTTCCATTCCTGCCCGGCATAGTATACGAACCTGGCCGATTTCATGGCGATGAAGGCTTCGAGGCCGCGGGCGTGGTCAAACGTCTTCCAGAAACGGCCCGCGCGGTACAGGTATTCGCCTTCGCCGATTCCGATGAGGGCCGAGAGGGCGGCTCCGTGGTCGTAACGTTTCCAGAATATGCCAGCCCTGTGAAGGTATTCCGCCGATTTCATCGATGTGAGTATTTCCTGGCCCCGCTCGTACCCGAAGTCCGGCCAGTCGCGGCCCGCCAGGAACACGTGGCGGGGGCTTCCGGCAGCGGCAAGGGCCTCGAGGCCCGCAGTGCGGTCGAAACCGGCCTGGTCAAGCCCGGCGCGGTAGATTTGCTCCGCCTCGGCGGGGGCAGGGGTAGCGGCCCCGGCATCGGAATCGTCAGGCGTTTTCATGAGAGCATGAAAGGACGCAATCGCGGGCCGCGCAATCATTTTTTCGGGGATGGTGCGGCTGCACCGGCGGGCTCTTTTTTTCTTGCTTTTCAGCGGCCGGGCGCGCAACGTATGGCGGGGCATCCGCGAGGGAGTCCCCTGACGGAGGAAGGGTGAGGATAGCGCAGGACCGGTTTGCGTCAATTGTGCGGGCTGAAGCGGAAAAGATCATCTCTTCGCTCCCGGCCGAACTGCGCAGGCACGCGGAGAAGGTGCCCGTGCTCACCGCCGATGTGCCGACAAAGGAGCAGGCGGACGACGTGGGTGATGACGACCTTCTCGGCATCTTCGAGGGGCGGTCTCTCAGGGAGCGCCACGTGGAGGACATGATGGACCTGCCCGCCAGGATTATCCTTTTCCGGGTACCGCTCATGACCTCATGCAGCAGCATGCGGGAGCTCCGCGAGGAGGTCCGCATCACCATTCTGCACGAGCTGGGGCATTACCTGGGGTTCGACGAGGGCGGGCTCATTGAACAGGGGCTGGAGTAATATCCCCCTTCTGCCGCGCTGCGTCGTATTACCTATTTCTATTGACAGCCCGGGGACGATCTGTCCATCATTGACCAATAATGACGCGCACGGACAAAAGAGTGAAAAGCAAAAAAACGATACCCGACAAGCGGCAGGCCATCATCGACGCCGTAATCCAGATCGTCGGTGAGAAGGGGGTCCCCGGCATCACCCACCGGTCGGTGGCCAAGCGGGCAGGGGTGTCCCTCGCTTCAACGACGTACTATTTCAACTCGATCGACGACATCATCGAAAACGCGTTCGTGTACCTCATGGAAGAGGGCACCGGCGTCCTGAGGAACATGGTCGAGATACTGAAAAAGAATCCCACCGACAACGAGGCCATGTTCATGAAGCACATGGAGGAATTGTACGGTCGCAATACCATGGACAAGATAAAATTCATCGCGCGGATGGAGCTGTTTCTGGAGAACGTTCGGACCAAACGTTATCAAAGACTCATCGATAAATTCGGCCGCACGTATGACGAGTTCTTGTCTTTCCTGCTGAAGAAGGAGTATCGTGATCCCTACAACGTTTTTGTGGTGGAGTCACTGCTCCTGGGTCTGGGGATGAGAAGCATCACCGGCGCTCCGGAGGGTTTCTGGCACGAAATATTCCTGCCGGTCGTTACGAAGTATTTCGATCTCTCCGGGGACGAGCGCTGACGCGCGGTTCCCCCGGACCGGGTCACCAGCCCGGTTCGACGAGCACGATCCTCTCCTCGATATCGCCCGAAGTCTCGATAATGCCGGTCTTGTAGTACGCGGCGAAGGCCCTTCCGTCGGGTCTCCAGGAAAGGTCCGCTGCGATCACGAGACGGCCGACTGCGTGGGGATGCCCCCGGGCGTTGAAGTAGGTGACGCGGTGTTTTTCGGATCCGTCGGGCTTCATGACCCAGTAATCGGTCCCGGACTTTTCCGCGGATACGCCGCGCTTCCCGTCGCCGGCCGTCGACATCCAGACGATGCGCGATCCGTCGGGGGAGAAGAGCGCGTGCTCGTTGTAGGCGCTGTCGGTGAGGCGGACCACCTCGCCGGAGGTGGGGTTCCAGGTGAAAATATCCTGTGCCGTGTAGGCGGATTCGCCCTTTCTGCGCGCGTTGCACGTGAAGACGAGGAGCTTCCCGTCTGGCGAGAATCCGTGATTTTCGTAGAAGGCCGCCCCGAGGGGCTCGTGGAACAGTATGTTCTTGAGGTGCGGCCTGTTGTCGCCGTCCACCGTGAAGTCGGCCGTGCAGAGTTTCCAGAGACCGAACTCGACCCCCTTCTCGAGAACGTTCGCCCGCCTGTGCATCTGGCTCCATGAAAGCCGGGTACCGTCGGGAGAGAAATGCGCGTGCAGGGTGCCATGGTCCCTTCCCTTCGGGACCCTGTGAAGCAGCCGGGCGGCGTCGCGGCGCGAGTCCCATATCCATAGATCGTTGAAGTGGCCCGCCCCGGGGGAGGTGAGAAAGCGGAATCGCACGGCCGGGTGGTCCTCCTTCTCGGCCTGGAAGACCAGGAATCGGCCGGATGGATGCCATGCAGGCTGGCCCGCATCCCTGCCCTCGAACGCGGGGAAGCGGCCGGTCACGGGTTTCACGTCGCTCCCGTCGGGCCTCATCGTGAACACCGCGTAACGGCCCCCCCTGTCGACGCGGTCAAACGCGATAAGAGCACCGTCGGCTGACCAGTCGATTCGTCCTCCTCGCCCCTGAATGAGCGTAATTTTAGCGATATCACCCGCAGGGAGCGCATTCGGGAGCGGCGGCACCAGGGACGCCATCAGTGCCGCGGCGAAGGACAGGAGGGCAACGCGCAGGCGATGGGCTTTAAACCGGTCCATGGCCAGAGTCCAAGCCGACCGCGTGAAAATTGCAAGTTATTCTCGGGTCGTGCGTGCGGGAAACCGGCCGGGGCCGCGGGTCGAAAAAATAATTGACGAGGCGGTAATTATAGGCCCCCTCTAGAATCGGGGCCCCGGCACGGGGCAAGGGGGATATGGCCGGATGATAAGGAAGGTTGTTGACGGGCCGGAAGCCGGTTTCGTCTGGATCGATATCGTGACGCCTTCCGAGGACGAGCTCGAGCTCGTCGCGCGGGAATACGGCCTTCACCAGAACCTGGTCATGGACTGCCTGCAGCCCGATCACCTTCCCAAGTACGAGAAGATCGGCCCGATAGAATTTTTCATCGTGCGGCATTACGATGCCGATGCCGCGCCGGATGCCGACACCGTGCGGAAACTGACCCGCAAGATAGCGGTGTTCTACGGCAGCGGCGTCATCCTGACCATCCACAGAATGGACCACGCCTTCCTGCTTGACCTCCAGAGGCGGTGGACCGGCACCGATAGCCAGAAACGGGATCCTTTCCGCATCGCATGCTCCATTATCTTCTCCGCGCTTTTAACGTACGAATCCCGCATCAACGATACCGTCGCCACCATGGAGAAGTTCGAAGACGATATTTTCTCCGGCAATGCGGGTGCGCATATGAGCCAGGATATTTTCATCGCCAAGCGCCAGGCGTCGGTCATGAGCAGGATGATACACCTCACCATGGACATCATCGATGGCCTCGACGTTCCCTCTGAAGAGGACAGGCCGGTCCTCAACGATGTCCGCGACATGGCCGGGCGATTGTATTACTACGCGGGCAAGCTCCAGGAGGATGTCGGCAACATCATATCGCTCCAGATATCCCTCGCGTCGCTCAAGACCAACGAGGTAATGCGGGTGCTCACGCTTTTCTCCGTGTTTTTCATGCCGCTGACCTTCATCGCAGGTGTATACGGCATGAATTTCGTGTTCATGCCCGAGCTCAAGATGAACTACGGGTATCCTGCCGTCATTTTTCTCATGGCGCTCGTTTCGCTCGTTATCTACCTATGGTTCAAGAAAAAACGCTGGATGTAGCCATCCCGTAATCCGAGGTACCCGCAATGGGGCATATCGACCCGAAGAGAGCCTACATGAGGCTCGCGAAAAAAATCGATTCGCTGCCGACACGTTCGCCCGAAACCCCGGCTCTTTTCGCGATACTCAACGAGCTCTACACCCCTGAAGAGGCCGACCTGGTCGCGCGCATGCCCTGCGGTTTCTCGAACCTCCAGCGGGTGGCGAAGGTAACCGGATATCGGCCCGAGGTCCTTAAGGGCATGCTGGAGGCCCTGGCTCACAAGGGCCTCGTCATGGACGTCTGGATCGAGGAGGAGTTCAAATATTCCGTGTCGCCCATGGTGATCGGCATTTTTGAATTCACCATGATGCGCACCCGCGGTGAACTCGATTACAAAAAATGGGCGGCCATGTTCAGGGACTACCTCGACGGGGCCTTTTATGAGGCGAATTTCGGCGACGGGCAGGTAATTTCGCTCATGCGCGCCATACCCTACGAGGAGTCAGTGGAGGCCGGCGATTACACCGAGGTCCTCGATTACGAGAAGGCCGCGGCGATCGTCGCCTCGCACGACAGGTTCGCCATCGGGATCTGCTCGTGCCGGCACGAAAAACTTCACACCGGGAGCAAGGAATGCGACACGCCGCTGGACACCTGCTCCACGTTCGGGATGGCCGCCGATTACTGGATCAGGAACGGACTGGCCAGGGAGGTCTCGCGCGGGGAGATGATGGATAATATCGCCCGATCCAAAGAGCTCGGCCTCGTCTTCTGCGGCGACAACGTGAAGCATAACGTCAGTTTCATATGCCACTGCTGCAAGTGCTGTTGTCACGCGCTGGGCGGCATCAGCAGGCACGGGTATGCGCACGCGGTGATGAGCTCGAATTACATCGCTCGCGTCGATGAGGCCTCGTGCAACGGGTGCGGAAAGTGCGCGCGCGCCTGCCCCATCGACGCCATAGTGATGCGCGAATCGGACAGGGCCGCGACGGTCCGCGCCAGGACCCCCGCGGTGGACGGGGAATTCTGCCTGGGATGCGGCGTGTGTGCGTCGAAATGCCCCGGGGGGGCGTTGAAGCTGGCAGCCAGGAAGCAAAGGGTGCTCCACCCCGAACGGGTGTTCGAAAGGGTAATTCTCGGCTCGCTCGAGCGCGGCACGCTGCAGAACCAGATATTCGACGATCCGGGGAGCGTCACTCATGCGTTCATGCGGGCGTTCGTGGGCGGGTTCCTGCGTCTCGGGCCGGTCAAACGGGCACTGGTCAGCGAATCGATGCGTTCGCGCTTTCTGTCTCTCATGGCGCGGGGGGTGAAGGCTCAGGGGAAGGGCTGGACCCTGGAGGTATGAGCGCGGGGCCGGGGAGGACCCCCGGCCCGCGGGATGCCGAGTGATCTGATTACTCGATGGATACCGCCGAACCGAACAGCCTCCAGTCCACGGACTCGAGCTTGAATTTCGCCTTGCAGGTATCCCCGGCCTTGAGGCCGTCAAGCTTGGCCTTCAATGCGTCCGCGTATGTCAGCGTCACTTCCTTTTCGTAGGGGTCGGTGGAATTGAACCGCGCGACCTTCTTGCCGTCCGTTTCGTCCAGCTTGTAGAATTTCACCTCAAGAGTGAATTCCTTGCCGATCGCCTCGGGGCCGTCGATGACGATGCTTACCGAGTTCGGGTCCTTGCTCTTGAGGGTCTTGCTGACAGGGACGCCGTCGAGCCCGGCTACGTCGATAAGATCTCCGCTCATGGTCGTCGTCTTGTCGTTTTTCGTGAGCTTGAACTTGTAGATGTACTTCGCGTTCCTGTCCAGGTTGAGGACCTTGTTTTTCATTTCTTTTTTCATATAGACGAAAATTGTTTTATAGCTTTTATCGAACAGCCTCAGGTAAACGGTGTCGGCGCTCCTCTCCACGTTTATCTGCGACAGGGTCAGCGAGTACTCCTTGCCTTCGGCGGCTTTGCCCGCTTTTTCGATATCGTCCAGGGTGTCACCGGTCGAGGTCAGTTTTGATGAACATGATACCATCGCCAGGACCAGAAGCACGGGAACAAGATACAGTAATCTCCTCATGTGAAACCTCCTCGTTGAATTAAAGTATGCCGATCGATCTGCCGGGCCCGGAAGATCGTCGGGTCCATCCTCGGTTCCCGCGGGCAGGCGGCATGTGCTTTCGCCGAACGCGAACGCGCATGAGTATCATCGGCTGTTTGTATAATGACAATATACACAGGGGGGGCGTCAAATCAAGGGAAATTTTCAGTGCCTTCGCGGTGTATTGAGCGGGATATACCCGCACCGTGGCAGGCGGCACGGTGGCAGGGAATCTATCCCCTATTGCAGGGATTTCGACGCCATGCGGAGGTATTCCTCGAAGAGTTTCTCGGGCGATATGCCGTACGCGTCGCTGAAAGATCTCGTACGCATGATGATGATCTGCATGACACCGAGCGCCTGTCCCCACAGCACCAGCATAAGCTGGCGCGCCGTGAGCCGGGAGCGTATTCTGCCCGCGCGCATGTCCTCCCCGATGGCACCGGTGACAAGCTCCCCGTATTCGTTGGAAAGGCGCTGGCACAACGCCCTAAAGCCCTGGCCCTCGTCACGGTCGCCCTCGGTTTGAGATGAGTGGTAACGGTGCAGGCGCGATTCATAGGTCAGCAGGAGGTTGAAATGCCCGTGATGTTCGATCGAAAAACGATAAAAGGCCCTCCCCAGCCTCAGCACCAGGGCCTCTCCGCTCCCGTAATCCTCGGCGAGGGCCTGTTCCAGCGCTGACCTGAACAGCAGCTGGCCCCTGTGCACAACCGCGAGGAAGAGCTCCTCCCGGTCCCTGAAATAAAGGTATATGCTCCGCTTGGTGTACCCGGCGGCACGGGCGATGTCGTCGACCGTGGTGCCGTCATATCCGTGCGCGAAGAACAGCTCCTGGGTGATGTCGACCAGGCGGTTGATGCGCTGGTCGCGCTCCCACGCTTTGCGTTCCTCGGTTTTGAGGGCGCGGGGTTTGCGATGAACGGCATTCATTTTTTTTTGTGGTTTCATGATAATGTATTGACATATTCATACATGGATATAAAAATGCAAGCAATTAAAATCTATTACACCATAATGAAAAATATAAAGCAATGTTCCACTCCCGGGAGGTCGTTATGCCAGTTCCGGTCATCATCGCGTTTTACCTGCTGTTCCCCGCCCTCGTCCTGTATGGTTGCCGCAAGGTGGCGATCCTCGACAAGATCGGCGCGGTCGTCATCTGTTACATCGTCGGAATTTTGATCGGGAATGTCGGGATATTCCCGGATGGGTTCTCGAAGGTGCAGAACCCCCTCATGCTGATTAATATCTCCCTGGCCCTGCCGCTCCTGTTTTTCTCGCTCGATATCAAGCGCTGGTCGCGGCTCGCGGGAAAATCGCTTTTGTCGTTCATGCTCCAGACGCTCGCCATCGTTATCGTCGCCACGGCCGGGTTCTTCATATTCAGGTCGGCGGTGGGTTCCGAGACCTGGAAGATCGCGGGCATGTTCATCGGTGTCTACACCGGCGGCACCGTGAACCTCGGCGCCATAGCGACGGCCCTCCGCACGGACCAGACGCTTTATCTGGCTGCCCACACCTCGGATGTGGTCGTGTCGTCGGTGTACCTCCTGTTCCTCATGACCCTGGGACAGCGCGTGTTCTGGAAGGTGCTGCCAAAATTCAAGCCGGCCGAGGAAGCCGGGGCCGAGCAGACGTACAACTTCGATTCGTACGAGGGGATATTCAAAAAGGAGGTGGCGCTCCCCCTCCTCGGGGCGTTCGGGCTCTCGCTTGCGATTTTTATTATCGGCGGGCTCTCGTTTCTCGCGTTCAGCGAGGACGTGGCGTTCGTGGTCGCCATACTCCTGATCGCGTCCCTGGGAATCGCGGCGTCGTTCGTCCGGAAGATCCGCGACATAAAGATGACCTACCAGCTCGGGAATTATTTCATACTCATTTTCAGCCTCGTCGTAAGCTCCATGGCCGATATCAGCAAGCTCCTGACGACCGCGCCGGTGATGCTGTTGTACGTGACCTTTACGATTTTCGTGTGCATTATCCTGCACGTCGCCCTGTCCGCCATCTTCAAGATCGACGCGGACACGGTGATCATCACGTCCGTGGCCGGCATCTGCTCGCCGCCGCTCGTGCCCATGGTGGCGGGCGCGCTCAAGAACAAGGAGATCGTCGTCACCGGCGTGGTGACGGGAATCATCGGCTGGGTCGAGGGTACCTACCTCGGCATCGCCGTGGCGTATATCCTGCATAACCTGCCTTTATAGGCACCAGGAGGAACATCAATGAAACTCTACGAATTCACGAAATCATACCAGCTTTTCGAGGAGGCCAAGCAGTACGTGCCGAACGGCATCTACGGCCCGCGCACGCCGACTTTTCTCACGTTCGGCTCGTACCCCGCGTTCATAAGCCGCGGGGAAGGGTGCCGCATATGGGACGTGGACGGCAACGAGTTCATCGACTACATGTGCTCGTTCGGGACCAACCTTCTGGGCCTGAAACACCCGAAAATCGACGCGGCGGCCATGGAGCAGATGAAGAACGCCGACTGTTTCACCCTCCCGAGCGACAGGTGGATTCCGCTGGCGAAGAAGATGACCGGGACGATCCACAACGGCGACTGGTGCGTGTTCGGCAAGAACGGGTCCGACGTGACGAGCTACGCCGTGGCGGTGGCGCGCGTGTTCACCGGCAGGTGGGACGTCCTGGTCGCGAAGGGCTCGTACCACGGCTCACACCCCTGGTGCCAGCCCCACGGCGCGGGAATCCCCGACGAGTGGAAGTCGCACGTGAGCTATTTCGAGTACAACGATCCCGCGGACCTGAAGCGGGCCATCGACGAGAGCAAGGGGAACGTCGCCGCGGTCATACTGACCCCCCACCGCCACGACGCCCTTCGCGACCAGGACCTCCCGGCGAAGGAGTTCGTGGACGCGGTGAACCGCCTCGCGAAGCAGGAGGGCTTCCTGGTCATCGTCGACGACATCCGGTGCGGCTTCCGCCTGGCGCTTCCCGGCAGCGCGAAGCACTACGGGTACAACGCCGATCTCCAGTGCTTCGGCAAGGCGATGGCGAACGGATACCCCATCGCGGTGGCCATGGGCCGCGACGAGTTAAAGGAGGCCGCGACGAAGGTGTTCTTCACGGGGACCCATTTCTTCTCGGGCGTGCCGTTCGCCGCTGCGCTTGCGACCATCGACGAAATAAAATCGAGCGGCGCCATCGAGAAGATTCTGAAGCTCGGCAC
>CAYRGX010000005.1:0-845 GCA_964423905.1 uncultured Leptospirales bacterium | reverse complement strand
GCACCATGCTCATGAAGGGGCTCGCCGACGCGGCCGGCTCGGTGGGCGTCACCGTGAGGCTCTCGGGCCCGCCCGCGATGCCGTTCATGTGCTTCGCCGACGACCCGACCTTCGAGAAGAACCGCTATTTCTGCGGCGAAGCTGCGAGGCGCGGGATATTCTTCCACCCCCACCACAACTGGTTCGTATGCGCCGCCATGGATGAGAAGGACATCCGGCAGACCCTGGACGTGTCGGCTGAATGCTTCAAACTCGCGAAGGAAAAATTCGGAGGATAACATGCGCTGGAACCACGTCGGAATAAAAACCGCGAACCTGGAGCGCTCGCTCGCGTTCTACTGCGACGTGCTCGGCCTGGAGAGGACCGAGTCCGTCACCATACTCAACAAGGACTACCACTTCGTGGGGAACGACACGATCTCCATCGAGATCGAGGAGGGCAAGCCGGGGGATTCGCAGGCCGACATGAAGGAACTCACCGGCCTCTACCACCTCGCGTTTACCGTGGACGATATCGAGGCGACCGCCGCGATGCTCAGGGAGAAGAACGTGCCCTTCGTGATTCCGCCGGTCCAGCTCCGCCCGGACAGGAAGATTTGCTTCATCCTGGACCCTGACGGCGTCTATATACAGCTGATCGAGTACGTCTGACGGAAGGCGGCATGAGCCGCCCCCCGCCCGGAACGCTTATTCGTATATTTTTTCGTCCGGCTCGAACGCGCCCGCGGCATCAAGTTCCACGTCGCGCGTCGCGTTCTTTTCCTTTTCCTTCTCGTATTCCTTGTACCACTCGGTCTGGATAATGTACTGCATGATCTCGTTCGTGCCGACCCAGATCATCGACA
>CAYRGX010000004.1:0-157500 GCA_964423905.1 uncultured Leptospirales bacterium | reverse complement strand
CCCGATTCGATTCCGTCTTCAAAACCCTCGAGAATTTTCCTGTTGTCGCGCGTAAGACGGTCTACGGGAAAGTCATCCGGGGGATATATCACATCAATGTCTTTGTAGGTATTTTCTAGCATATCAAGGATTTTATTATACTCGATATACCTGTTTTCAAGTGACTTAACCAGCGATCGGTATTCGACATTTTTAAAATATGTTTCATATAGCTTACGAATCCAGAACGATTCTCTTTTTTTTCGATATCCACGCGGTCTTGTGACAACTACCAGAATATCTTTGGGTCTAAATCCCATTGAAATCGCTTTCATGAATGGTATTGGATCGAGCAAACCACCATCAAGCAACCTGTAGTTCTTATAAATAATAAAGTTCTTGTACAGAACAGGTATTGCGGCTGAGGCCTTGAGGGCAGTTGCGATATCATCCTTCTTCGAATTGAGATATACTGTTGACGGTTCCACTCCTGGCTTGCAATCCGTGGCGGTGATGAGGATGCGCGATCCCTTTTTTAATTTTTTTATGTCGAAACGGTCTTCTCCACGAAGGAATAATTCCACCATCCAGTCGAGGTTTAATACGCTCCTCTCCCGCGATAAAACATTCGAAATATTGATGAAATTTTTTGACAGCAGGGATGTAAAATACGCGTCCCTCGCATGATGGATCTGGCGTGCCGTATACGCGGCGCCGGTCAATGCTCCGGCCGATGACCCAATTACCAGTTTCCAGGGAAAGTAATTCCGATCGGCGAATGATTGGAGAACGCCGACGAGAAATATTCCCCGCATCCCACCTCCTTCCAGCACAAGGACCTTTTTCGCCCTTCTCAGTCCTGTCAAGTCATAGAAGCCGTTCTGAATTCTTGTAATGATCACGGAGATGTCCTCTGGTTTGCCCTGGAAGGGCTTTGATATAATGCTCTATCTTTCTGCTATAAAAGTGATGGTAAAAATTGTACCACGTTCGTCCGATTCCACATGGATTTCAGCATTATGATCCTTGATAATGCGCTGGCTGATTGATAGACCTATCCCAGTTCCGGCATACTTTTTTTTGGTTGTAAAGAAAGGATGCCAAATTTTTTTGATAATGTCATCCGATATGCCCCCTCCATTGTCTTCAACACGGCAATACACAAACGACCCCTCGGAAAATGTACTCAACCGAATTATGCCGGGATAGTCCCTCAGCGCCATGCGTTCAATGATGGCGTCTCGCGAGTTAAGCACGAGATTCAATATCAATTGTTCGAGAGCGATTTTATCGCCGAAAATTTTTGGAATCGTTTCATCTAAAACGAAAATAAGGTCGATATTGTTCTTTTTTAACTGCAGTTTTATAAGATCGATCGCTTCGAGTATGACGACATTCAACTCGAGGGGTTTCTTCGATATGATATTTTTCCTGGAAAAATCCTTTATATGGTTGATGATCGAGGAAGATTTATCAACCAGAGACGATATTTTCATGAGTTCGGATACAGCCTGTAGATTTTCAAACTCCTCGTAATTGATATCGTCTATCATATTCTGTGCAATTCCCTTGATGCCGGTGAGAGGCTGAAGGAGCTCGTGCGCTATGCCCGTCGTCAGCTCAGCCAGGCTTGCATGGCGGGAAATTTGCAGGAGTTCATAATCTTTTTCAATTATTAAGTTTTTCAATTGTTCACCATTGTGTTTGAAACGTGTGATTTTATGATTTAATTTGGTGTTGAGCTCAACCAGCGAGGTAAAATGTTGCAGGAGAATGGTTACGCGTTTTTTAAGATTATATGCAATAATACAGATTGATGATAAACTAAGAATACCCATCGACAGTATGATATCGGATTGATTGATTGTCTTGAACTTGAACAACAGATAGGCCGATGCCGCCAGCATCATTACGAGAAAAATCCTGTTCGTAATTTCCCGGAATTCGGGGATGAGGACATACGAAATGTAGATAAACGTCACTATCAGCATGATGACGATGAGTTGATTGAACTGAAAAAAACTGTAATAAACAAAAAAAGACACAGATCCTGCTATGGCTGGGATAAGAAGGAGTTTTCTTTTTTTGAAGGTGAGCTGTCCGAACATCATCGAGCTGTATGCAATGGGATATATAAAGGCTATGATGATTGCATACGATAAGGACGACGCATCGATGAGTTGAAATTGATATAAGCGATGCGGAACGATAAACAAAATCATGACAATCGCGTTGACTAAAATGAGACGGGATATTCTCAGAAATGAAAATATACTTGTGATTGCCAGGACTGTTATAAAAGATGCTAACAGGAAATCGAGTATTATGGGATTTTCTGAATGCATAATAACCAAGAAGATTTCGGCTAAAAGAGCAGAATAAAATATAAATAAAATGTGATTGTAGTAGAAATGATCTATTAGTCAATCTATTATTGTGTTTGTTGCGATTATTACCAGGATTTTAACAGACAAAAGTAATAAGGAGACGGAGATGGGATTCAATTGCGGAATTATTGGCCTGCCGAATATCGGGAAATCGACAATATTTAATGCCCTTACCGGTGCCGGAGCCCAGATGGCAAATTATCCATTTTGCACAATCGAGCCGAACAAGGGGATCATTCCCGTTCCCGATGAGCGGTTGAAGAAAATTGCGACATGCATCCATAAAGAAAATCCCATCCCCACTAAAATTGAATTCATTGATATCGCCGGATTGGTAAAAGGTGCTTCCAGGGGGGAGGGGCTGGGCAACAAGTTCCTCGGCACCATCCGTAATGTTGATGCGATCATACACGTCGTGCGATGTTTTGCCAGCCCGGATGTGGTTCATGTATCGGGCAGGGTCTCTCCCGTGGATGATATTGATGTTATCAACACTGAGATTTTGCTTGCTGACATAGAAATGCTTGAGAGGGGAAAGGAAAAAGAGATCAAGTTAATACGCAGCGGTGATAAAAAGGCGAACTGGAAGGCGGATGTCATTTCGTCATGGATAGATCGTCTGAATGGCGGCACCATGCTCGATTTGGCTGAAATGGATCATGATTCGCTGGAGCTGGCGGGGCATTTCGGCCTGATCAGCACAAAGCCGTTTCTCATTCTCGCGAATGTCGGTGAAAACGGCCAGGGTGAGGAATGGCGTGATGAAATCGAGCGTCGAGCCGTCTCGTTGGGCGCGAGTAGCATGATGATCTGCGGTAAGATTGAAGAAGAGATTGTGCATCTGCCAGAAGTTGAAAAAAGGGAATTTCTTGATGTCATGGGAATGAAGGAGTCGGGGCTCGACAGACTGATCATAGCATCATATGCCCTCCTCGATTTAATCACTTATTATACGGCCGAGACCGATCTCCAGGCATGGACGCTCAAAAGAGGAACGACCGCGTCGAAAGCAGCGGGTAAAATTCATACCGATTTTGAGAAAGGATTTATTCGTGCCGAAGTGTTTTCAAGTGCTGATTTGCTCAGCCATGGTTCCGAACATGCCCTGCGGGACAAGGGACTGATTAAAACAGAGGGAAAGGAATATGTTATCCATGACGGTGACGTGGTGAGATATCTTTTTAATGTCTGATGTAAACAGGATTGATTGATCGTGGCAATCACTTAACTGCGTTGATCGCGGTATCGAGTTTTTCTCTTTTAGCCCGTATCGCTTCGCGGTAATCGTTTATTATCTTCGTGTAATCGACCTCGCCCTTGATAATGGAGTATCTTTCCGATTCGATGAATCCCATGTCTGTGGTGATCTTTATTGAACTGGCCTGTGAAGCGAATTCACGCGCTTTTTCCCAGTACGGCATCGCATCACTGTACATGCGGTCGGCAATCTGCAGGCTTTCGTTGATTTCCCTGGCGAAGTCGAGATTGTAAAAATATATCTTTCGTTTGTCGTAGCGTGCGCCAATTTTTAAATAATTTCTCATTATAATCATGTTTATGTGCATGAACATCAGATATCGGTATTTCTTGTATTCCTCCTCTGATTCGATTTTCACGAGAGCCTGGGAGGGATGGCGGAACCGGCAATTCATGGCAGTTTTCAGACGCTCGATATTCATCCTGAGGGAGTTTTCATTATAATACTGTTTCATACCGTACAGAAGATAATAGTCCTCAAGATAATGTGGCACAGTTTGATAGTGCATGCGAACTTTCGGTATGTAATCTGAGAAAGGAACGTATTTCTTTTTATCTTTAGAAAAATAGTCATATTCATAATCTTCAGCCTGTAGTGAACAGAATGCACTCAGGCAAAGTGTTATGAAGATCGATATAATATGCGGGCGTTTCATTGGCAGGTCGATGGTTGTCTGATTTTTTTTATTATCGGAATGAGATAACGGGTAGTATATCTTTTTTTACCATAGAGCCGACTGTGAAGTCATCATTCGGTGAAAAAGAGAACCATATATTTCTTGAGAGCGCTGACATATTCGAGTTTTATCGAAGTTTCGACCGCCCAGGATGATTTGCCGAATATCTTCACGGTATGCAGGAACATCTTTTCTGACTGCAGTATAAGGTTGAAGGCATCGGAACTCTTGAAGGTGCCCCGGTTATGTCTTTCGTAAAAAATTTCTTTTTGTGCCTCATGGAGCAGGTCGTCACCCTTTTTATACAAACGGTAGGCCTCGACATCATACTTGTTGCTGTATGAATCGATGATTGTAAGACATTCGGAAGCCCGATAAAAATTGTAAATCATACTATTGAAGACGGAGCAGTGCTCGCGTATTTCTTCGTCATGAGTCATGGAAATCAGTTTTTGGATGGAGTGATATATTTTTCTGAGCCTGATGACAATATCATTGAAACGCTTGCCGTAGGCAAGCCTGTCTCTCAGTGGAACATCATACAGAGAATACTGAAAGTACTGGTATAGATGGTCTTTTGCTATTTCCCTGAGCTGTATGAAACGAGCGATAAGATCGTCCCTCGGATACGATTCAGTGTCGGCCGTTTTAGCCTGCGTTTTTTGATTCGAATGCTGGTTTTCTGCACCCCGGGATGATACTGTGTCCGAATGGGTAAACCGGTAGCTCATAACGTAGGTGTAGGCATCGTTTAATGCAGTCATGGCCTCATGGGCCCAATCAAGACTGTTCCTGTTGAGGTCGGGATGGTATTTTTTTGCGAGTTTTTTAAATGCTGCGGTGATTTCTTCATCCGACACTCCCGGATCGATCTGTAGAGTCTGGTAGGAGAGTTTAAGTTTTTTATCGATCTGGGGCATATTGAATGATATCTGTCGTGTGTAGTATGATCACCTGCCCGGTATGGACCCCGAAATTGAGGACTCACCTGGATTGACCCTAAAGCTGAAACTAACGGATGCTGAGAATATTGCAAATTAATATTCTATTACCAGGTTTATGCAAGAAAAAATCTTGACATATATACTTTTGTATGCTAATTTTCTGTTTAGATATATATGAGGTGTTTCCTATGAGTGATAGTTTAAAAAAATTGACGCAAAAACAGGATCAAATACTTGAATATATCAAGGATAAAATCCGGGAATCGGGTTTTCCACCGACAGTACGGGAAATTGGCGATAAGTTCAATATTACGGTAAAAGGTGCGTATGACCATATCAAAGCGATAGAAAAAAAAGGATATATTCGCACCGAACAGAACAAATCGCGAGCAATTGTCATTCTCGAACAAACTTCAGAACTGACCGGTGAATCTCTATCCATTCCCCTCGTCGGGAGAATAGCCGCCGGCGTCCCCATTACCGCGGAAGAAAATATCGATGAGTATCTCGCTTTTCCAAAATCCATGTTCAGCAACGGTACCTATTTTGCGCTTCAGGTTAAAGGAGACTCCATGATCAACGGTGGCATTCACAATGGTGATATTGCCATTATCAAACAACAACAGGCCGCCGATAACGGGGAAATTATTGCAGCACTTCTTGAAGATGAGGCAACCTTAAAGAGATTAAAGATTTCCGGATCAAAAATCCAGTTGATGCCGGAGAATGAAGCATATAAGCCAATAGCTGTGGAAAATCTGACCGTACTAGGCGTTCTTGCTGCACTGTTCAGGAGATATTAATCATTTAAGCTGGGTTCTCAGGGTGATGCCAGCATATACCTGATGACCTTCAATATTCCGTTTTGAACTGCCTACGGGACAATAGCCAAGGTTATATTCGGCAAAAATACCACACAATGAGACAAGTGTTATTTCTATTCCGATTCCGCCAATAATGCCGATTGAATAGAAATTGAGGACTTTATCTTTATTTAAGTTTTTCCCTTTCGAAAACTCACCCCTGTAATAGATAAAGCGTGGAGCGACCTGGATATACAACTGCCACAATTCATGCCAGAAATAAAATCCATAGATTCCCCTTATACCGAGATCGCCGCTGAACGCATGGTAATTATTTTTATAGTATAGAAGATCCGTTTCATTTTTTGCCTTTTTTTCGCTTATTGCGAATGATCGGTACATGAAGCGCGTATAAAAATCAATGCCGTTACCATGGTTTGATCGCAGCCTGTAAAAATAAATATCAGCGAGCAATCCCCATTTTTTATCCTGGAGGTCTTTTAAATAAGTATCATAAGGATTTATCATGCCTGATACACCGAATCCGAGACGGATAAAACTGGCCGAATGTTGCTTTTCGGCCTTGTCTTCAATATAAGGATCCTCTCTTTCCACACTATATGCAGCGTTAATGGCATTAAAATTTGCCAGGAGAGAAGTCGGAGTTGCGGCAGCGAGTATAGACATATATCCTGAAATGAGCACTGCCCAGAACATTATTATGATGATTCGTGTGATAGATTTCATTGATTGGTGTTTCATGTATTTATGATTGATTTTTATTATGAATTGCAGATATTATACATACGTCAATGATAAATTTATTTATTATCAAGAAGATCGCGCGCCCAGCTGCATCCCGGGAGTAAATCCATATGAATTATCGAAAATGCATCTTTTCCATCCTGCTCATTTTCATGTCGGCTGTCGTTTTTTCATCGGAAGAATCGGACAGGCTCTGGAATGATTCGCAAAAAATGAAGAAGATTCATAACTACGAGAAAGCGATCGAAATGTTGAAACGGGCCATTATTGAAGAGAGAAAGCAGGGTAATCCTCGAAAAGATGAGTTACTGGCGTATATCAATGAAATTGGCACTCTTTACGGGATTCTTGGAGATAATGAAAAATGTGTTCATTATTATGCATTGCTTGTCAAGGTATCGAAGGATTATTCTGATATCGGGTTCGAGGTCACTGGCCATAATGCTCTCGGTGAATCACTTTTCAACATGAAGCGATATGATGATGCAATAATGGAATTCAAGAAAGGGGTGAACATAGCGGAAAAAATGCCTCATGGTGATATGAAAGTGGTCATTCTGAATAATATTGCAAAAACATATCGGTATAAGAAAGACTTTAATAACGCCCTAACCTATTATAATGATGCGTTGGGACAAGCCAAAAAAGTCGGAAATGAATCGAACATCCCGGCACTTATGAGCAATATTGGGATCATGTACATGTTCCAAAAGCGTTTTGACAGAGCACTCGATTCATTTTCCCAGGCATTGGAAAGGGATCGTATCCTCGGAAAGAATGAAATGCTCTCTTCAGACTTGTCTAACATCGGGATAACTTTCACGGCAATGGGACGGTATAACGAAGCAATACGGTTCATCGAAAAGGCCCTGGAATCAGATCGTGCGAATAAAAATGATGAGCGAGCTGCATCACGATTGTTCAAACTCGGGGATCTGTACCAAAAAATGAACGATAACATGCGCGCGCTTGAGTTTTTCAAGGAATCCCTGACTATTAATGAAAGGCTGAATAATCGTGTCAACTTATCGGAAATCTATTATTGCCTTGGTGTGTTGCATGAATCGATGGAAAAACCGACCGAGGCGTTGGATTATTTTCTCAAATCGATCGAGCTCAGTAAGGATGTCGAAAACAAGGAGAATCTGATCCACCGAATAGGGGACATCGGCCTTGCATATGAAACGCGGCAAAGATACGGGGAGGCAGTCGATTATCTCGGTAAAGCCCTGCTTCAGAATATGATGAGCGAAAAGCAGGGTCGGATTGCTGATACACTTTCCGCAATGGGACGGGTCATGAATGGTTCAGGCCAGTATGACAAGGCATTGAGTTACTTCAACCAGGCCCTGGAGATATACCGGGAAATGAAGGACGATCTCATGATTGGCGAAACACAGAAAAACTGCGGCATATCACAATACCATATGAAGAATTATTCCGGGGCTTCCAGAAGTTTTATGGCGGCCCGTTCGACTCTGGCGGATATACCGCCGGGTGAAAAACCTAAACGATTTGGGATAGATGAAATATATGAATGGGAAATTGCATCGTTGGTTCGCGAAAAATCATGGAATAAAATCCTTGAGGTTATGGAATTATATTCAAAAAATATGGAAAGCACAATGTTAGGGCAGCCCGTTCGGAAGAGCATGAGTGCTTCCGATATCCAGTCTATTAAAGCCGGAATTCCGGGGAACGCAATACTGGTTTGCTTCTCCAATTCAAACTGGGACAATCCTGTCATCTACATTACGGATGGTAAAAAGGAAACATCGCTTGAATTGAACAAGGCTTCATTCATGAAGAGGATGTATGACCTTAAGGGTGGCGATATCGAGTCATTTGCAAGAAATTTCCCCCGCAATGTATACTATCCCCTTAAAATGAACAACAAAAATTCGCTTTTCGCCGTGGAGTTTCAGAAAACTGTTAATTATTATCGATATCTGCTTTCAAAAAAGCATGTCACATCCGAAGAAAAAAAATCGATGGAAACAATGGGGCGTGAATTTTACAGGTTTCTATTTGGATCGGTGGAGCCTGAGCTGTTATCGAAAAAAGAGCTTATCATCAGGGCCGACGGGCCTCTCGCGTTCATACCGATGGATGCGCTCGTGCTCGGTGATGGACGATATCTAATCGAACAGTATGATGTGAGATATCTGCATTCATGCTCGCAGTTGTTCAAAGAACTAAACGAAGAGGGAGCCGGCTCCGAAGATTTGATTGTGATGGGGAATAGCTCGATTCCGGTTCTCGAATCCAAAAAAGTTATAATGGAATCATCGAGGCAGTATATCTATTATGCCGAATTGATACACAGGAGGCTTCTCGAAAACGGGATGATAGGTGATCTCCTGGGAATTTTTCTTGATACCCTGACGCCTGCAAGAAATGAGATACCGGCTGAAATGGGCAGTATCCTGCGAGATATGCCGAAGGCGACTCTCGTGGAAGGATCCGATGTCCCTGAAGCCGGAATCAAAAAAATGTCGTCGTCAGGAAAACTTCAGAAATATCGGATGATGTACCTGGCGGTGACTGGCGTTGTCGTACCGGAATTTCCGGAATTATCGTCGCTTGTTTTTTTTAAAGATGGCGCCAATGACGGTTTTCTTGATCTTCTCGAAATTTCGACAATGAAGCTCCCTCGCACCTGTGTTATCATATCATCGATGCATGTTGCGAAAAACGGTTTCTTCTTCGGAGAAGGTCTGTGGAACATATGTCGCGTCATTAACAGGGCGGGTGCGAAATCGGTCTGCATGCCCCTGTGGGAAATTGAAGATGCCGGTAGAGCAATGGTTTACAGGTATGCGTTTCGCTATATGAAAAAGGGCATGCGTTTCCATGAAGGCCTCATGAGAGCGAAAAGGGATATGGTCAGTGGTGTGGAACCGTATCCAGCCGAATCAAAAGATGGCAGTGTGGAAAAAAAGGAGACAGGAGCAATCTATAAAGCCCCTTATTACTGGGCATCGACGGTTTACTATGGAAAGTAATTCCGTGAAGAACAGTACCAGGCAGAAAAGCGTATTAATGGATTCATCATCGGTGATCATCATCTACAAGGCGGGAATGCTGCATTTTCTCATAGATGGATACAGGTTGAAGATAGCCTTGTCAGTTTACCGTGAGCTGACCCGGGCGATGTATCCGGGTGCTGAGGAATTCGAGCGATATTGCCGTGATCGTTTTTTCGAATGCCCTGAATTGGATCGGGATTTCATGTTGAAAAGCGTGCCGAGAGAGTTACTCCGTCTTCGCGGCGGGGAAAAGGACACTATCGCCCTGTATTATTCGGGTGCCGCGGATTTTATTATCATCGATGACGGCAAGGGTGCGGCATACTGCAGGGATCATCAAATTCCCTATATCAGTGCGTTGCTCGTACCGCAAATACTATTCCTTACCGGTATCGTGAATGCCGAAGCAAGTGTCAGTTATTTTAACCGGATCATAAAACTTGGGCGATATTCTGGGAAGGTTATTGAAGTAGCGCGCAATTGTTCCGATGGATCGCTCAGTCAATTCTGCATCAATTGAGCGATTTCACGATTCCGGGTTCGATATCCTTGATGGTCTGGCATCCCGTCAGAATCATCGCCATTGTAAGTTCCTTCTTCAGCTGGTTCAAATAGTAACTCACCCCCCGGGCACCCATGCCCACGGCCGCTATCGCGATGGGTCGTCCGATGAGCACGGCATCCGCCCCGAGAGCCAGGGCTTTTAAAATATCGACGCCGTTTCTGAATCCTCCATCGATCAGTATCGCGAGCTTCCCCCTTACTGTGCTGACGATTTCCTCAAGCATGTCCATGGTGCCCACCATTTCATCCAGAACGCGCCCCCCGTGGTTCGATACAATGATGCCGCAGGCTCCGCATTCAAGAGCGAGCTCGGCATCTAGCGGGTTCATTATGCCTTTGAGTATGAAGGGAAGCCTGGTGAATGAAATGAGTTCTTTCAATTCTGCCTTGCTTTTTGGTCCAACTGACTGGTTTTTCATCGCCATTGTTTTGAATACGACCGCATCAATATCCATACCGACTGCAAGAGCACCGCTTTCTTCCGCGGCCTTGATACGCATCTTGATTTCCTGGTTTGAGCTTCGCGGTTTGAATATGGGAATGCCTGGCCCCCTGATCTCTTCGATCGCTTTTAAACCGATTTTATACTTGTCCGGGGTGGCACCATCCCCGACAAAGGCAATCGATCCCGCCTCCTTACAGCCTTGAATGACGGAGAGGTTGTAATCGAGTTCGTCAATCGCGCCGCCCATATTGGTAACGGCTCCTGTGATGGGTGCGGCCATAACCGGGAGTGAGAGTGGATTCCCGAGAAAGCTTGTCGAGGTATCGGGAGAAGTTACATCATGGATCAGGCGGGTGGTTATTTTATATTTCTTGAGTGACTGGATATTCCTGCGGAACGTTTCACCCGTGCCGATCCCCCCCATGCCCGGAACACCGGTCGGGCAGTCCTTCCCATCGCAGTTTTTACAGACATAACATATTTTCTTGAATTTTTCGCGAGCCGATATCTGTATCAATTCAAGTGAGAGTTCCTGTGCCTCGAACACATCGATTTTCAATGTTTCTTTACAACGCGCGACGCTACCTTCGGCTTCTGCGAGGGTATCACCGACCGCAATGATGTGACCCGTCTTTTCAACATTCGAACGCGGGGCGATGATTGTGCTTCCCTCTTTTACGTTAAGAAAAATCTCCTTTATACCGGGAATTTTTAATGCCTCCTCGAGCCCGGATATTCTTTTCACGATTCCCGGCGAAATGATGATCGCCCTTTCTATTGCGACTCTGTTGAAAAGCGGCTCGAGGTTACCTGGTTCCTGGCCAAGAGAGATTTCAATTACGGCACGCATAAGATCAACGCCCGTTGAGAGTGGATATGTATAGGCCGACATGAATCCACCCGAAAGTCGCGCGGCGAGTTCTCCGATCATGGCTCCTTTTTTGGTTATCTTGATATCGCCCTTGGCCGCACCGATGGTCAATCCGAGTGCGGTAATACCCCTGCGCATGACCGCGCATGCCTCATCCTGTGTTTCCCGCGAAAGGTTCGACGGCATGGTATGGCCCGTCTCGATGAAGTAAGGGGGATATTCGATGATCCGGTCTGCGATCCCGGTGAAGGTAACTTCATTGTTATAGATGATCGCGTCGATGGAGAGCTCTGGTCCCTCCATGTATTCTTCGATTAAAAGCTCGCCGCTCGGTGAAGCGCTTTTTGTAAACTGGAACGCGTCGGCGAGCTGGTTCAGGTTGTCGATTCTCATGACTCCGCGTGCGCCCATGTTGTCCGCAGGTTTGATCACAACCGGAAATTTTAGTACTTTACATGCCTTTTTGGCATCGGAGAGGGACCATATGGGAAGAAAAACAGGAGATGGCACTCCGTATTCCTTGAACCGCGTGCGCATTTTTATTTTATTGGTCGCCGCTTCGGCATCTTCAAATTTGTTACCTGGCAAATTAAGGGCATTCGCGACCGCGGCTACGGTCATCGATGCGTCGGTCCCTACAGTGAGAACGCCATTTATCGGTGTTATCTCGTTCTGTGATTTTGCCACGCGTACCGATCCCTCGATGTCGCGCGTGCTCATGATGATCGGGATATCGGCCTCCTTCATCCCGATTACCTCGGGATTGTAGTCGGTAACGATAACCTGGTATCCCATTTTCTTGGCGGCAATAATTGCCGAATACTGGAGAAGGCCGCCGCCGATTATCATGATGGTTTTTTTCACGTAATGTTACTCCAGCAGGACTATTTGGGTGCACTCTTTGCTTTCATGGATATTAACGGGCGCCAGAAGTTATACTAGTCCATATTATGAGACATAATATCTGATTTCTTGCCGTGCGTCAATTATTAAATGTAATATGAAAATCGCTTGAAATATGAATATTGAAAAGTTTATAGTCACAGGTGCCGGAAGTGGTCACGCCATATACAGAGGAGCATACAATGGATCGAGCGCTTACACTTGAAACCGTCCGTCTCACTGAAGCAGCGGCACTCTACGCCAATAAATACATGGGCAAAGGTGATGAAAATGCTGCATATCAGGCATCGATAGAGGCTATGTACAAGGTTCTTGCGTCGATGAATATCGAGGGCGAGGTGATAATCGGTGCAGTCGAAGGCAGCAGGTTGAGTGCTGGATCATTTGTCGGAATCACAGAGGGAATGCCGGTAGATCTTGCGCTGAAACCTCTAGACGGCAAAAAAACCTGTGCGCGCGGCGGGCATAACGCCGTTTCCGTTGCCGCGGTTGGCAGCAAGGGAGCTTTTCTTTCGATCCCCCCCCTTTACATGGAAAAAATTGCGGTAGGGCGCGAAGCCAAGGGGGTTGTCGATATCAATCAGCCTCCGGAAATCAATATCAAAAGAATAGCGCGCGCCAAGAAGAAATATATTGAAGATATTACCGTATGCGTTCTTGATCGAAAATATAATGAAAAACTTGTAAGCGATATACGGAAAACCGGTGCGAAAATACAGTTTATCCGTGACGGTGACATATCAGGAGCGATTGCTCCGGCCTTTGATAATATCTCTATCGACATGTTGATGGGAATCGGAGGTGCGAAGGAAGCGGTAATAGCTGCCGCGGCGCTGAAATGTCTCGATGGCGATATCCAGGCCCGGTTCTTTAGCAACAACTCCAAGGAGCGGTCACTTGCCGCGGAGATATGCGGGGGAAATCCCGATAAAATATTCACCATAAGGGACATGGTAAAAAGCGACGATGTGATGGTTTCGCTCACTGGCGTTACGGATGGCGTACTATTACAGGGTGTGCAATCGATCCCCGGTGGTGCGAAAACGACATCTATTCTTCTGCGACAGAAAACGCATACTCTTCGTTTTATCACCGCGGTACATCAATTTGATTTCAAACCGCTTTTCTGATGATGGCAGGCGGTCATGCAGATAAAACTGACGATATGGGAACGGTGGATCTGATCGATGGAAGGGGTTCGAGATTTACTTGTTTGCGTTTGTAACGAAATCAAATTGAAAAACATGGCACTGAATGAAGAGTCGGTTCCTTTGACGACCGAATTTTTCGATTATCTCACGGAAAAGTACAACCTCATACCCTTTACCATTCCGCGAATTATGAAAATGCTGATCGATTCTCACATGATCGTTTCGTTTCCCGTAATTGAGGCTGACAGGAGAACCAAGGCACGTCGTAACGAGGGATATGTAATCGCCGATACCGATATCATCGGGTCTCTCATCCCGGTGTACGAAGAAGCACTCAAGAATGCCTATGCACAACAATTTGGAAAAAGATATAACATTGAGCGCATAATGCAGGAGTTTATCCCATTGCTCGATAAATACAACAACACCGATGTGGGGAAAGCAGCTACCATCGTGTTGAATTTGCGCGACATACGGGGTAACCTTATTAAAAACGCCGTGAAATACAACGAAAAGTGGCAGGAATCACAAATTGTCATAGAACTGAAAAAAGCCGAACCGCTGTCCTATTATATAAATGCTGTTGCGAAAGGTATGGCCGGTCCCGAGGGTAATCAGGACAAAAACGAAGTTCGGGAAAAACGATCCGGGGAACAGGAACGGGCCGCCGAACTGAAAAAGCATGCAAAGAGAGAAAGCATAGAAAGCACGCTTGCCGTGTATGGAATAGAATTCTATACCAGAGTTTGTTTCAAGGACTATCAGTATACATTGATACAGAAACTTGTAGATCAGGGAGTCATTAATAAAAAGCAGGACTTGGCGATAATAAAGAGAATGCTTCAGAAAGAGCGGCAGAATTCGGATCGTGATCCCAGAATCAATGAATATGCTACGGATATCAACAGCCTTGAAAAGGTCATTAATGGCAAACTGAAAGAAGGTTGATCCGCAGGTGAAGAAGGTTGCAGTGATCGGCGGCGGCGCTTCGGGCATGATCGCCGCATGTCTTGCCGCGGAGCGTGGAGCTGATGTAACGCTGTTCGAAAAACAGAAAAAGCTTGGACGCAAGGTGCTGGTAACAGGTAACGGGCGATGCAATATTTGCAATCGTCACCTGTCGCTGCAAAGATATCACGGCCGTGACACAGGGTTTGCATCACGAGTGTTCGATTCCTTCGGCTTCGATAATACTGTGTCGTTTTTCCATTCAATTGGCTTGCCTCTTGTCGAGGAAGAGGATGGACGAATGTATCCTCGATCACTTCAGGCGTCGTCCGTAGTGCGCCTTTTTGAGTATGAACTCGAACGAAGGAGGGTGAGAACGTTCCTTCATAGGAGGATCGACGCGATCCATCCCGGAAAAAAGGGTGGTTTCCAGCTCGTCACTGCCGGACAGGAGAAGCATGCATTTGATTCGGTAATCCTCGCTCCAGGGAGTTGCGCTTTTTCGCCTGCAGGCGCGTCATCGATTGGTTACGAACTTGCCGAATCCCTCGGGCATCGCATGAGAAAACCATTCCCCGCGATCGTTCCCATTAATATTCCCGAAAAGCTGATACACCGTTTGCAAGGGACCAAGGTGAATTGCACGGCCAGGGTGAGAGTGGACGGCAGATTTATCGATGAAAGCGAGGGCGAACTGCTTTTTACCGGGTATGGAATATCGGGTCCCGTGTCGCTCGATCTGTCACGTTGTGTGAATGAAAAGATCATAGGCGGTTTGATTCCGGAAATAGTGATAGATTTTTTCCCGATGCATTCTACCGGACAATTCAGGGAATTGCTTGAATGCCTATGGGGTGATAAGGGTAAATCGATTTCCCTGAGTTTATCGGGAATCATGAGGCATACTCTTCCCGATATATTGTGCAGACGGGCGGGGATTGATCCGAATGCTATGGTAAGCACTCTCGACGAGAAAGACAAGTGTAATCTGATAAAGGAATGTAAGGAGCTTGTGGTCATACCCGGAGAACCTCGCGGTTTCGCGGAAGCGGTTGTTGCTGCCGGGGGAATGGATGTAGCAGATTTCGATCCGGGAACAATGGAATCGAGAATCATCCCGGGATTATACATGACAGGAGAGATACTCGATATTGATGGAGAGAGTGGTGGTTTCAATCTCCAGTTTGCATGGAGCAGCGGAGCCATTGCGGGTATGTCGCAATAGAGGATTTGTTAAAAAAGCATCATGAATCCTTTAATCTCGGCGAGCTGGTTGCATATTTGCTGGAGATGCTCATGTGACTCGAATTCTGCAGTCAAGGTATATGAAACAAAGGTGCGATTGCTGCTGTCGCGCCCTTCGATACTGAGATTCATGCCGCATTGCAGAAATATTTCGCAAATGACCGACTCATGGTCGTAGTCGTTGATTTTTCGAAACACCGATTTAAACGTAATCTGTGAAGGATACTCGCTGGAATTCTGACTCGTCTCGTGCATCTTTGCATTCCTTGTCTGGCGGGAAATACCCATGTGTATACATTATACAAAAAACAGTTTTATCCATCAAGAGCGAAAACCGCGCTTCACAAGGTTAATGCAGCGGCCGGTATATCATATGTCAATTTCATTTCTGAATGTTCAGAACCGATGACGATTTATGTCTATGTTTTGATCATTAATAATTTGACATTTTTTATATGTTTTCGACTATCATGGTTTCTCGGACAGACGGCCGTACTTCCACAGTGGGCCATTCGCATCTACTCGATGCTGTCCCTGTTTGAGAGCAATCGTCACGGAAGAGGTTGGTTGATGGCAAAAAAATTGAAAGAAAGGGCCGTACATGTGGCCATTATAGCTTTTTTATGCGGTCTCTTTGCCGGGATACAGTTTTCGTTTCTCGCCTCAGCTCAGGAACCATCGCATAAATATCTGGACTATTTCCATCAGGTATATCAGATCATTCGAAGCGAATATGTCGACGAAAGCTCCCCCAAGGACCTGTTTTTCGGTGCCATCAAGGGAATGATCAACTCGCTTGACGATCCATTTTCCAGATTTCTTGATGAAAAGTCCTACGGCGAGCTCAAGGAGATGACCACGGGAAAATTCGTGGGCGTCGGGGTTGAGATCACAATAAAGGATGATGAGATCGTTGTTATCACCCCGATTGAAGACTCACCGGCAATGAAGGCCGGTATCCAGACAGGCGATGTAATTGTCAAGGTCGATGGCAAACCGATTAAGAACCTCAAGTTGGATGATGTAATCGGTATGATCAAGGGGCTCCCCAAAACGCATGTCACGCTTTCAGTCAGGCGTCATGGTTTTAAGGATTTCATCGATTTCGAAATGGAGAGAGGACCCATTAAAATCAAGAGCGTCGAGTTCGGCATCATCAAGGAGAATAGTATCGGATATCTTCGCATCAAAAATTTCGGATCGGAAACAAGCGGCGACGTGATCAAGGCCTTGAAATCATTCAATGCCGCAAAGGTTGACAAGGTCATCATCGATCTGAGAAACAATCCGGGGGGGCTGTTGTCATCGTCCATTGAGATAGCCGAACTCTTCCTTGAAAAGGGAAAGGTTATTGTCTCAACCAGGGGAAGGGAAGGAGCTGAAAAGGAAAAAGTATACCGGGCGGAGAACAAACCGATATACACGGGCAGGTTGATGGTTCTTGTCAACAATGGTAGTGCATCGGCCTCGGAAATCCTTGCAGGAGCCATCCGTGACAATAAAAGGGGAAAACTTGTCGGGCTAAAGACGTTCGGGAAAGGATCGGTGCAGAAGTCGTTCAACCTCGGAGATGAAATTGGTGTGGCGATAACAGTCGCTCGTTATTACACACCATCAGGTGAAACAATTCACAAGAAGGGCATCATGCCCGATCAGGTAGTGGAGATTGAGCAATTGAGCCAGGGAGACTGGCAGAGCATTCGCGATATTGAGAAGAAAAAACTAGTCGAACAGTTTCTCAAAAAGGAAGCCGTGTACAACGAGGCAACCAAGAAAACCTTCCGGGATTTTATAAAGAGCCATGGCATAACGCTTTCGGTGCATGCTGCGGATTTCGCGCTGAAAAACGGCATCTATCGTTATAAAAAGAGACCTCTGTACGATCTCGAGTTTGACAACCAGCTTGTTGAATCGGTGAAGCGCCTCACCGCGAAAGAATAACGAGGGTGCCTGCTCGTTTTAACATGTCCGCACACAACGAGATCCTAGGACTGGGCATCGAGAGTTCATGCGATGAGACCTCGGCCGCAGTCGTGCGTAATGGCAGCGAGATACTTTCGAATGTTGTATCCAGCCAGATAGATCTTCATAGTGTATTTTACGGAGTCGTGCCCGAAATTGCGTCACGAGCCCACCTGGAAGTCATTAACGGCCTGGTGAAGAAAGCGATGCACGATGCCGGAATTACTTTCCGCCGGCTATCCTATATTTCTGCCACGAACCGACCGGGTCTCATCGGCTCCTTGCTTATTGGTTTTCAGAGCGCAAAGGCCATATCCTATCTCTGCGATATCCCCCTTGTCGCGGTCAATCATTGCGAGGCGCATTTGTATGCTCCCTTTCTGGAGGGAAATGCGCCTGAATATCCCTTCATTGGTCTTCTCGTCTCAGGTGGAAATACGGCCCTGTATCTTGTCGAGGGTATCGGACAGCTGTGTTGTATTGGAAGAAGCACGGATGATGCAGTGGGCGAAGCGTATGATAAAATTGCAAAACTGTTGAAACTTGGATACCCCGGTGGACCGATCATAGAGAAGATGGCTCGCAGGGCTTCCGTGCGGAAGGTCATTTTTCCCAAGGTATTGACGGATCCGCTAGAAACAAGGTTTTCGTACAGCGGGTTGAAGACGGCCGTCGTCAATTATGTGCGCATGAATCCGGATGCTGATGTGCATGAGATCGTGTTTGCATTCCAGGAACGTGCGCTGGAATTGCTGGTACGAAGGGTATTTTCCGCGGCTCGATCCCGCTCGGTGAAACGGATCGTCGTGGCAGGGGGCGTTGCTTCAAACGGCAGATTACGCGAATTGCTTCTGGAAACGAAAGAGCCGGATGAAACGATACTGATACCCTCACCGGGTCTCTGCACGGATAATGCCGCTATGGTCGGGGCCGTCGCGTATCATTATGCGATGGATCGCAATTTTGACAGTTTACAATGCGATGTGAGCCCCCGTATATGATTTTTTCTTGATGCAGGTTATTGTATCGGGTATACTTGTTATGATGCTGTCCGGATATGAAATGGCATCGTCGGCAGAAACGCCAGGCAACACAATCGTCGAAAGGGACACACATGGACGCACAAACGGGTAATTACAACAATCTGATCGATGTATGCATCACGTTACAGGAAGAGCCACAGCTGCAGGGCGACATGGGGGCTGTCTTCGTCAGGTTGCTCACGGATTATTTCTATAACGAAGAAATCGAGGACAGCAAGAATCTTGAACTCTATTTCAAAAATTTCAAGGTGCCCGAGTTTATCAGAGTGTCGGGTTCGATGCTGAAAATTAAGATTCTTGACATGAAATCCTATATCGATGGAAGGATGATAAACGATTCTCTGTCCGGGACTATAATGTTTTCATCTCAGTTTCTCAAGGCGCATTATCCGCAGCATCCTCCATCCTATGCCAAGCTTCCAGAAGATATCAAGATGGACCTGATGGAGCGTGTGAAACAGAAAAACAGCGAGATAAAGGATGCTTTCGAAAAAATGGATCTCGACATCAAAGCGGTAAAAAACAGAAAGGTGCTGACATTGATCGCGCTGATTTTAAAGAACCTCCACTACAGAAAAAATCTCGAATTTAAAAATCTTGAGAAGACGATCGATGAACTCATCGCTTCTCATTTCAATAACACCGACGTCGTATTCACCGCTTCACCGGGTCAGTGTGCGGATATCGGGAGCAAGGGTAAGATACAGGATGTGGTAAAGCTTTTTTTTGTGGTGCGGAGGTTTCAGGATATTAATGAGATATGTGAAGAATTTATAAGGGAATTCGAACGATTTAAAAAACGTACAATAGCGGTGTTATCGTAAACGATACAATTATGAACTTTGTTGAAGAAAAGACGCCCAAGGGCCTGATTTTAAAAATCATGTTCGACAAATGGCAGTACCTTGTTTTTGACAGGAAGGGCAGGTCGATCTACGAAGACGAGGAGGGAAAGCGGATCCTCCACAAGGTCCTTGTCATGGTATTTGTTGGCAGAAATTTTACCTTCAGGCAGGACTTCAGAAAATCATATACCTTGCTGAAAATCCGGAAAGGGAACATCATCGTTCCCTATATTGATCTCAGGGACAACAAAAAGAAATATTTTTTTATACCAACGGACAAGGATCTTGACCTTATCCCCGCGCGTATATTGGTGACCGGTTCAGTGATTTCGATGATTAAGGAGATCGACATCAACATCGAACCCGATTATGTAATTGTGGATGACAATGTCACCACAAACGATGTGGTGCTGATTAAAAACAGGTACCACACTGAAGAAATCATTTACATCGAGCTAGTGAATAATTATTTCCTTTCGGATAAATTAAAGATTCCTGACACGGATAGGACCGACAACATCAACATGATGTCGCGCAATCCTGTATTTCTCTCGAGTATACACCTGAGGAATATGGATATATCGAAAATCAACCAGCTTTTACTCGATTTTGACATATCTCCACTCGATACTGAGTTCATCTATACCATGATACAGAACTCAATCAACTCCGCGGATTCCGATCCGAGAATTGACAAAAACAGGGCAATGCTTTCAGAATTGCGCGATTATTTCATGTTTTACCAGGCCCTGCTGAACAGAAATACAGAACGGGTGAAAGAATTAATCGAATCCCGCAATAATATAAAAAAGCTTTCCCCGTTTGTTACTCTCATCACCAAGGTAAAATCTATGTACCCGGGCACAGAAGAACAGTTGCTGTACACGGAATACGAGAACATAGTCATGGATAGACGACAGGCGCTTTCCTGACCCACCTGCTGACGAGAAAAAATTAATCCGGATTTATCATCCCGAACGTACCAATTAATGAAGAAGGTACGATTGTACAATGAAAATGATGGGACCAAGGGCATTCATCGCGATTGCCATAATGATTATTCTACCGGGGATCTCGACGGGATCCGGAGTCGGGTCATGGTGGAAAGTATATTTTACCACACCGGGGTCAGCCTCCCGGCAGGGACCAGAAAAGGGTCTCGTGACGTTGCTGCAGCAGGCGGATAAATCCTTTTTCGGGGCTTTTTATGAGCTGGATGCGCCCGTGATCATCCGTGAAATGGATAGGGCGCACGAAAGGGGGGTTGACGTCAGGCTCGTGATGGACTCCGATAATGCCACGCACAACGGGCTCGAGCCGTTGAGGAAATGTGGAATTGAAATCGTGACCGACAACAGGCCTGGATTCATGCACAATAAGTTTGCCATCATTGACGGGAAGCAGGTATGGACCGGATCGTACAATGCAACGAACAACGGTTCCATGAAGAATTTCAACAACGCCATACTAATCAATTCGGAACGGCTTGCGGAAATATTTACCGACGAATTCATGGAAATGCACCGCGATAAGGTATTTGGTAACAAACGGGACCCGGGCCCGTTTGCAGAAATTCGAAACAGGTATCATGTAAAGATCGATGATACTGACATAAACGTCTATTTTTCTCCAGAGAACGGCATCGAGAGAATACTGCTCAAGCGTCTTGCAAAAGCCAGGCGATCAATTCATTTCCTGGCATTTTCATTGACCAGCGACCTGATTGGGGAAATAATAATCAAGAAGCACAAGGAGGGAGTAAAGGTATACGGCGTTTTTGAAGGCAGGGGTGCCCGTACCAAGTATTCCGAGTACATCAAGATGAAAATTGAGGGCGTGCCAGTGAAACTGGACGGGAGTCGTTATACCATGCATCACAAGGTTATAATCATAGACGGCCATATTGTAATAACGGGCTCGTACAACTTTTCGCGCAATGCCGATAAAAAGAACGACGAGAACATCCTCATCATCGATAACGAGGCTATTGCGGGTGAATACCTCAGGGAATTCGAACGCATTTACCGGTGATGATATACGTTTCTGAAAAGGATTCGCTCGCGTTCCTTCCTGCTGATAAAATATACGAAATCCCTGAATTCGCGGTATTCTTCCGGGGTTATTTCATCCGCCGCAATCGTTATTGTGTATTCGACGCGAATCTCACCCTTGAGCAGAGAATATCGATACGAAGCGGTGAACTTCGGGTTCCGGTAAGACTCAGTTGCGGGAAGCTTCTCGACCGAAAATGTTGCCGGAAACCGGATGCTATCCACTCCGTTGATGCGAACCGGTTGCGGCAATATCAGCGGGAACGACCGTTTCTCGAGCTGGACGAAACCGCTGAAATCGTTCGGCGGCATCACCGATGGCAAGATCATGAAGTCTTTCGATAGCTCGGTGACGAGCGGCACCGATATGGTGTATGAATACTCGTACGGCTGGTCGATGTTTGAATTGATTTCGTTGAAATCGGATATGTCAGCACCGGGGAAATGCCTGTTCCAGAATTCCACGAGATTTCGTATTTTTTTTTGTTTGCTCTGCCGGATCCTTCCCATGGCCGCATGGTCACCGGTTTTTTTTACGATTCTCCGTATGTGTCCGCTTCCATCCGGCGACACCGTGATATCGTTTCTGAATTCACTCGATTCGCGAAAGTAGTAATCAAGGCCCGTATTGATAAAACGGTAGCCCTTCTCATCCAGAACAAGCGCGACAAGGGCGCGATCGTCATAGGGAAGCTCGCGTATGCCTGAATACGGCGTCGTGGCGTCCAGAAAAAAACCGCCGTCGATATTTACATAACAGAGCGCGTGGTTGAATTCTCCGATGTATACCGATGAAAGGTCGGCCGGTCCTCGTTCTTTTGTCCTCACGAGCGCCAGCCGGGCGTCGATACCGCATTCCCTGAGCATGGCTGCAAGCAGCAGAGACACGTCCTTGCAGTCTCCCATTCGGGAATGAAAGGTGGTGTCGGTGCTTCTCGGCTGGATGGCGCCGAGACCTGCCTCGAATCCGACGTAACGTATTTCGGATGCCACGAACCTGTACACGGATTGTACTTTTCTCATGGGCGTATCCTCGGTCCTGATCGTTTTTGCCAGCAGTGTTTTCATTCCGGGTGTAATTTGGATTTTGTTTCTGAGCAAAGCCATGTACCAGCTGTGGAAATCATCCCAGGTGTTGAAGGTGGTAAAGCAGACGGAAGGAAGAAACGTCGAAGGATCGGGCATTAATCCTTCCCGGGTATAGGGGGGAGTGTTGGATATATCCAGATGATGGACAACATACCTCTCCTCCCTCGAAACGGAGTGGGCACTCGCGGGCACACCGCGAAGGCGGCAATGGATTTTCATTACCGCGGGATGGCGCAGCAGAATTCGCTGGTGCAATATCCTGTGAGATCCGCCGATGAAGAGTTTCTCTGCGAAATAGTTTTTAAAATCCATGCCGCCTCGGTTTTTTATAACATAGCTGATGTCGATGACTGAGCCGGGTGCCGACGCGGTTACAGGTATGATGAGCACTTCGGTTTTGTAATAGAGGCGGTTTCTGTGATCTGTAAGGTTTTTCTTGAAGCTTTCCATGAGCCGGTAGGGTACGCCGTCCCGGTAATGGACACATTCGATGTTGTCAATACTTTCAAATTCCGGTTCATAGACGATATAGTAGTTTTTGAATTCCTCCAGGGACTTCGCATCGTTGAGTTTCAGAATCCTGTGGATCCTTTTTTCAAAGGAGCCGTCCGAAAGGACATTGTAAATCGTCTCGTCCATCAAGACTACCGTGCTTTCGTCACGATAACGTGCGGCCCGGGCTTGCAGTTCTGATAAGTCCGGGCGGAGCGCGAGTCGGTCGCCCGCGGCGGGCTTGTTTTCGATGTATTCCAGATAACGTCGCAGATTGAAATTTTCTGGGTCGAGCTTCACTGCACGTCCAAGATGGACAAGAGCCTGTGCCCGGTTCCCGGATTTATGATAGAGAATGCCGAGCGCGGCAATGACTTTTTTATTGCAGGGGGATAGACGGGCGGCCGATGAAAGATGGCCCAGTGCAAACGAGTAGCCTTGTTGCATTTCGGCGATCTGTGCGAGCTTGAGACGGATTGCCATGTCCGCGGGAAAATAATTGAGCGAGGCATGAAGCAGGGCAGAGGATCGGTCTGGGGCGCCGATGCGTTCGTGGCATTGAACCGTGCGTAATAGAAAGGTCCTGTCCATGCGGTCGGATTCGAGCAATGCGGAATAATTATGAAGAGCTGATTTTATATCCCCCTTTTTAAAATTTATTTTTGCCTCGTAATACCGCCCCCAGGTGGGATAGGCCGTATTTTTCAGCGTACGCGCCGTTTTCAGCCCCTCGTCGATCCATGACATGCCTTCACATAAGCGGAGGTACGCGAGATCATGAAGATAGGTATGGTTACGATTTTCTTTGAGAGTGCGTATTGTTTCCATCGCCTCGTGGAAAAAACGGTGGCGTATTTTCAGGGTTGCAAGAGCGAACATGGCTTCTGCGTTCTGTGGATTGGCGGAACATGCCATTTTATACAGATGGCCCTTTTGCTCGTCCACGGTTTCGGTATTCCCCAGATAGAGAAGGGCGGATGAATGATAAGGGCTGTTTTTTGAGATCGAAGAAAAAAAAGGCCCGAGTTCTTTTGTGGTACAATATATCTTAGCCCGTAATGCGAGATATCCCGCATAAAAACGGGCATCATCACGTGAAAGATCGGATCTGTATTTTTGAATAATATCGGACCATTGTGAGCCGCGAACCGATGAAGGCAGATCATTCCCGTTTTCGGGCGTGCCGGATGATGACTGAACATTCACCCTGCCGCCAGCGGTGTCCGCGATACGCACGGCGCATTCGACGCCATGGGGTGAATCCCCCATTTTAATGAGTATGCGATGATCGCCTCGTGACAGGTTTACTGGAATGGTGTATTGATCGAAAGCGAAACCGTGCTGGTTCCTGTCCGAGTATATTTTTTGTCCGTCAATCCAGAGGTCGACGAACCCGGTTTTCCCGAGCTTGACGAGATAGTCTCCCGCCGCATCGATAACAAAGCTCCTGCGAAAATAATACAGAACGTCCTTTTCATCCGGCATCAACGCATTCATGTCGGTCGAGCCGGACGGTGATTGGGTGCCCCCGTACCAGGAAACATCCTCGAACTTGCCAGGAACGCGCTGAGCGATTCGATGATTTTTTTCTATATCGGTCGGGCGCTCGAAATCGGCATTGCTGATGTTCTTGAAAGGACCGATGATGTCAAAACAGAAAAAGGAAAAGGATTCGACGATACCCTTTGCGAAAGAAAGATCGCCCGTGCGGAGGGCAAGTTCGGCGCGAACCAGATCGACGCGATCGCGCAAAAGTTGCGATTGCCGTACCGCCGGGAGTTTTACCATCGATTCGAGGATATCCCTGCCCCTGGGTACGAGTTCCGGGAGATCGCACAATTCATGAATTCTGAATATCGTGATTTCAAGGTAATTCTCTTCAGGGATAGATGCGATCGTAGTTTCCAAAAAGGACAGCGCTTCGAAATACCGCCCCGATTCCTTCAGGGCGCAATATTCCCTCTCGGAGGCGGGAATCGGTAAAGGCGACACACGCCCGAGTGCTGTATCCGAAAGGGCGATGCATAACAGAACGAGCAATGTGGCAGTTATCGAATATTTCATATATACAGCCGGAATATCCCTCTATGAAAAATGATGGAATGTTGTAATTGGTATTACAAGAAAAGAAAATAGTTAATAATTTCAAGCCTAATATCGTATTACCTGTAAGACACGTAATGAGGAATCATATGGCAATAACTCAAAAGATAAATGAATGGCGTAGCTACCTCCCCCTGCAGCGATGCATGGCAGGGGAGGATATTCGCAGGCTTTCGGATGGCGACCTTCTGTCGATTGTGCTCGGAACGGGGACCGCTTCGCGCAACGTGGTCGAGCTGGCGGCACTACTGCTCGTTGAATTCGGGGGACTCCAGGGTATTGCGCGATCGGGAGTAAGGGAATTAATCCGCGTCCCTGGTATTGCCCAGATGAGGGCCCTTAGGATACACGCGGCGATCGAGATGGGCAGGAGGGCGATGGGGTCGCTGCCCCACAACGGGAGCATCGATACGCCCGAAAAGGTATGGCGGCTCCTCCTGGCGGATCTCGCGGGCCTCCAGCAGGAGCATTTCTGCATACTTGTACTGAACCATCGGAACCATCTACTGAAGAAAAGCGTGATTTCTGTGGGAACCGTATCAGAGGCCCTGGTACATCCCAGGGAAGTTTTCAGGGACGCCATCAAAGAAGGAGGTTCGGGGATCATAGTCGCGCATAATCATCCGACAGGTGAGCTGCTTCCTTCGAAAGAGGATATTCGATCTACCGAACGACTGCGGGAAGCGGGCGAGGTTGTTGGAATAACATTGCTCGATCATGTCATCATTTCAAGCTCCGCGTATTTTAGCTTGAAAGAAGCTGGCTATATTCAATGATTGGCAGAATCTTTTTTCATAAAAGTTAAGACCGGGGGGGCCTGCCATGCAACTATCATCGCTCCGCACCGCGATTGTCCTCTGTGCGATTTTCTTGTTCTTATATCAGGGAACCGGCGCCGATGCGGATGATTATTGCGGTGTACCGCCAGAGCCGGGCACCTGGGTACGGGGATGCCGGTTGCGGTATACCATGGATGGAAAACAGTATACGGTCCCGTTGCAGATATATTTTCCGAAAGGCTACTCCGGTCCGGGGAAGACACGCACGCTGATCGGGCTTCATGGTTATCGCTTTACCATGAGAGACTGGGAACGGAACTCCGCGATCGGGGAGTATGCCGATCGTTATGGTTTCGTGATCGTCTGTCCGGACATGGGTATCACACTGTACGAATCGAAGTATTATCCCGAAAGTACCGCGCGATGGGGCGCGATGCCAGGTGGCAGGTTCGTATCCGAAATACTAGTGCCGTTTGTGCGCGCGAATTTCGGATTGGCGCGCAATCGCGCGAGCACAGGCATTTTCGGGCTTTCGACCGGCGGGCGTGGCGCCATACTCCTGGCGGCTAAGCATCCTTCCATGTTCGGGGCGGCGGCCGGTCTTTCCGGCGATTATGATCCCGAGGGAATGGTGGGCGACCCGCTCCTGACGTCTATCTATGGAGTATACAGTAGCCATCGGGAACGATGGCACAACGATGACAATGTCCTGGCCCTCGCAGGGAGATTGAAGAACACGCGTATTTACCTCGGACATGGCGCGAGGGACACACTGGTGCCACCGTCACAGACCACGGCGTTGATTAGGAAACTTCAGGGAATGAAACGGGGATCGGGAAAGTTCGCCCTGGTGGTAGAACGCACAATCAGCGCGAAGGCGGGACACGACTGGCGCTACTGGAGCTCGTGCGTTCCCTCAATGATGGAATTCTTCAATGCGTCTCTCAACCGCTAGGGGGCGATTTTCATCTCCGTTCTCGAAACTGCTGCTCCCAGAACGATAATTCTTCATCGGTCATAGCGGGATTTTCATCCTTTTCCGGTTCCACTGAGTCGGATAGCTCGGCGAATGTTTTCTCCATGAGATCGGCAAACTTTTCACTCATGATCGATTGCGCCTTGAAACGCTTGATGTAAGCGATGATATCCCTGTCCGAGGTCACCACCGTGGTCATGCGTGGGTTCGGGTCCTTTTTTATGAATTCCTTGATGAGGAAGTCGGCCGAATAATCGAGGGAATAGTACACGTCAATTCCGGCTATTGTTTCTGAGCGTGTCTCTCTCGAAGGGTTTTTCTTACCATCGAAGACGACCCGGATCTTGTACTTCTTGATTTTCATAAAAAGCTGGAGCCTGGCAAGTAGACCGGTTCGGGCCCTGTCAAGCCTGTCAAGGAGCATGTGCTCTTCAAGTTCAGGGAACTTGTAGATAAGGTTGAAACCATCGATTAAGTATGACATTCATTTATCCGCACTACCAGAGTCAGGACCCGGTCAATCACGCTCGATGACCATCGATTGTCATCGTGTGAACAATATGTAATATAGCACCATCGAAACGATCGCGGCAATGCTGTTACTGAGAAAATTTACTGCATCGTTATTGATCGCCCTGAAACCAGCAATGAGTTTTGTAGTGTTGCCGCGGTAAAGCTTTTTTTCCGTGATGATCCCGGTTTGCATGCATCGGTATCGGGCCTGGATTGTGGCACCCAGAATGCTGTCGGCAAGGGACCCCAGGTACCCGCTTGATGCAATTAGCGCTCCGTGAACGAGCGTGATGCCGGAAGGCGAAATATCCGTCGTGGGTTGCCGTATAAGAACATATATGACAGGGATAAAAAGAGCTCCGGCAACCGAAACTGCCGAGCCGGTAAGACTCACACCTCCGGATGTGCCTTTCGGAACGCGGTGGAAACCGATGATTGAAACCGGGTCGCGTCTGGAAAGCACGCCGATTTCGCTCGACCAGGTATCGGCCGTACTTGATGCTAACGATGAAAGATAGCCAACCAGCAGAATTGGTTCCCGTGAAAGAAAAAAAACTGCAGAACACAAAGCGGCTGTTCCTGAGTTTGCGAGTACCTGCCAGGAATCACGTCGGTCGCCTTTTTCGTGCATGTCAGCAAGGAATGCTTTTTTTTTCTTTCCGATATGGTCGAAAATCGTCGAGGAAATGAAGAAGCTCCCGAGGATGCACCAGAGGGTGAATCCGCCCGTGCTGTATATTATTGCTCCGATGAGAATTCCGGCAATGCATCCTCCCCGTGTGAGGGATTTATTCCAATATGCGATCAACCCTATAACGGCGTTTATGAGGATTCCGGAAACTATATCGAATATATCGGGCATGGTATGTTATCCGGTATAATTGTGATCGGATTTATCAAGGATCAATGCGCGGTAAGTTTGCAAAGAATGCACCGTATCATGCAGGATCGACAACGGCATTGAAATTTCTGAAAAGGATGAAGTGAGGTACGCTGTCATAAGGGTAGTTTGCAGGTAATTCGCTCCCCTTCTGTGTGCCTTACCGGTCATAAGGATCGTAGGTAGCGTTCAATCCTTATGAGGGCCTCTGTGATATTTTCCATCGAAGTGGCATAGGAACAGCGGATATGTCCCTCGCCGCTTTCGCCGAACACGATACCCGGGACAACGGCAACTTTTTCCTTTTTGAGGAGCCCCATGGCAAAGTCCCTGCCGGACATGCCCGTTGACCCGATGTCGGGAAACACGTAGAAGGCGCCTTCGGGAACGAGGCAGTCCAGGCCGATATCATTGAACCTGGAGGCGATGTAATTTCTTCTCTTCGTGTATTCTGCGAGCATCAGGTTGACGTCCTTTTTTCCCTTCCTGAGGGCCTCAATTGCCGCGAGTTGCGCAAAGGATGGCGCGCACAGGGCCGTGTACTGATGAATTTTCAGCATCACGTCCGAGAGGGCTTTCGGGGCCGCAATAAAACCGAGACGCCATCCGGTCATGGCATGGGATTTGGAAAATCCGTTGAGATAGATGGTCTGTTCCTTCATTCCGGGGATGGACGCGATGGACATATGGGCGCGGTCGTAGATGATGGCCGAATAGATTTCGTCCGAAAGAATGAGCAGCCCCCTGTCAATGGCAATGTCGGCTATTCGCTCGAGGGTCTCCGGGTCAATTGTCGCGCCCGTCGGGTTGGATGGATAATTGAGAAGGACGGCCTTGGTTCTCGGAGTGATATGCCTGGTCAATTCCTCGGGATTCACTCTGAAGCGTTCCGATTGTCTGGTCGGTATCATTATCGGCACACCGTGTAGGAGTGCAACGGTTGAAGGGTACGAGACATAGCAGGGTTCCGGGATGAGCACCTCGTCTCCCGGGTTGATTATGCTCCTCAGTGCAAGATCGAGCCCCTGGCTGACACCCATGGTGATGATGATTTCGGTGTCGGGATCATAGGAAAGATCAAATTCGGTTTTAATGTACTCAATGATGCACTGTCGAAGCTCTGGCAGGCCCCTGTTGGGGGTATAGTGTGTATAGCCCTGCTTTATTGCATCGATCCCCATGTCGCTGATGCGCCAGGGCGTGGTGAAATCAGGCTCGCCTACGCCGAGAGAAATGCAGTCAGGGGTGGAGTACACAATATCGAAGAACTCACGTATTCCCGAGGGCGGAATGGCCATTGCGGTCCGCGATAGCATTTTATCGGCGAAGTCATTCTTCACGAGGGTCAGTTTTGAATCCTTGTTCTTCATGGTTGTCTCGCCGGTTTCCCGGTAAAACAGGAACTTCCCGGGAAAAAGTGCGTTCAAGACTGATTGTGCGACCTGTAATTGTAAAGCCAAATTTTTCGAAAATCCCGGAGAAACGAGAGTCTCTTTCCGGAACAGACACCCTGACCGCGCGTGCGCCGCGGGATTGGGCGGATATGATGAAAGCATCGACGAGACCGTCGCAGATCGTCGCAATATTCTCCTGCTGCGTAAGGAGGATCCACTCGACGGTCGCGGTACTGTCTTTCAGAATGGCTCCGATGATAAAACCCATGATCCTTTTTCGGAACACGGCCACGTGGCATAGATCGAGATTTTCGGCGAGTATGTCCGCAACACAGTCGGTGTCCCACGGGGTTCCCGAAATCCCTGAAACATCGGGATTGGACCGGAAATCGTTCACTGACTTCAGGTCGGCGATTTGCATGGATCGTACGACGAGACCCCTCATTGAGGCTCCTGAGACAGGACGGCCATACGGGGTTTCCTGCCGGACTGGAGGATGACGGATACCTTATCCTCGGGGGGGTGAGGGTGGTCGATGTTGTAATGCAGCCCGATGCTGTTTTTTCGTTCAATGGCGCTCTGGATGATGAGACGGGCGACCGTTGCCAGGTTGCGGAGCTCGACGATTCGCGAGGATATGGTGCTCTTCTTGTAATACCCGTAGATTTCTTCAGCCAGCATATCCAACCGCTTGCTGGCTCTGAGAAGGCGCTTATCCGAACGCACTATTCCCACATAATCCCACATGACGCGCTTTACATCCTCAATGTTGTGCTGGATGAGGATCCACTCCTCCATGTCGAACGTGCCTTCCTTGTTCCAGACGGGATGCTCGGGGAGCGTGCGCCCGAGCAGCGTGGAACGGTCCCTCTTGATGCACTCGAATGCGCGATCGGAAAAAACGATTCCTTCCAGTAGAGAATTACTGGCCAAGCGGTTCGCCCCGTGCACACCGGTACGGGATGCCTCACCCGATACGATAAGGTTTCTGATGGAAGTACGTCCCTCGGTATCGCATACTATTCCCCCGCAGAGAAAATGGGCCGCGGGAACCACGGGGATCGGTTCTTTCGCGATGTCGATGCCTTCCCTGAAGCAGTGATCGTAGATATGAGGGAAGCGTTTTTTGAGAAACGCCTTTTTTTTGAACGAGATATCAAGGTACACGTTGGTGAGACCGTGTTTTTTCAGCTCCTTGTCGATGGCGCGGGCGACGATATCACGGGGTGCGAGTTCTTTCAATGGGTGCACCTTGTCCATGAAGCGATCCCCCCTGTGATTCAGAAGATGCGCCCCCTCGCCGCGGACGGCTTCGCTGATGAGAAACGACTCGGAGGTATGGACCGGTCTGTACAGGGAGGTGGGATGGAACTGGATGAATTCCATGTCCGCGATGAGCGCGCCTGCGCGGTATGCCATCGCGATGCCGTCACCGGTGGCGATGTCGGGATTGGTGGTGTGAAGATATATCTGCCCCACTCCTCCGGTCGAGATGAGCGTGATATGCGAATTGTAGGTGTCAACTATACCGGTGGCGTTGTCGAGGATATACGCACCGTAGCAGTGGATCGTCCCACGCGGTATGACGTTCCTTCTTTTTATCCTGAGCTGGTGTTCGGTGCAGAGCTCGAGCGCGGTATGGTTTTCGAGCATTGTGATGCTGGATATGCCGGATATCTTATTCAACAGGGCGCGTTCGATTTCGCGACCGGTCAGGTCGGTGGCATGCACGATCCTGTTGCAGGTATGGCCGCCCTCGCGGCCAAGATCAAGGACGGGCTTCCCCCTTGTTCCGGCGTGCGCCGAAAAGCGTGTCCCCCAGTCGACGAGCTCCGCGATGCGGTCCGGCGCCGATCGAACCAGGATATCAACGGCGGCCGGATCGCACAGGCCTGCCCCGGCAGTGAGCGTATCATTGATGTGCGATTCGAACGTATCGTCCTTGGCGAGAACCGAAGCGATTCCTCCCTGGGCGTAGTTGGTGTTCGAGTCCATGTCTTTCTTCTTCGTCACGATGGTGACGCGTCCGATGGCGGATGCCTTGATGGCGAAAGTCAGTCCTGCGATGCCGCTCCCGATGATCAAAAAATCGGTCATGTGACGTTTGGCTCTATGCATGGAACCTCCTGACTCGTTCGAAGTTGTCGTTCACCGCAGCCGCGAACTTTTCTAGCGGTACCTTCTTCAGATCGGCCAGAAATCGGTAGGTATGCAGGATAAACGAGGAATTATTCTTTTTACCGCGATGGGGAACGGGAGTGAGAAATGGCGCGTCGGTCTCGACGAGAATCCTGTCAAGAGGCGTATAACGGACGCTGTTCTGAAGGTCGAGAGCCTTTGGGTAGGTGACGTTACCCGCAAACGAAAGATAGAACCCCAGGTCCATGACCCGACGCGCTGAATCGGGTGTTCCGGAAAAGCAGTGCATGATGCCAGGCTGCGGTGCTTTTGCCTTCAGAACGGCTATGGTCTCGTCCATGGCGTCCCTGGAATGAACAACGAGTGGCAGGCCGCAGGCGGCGGCAAGGTCAATCTGGAATTCGAATGAATTGTGCTGCATGTCTTTCGGCTGGTGCATCCGGTAATAATCGAGGCCGCATTCGCCCACTGCAAAGAAGAGCTCGCGGTGGGTCCGCGCGGTGACGGTGACCAGCTCCCGCAGTTCGGCAAGCTCGGTTGTCCCGGCCCGTGAAGAGGGATGGATGCCGAGAGTGAATAGAATTCCTGCACCGCTGTTTCTCTCGGCAAACTCGATAGACCATCGCGCACTTGGGACGTCGATTGAAACCTGTACGGCTCGTGTTATGTTTGCTTCGATCAGGCCTGCGATAAGAGACTCTTCAGTGGAAGTGCCGCCCTCGAGGGTCAGATCGAAATGAGTATGCGTATCAATAATCGTCATGGCCGGTCCATTTTCCATTGTATGACGGATTCGTGCATCGGTGGATAATTGCAAGAAGAAATTCGCCGAATAATTATTGCTTTTTTGGGCATTCAATTCATTACTAACGCGCGGGGGTATTCATGAAATTATTGATAGTGAGCGATATCCACGGTTCAACGGCCAATGTGCAAAAAGCATCCGAGCTTTTCAGGTCGAGTGACGTCACTGTCATTGCCGGTGACCTCTCGAAGTCCGGGAAACATTCCCTGTCGCAGGAAGTGATGTCGTTGATTGAATCGTATACGGACCGGATAATTGCGGTCCCTGGAAATTGGGATGCCGCGCCCGTGCATGACCACCTCCTGGAACGAGGATACAGTGTGCATGGGAGGGGCCGGGTCGTCGACAGAATTGGATTTTTCGGTGCGGGCGGTTCTACCAGGACCCCGATGCACACGGCGACCGAATACTCGGAGGATGAGCTAAGATCCCTGATGCAGAAAGGTTATGATGATATCGAAGATTGCACGATCAAGATCCTCGTGACCCATGTTCCCCCGAGAAACGTATGCGACCGTACGCTCCTGGGGCTCCGGGGGGGGAGTCGTGCTGTAAGGGATTTTCTCGAGAAGCATGACATCGACTTGTGCATCTCGGGACATATCCATGAAAGTTCGGGAGTGGTTCGGTTCAGGGACAATTGTCAAGTGGTCAATGCCGGCGCCCTGAAGAAGGGAAGGTATGCCATGGCCGAACTGGGTGATTCAGTGCAGATCGCCCTTGGACGGCTCCCCCGGTAACCGCATCGGTAAAGGGTGCTTGACAGGACTCTCAAATCATATGATGATTGTCGCCTTCATGGAGACTATCCGAAATGAAAATTAAAGTCTTTTTTCCCAGCGAGATGTCCCGCTTAAAGAAGAAGCTCCTTCTTTACTTTTTGCTGGTTGCCATCGTATCGCTCTCGGTCAGCGCCGAGATCATCCTCGAGATGAGCTCTTCGATGCTGCACGCAAAGGTGGAAAAAAATTTTATACAGCAGATCGAGAAGAAGATGCCCCCGGATGATTTCAAGGCCTATATCCAGGGTGTTGACAAAAAAAAGGTTTTCGAGCCGATTTACGATCTTCGTAACAGGATGGTGCTGCTGCTGATAGTCGTATCGTTAAGCATCATCGGCGCATTTTATCTTTTCACGAAGGATATCGTCTCGCCAATGGACAGCATGGTGGAGGCTACGAAGAAGATCGCCGAGGGAGATCTCACGGTCACCGTGCCCATAAAGTCCGAGGACGAAATAGGCCAGGTGGCGAGCTTGATCAATGACATGAACATCAATCTCCAGGATCTCATTATGCAGATACGGCAGGAGATAAGCCGCCACATGGAGCAGATCATTAAGGTTTCGTACAAGCTCGGCGAGATAATGAAGGAAGATCTTGCCGATGAAATCCTTTCACGAAAGGTAATGAAGAAATCCGATTTTATCAGGATGACAAAATTCGGGAAAGAGGTCCTTGATATCCTGGAGAACATGAGCGACGAGCTGTTTGCCCTCCAGAAATTCGTAAAGATGTACAAAACCTACGGGCCGTCGGGCGATTCCGCGCAGAACGATATACCCAGCGCGTTCGAAAAGGACACGGATATCTCTTCTTTCCCCGGAGAATAGAATGAGTTTCGAATACTGGTACATGTTTCCTCTCGCCGTGGTCATTGCAATACTGGCGAATTCATCGGGTTTTTCCGGAGGAGTTCTCTTCCAACCCTTTTATAATTTATTTTTAAACGTACCCATCCAGAATGCAGTCGCTACCGGGATCGCGACGGAAACGATTGGCATGACCAGCGGCGCCCTCAGGTATCTCTGGTACCGTATGGCGGAATTGCCGGTCGGTTTCACCATGATAATGCTGACGATCCCCGGCGTGGTTTTAGGCAATCATGCCCTACAGGTGATCAACGGGGACCTGCTGAAGCTCATTCTCGGAGTCATCATCTTGGGCATCGCGACCATGCAGTTTTACAATGCGGCACGCATGTATTTCGGCACCAAAGAAAACGTACCCATTGAGGACACCTACCCTTACATGTGGGTGCCTCCGATCGCGGGTTTTTTTTCTGCGGCAACGGGGACCGGCATCGCCGAACTGTCACAGCCGGTGCTGGAAAAAGGCTTGAACATAAAGACCAAACGGGCGAATGCAACCGCGATTCTTATCGAGGCCACAGGAGATTGGATCATCACGATTCTCAACCTGCATGCCGGCCTGATTATTTGGGAAATATGGATTTTCGCGGGGCTCGGTGTCATTATCGGTGGACAGATCGGGCCTTACGTATCAAGGTATCTCCCCGAGAGAATCATTAAAATCGTTTTTTCCATCGCCATTATCATTATCGGGGTGTTTTATATCGTCAAGGGAATAAACTGGCTGATCAGCTAATTCCATGAAAGTAATAGCATTCTTATTGACTCCAGGCGGTCTGGCTTTCCTACACTTCACCCAGACAGTGCTATTTTCCATGCTTGTTTATATTATCGTTGCCGAGTATCTTCGAACCAGGCGCGATGACCTCGTGTTCAAGGTCGTTGCGTGCGTGAGCATCACAATAATCAATATAGCGACCACAACCGCCCTTGTAATGGAAGTTTTTTACGGCTACAGGATGTCGCAGAAATTTTTTCCTCTCGTGATGAATTCTTTCTTTGCGATCATTGTCCTTGCCCTTGCCAGGGCCTTTGTGGATAGTTTCGTGGAGAACCGTGTGTCGTTCCGGCGCCTCATCCGGATGGGAATGATCGGGGTAGGTGTCGCGTATTGTGCGATGCAGATATACTGGCTCGCGGTTTTCAGGGAGGGTATGAAATTCGGGTCGTCGTTTCTGCAGTTGCTCTTCGGTGTTTTTTTCATGATCATGCTCGGGTTTTCCATATACTATCTTGTCCGCTTCCGGAAGAGTTACCGTCTCCGGCTGGTACTGGCGTTCAGTTCAATTGTGGTCGCGCAATTCGTCAATGTGTACGGCGCCATTGCCGATGACATCCCTGGTGGGCTATTGATACTGCGTTCTGCCGCGCCCCTTCTCGTGCCAACGATGTTCGGCAGCGTCGTGTTCAAGGAGCTCATTGAGAGCGTTGTAATGATGGTCGACCAGCTCAAGAAGGTCCTCGAGAACCAGCGGGACCTAATTTTCGAGCTTACCAAAACGGGTGCCGACCTTTCGTCGCTGTCCGATGAGCTCGTTAAAACCTCGCGCGAAGGATGGCAGAAGCTGTCATCGGTCGTCGAAAGTATCTATGCACAGGAGATGGACCGGGTGAATATCCTCGAAATTACGCGGAACACCATCGATACGATCGAGAATTTCACGGGCGAGATCAACCAGCGGGACGAGCAGATTTCGAACAAGGTGCTATATTATCAGACGCATGACATTCCTTATGACGAAGAACAGCAGATTATGGCCGACACGATCTCCAGCGTTGAACGAATCCTTGAAACTGGAAGGGAAACCTCCGGGGCGGTGGCCAGCATCATGAAGAGGCTGTCTGAATCCATCAACACGATTTCGGCGACGCTCTCCGAGATAGAGGAGATATCCGACAAAACGACCATGCTCGCACTCAACGCATCGATCGAGGCGGCCCGCGCAGGGGATCAGGGAAGGGGCTTTGCGGTCGTTGCCGACGAGGTGAGCAAGCTCGCAGAACAGTCTCAGCAGAATACCGGCAGCGTGGGGGGATTCCTGAATGATATCATCGGGGCCGTTGGAGAGACCAGCGATTCGGTGAAGTCGATCACCGAGGTCCTGCAGTCAGGCGTCGACGAAATGAAGCGGTTGAAAAGGTATTTTCACGATTCGGTCATCACCACGAGGCTCTATTACGATATCCTGGCCCGTAACAAGGAGATCAACCTGCGCCACAGCGAGAGCAACGAGAGGGTGCATCGGGAGATGAAGCTGACCGAGCTCCTCATGGACAAGAACAAGAAACACGGGGAGGAGATGAAGGACACGATAAGTACCCATATTCGTGAAATTGAGGCCATCGCGGGTATGAGCGATACCCTCAATGAAATGATCAATAATCTCAACATCAAGACCAATCAGCTCATCTCCATGGCGGTGGAACTCCAGGAAATGACATCCGGATAATACCGTAAAACCTGAAAAAAAATCCGGAAATAGTTTGACAATATCGGCTTCGCGCCAATACTGATGTTTTAGGATGAACGCGCTTAAAGGCAAAGACCTGCTGGACATACAGTCTCTCAGCGTAGAAGAGATCTCCCTTATTTGCAGATCCGCAAAATATTTTAAGGAAATTTTCACACGTTCCGTCAAGAGCGTTCCCGTACTGCGCGGCAAGAGCGTATGCACGCTTTTTTACGAGCCGTCAACCAGGACCAGGCTCAGTTTCGAACTGGCCGCGAAAAGGCTTTCGGCGGATCTGATCAATTTTACCGTTGCCACATCGAGCGTGGTAAAAGGAGAGTCGCTGATCGACACGGTCCACACGCTCGAGGCCATGAAGGTCGATTACATAGTTATCAGACATGCGGCGTCATTGACGCCGCATTTTTTATCTAAAAACATTGATGCCTCAGTCATCAACGCCGGTGACGGATTCCACGCCCACCCCACTCAGGCGCTCCTGGATACCTATTCCATAATGGAGAAGCGCGGGAGCCTGGAGGGCATTCACATCGGAATCGTGGGCGACATCAAGCATTCGCGTGTCGCGCGTTCTGACATAGAGGCATTCAAAATGCTCGGTGCCAGGGTCACCTTGTGCGGACCTCCCACGCTCGTCCCCGACGAGTTCAGCGTATACGGCGTCGACATCCGCTACGATCTGGACGGGGTGCTCGGGGAGCTGGACGTGATCTACCTTCTCCGTCTTCAACTCGAGCGGCAAAAGGGATCGCACTTCCCCTCCATTCGCGAATATCACAAGCAGTTTGCCCTGACAAGCGAGAGGTTCCGCAGGTGCAAAAGGGACATTATCGTCATGCATCCCGGACCCATCAACAGGGGTATCGAGATCGATGACGCGGTGGTCGAGCACCCGAACACCATCATCAACGAACAGGTGACGAACGGCGTCGCGGTCCGTATGGCCATATTCTATCTCCTGGCCGGGGGCGCCCCCCTCGATGAAATGAGCGAGGAGCAGGTGTAAGGTGAAGATTGTAATAAAAAACGGACGCTTGATCGACCCGGCTTCGGGGACCGACGGAAAATTCGACATACTCATCGAGGACGAGCGCATTGCGGCCGTGGAAGGGTCAATCCGCGCGGCAGAGGGAGTGGGCGTGATTGACGCCACGGGGTGCCTGGTCCTGCCGGGCCTCATCGACATGCATGTGCATTTCCGCGAGCCGGGGCGCGAGGATCTAGAGACCATCATCGGTGGCTCGCGCGTGGCCGCCAAGAGCGGTTTTACCTCTGTGTGCACCATGCCCAACACCGTCCCGGTCATTGACAACCAGGCCCTGGTTCGGTTCATCCGCCTCGAGGCCGAGAAGGGCCCCATCAACGTGTTCCCGGTAGCCACGGTCACCAAGGGGTTGAAGGGTGAAGAGATATCCGAGATGGGCGAGCTCATCGCGGCCGGCGCGGCCGCCTTCTCGGACGACGGGAAGCCCGTTTCGAGTTCGCTTCTCATGCGGCGGGCCCTCGAGTATTCCCGGATGTTCGACGTTCCCCTCCTGACACACTCGGAGGATCTCGAACTTACCGATGACGGGATCATGAATGAAGGAACCAATTCCACGCTTCTGGGCCTGAAGGGGATCCCTCGCGAGTCGGAGGAGGTTATGATCGCGCGTGACGTTCTCCTGACGAGGCTGACCGGGGGGAGGCTCCACGTATGCCACGTATCCTCGGGCGGCTCCGTGGATATCATCCGCAGGGCGAAAAAGGACGGCATCTCGGTCACGTGCGAAACCGCGCCGCATTATTTCACTCTCACCGACGACGCGGTCGCGGAACAGCTCTCCATGGCAAAAATGAAACCCCCGCTGCGCACGGAGGCAGATCGCCTGGCGATCGTCGAGGGCCTCAAGGACGGAACCATCGACGTGATTGCGACCGACCACGCGCCCCATTCGCATAACGAGAAAATGCAGGAGCTCGAATATGCCCCCTTTGGCATTGTCGGTCTCGAGACCGCGGTGCCGCTTTTGCTCACGGTTCTCGTGCGGCGGCACGGTTTTTCATACCTGCATGCCTTCGCAACGCTTACATCCAATCCCGCGCGGATACTGAAACTGGGGCGCGGAAGGATCGCGCCGGGCGAGATCGCGGACATCACCGTGGTCGATCCCGAAAAAAAAATTGTCGTCGACGAAGGGTTCCTTCTGACAAAATGCAAGAATACGCCGTTCCTGGGTTGCGAGCTCTACGGTTCGATAGAGTACACCATCTGCAACGGTAACATCGTTCATTCCAATAAATAACGCGGCTTGTTTACGCGTCTTCACCCACGCACAGGATCCGTCCGGCGTTTCCGGCCAGGACAAGTCGCTGCTCCTCCTTGCTACCGATTGCTTTTCGAATATCGTCCACATATCTCGAAGCGTGAAGAAGGGGGTAATCGCTGCCGAATAGAACGCGGCGGGGGCCAACTATCGAGCACGCGATCCTGTACACGTCGGGACGGTAGAGGTAGGGGGCGGCGGCGGTATCGTATACGCATCCGGCGAGAATGCGGGCGATTTCCGGCATGAGTTCGTAAAACAGGAGACCCCCGCCTAAGTGCGCGAGGATGACCTCTGCGGCGGGATGGTTGGCGAGCACGCCGCAAAGCCTGTCGAACGCAGGATCATACTTGCCGGGATAGGCATGACCCAACGGTTCGTTCACGTGGAGGCAGAGTGGGATATGCGCTGCCGCGGCAGAATGCAGCATCGCGTCGAGTGATCGAGCGTTTTCGCCGGTGAACCCATCGCGATAGAAACCGGTTTCGCCGATGCCGGACAGTCCCAGTGCCGTGATGCGTGAAACCCAGTGCCCTGAGTTGCCCGCGTCGCGGGGAGGTATGGATCCGAAGGCGAGGATCCTTCTTCTGGAATGTTTTACCGCCTCGCCGAAATACTCGTTCTGGAGGTGACAGTCGGATTCGCTCTGCCAGGGGAAGCCCATGGCGACCGCGCGGTCGATCCCCGCATCATCCATGTAGCCCACGAGGTCCTCCGCGGATATGAGTTTTGACGAAGGGTTCCTGTAGAGGAGCGAAAAACCCGGATCGGCACAATACCGCTCTCTGCCGGCGCACACTCCCGGCGGAAAGATGTGGACATGCGAGTCAATCAGCATTTGGCAATACTATGTGCGAATTTGCGGGGGTGCAACGATTTTTTGCGGTCCCATGCTTGTTTCACGGGACTCGCGGTTTAAAAGTATTCGGGAAAAATGGCTTTCAGCTTTTTCACTTGTTCAGGGTTGCGCATATCAGGCGCGGTGATCACCGCGTTGCGCATGGCATCCGCGCACGGGCAGTCCCTTGCTTTCCCGAGAAGGGGGACGATCTCGCGAACAAGCTTTTTTGCGTTCCCGGCGTTGGTATTCAGGTTATTGATCACCATCTCGATGGTTACGTGCTCCTCCCCGTCGCGCCAGGAGTCGTAATCGGTGCTCATGCAGATGACCGCATAGCATATTTCGGCCTCCCGCGCGAGCTTGGCTTCGGGGAGCGTGCTCATGTTGATGAGACCCGCTCCCCATGACCGGTAGAGGTTGCTCTCAGCGCGTGTGGAGAATGCCGGCCCTTCCATGCATATCAGTGTCTGATCCCGGTGCATGGAGATTCCGCATTTTTTCGCCGCGGGAACGATTACCTTATGCAGCCTTTCGCAGAAGGGATTCCCGAATGAAATGTGACCTGCCACGCCGTCGCCGAGAAAGCTTGTCTGCCGGTTTTTTGTCCTGTCGATTATCTGGGACGGGAGTGCGAAATCGAGCGGCTTTATTTCTTCCTTAAGGCTTCCCACCGCGGAAAATGCGATAATTTCCCGGACGCCGAGCATTTTCAGCGCGGCGATATTCGCGCGGAAGTTCACTTCGTGAGGGAGATACCGGTGCCCCCTGCCGTGACGCGGGAGGAACGCTACGGGAATGCCGTCGATGTCCGATATGATCACCCGATCGGAAGGATCGCCCCATGGCGTCGATAGCGCAATCTCGTCGAGGTGCCTGGCGCCCTCAATGTCGTACAACCCCGATCCGCCGATGATACCGATGACAGCTTTTTCCATGTGCACCTCTCGATCATGTCTTGATCACGGGCATGATGCGCCCGTGACAGGTAATCCCCGATGAGCAACTAGACAGGCGTCCGCGTTAGAAATCAACACAATTTAAAGGGTCAGACGACCTTGCCGGGATTTAATATGCCGAGCGGGTCAAAGGCCCTTTTTAAACGGCGTGTCAGTTCGATCTCCTCGTGATCCAGCGCCACGGAAAGATACTCCCTGCGCGTGCACCCGATGCCGTGCTCGCCGGTAATGGTCCCGCCGAGTGCCACGGCACGGCGGTATATGTTCATCTTGAGGTCGGGCAGGCCTTCGCGCCAGGTCCGGTCGTCGATGGCGTCTTTCAGCACGTCGACATGTACGTTCCCGTCGCCCGCATGACCGAACATGACAGAACGGAGCCCGAGGGGCCCGAAATATTCCTTAAGTTCCATGAGAAAATCGGGTATTCTTGAGCGCGGGACCACGCAGTCCTCGGCGAGAAATACCGGGCTTTCCGCGTGCACCGCCTCGCGTATGGATCGGCGCGCCTTCCAGAGCCGCTCCCTGTGGAGGGCGCTCTCGGCCACGAGAATGCAGCCGGGATCGACTCCGAGGGCGCCGTTGAGCGCGACGAGCTCGCCCTGGAGGGCCTCCTCAGATGCGGCATCGAGCTGGACGAGAAGGTGGGCCGCGGCGTCAGGAAACGGCATCTCGCTACCGATATGGCGAGCAACGAGATCGATCGCGTCCTTTTCCATGAATTCAAGGGCGGTCGGTACTATCCTTGCGAGGAGTATGTCCCTGACTGCGAGCACGGCAGACTTCACCGAACCGTACGGTACCAGCAGATGGCATGAATGACGCGGCGCCGGTACGAGCCTGAGCACGATTTCGGTTATGATCGCGAGCGTGCCCTCCGAGCCTGTCAGGAGGCCGATGATGTTGTACCCGGTCGCGTTTTTCACGAATTTACCGCCCGAACGGATTACCGAACCGTCGGGGAGCACATACTGCAAACCGAGCACGTAATCCTTGGTGGTGCCGTACCTGACCGCCCTCGGTCCCCCGGCGTTCTCGGCGACATTGCCGCCGAGCGAGCACATGTCCAGGCTTGCAGGATCCGGGGGATAGAGGAGACCTTCGGCGAGCGCGGCCTTCTGGAGGTCGGCGGTGATTACGCCGGGCTGGACAACCGCGGCCATGTTATCGGTGTCAATCTCGAGGATGCGGTTGAGTTTTTCGAGGGATAGCACCAGGCCGCCCCGCACGGGGACCGCACCGCCCGTCACGCCCGTACCCGCTCCGCGCGGCACCACGGGGAAACGGTGCCGCGAGCACACGGCCATGACCGCGCTCACGTCCTGGACGGATCGGGCGCGTACCACGATGTCGGGGCGCGCGCAGAGGTCGGAGGTTTCGTCGCGCGAGTAACGGTCGAGGATATCCCCCTCCGTGGCGACGGCTTCGGGGCCGAGAGCGGCGGTGAGTTCGCGTACGATGATGTCGATGGTATTCATGCCATGCACGTGCCTCCGGACAGCCGGATTAAACCGGGGTACGGAAGGCCATATCCCAAAAAATGAAGGTGATAATTATTGAAATGACCACCGTGCGGTTATGGAGTATGATCGAGCGGCGGCCGGTGTCAAACAATATTTGGATGCCGGGCGCGCCGCGCATGGTCAGGCGAGGCTTCTTAGATACCGCTCGAGTTCGTCCGGATTGTGTTGCCGGCGCACCGCTTCCGTGCCCACCACGAAACCGTCGGCAAGGGAAAGCGCGGCGTGCGCGTGTTCCGACGTTTTAATTCCGAACCCTATGATTATTTTCGCGCGGGCCGCTCGCCTGAGGCTCGCCAGCGCCCCTGTGAGTTCGCCATTGCAGAGGTCGGCGGCCTGGCCCGTGATTCCCCGGAGACCGATGAAATAGATGAAATCAGCTTCGGTTGATGACAGCGCAGCGATGTCATCCATGCGCGATTCCAGCGTTACGAACGGGATGACCGGCAGCGCCAGTCCCTTTTGCGCAAAAAGATCGTGGTGCCGACGCGGCAGGTCGGGAATGATTACGCCCCGGAGCACGCCGGACATCGATGCCGAGAATTCCGCCGGACCGAATGAATACACCGCGTTTGCGTAGCACATCACGTAGAGGCGCATCCCGAGGGACGATGCCTGCCGCGCCGCATCGAGCGCGTCGGCAGGGTGTATTCCACGCGCGAGCGCATCAAGGTGTGTGTGCGCTATGACCGGGCCGTCGGCGACAGGATCGTTGTGCGGGACGCCGATCTCGATGAAATCGAAACCCGCGTTTCGGGCGGCGGCGCACGCGCGGGAAAAGGTCCGGGAATCGGGATATCCACCCATTAAATACACGCCCTTCATAGTTTCCCTCCGGTTGCGTCGCGCACGATATCTATGTCCTTGTCGCCTCTCCCGGAGAGGCATACCACCACCGCCCTGCCTCGGTAAGCGTTTGCGTTCTGGAGGACCCAGGCAAGCGCGTGGGACGATTCAAGCGCGGGGATAATACCCTCGAGACGGATGAGCTCCCTGAATGCATCAAGCGCCGCCCCGTCGTTCACGCTGGTATAGCTCACCCTTCCCGCGTCCTTCAAAAAGGCATGCTCGGGTCCCACTCCCGGGTAATCCAGGCCCGCGGATACGGAATGAACGTCGCGGATAATCCCGTCGCGGTCGCACAACAGGTACGAAAGGCTTCCCTGGAATATGCCGGGCGACCCGAGTCCCAGGGTGGAAGCATGATCGCCGGCAGCGATCGAGCGGCCGCCGGCTTCCACGCCGACGAGTTCGACCGAGGGATCGTCGAGAAACGCGCCGAACATCCCGATCGCGTTGCTGCCACCCCCCACGCAGGCGATCACCGCCGCGGGGAGTACCGAGTCGGCCCTGCACTGTTCCCTGGTCTCGTCCCCGATGACGGACTGGAAATGGCGGACGATCCTTGGAAAGGGATGCGGGCCAACCGCGGATCCGATTAGGTAGTGTGTGTCCTGTACGCGCTCGACCCAGTCCCTGAGTGCGGCGCTTACCGCTTCCTTGAGGGTTTGCTGGCCGTCTTTCACAGGGCGCACCTCGGCCCCGAGGAGAGTCATTTTTTCGACGTTCTTTGACTGTCGGATAACATCGATATTGCCCATGTAGACCGTGCACTGAAGCCCGAAAAGGGCCGCCGCGGTCGCGGACGCGACGCCATGCTGGCCCGCGCCGGTTTCGGCGATAACGCGGGGCTTGCCCATGGATCGCGCGAGCATGGCCTGCCCCAATGTGTTGTTGATCTTGTGCGCGCCGGTGTGCAGCAGGTCCTCCCGTTTCAGGTAAATGTCAACGCCCGCGCGCGCGGAAAGACGCTTCGCGTGATAGAGCGGGGTGGGTCTCCCTGCGTAGCGATGCAGGATGTCCGCAAGCTCCGCGCGTGCGCCGGCGTCGTTCGTGAAATCACGGAAAGCATCCTCCAGACGATCGAGTGCCGGTATAAGCGTTTCCGGTACGAATTGCCCGCCGTAATTGCCGTAAAAACCCCTATTCAATTTCACGTCGGGCCTCCCGTAAAAATTCCTTCATGAGCCGGTAGGATTTTTTCCCGCGCGCTTCCTCCACCCCGCTCGAAACGTCGACACCGAAAGGCGATATCCCGGCGATCGCCGCATGCACGTTCCCGGGATCGAGACCGCCCGAGAGGATGAGCCTGTCGCGATAGGCGGAAAGCCAGGGAGGAAAGTGTTTGCGCGTTCCGCTTCCCCTGCTCGCATCGTAGAGAAAGTATTCGTAATCGGCTTCTTCGGCGGGCGCTTCGGCTCCGGCCAGGATGAGGCGACTTTCCGGCACCCAGGAGTAGACCTGCACGTAATCGAATATGCCGCGCAGGGGTGCCACCTCTTCGTGGACGAGACCGACGGCAACCGTGGTGATCCCGCTTTCCCGGGCGAGGTTGGCCAGTTCTGCGGCCGTGCCCGGCGTGCAATAGCGGGGACTATACCGGTGGAGCACGACACCCACCGCGTCAAAACCGAGCTCGGCGGCCCATAGCACGTGACCTGGTTCGGTAAGACCGCACACCTTCACGAACATGGTGCCACCGCCGCGGAATGAAATCGCCCGAGCAGGGCCGCCGGGTCGCTCGAGTTCATGAGGGCGGTCCCCACGAGGAACGCATCGGCTCCCGCTTCCCTGTACTCGCGGATGTCCATTTCGTTCGATATGCCGCTTTCTGCAATTTTTAAAAACTCGCCCCGGAGACTGCGCAGGGTATCACGCGCATACTCCCGGTCGATGGCGAAAGTGGCAAGGTTGCGGGAATTCACCCCGACCATGGTCAGCTCCAGCCCGTGAAGCTTATCGAACTCCCCGGCCTCGTGGATTTCGAAGAGAACGTCCATCCCGAGGGAACGCGCAACCCTGGAGAGATTGCCGAGCTCGATTTCGGACAGTATCGAGGCTATGAGGAGGATGAAGTCGGCGCCCGAGGCCCACGCGTGCTCAATCTGGATTTCCGAAAGTATGAAATCCTTGCACAGCAGCGGGATATCGACGGCTGCGGCGGCGCTTTCGAGGCAGTGAAATCCCCCTCCGAAAAATTCCCTGTCCGTAAGGACGCTGATTGCGCCTGCGCCCGCCGCACGATATATCCCCGCCATTTTGCCGGGATCGGCATCCGCATTAATGATGCCACTCGATGGTGACGCTTTTTTCACCTCCGCGATGATCGGTTTTCGCCTGATAAAAAAAGTCGGGTCATGAAGGGCGCGAACGCGCATCGGTACAACCCTCGGGAGCGATCGAATTTCAGATTGCTTGTGGCGGAGGATGGTGTCTATTCCGGTACCCATTTACACGCTCCCCGATATGCCGGTCAGCGCATCCTCATCGGAACGTTCGCTACACTCGACGAGTGCATGAAGGACAACCCGCGCGCGGCCTTTCATTATGCATTCTTTTGCTTCGAGGTACCCCTCCCCGAGGGTGCATTCCCTGAACGCGAAAAGAGCCAGCGCGACGTTCAGGGCGAAGAGGTTGGCGATGTTCGCGTCGCGGCCGTCGAGACCCGCCATGAACTGGCGCAGGGCCTCGTCCAGGTTGCCTGCTCGCGGCATGGGAAACGGCTCGAAGAAATCCGCCGGATCGATGGTTATGCGTTTTTCGCCAGATGACGCGATGAGAATGCATTCGGTCCTGGCGGCGGATGAGACTTCGTCGTATCCGTCCGCCGAGGTGTAGACCGTCACGTTGGTCCGGCCGAGCATCGCCAGCGCCCCGGCGCACAGCTCCATCCTCTCGCGCGAGGACAGGCCGATGATCTGCATGGCCGGGTTGGCGGGATTAGCCAGCGGGCCTGCCATGTTGAATACCGTCGGCACGCGCAGCTCCCTCCTGATTCTGCCGATGGATTTTAGCGACGGGTGATAATCGGGCGCGAGCAGGAAGGACATGCCGGTTTTTTTCATCGATCGGGCGGGATCCGAATGGATGTCGACTCCGAGCGCGGTGAGGATATCGGCCGATCCGACATTCCCGCTCTGGGCGTAGTTTCCGTGTTTCGCGACGTTGAAGCCCATGGCGGCAAGGATAATGGCGCACGCGGTCGAAACGTTCACGCATTGCTTTCCGTCCCCGCCCGTGCCGCAGGTATCGACGCATTCCGTGCCGGCGTCGAAGGTTTTCTTGCGCGCATTCATGACCGCGACGAGCGCGGCGAGTTCTCCGGGACGCTCCCTGCGCAGTTTCATGGATATCAGTGCCGACGCGATCTGGGAGTCAGTGATGCTGCCCTCGAGCATTGCCTCGAACAGGGGCACGGCTTCCTCGAAGGAAAGCGATTCGCCTGAATTAGTTTTTGCTATGAGCGTTTCCATTGCTGTCCCTCCTCGACCGGGTGAATGACATGAAATTATGCACGATGCGGGACCCCTCTTCGCTCAAAATTGATTCGGGGTGGAACTGGACGCCGAAAACGCACAGGTCCGCATCCTCCAGTGCCATGGCGGCACCGTCGGTATGTGATCGGGCGGTCACCCGCGAATCGTCCGCGCTTACCGCGAGGGAATGATAGCGGACGGCGGTGAACCCCGACGGCACTCCGTCGAAGAGGATGGAGCCTGGCGAGACACAAATGCTGTCGGTCTTCCCGTGCATGATGCTGGGCGCCGATGTTATGCGGTATCCCAGAGAATAACCCAGGGCCTGCATTCCCAGGCATACTCCGAACATGGGAACCCTGCCGATGTTCTCTGTGATGTACCTGAGCATGAACCCCGCCCTCTCTGGACGGGACGGCCCTGGAGAAAAAATGAGGGCCTCGTATTCGTCGGCGTCGATATAGCGGCTGTTTTTTACGACTTGCATGGTTGCGCCGCATGACGCGAACAACGCGTGGAGGTTGTATGTGAAAGAATCGTAATTATCGATCATTAAATACATTTTGTTTCTCCAGTACCGGTATGTTGTTGAGGGCCTGGAACAGCGCCCCGAGCTTGTTGCCAACTTCCACGTATTCCCTTTCGGGCACGCTGTCGTAGACGATTCCCGCGCCGGCGCGAAGGGTCACGGTTCGCGCGGTCACGCACGCGCTGCGGATGATGATGCAGGTATCTATGTCGCCCGTGTATGAAAAGTACCCGGCGCAACCGGCATAGAAGCCGCGCGGCGACCGTTCGTACTGGTTGATCAGTTCCATAGCGCGAACCTTCGGTGCGCCAGAGACCGTTCCCGCGGGGAAGGTGTTGCAAAACAGCCTGAACGGGTGAACGTCCGGCTTCACCCTGCCCTGGACTTCTGAAACGATATGGATCACGTGCGAGTAGACTTCGGCGGAGAAGGAGGACGTTACCCGAACGCTTTCATGATCGCAGCCGGTGTAGAGATCGTTGCGCGCGAGATCGAGAAGCATGAGATGCTCCGCGCGTTCCTTCTCGTCTTTGAGAAGCGCCGCCTTGATTTCTTCAACCTGTCCCTCCCTGTTCGGGTACGTCCCTGCAATGGGCTTGAGTATCGCGGTGCCTTCCGTAATTTTCAGGTGAATCTCCGGCGAGGTGCCGCAGAGCACCAGATCCCCGTGTTTGAGGTAAAACATGTACGGTGAGGGATTGATATTGCGGAGCATGCGGTACAGCTGGATTGGGTTTATCCTGCCGCGGATGGTGTATCTGTTTGAGAGTACGGCCTGGATGCACTCACCCGCGGTGATGTCGTTCTTAAGGGACTGGACCGCCGCGACGAACGATTCGCGGTCGAAATCCTGCTCGGGCGCGAACTCGGAGTCGCTCATCGCGGTTTTCTTGTGGGATCCGAGTATTTCCACCGCCATTTCGGCGGTGCGGGCAAGCGCGGCTTCGTACGACGCCGCGGGATCGTCGCCGCAGGGGGGGCAGGCCGCGGCATAGAGCCTTCCCATCGCGTTGTCGAACACGTAAAATTCGTCGACCTGGAACAGGGCCATCGTCGGATACGAGGATTCCTCGCGGATGGGGGAGCGGAGCATACCTGTATAGTTGGCCATGTCGTAGCCGATATATCCGACATATCCACCCCCGAAATTGCCGAACCTGCCGTCGGAAACACCTTTTTCACGCGAGAGCTCCTGCGTGATATAATCTACGGGATTGGTCTCGATTGTGCGGGTCTGGCCTCCCGCGGTTTCCTCGACAAGCGTCCCGTCCTGGAAAAGAAGCATGCGACCGGGGCGAATACCGAAAAAGGTGTAACGGGAGAAGCTTTTATCGAGGTTGGCGCTCTCAAGCAGGAACAGGTTTTTAACATCGGAGAAACATTCGAGGAGGGATATGGGCGTCAGCATGTCGCCCGCGATTTCCCTGTACACCGGGATCCTCGTGCCGTGGGCGCCTGTCTGGAGGTAGTATTCCCTGCCGGGGTGTATCATGGCTTTTTCCTGTAATGCGTTGGTCATGAAGTGTTACTATTTATAGTAACACTTCATGACGTTACTATTCATAGTAACACCAATATCTGTCAAGGCATTTTACGAAAAAAATGAAGAGGGGGGATATTAAAAAATACAGCATCGCCGCGGGGTATGGAAAAACAAGATCCCATACCCGATGCATGGCAGGATTGTCCAGGCGACTGGTCATACTATGATATGACCCCGTACTGCCTGTAGCGCTGTCGGGTATTGATCCGGAGGGCTGGTATATGATTCCGAAAATGTTATAACATTCAATGTGTTGTCGGTTAATAACAGTTGAATAATCACAATTCAACGATTAGAGTCGTCTAATTAAATTCGAAAAGATAATTTTATTGGAAACAAGATGCATAATAGCATCAAGAACGATCATGCCCTATTCCGATAATCTAAGCGCGGTTTATTCATCATGAATAGAACCACTATATAACCATGCTATACCGCATCGTAAACACATCATCGGGACTTCCGACTCTTGAAGTCGAGAATGAAGGAAGACGGATATTCATTCACAGCAGGATCGATCCTGCCAGGGAGGCGCAGGTATATGCCGAAAGATATGATCCCTCCCGGTTTGACGTATTGATCGTGCTGGGGGCCGGACTTGGATATCACCTGCTCCCTCTTCAAAACATGCTGGATGAATACCGTACGGTCATCGTCATTGATCCGATGGCCGGAATTGAAAACGAGATCGAACGCAACGAGAAGACGTCCTTTATTGCCACTTCCGGGGCCATAACCCTCATGACGGGAAAAACCGCGGAGGAGGTGAGTTCGATCCTGCCCGGAATGATAGATCTCGATAATGCCCGGGGCATCGCGGTAATCGAGCACAATGTGTCGGTAAAATTTCACGGTCAGTATTTTTCTGCAATACGGAAGACGATCGAGAGTGCCGTCAATATCTCTGCCGGAAATCTGGCAACGGTCAGGGCCTTCGGGGGGCGCTACCTTAAAAACGCATTGATCAACGCCTGCCGGCTTGACGGGATGATCCCGGTGGATGCGATCCGCGGCATGTTCAGGGAATTTACCGCTGTGCTCGCGGTGCCTGGCGTTTCGCTTGAGGCTCTCATCCCAAGGATAATCGGGCGGCGGAATGAATGTATCGTGATCGCGGTTGATTCCGCACTCCCGGTACTCATGGGGTATGGCCTGGACGCCGATTTTGTGGTATCAATCGATCCCCAGCCGTATATCAACGAACATTACCTGGCCACCTCGGGGAGCAATGCCATCCCCGTATGCACGCTCACCGCGCACCATGCCCGTGTACGACTCGCTCCCGCGATAGTGGCGCTCAACTCGCACCCGGTCTGCCAGCTGCTAAGTGAATCGGGGGCGTTGTCGATCGGCTCTATAGAATCCGGTACGGGAACGGTCGCAGGAGACGCGCTTATGTTGTGCTATCTTGCGGGATTCGGCAGGATAGGGCTCGCCGGGCTCGATTTCTGTTTCACCGATCGCAGCATCTACGCGAGGGGTACCGCATACCAGCGACGTTATTCCACCATATTCAACTCGCGGCTGAAAACTGCGGATTCGTTCAATTTCGAGTATATTAGAAATTCGAGCCGCGATTACTCTGTTGGAAAAATCTCGACGCGAAGGTCTTTCGTCCGTTATCGCGATCTGACGGTACGACTGATCGCGGAACGTCCGCATGATGGCACGATTGTCGCCCGCCTGAGCGAAGGGGGGCTGCCCCTGGCCGGGGTCCAGACTGTTGCCCCGGATGATTTCTTCGGTGTGACGGGGAACCCACCAGTGCCGAAAGAGCGGATCATGAAGAGCATTCTGAACGGCAAGCGGATCGACGGCCGTGGTGTCGAGAAATACATGAAGGCCGCGGTGCGCGGCCCGGAATTCGTCGAACTCTGCAGGGCCTCGCTCGGGAGGAAGGCCTCAAGAGACGAAATACTAAGGTACCAACGAATCGTGCTGGATGAGAGGTGAACAATGAGGATCGGAGTGACGGGTATATTCGCATCTGGCAAGGGGACCGTGTGTTCAATGTTCGAGCAGCTCGGTGCAGTCGTGATCGATACGGATATTGTGGCTCGGGAGGTGGTGGAGCCGGGAAGCGAGGGGCTCAGGATGATCGTCCAGGCCTTTCCAGACGCACCCCGGAATCCCGATGGAAGCCTGGATAGGAGGGCGTTCGGCAGGCTTGTATTCGCGAGTCCGGAGCTGGTGAGCATGTTAAATGAAATAACGCATCCACTCATTCTGACGCGGGTGAAGGAGATGTCGTCCGGAAATGGGATATACATGGTCAACACGCCGCTGCTTTTCGAATCTGGATTCGACAGAATAATGGACGTGAACATCGTTGTGACTGCGGGCGATGACCAGGTTATCGAGCGGGGTCAGGTCCGGGACGGCATCAGCGAGGATGAAATCCGCGGCCGGCTGGCACATCAAATTTCTCTCAATGAAAAAAAGAAAAGAGCCGATTATATAATTGATAATTCCGGTACGCTTGAAAATACCAGAAGGCAGGTTGTCGATTTATGGAAAATTTTGAAGCCCCTCACAACAAGGTGAAGGAAAAAAGTCTTTACGTACTGCACCTCGATACGGTGCGCATCGTGCTCATATCAGCCGCCGTGATAGGCATCGTGGTGGTATCATTCCTCCTCGGAATGAATTTCATGCGGCCGGGCGGCGGGGAACCTTCTGCTATGGAGAATGCCGAGGTGCAGAAAGATCTCGATATATTGAAGGGTAGCGTTCCTCCCCAGGAGGAAGAATACTCGAAGGCGAGCGACGCGAAGGGCGAGCCTTCAGCGAAGGAAAACGTATCGGTCGACAATACAGGCGGATCCGAGCAGCTGGCGAAAAATGAGTCAGTGGACCTTACGGGCAATGGCGGCTCGAATAGCAGCTTCATCAAGGGAAGCGCTCCTGTGAAAAGAAAAAGCGTTGAGCGGAAAAATGATGACAGGAAGACCGTAACCGAGAAGAAGTCCTCGAGAAACCAGGTTGTTGCGAAAAAGACCGAAAAGAACAGGAACAATTCGATCCATAAAAAAAGCAGGAAGAAAGTAATCGAGGCCGCCGGGGTCGAAGAAGGATCGGCAAAGGAAACTTCTGGATCGGGTTATTCTATCCAGGTTGGATCCCTTGACAGCAAGGATAAAGCCATGGCACAGGTAAAGGAGCTCCGTGCCGGACATTTTAACGCGCGTCTTGACAAAACCACTGTTGACGGTAAGCGGGTGTATCGTGTAAGGATAGGGCCGATTGCCCAGAAAAAGAAGGCCCTGGCAACATTGAGAAAGCTCCAGGAATCTGACAGGTACGATGACAGCTACCTGATAAGGGACTGAGAACACCAGGGGCGGATCGTTTATGGTCCGCCCTTCAATAAACCTCTTCTATTCGCTTGATTCCCTCCCGGTTGAGCACCACCCTGAACCGCTTCAGATAATCCTTGTTGCTGTCAGAAAAGTGTGTGATAATATTGATATGATAGACTCTCAGTGCAGATACAAAAGAGTATTCGGTACCCTGCGTGATAAATATTTTTTTCTCCGGGTCATCCATGTACTTTATGAAGTTCTGCACGTTAAAACGTACAAGGTCGATTATCCCATTGGTCTGGTATTCTTCCTTGATACGACTGAACTTTTTTCTGTTGAATGTAATGTATTTCCGGTACAGGATCACGTTTTCCCCGGTCATGCTGTTGTTGATGTCAGTGAGCCTGTCCCTTGCCCTGTATGCCATGATCATATCAGGCAGCTGGTCGTCCCGTATGACATTGAAGCTTTCCTTGCATTTGCCGATTCTTTCGTCAAAACGGTGATAGATATTCTTCTCCCTGTCGTAAAACCATTTCTGTATTTGCAGATAAAAAAACAAGCGGAGCAGATCCTTTATGCGGTCCTTGAACATGTAGCTGACAACGAGGGCTATGAAAAAGGGCATCGTAATTGTATCGTACCTGCTCTGGCCGATCACCACCACGGCGGTGGCGAAGATCATCGCGATACCGGCCGCGATGCTGTAGAGGATCTGCTCGACAAATTTTTCACTTCGATCGGTACGGAGATCGAGGAAGAGGATATTATGGAGAAATTTTTTTAAAGCCGATTGATGAAACAGGAATTTTTCATTGTCCCCTTCCCTGTCAACGATGGTGGGATACCCTTGTTCCCTGCGATACGACGTTTCTCCAGCAATCATGTCAAGAACGACACGGTTGATTTCGACATACAGGCTCGAGTACTTTTTTTTTAGTGATTCGAGCAGCAGGTAGCACTGGGACTCGATTTTCAGGCTCATGTACTCGTCGGAAAAACGATATAAGGACTTTTGCTGTTCGGTGAGCCTGGAGCTGTCAATGCGTGCGGCCATTGACCGGAATCGTGTCGATACCTTCGTGATGCTCGCCACTAACTCTTCAGAAAGGTACCTCGCCTCATTTTCCTTGTCGGCCTGGTCTATGAACTTAAGCTGGATGCCCATGGATTTCTTCAGCATGAGGCAAAACAGCTTGAATCTGATCTCGTACTGGCTGTCCGACTCTTTTCCCGGATTCGATTCGACCGTATCGACGGCTTTCTGGAGATCGTGAAAAAGATCGATGTCCGAGGCAAGGGTGGCCATGTGCAGGGCCGGCGTTTCGAGGCGGATGTTTGTTTTAATATCCTTGTAGAAATCTTCCTTCGAATAGGTTTCCTTTCCGATGTTAAGATTCCTCGGTACAAAGAAATACGTTTTGATATGGTACGAATCGGTGAGCGAATCCCTGCTAAGATTGTATGATTCTTTCAGCTCAAACTGAAAGCGATCATGAATTGTCATGGTTTCGCGAATCATGCGGATTTAAGAAGGATACTGACCGTCAGTATATATTTTCTTTGATGAGCATTTCTTCGAGCTCGTCAGCTTTTGCCGCGACAAAGGTGAGCGTTTTCATAAAGCGGAGGGGATCGCAGTCAGCGAGAAGGATCGAATTTCGCATTATCAGGGTATCGTTAAGGAGTGCGATTGCTCCGTAATTGAACGTCGTATTGAGCTGAAGGGAGTACTTGTATAGTTCGCACAGGTCTTTTTTCAGCTTCCCGATGACGGAATAATAATTGATGATCCGGTCACCCGCTTCGTCCCGCGAAAGGGTGATCAGGACCTCCTGCGATCGGTCGTTATCGAAGAGGATGTTGGTCACATATCCGCCTTCGGAATCCTTGTGAAACTGCATCTTGAATTCGCTTGCGATGGCGGAAATAAAACCGTCAAAAATTTCCATGCGATTCTATCCTCTTGTCCTGATTGGAATAATGCATTACCATTATTTGCCATATAAGTCAAGGAATTGTCGAGAAAAATCCTTGAAAAAATAGCATTTCCCTGGATATTCAGCAAAAGAAATACATAAGGATGTTACAGGGTTGTCACGATGCTTACATCATTTTTTTCCGAGGACATAAGGGCCAGGAAAAATATTCTGATAAATACGCAGCAGATCATCCGCTATCTCGCCGTTGATCTGGGTGAAAGAACGCTTCGCAACTATGACAATCTCAACAAGGCGAAGGAGTTCATTAAGGAATACTTTTCACTGAACGGACATGAACCCGCGGAGGAAAAATACAACGTGCTGGGTAAGTCCGTTGCCAATGTCATTGTCGATATCAAGGGATTTGAACAACCTGATTCAATCGTGATCGTGGGAGCGCATTACGATACTGTCGAGGACACCCCAGGGGCCGATGACAATGCCAGCGCAGTGGCGAGCCTTCTGGAGCTCTATAGGCTGCTCTCCCCTCACAAGTTCAGGAAAACAGTGCGTTTCGTCGCCTTTACACTCGAAGAGCCTCCTTTCTTTTCCTCGGAGCAGATGGGAAGCATGTTTCACGCATCCCATTGCAAAAAGAGAAAGGAAAACATCGAGTTGATGGTATGCCTCGAGATGATGGGATACGCGTCCAAGCGTTGCAGGCAGGACTTTCCCATAGAGGATATGAAAAAGAGATACCCATCGAACGGCGATTATCTCGGTGTTTTTTCGCTCCCCTCGTATGCTGAATACGTATATTTATGGAAAAAAATATATAACGATCACGCAAAGCACAAAATTTTCGATTTCATCGGGCCGGCATCAATACCAGGGATGGATCTTTCCGATCATTCTTCCTTCATGAAGATGGGCTTTCCGGCCATCATGCTATCGGATACCGGCTATTACCGGAACAAGAATTACCATTGCAATGGCGATTCATTCGATACGATAAATTTTAAGTTCCTGACGGAAAACATCATGAATTCTTTCGAGGCCCTGAGGACAATTCTCAACATGGGCGAAATACTGAAAAATTGAATGCTGCGGTGCGCCGGCAGGGTTCGAATGACGATACGAAAAGGAGTCTACAACGATGGAATGTAAAACCGCGCGAAATGAGAAATCCTGCACCTGCACCTACGATCCCTGTTCCAGGAAGGGAGTATGCTGTGATTGCCTGCAATACCACCTGCGTATGAAAGAGCTCCCCGGGTGCGCGTTTTCGAAGGAAGCCGAGAAGACCTATGACCGATCGTTCTCCCATTTCGCAAAGCTCGTTTCTTCGGGAAAACTTTAATCGGCTGTTCCGTCCCGGAACAGTACCGCAACCCTGATACCGCCGTAAATGAAAGGTATCTTCCGGTCATACACAAGGCCGAGCTTCTTTTCATATTCAATTCCGGGAACGATTATCGCATATCCGCGTTCGTTGTAATGCCTGCACATCCTGCCTATCCTCTCGAAGAGATCATCGCTGCCCATTTCGATTCTTTTTCCGAAGGGAGGGTTAAGAACGACGAGATTCCGCCCGGGAGAGGGGATATCCATGCCTCCTTTGAAAAAATCCTTGCAGGAAACACTCACAAACCGATCGAGTCCCGCCGACTTGATGTTGTGTTGCGCGATATGTACCGCGTTCACGTCAATGTCCGAGGCAAACACCGCGGGGGTGCTGCGCGCAGCTAGCGCGGATTCGCTCTCTTTCGCACCGAGAGCGATGGACCGTTTCAGGTAGGCATAGGCCCTTGACCGGAAGCAGGGCCATCCCATGAAGGGAAACGTTCTATCGACGCCGGGTGCTCTTCCTGCGAACACTGCGGCCGCTTCAAGTGAGAAGGTCCCCGAACCGCACATAGGATCAAGCACGCTTTCATATTCCCACGAGCGGGCCTCGCATAGTATGAGGGACGCGAGGGTCTCGCGGAGGGGCGCGCCGGTAATCATGGTTTTATCCCCCCTTCGGTACAGGACACCGCTTGCGTCTATGCTCAACTGGCAGTTGTCGTTGTTCATGCGAATGTACACGGTCTGTGCCGGGATGCCGGGTATATCTCCCTCCGGCGTTGGCTGAATGCCAAGTCGCGCGAGACGGCGGGTGACGCTTGTTCTCGCTTCGTCTTCGATTCTTCCAGTATGGTACAGCCGGGATGCCCGGCACGAGATCCTGAATCCTATGTCTCCGTGGGCAGGGAGATACAGCTCCCACGGGAAAGAAGACAGGTTCGACCTCAGGGTATCGAACCGCCGCGCCTGGAACGAGCCGAGGCGCATGAGTATCCTGGTGAGGTTCCTTGTGCGGATGCAAATTTCATACAGGGTATCGAGTCGTGCGCTGAACTCGATTCCCCCTGTCGTGAGGGACAAGACGGTGTCAATCCCGAGGCTGGAAAGCTCTCGCGATGCGGTGCGCTCAAAGCCGGGCTGAACCACCGCAAAGAATTCATGGGTGCGGCCGAGTACGTGTTGGCGTATTCTCCTTTCGACGCCTCGGGGCGTCATGGGGCTGGGCCGGCCGTTTGTCATAATATGTCACTGATAAGCATTTCATGCTTGCAATGGTCCGTCGTTCTGTCAATGATTTCACCGGCCGGAACGTTACCGTGATATTGCACGGTCCGGCAGTGAGAGGGGCCCGGTGTCATATTGCGTGTTGATCGTGTTCGGATTGGTTCTTGGATTTCTTTCCGCCATACCCGTGGGCGCAGTCCAGATAGAAGTCGTAAAGAGGGCGGTCAGCGGCAGAATGCGGGAGGCGTTCCTGATGGCGTTGGGATCCGGCACTTCTGATTTTCTGTACGGGGCAGTGACGCTCCTCGGCTTCGGGGACCTCCTGTTCACCCGGAGGAACACCATGGTTATCTACATGATCGGAGTTGTGGTGATGGGGGTACTGCTCTGGCAAACGATTGGCGACATCAGAAAAGAGCGCGCCGGCGACGACGCGGGACGAATCAACACTCGCCGGTTCCCTTTTGCCGCTGGTTTTGTCATCGCGGTCACCAATCCCGCCATCATGGCATGGTGGGTCGTCGGATTCAGGGTTTTTTTTGACCTTGGTTTTTTCAGCGTGGCTACCTTCTGGATAAGGCTGCTTTTCGTCATCTCGGGCTGTACCGGCCTGGTGGGGTATCTCGCACTGCTCGCAACGGCGCTGCATAGAAAGAGGCAATCCATCCCCGGGCACGTCATCCGGGTGCTCAATACCATACTGGCCGTGCTTCTCGGATTGCTTTTCGTGTATTTTGCCGTACGGCTCGTCCAGTATATACGTACCTAGACGGCGTTCGGCAGGATTGATAATAATAATCGGGAAGCTATTGGCGGCGTTACGCGACCGGTTTTTGAAATCAGACGTCGCACCACCTTTCAGGCAGCCCGGTTTTCGGTCACATGCCCGTTTTCACCAAATATCCTCCCTTAGATTTTTTTGACTGGGTATGCCATATTGCATACATTAATAGTGCTATAGATGAATGATTTTCTCAGGAGGAGGTCATTATGAAATTGGAACTTTCTCAGGATGAAGTCAATCTGCTGGAGGAGCTTATCGGCAAGGTGCTCAAGGGCATGCCTGTGGAGATACACCACTGCAGGTCAAATGAGTTCAAGGAACACTTGGTCGATAAGGAAAAAAAGCTCGAAGGATTGCTTAAGCGATTAGCAGGATAGCCGGGATTTTGTGAATGTAAAAAAAAGAGAACGCTTTTGAGCGTCCTCTTTTTTTGTGCGCCCGGGACGGGCGCACGTGTCTGATCAATTAAAAACTCAATCTTTTTCGGGTATTCTCATGGCGTAGAATGAGCGCCATACGAAAATCAAACCGATAACGAAAAACGGAATCGCTATGAAAATCGTATAATCCGTTGCCTGAGCCTTGATGGCATGCAGTTTCATCTCGATCGCTATTTCTGTCGCCAGAAGGCCGAACAGGGTGGAAAACTTGATGATCGGGTTCATGGATACCGAAGAAGTATCTTTGAATGGGTCACCCACCGTGTCACCTACGACTGCGGCGTCGTGAAGTGCGGTTCCCTTTTCTTTCAGGTCAACTTCGACGACTTTTTTCGCATTGTCCCATGAGCCACCGGCGTTTGCCATGTAAATGGCCTGGAAGAGACCAAAAACAGCGATGGATACCAGGTATGCAACGAAGAAATTGGGATCAACAAACGCGAAGGCCAGGGTAAGGGTCATCAGCGCTATGAAGATGTTCCACATACCTTTCTGGGCGTACTGCGTGCAGATTCTGACGACCGTCTTGGAGTCTTCAAGGTCTGCTTCGGTCTTGTCGAGATTAAGGTTTTTCTTGATGAACTCGACCGCACGGTATGCACCGGTGGTGACCGCTTGCATGGAAGCGCCTGCGAACCAGAAGATTACCGCGCCGCCGCAGATAAAACCGAGAATGACGGGAGCGTCAGTGAGGGAGAGCTTCAGGAAGCCGACTTTCTTGAGGAGCAGGATGATCGCGAAGATCATGGTCGTTGCTCCGACCACCGCGGTACCGATCAGAACCGGTTTGGCGGTGGCTTTGAAAGTGTTTCCCGCGCCGTCGTTGGCTTCGAGGAAATGCTTGCCAAGCTCGAAATTGGGTTCAAAGCCGTAATCTTTTTTAATCTCGGCTTTAATGTTGGGTACTGCTTCGATCTGGGACAGCTCGAAGATAGACTGAGCGTTGTCAGTAACAGGACCGTAGCTGTCAACGGCGATGGTGACCGGGCCCATGCAGAGGAAACCGAAGGCGACCATACCGAAGGCGAAGATCGACGCATAGGGGCCCATGACGTCAGCCAGACCGAAAGTGCTGGTGACATACGCGCCGGTCATGAGGGCGGCGATCAGGACGCCCATCCAAAAGGCGCTGAAGTTACCGGCAACGATACCGGAAAGGATCGTGAGTGACGAACCGCCTTCGCGGGTCGCAGTAACGATCTCCTGAACGTGCTTCGACTTGGAGCTTGTGAATATCTTGGTAAACTCGGGGATGAGAACCGCGGCGAGGGTTCCGCAGCTGATGATCATGGCCAGCTTCCACCAGATACCGGGGTATTGTGCGAAAACGATGGCCTTGTCTGCAGTGATGCTGAGTTTTTCAAGCGCGGCAACCGACATGGTGAGGTCGAGATTGCCCAGCAGTAAATAGCTCATGCCAAAGGATACGCTGATACAAAGGATAGCGGCGATCCAGATGAGACGCATAAGGGGCTCTTCGAAATCGAATTCCGTTTTGCCTTTGTATTTGACCGTAGAAATTGCCTGGTTTACGAAATATGAACAACCGGAGAGGAAGTCCATGAGGAACCGCATGGCGAATATCCAGACGATGAGTTTTGATTGAAGCTCGGCCTGGAAAAGAGCTGCGATCGACTGGACTGCTTCCTTGCTCACATCGGCAACACCGGCAGCGGCAAGGATTTTCACTATGTCGATCCTGCCCGTGATGTCGGTAATGGTGATGGCCAGCGTGATGAAGGAGATCAGCGCGACGCCGGTTACGCCGTATGTTTCGAAACCGTCAGCCGTGGGGCCAACGCTGTCACCGGCGTTGTCACCGGTACAGTCGGCGATAACACCAGGGTTACGGGGATCGTCTTCCTTGACTTTAAACACTATCTTCATGAGGTCGGAGCCGATGTCGGCGATCTTCGTGAAGATACCCCCTGCGATACGAAGGGCGGAAGCGCCCAGGGACTCGCCGATGGCGAAACCGAGGAAGCAGTAGCCGACGATATTGCGGGGAACGAAGAGCAGGATGATAACCATCATGACGAGCTCAAGAGAAATGAGGAACAGACCGACGCTCATGCCTGCGCGGAGCGGGATGTTAACCACGTTCCAGGGTTTCCCTTCAAGCGAGGCAAAGGCGGTACGTGCGTTGGCAAGGGTGTTGACCCGGATGCCGTACCAGGCGACCGTGTATGAGCCGCCCATACCGATGACCGAGAAGAGCAATATCTGGAGGAGAACCGGAACCGCCTCGCCTTTCATCACCAGAAAGTAGAAAGCCATTGCCACTGCGATAAATGCGAACAGCATCAACAGGAATTTTCCCTGCTGCAGCAGATAGGTCCGGCAAGTCTGGTAGATGATCTCGGCTACCTTGAGCATGGAAATATGCGCCTTCTCTTTTTTGATCATGAAGAACTGGAACAAGCTGATGCCCAGGGTGCCGCATATAACGAGGGCACCGTAGAAAAGCAGCTGCCATGCTGTGATCGTACCACCGAACAGCGTGTAGCTGCCAGCATGGAGATCGGGAATCGCTAGATCCGCCTCGCTGGCGAACAGCGACAATGTGCTCAGTTGGAACGCGGCCAACATGAACAACATTCGTTTTAATGTCTTCATAGTTTAACCTACCTATAAATTTTTAATTGATACTGACTATTTCTAAATGGCTCCATAACCATTTAAAATGCAGGGTTGTTGGGAACGTAAAACGAGGGATATGGACTAAAGAATGCAATGCAGCAGGTTGCTTTGAGTGGTGTATTGTTATTGAATATTGCATTGCAGATTGTAGATGCGCGATTTCCTTATTTTTAACAATAAAATTGTTACCATGTTTTTTTTGCAAGTTTTTTTCCTTAATGGAAGAGATTAATCCGAATTATAAATTTCCCTGAGGTGCTATTTGTAGGGGGATATACCCACATGAACGACACGCAATCGGTACGCAGGAGCGACTTCGTCCCTGCGCGATCCCCGGCTACCGGGTCGACGCTTCAGGCTTGACAGGGAGATATCAATCGCGCATAATTTATCAGGAGGATATCGGAATGTATAATGAATACTTGCGATACCTGGTTTTACTGGAACGGGTGTTGTCCGAGCAGTACGCGAAGACAAAGATCTGCCAGGACATGAATCCGTAAGGGCGGTCCTCGAATTCATGGAGGTGCATTCGGAACAGCACGCGCAGGTCATAGAGGGCATTCAAAAAGGAAAACCCAGGCCGTTACTGAAAGAAGGGATGATCACCGATTTTCAGAACAACCTCGTTGAATCGTTATTCAGGAAGGTGCACGGTGAACGGGACGTGCCGAAAGCGCTCGGGATACTCGCCGAATCTGAAAATTCGCTGGGATCGCTGTATAGTGACATTGCATCCCTCCTGCGCAGGTTCTCGGCGCATTACCTGGCCGTTGCCGACGATATCATGGTCGTCGCCGCCGAAGAAGAAAATCACAGGGACCTGCTTCTGAAAGACAGGGAGCGGCTGTTGAAAAAAAAGAAGGGGGATTGACTATATGATCGAACAGGTGGAGGGCAAAACGATCGGGACCGGCACCCCGCAGAAAAAGAAGAGAAGCGTATGGCCGTATATCATCATCGGCGCCGTGGTTCTGAACCTGACGCTTATCGGGGTCTGCGCCAAGGTTGGATGTGATCAATTTTTAAATAAAGTCGGCGACAGCGCGGTATATATCGAGGATATGCATACCGGCGCGAGAAATCTCCTTTCGGCGGAAAAGGGAATGATGTCGCTACCCCGGTTTTCACCCGACGGAAAAAAAATATTCTATATACTGAGGGAATCGAGCGACGGGAAGAAAATAAACCCGCAGCTCAGGCAGTATGACCTCGCTGAGAAGAAGGATACGCTGTATCTCGAAGATAATATGAAAGACATTTCGCTCACCACGTTCATCCATCCCCGGACAGGTCAGGTGCTCTGCGAATCATCGGGTGGAACGGTTAAAGATCTCTGGCTGTATTCGCCCGGCGACGGGAAAAGGATTAAGATTACCGATGCCGCAGTGAGGGCGGAAAAGCCGTCCCTGTCTCCCGACGGGAAATGGGTGCTTTACGAAAACAGGGACCTGAATAACGATCTCTTCCTGGTTCCATCGTCCGGCGGTACGAAGCGAAGGCTGACCAATGCGTCCTCGTTCCTGAACATGCCGAAGGAGGCAGCCTGGAGCCCCGATTCGTTGAGGATCGCCTTTATTAGCCTCCTTGACCTTGTTGTGATCGATCTCAGCGGCAATGTATTGAGCAGGGTGGATCTTACGGGTCTCAATAACCATAAACGCATCATGTTCGATCCATTGAACAATGCAAAGGTGTATGTCGTTGCAAGAAAATCTGATGACCTGGGCATGACATTTGAAATATACACGGTGAATATCCCCGATAAACAATTAAGTGTTTTCAAGTCACAACGGAGTTTCTGGGAGTTCAATTACGGTATATCGCCGGACGGGAAGACCATGGTCTACAGCGCCCCGCGGAAATGAATGGCGCTCAGGAAACGTTTGAGAGAATTTTTCGTACCTCGTCGCGCATGAACGCCGGAACGTTGTATTTGTATTCCAGCACGAGTTTTTTCCAGTCGTCCTTCAGGAGGCTTTTCCTGCAATTCGGCTGGGCGCACCCGCACATAAAAGGCTGGTCGATGTTGACCACAACCACGCCGTAATCGAGGGTGAGCTCCTCGTCGGGTGCGATGTCGCGACGCGCGACGATGTTGTCGTCTTCGTTGTATATCAGGTTCGGGTTGCACGAGTGATTGATAAAGTTCGAAACGTGGGTCGCGTTGTTCCAGTCGAACGTGCCGATCAGATGATCAAAGTCCTTGCTGTACATGTACTGCTCGAACAGGTGACGCTCCCTTTCCGGGAGCTTCGCGACTTCGTCGATTGCCAGGAGGTCCCAGCCAATCTGTTCGTCCGTGATCCAGTCGTCATGCTCGAACAACTTCGTTCCCCGCGCTATGATCCGGGTCGCATAGAGCCCAAAACCGAAGGGATTTGATACTTTTTTTATCATAAATACTGCTTCCGTGTGCGTTACTTTATGACATAACACATGAAGAGGGCGGTTGTAAGTCAATCGATATTCGGAAGGAATTGCGGAATCGGGGCCGATCACGGGGAAAAAATTCTCGACATACGAAGACCGCGCCATATACTTTTATCATCATACCGGGGAAAGACTGCTATATGAAATATCTCATAGACAATAAAATCATGGTCCCGATGACGGACTATCCGGGACTGGAGAACGGCAACATCATCCGCAGGGTCGGAAACGGGAAAGACCAGCAGGGGGCCTTCGGGGGTTCGGACGACTCGGACGGACTTATCCTGATCAACGTCATCGACATGGCGAACATAGCCTTTGCGGCAGAGGCCGGAATTCTCAAGCCTTCCACCGGGGATGAAGTGTATGTATTCACGACGGCATTCGGTGCGAATGAAGCTTCAAGCCGGGCCCGGGAGATTATCCAGAGATGGCCCCTTTACAAAAAAAATCCCGACCTTCAGGAAGCGATCATGAATTTTATCGAACGTTCGTTCGCCCCTGAACAGCTGATTGATTTCGAACGCACCGACAACCTCAAGTTTGTATTCATTCCAACCCAGCAGAAATTCAGGATCGGCAGGTTCGAGGAAAAAACCGATTGGGCGCTCGAGGAAAAAAACAGGTTCAGGGAGCACCTGAACGGGCTTGAGCCCGGCGAGCATATCACCTATGTCGCGTTCATGCCGCCCAACAAGACCTATGCTCCGCGTTTCTACTCCATCGGCACCAAACCTCACCAGACGACGCTCGAGAGCCTGCTGGGAGAGCCCTTCAGCTTCAAGCCGAACAGGGGCGGTCACATCAAGTGCCTCGAGACCGGTTCCGAGGGCAGTAAATTTATCGTGGATGCGGGTTCAAACTTTCTGGGGAAGGGGACCGCTACGGTACTCGAAACCGCGAAAGAGATCACCGATGCGCTCGGTCGTCTCTATCGCGGTCACTCCTACGTTCCCATCGAGGGAAGGGGAGCCTTCGGCACCGAACAGAGTTATTGAGTTTTATGCCGGATAATTCCGGCCCATCGAGAACGCCTTGAAATTCATCTCGAGAAACTTTTCTTTCACGAGAGCACGGATGCCTTTTCCCCACTGGGCCTCGTCGAACTCGAGGTACTTTGACAGGATGCCGAGCATCACGATGTTCAGGGCTTTCCTGGATCCCACCTCTTTCAGAATGCCCTCGGTTTCCACGAACAGGCTGTCTGCGGTGTTTGACCGTATCCACTCGACGAGGTCGGGGGGATACGCCATGGCTCCGGTCTGCACCGGTGCCGGTTCTATCTTTTCCATATTGACGATAAGTTTTCCCTTCGGGGACAGGTAATCGAGCTTGCGCATTACCTCGAGGAGCTCGAGGCTCACGATGAAATCGGCGCTTTCGTTGGGGATGAGTGGGGAATGCACTTTCTCGCCGAAACGAACATGGCAATCGACACTTCCGCCTCTCTGGGCCATGCCGTGCACTTCCGATTCCTTGACATCGTACCCGGCGCTCATGGCAACCTCCATGAGTATCTTGCTCGCCAGAATGACGCCCTGGCCGCCGACACCTGCAAATATTACGTTTTTCATTTTCTCACCTCATTTCGCCAGGATGCATTTGCGCTTGGATATGATGACCGACGGTTCCGCTGCCGCGACTTCTTCGCGCACGACACGCTCGAATTCCACCATGTCCTTCGGGTCAGTGACGACCACCCGCTTGACGCCAATCGCCCGGGCAAGCATCGCCAGGTCGAGTTCGTGCGTTTCTTCTCCCATAAGAGTCCTGCCGGTAGCCGGATTATCCTGGTGCCCGGTCATGGCGGTCACACGGTTGTCGAGAATGAGCACGGTGCCGGTTCCCTTGTTGTAGACGAGGTCCACCAGCGGGGTGATGCCCGAATGGATGAACGTGGAATCGCCGATCACGGCGACCGTTTTCCGTGACATCCCGGGACCATGGGCTTTTTCGAAACCGAGGTGCATACCGATGCTCGCCCCCATGCAGCCCTGTGAATGCATGCCATTGTAGGGCGGCAGTGCCGCGAGCGTGTAACAGCCGATGTCACCGTTTACGTTGAGGTCGAGCTTGCTGAGCACCTGGAAGACGAATGCGTGGGGGCATCCCTTGCAGAGCGCCGGGGGGCGCGGGGGGATAGGGTTCGAGGTGTATTTGGGATACGCGCCCTCGTGCGCCTTTCCGTTCAAGGCCCTGTCAACGATATCGGGCGAAAGCTCAAAGCAAAGTGGTATGATTTCCTTTCCGGTACATGGGATGCCGAGCGCCTTGACGTAGTCCTCTATGAAAGGATCGAGTTCCTCGACCACATATAGTTTTTCGACGCCCGCGGCGAATTCCCTTATCTTCTCATCAGGCATCGGCCAGATCATCCCTATCCTGAGGACCGAGTCGTCGGGGCAGGTTTCTTTCACGTACTGGTAGGCGACGCCGTTTGTGATGATGCCACGTTTTTTCCCCTTCCATTCGATGGTGTTGAGGGGGCTCTTGTTCGAGTACTCCTTCAACTTGATCATCTGTTCCTCTATAAAAACGTGGCGGGGCCTGGCGTGCGCCGGAAGCATGACGTATTTTTTCGGGTTCCTGATAAAATCTTTCACGGGCACGTTTTTTCTCTCCCCGCATTCGACGATGCCCTGCGAATGCGCGATCCTCGTCGTGATGCGCACGATGACAGGCCGGTCGAATTGCTCGGAGAGCTCGAAGGCGAGTGCGGTGAATTCCTTTGCTTCAGCCGGGCTGGATGGTTCGATCATGGGAACTTTTGAGGCGCGTGCCAGGTGCCGGTTGTCCTGCTCGTTCTGCGAGCTCCAGGCCGACGGGTCGTCGGCGTTGATGATGACCAGGCTTCCGTTCACGCCGGTATATGAAAACGTGAACAGCGGGTCGGCAGCCACGTTGAGTCCCACGTGCTTCATCGCCGCGACGGCGCGGGCGCCGGCGATCGACGCCCCGGCGGCTACCTCAAGCGCGACCTTCTCGTTTACCGACCACTGCGATTTGATATCGCGGTAATCCCTGGCGAGTACCTCCAGTATCTCGGTACTGGGAGTGCCTGGATACGCCGTTGCAACGTGGCAGCCCGCTTCCCAGATGCCCCGGGCTATCGCTTCATTTCCGAGCAGAACCTTCTTTTCCATGTATCATTCCCCGATGAGATCTATTTTTTTAACGATGCTGTATCCCTCTTCCTGGAGGGCTTTTTTCGCCGCTTCAATGTCGTCGAACCTGAATATCATGACCGCCTTGTCCCCGCGTTTTTCGGTGAAGGCGTACATGTACTCGATGTTGAGTTTCTTCTTGGAAAAGGTGTCGACCGCCCTGAACAGGGACCCGGGCGTATCGTCGATTTCTATGGCCAGGACGTCCGTAGAAGACGCGGTGATATGAGCGCCCCTGAGCGCCGCGATGGCCTTTTCCGAATCGTTGACGATCATCCTGAGGATGCCGAAGTCCGACGTCTCCGCGATCGTCAGCGTGATGATGTTGATTTTTTCGTCGGACAGAATTTTGAGGACATTCTGGAGATGCCCCGGCTTGTTTTCTATGAATACAGATACCTGGGTGACGTTCATGGTGTTCCTCCTTGGACTTAAATTTTACGATTATCGATGACGCGCACGGCCTTGCCTTCGCTCCGGGTGATCGTCATAGGCTCGACGAGCGTGATTTTCGCGGAGATCCCCAGGACGCTCCTGAAGCGGTCGGCTATGCGCTTGCCGAGGTCGTTCAGGACCTTGACCTCGTCCGAGAAAAGCTTCTCGCTGACCTCGACCTTGACCTCGATGTCGTCCATGGCCCCGTGGCGGTCGACGATGATCTGGTAGTGGGGCTCGGTGCCTTCCACTTCCATGAGGACCGATTCGATCTGTGACGGGAACACGTTCACGCCGCGGATGATGAGCATGTCATCGGATCTCCCGGTGACTTTTTCCATCTTCACCATGGTCCTGCCGCACGGGCAATTATCGCGGTAGAGACGCGTGATGTCGCGTGAACGGTAGCGGATTCCGGGGAACGCCTCTTTTGTCATGGTGGTGTAGACGATCTCGCCCTTTTCTCCCTCGGGGAGTATCTCGCCGGTTTCGGGATCGATGATCTCCACGTAGAAGTGGTCCTCGAACACGTGCAACCCTGATTTCGCGGTGCATTCCGCCGAAACGCCCGGGCCGATGACCTCGGAGAGGCCGTAGATATCGAACGCTTCGATACCGAGTCTCGCCTCGATTTCCTTGCGCATGGCTTCGGACCACGGTTCGGCGCCGAATATGCCGGCCCTGAGCTTCGTTTTGCGGATATCGTAATCGGGTCTTTTCTTTTCAAGATAGTCGGCTATGTTCAGCGCATATGACGGGGTGCAGGCGATCATCGTGGTGCCGAAGTCCTTTATGAGCATGAGCTGACGTTCGGTGTTACCGCCGGAAATGGGCACTACCAGCGCTCCGATTTTTTCGGCGCCGTAATGAAGTCCCAGCCCCCCGGTGAAGAGGCCGTAACCGTAGGCGACCTGTATCACGTCTTTTTCCGATCCGCCATAACTCGCGATGCAGCGGGCAACCACCTCGGCGAAGACTTCGACGTCGTGTTTGGTATATCCAACCACGGTTGAGTTTCCGGTCGTGCCCGACGAAGCGTGGACACGTACGACCTTGTCGAGCGGCATCGCGAAGAGTCCGAAGGGATAGTTGTTTCGCATGTCCTGCTTGGTGAGAAACGGAACGTGCTTCATGTCCGCAAGGGACTTGAATTTTGACGGGTTGAATCCCGCATCGTCGTATTTTTTCCTGTAAAACGCGTTGTTATTGTACGCGTGGTTGATCGCCCACTTGAGGCGCTCCAGTTGCAGTTCCTTGATTTTGGCCAATGGCATTGTTTCGTATTCTTTGTTGAATATCATGACGGTACAGTTCCCCTCCTCGTTCGTGAAATGTGTACGAGCTGCAGCGGATGCGGTTTGCTATATGTTCATTTCCGGAAGACAGCCGCAAGAAGAATGATCCGGAATTATCGGGCTATTTTTCAAGTAAAAAAATGGAATTGCCGCGTTATTGCGGCGGATAGGAGGTATTATTTGTATTTCTGAGAAACGCCTTTTTTCGGGGGTTCGAGACGAGTGAGATACTCCCTGTAAATTTCCTGGAAACCGGCCATGCCGAGGACCTTCTGGTGCTGGTAGTAGAAAGGGGAGGCGGGATGGAGCGATTGTCCGTAATACATGTAGATTTCCGAATCGTCCGATCCAAGATAACCCGCCAGCGCCGTTACCCCGGTGGGCTTGAGGTTTTGACGCATTGCTCCCAGGAAGAGGGTGAAAAAATCGCCGTCCTGAGGCCTGTTTTCTGCCTGGTCCTTGAAAAAGTTAGAATCGAAGAAGGGAGTGGCAAAGGCACCATCGTGGACAGTCCCCCATTTCCACTCATCCATGCGGGGACCGTTGCTCCTGCCGAGCATTCTCATGGAGTGCAGAAAGGAACGGGTGAAAATATCGTCCCTCCTCTCGACGGTATACGTAACCTTGTCGTCGAAGAGCGGCGAATTGTTTTTTTCGAGCATTTTGAGGAATGCGGGAAGCAGGATGCGGTAGCTCGGCATGACGAATTCCATGTCGGATCCCATCTCGTCGCTGATTGTTTCGTAAATGAATCGCTGCATGATGAGGTGGAAGAGCGCGGGCGCGATTTCCTCCTTGTCCATCGTGAATTTCCAGTTCTGAAAGTACACCTTGGTGAGTCTTGATGATGTTACCAAGGTATCGGAAAGCAGGGGCATCAGGATCGGCATGCATTTTTCAGCGTAGGCCGAGTACCGGTCGTGGAGAATGTCCTCGATGCGCTGCGGGTTGAAAAAGGTCTTCGAGGCGATGATGTCGCGAAGACGGGAGTAACGTATTTCATCTTTCTGGATGAAATCGTCCGCATCCTTCAGTATATCAGAAGCATTGAAGCTCGCGATGGTAACGGGAGCCGTCGAGGGCGGGAACGCTGCAAATAGATCTTTCATGCCGGCCCAGTCGTAATCACCCGAGGGCTTGAATATGGAATTGCTGGGCTTACGCGACGGAATAGTCCCGGTATATACACGGGTCACTGCCGAACCCGAGGAGAAGAGATGTACCCTCGGATAGGAACGGATACCTTTCATCGAGGCCGAAGCCTTCTCAGGAGTCTGTATGAAAGGTATTTCGAACAGGGATATTACGTAATCGTCACCGGGGAAATAGTACTTGAGGGAAACGACCTGCTCGTTGTAGTCGCCATCGAGGAATACATCGTTAAGAACGGGGCCGCTTTCGGTGTGCCATACCACCATGTTTTTCATGCGGCCCTTCCCCATATCGATGGGTATGCGAACTGACATGAAATCCGTCCATCCTTTGCTTCCGTAATACTGTTGGGATTCACCGCTCCTCTTCGTGTACGAAATGATAAAGTCCTGAATGTCGCTGGATAGGTTGAGACCTATGAAGGAGAAGCCGTTTGTATCCCCGCTGAACAGGAACGGCATTCCCGCGAAGGTCATGCATTTTACGGTCGTGTCCTTGATAATGATGTGCACGGGATACCATCCCGGGAACATGGAAAGCTGGTGATCATAACTGAATCCCAGATAGTGGGGAATCTCCCTGCCCGGGTCGCCGGGGATTGAGAATGCATATCCCCTGTTGAAGGTGCCGATATACCTGCGAACCATGGAGTTTATTTTGCGGATGAGCCTGACCGACTTTTCCTCGGACTCCTCATAATAGTAGGGGGCGTTTTCCGGAAAGAGATCGTTCAGCAGGACGCTTTTTCTTGTCGTATTTATCTGGAAGAGCTGCTCCATGTTGCTGAGATAGTAGTTTCCCCATTCCTTCAGTATGAGGACGGCGAGTACGTCGGCCGCGGTCCAGTGCCGGTTAACGACGTCCTTGTAATCCATTTTCATCCGTGCGGCGTTGATACCGTTGGCATAGGCGCTGAGATAATCGATCCAGGGAGACTTGAGCCGCTTCGACATTTCGAGCGCCTCCCTGTTGAATCCCACCGAAATGCTAAGGCGGTCAAGCGGCGCTGCTTGTTTCCCCAGTATGCGCTCCGTATACCCCTGGGTTATCGCGCGATAGTATTCCATGAGGGGATACCGGTCCTGGGCGTGAATGAATCCAAGGGCGAAATACGCATCGGATAAGTTATCCGCGCGGATGGCAGGAATGCTTTGGGCGTTTCTTTCTATTAAAACGGGGGCTTTCACGCCGGCGATCAACGTCATATCATACGAGAGGGATTTCTTTATAAATAATAAAATCCCCCCGACGGCGATCAGGACCGCTATTACGGCCGCGGCCGCGGCCAGCAGTATTTTTTTCCGCTTCATAACATTCTAAAAAATGAATTTTGTGCCAGCGAACCGTGCCTGGATTTCATCAAGGATCGCCCGTTCATCGGCTTCGCCTTCGGCTTCGAACGTCGCGGAGAAACGGATAAAATGGCCCACATCGTCCCATGGCACGGAGGATATGAGCTTCTCCTTTATGAGGTATTGCGAAAAATCCTCGGCGGTTTCGAAAGAGGGACCCCCGCTCACTCCCCTGGGTATAGCCACGTACAGGTAGAAGGTCCCGTCGGGCATGCGCGCGTCGAATCCCATGTTCTTGAGCATGGTCACAAGGGCTTTCAGCCGGCGCTCGTACTTTTCGCATATGCGGTCGGTGAGCTCGGGGTGATCCAGTCCCGCAATCGCGGCTTTCTGGATGGCCCTGAACTGGCCCGAATCGTAATTGTCTTTCACCGCCCCGAACGCTTTCACGATGAGCTCGTTGCCCACGACAAAGGCCATGCGCCAGCCGGTCATGTTGAAGGCCTTTGACAGTGAGTGGATTTCCACTCCTACCTCCATCGCGCCCGGAACCGAAAGAAAGGAGAGCGGCTTCGTATTGTAGGTCAGCGCCGTATAGGCGGCATCCTGGATGATCACGATCCCGTTGGCGCGTGCGAATTCAATCGCCTTTTCGTAAAATTTTCGCGTTGCATTGGCCCCGGTGGGATTATTGGGATAGTTCAGCAGCAGGATCTTTGCCCGCGTTCGGATCTCCGGCGGAACGCTGTCGAGATCCGGCAGAAAGGAGTTCTCCTTTCTGAGGGGGAGGGTGAAGATTTCGCCGCCATACCAGGCGGTATGCGTGCCCAGTACCGGGTATCCGGGCACGGTCATGATGGTCACGTCCCCGGGGTTGATGAACACAGAAGGGAGCATTGCCAGCGCGGATTTGGAACCTATGGCATGAAGAACGTGGCGCCTGGGATCGAGGCTGGTGACCCCGAAAACTCGTTCCATATACCGGACCGCCGCATCCATGAATTCGTCGATGCCGTTGTCGGCATAGGTGCGGTTTTCGCGCTTTCCGGCCTCTTCCTTGAGGGCGTCCACGACGAGAGGAAATGCGCTCTCGTCTGGCTCTCCCACTCCGAGGTCGATCAGTCTCACTGAAGGATTTGCCTTCATGGCGGCACGCTTGGCGCGCTTGATTTTCTCGAACTTGTAGATCGTGTCTTCTTTGCCAAATTTTGCGCCGCCGATCCGTTCGGCGATGAGTCCCTGAATGTAGGATTCCATGACTTTCCGGTCCCGCGTTATTTTATGGTGATCGATGCCTTGATGATTTCGAGACGCATTGCGGTGCTTTCCATGACCGAGAAGAACCGCCCGTAATCGCCGGACACGTCTATCCGGGATCTTCCCTTCTCCAGCCTGGCGATTTTTTTCACCTTGGAGCTGTAGATATGGCATTCAACGGGTCCCGCCTTGGTCTGGACGTCGGCGACGACGCAGAAATCGTAATCGATGTTGCCAGACTCGGTAATGTCCTTGACGGTAATATCATACAACTTGATTCTTTTTTTGGAAAGCTCGTTTCGCAGGGTATATTTCAATGCGGGATTCTGCGAGGCGTCGATTTTTTGTTTGTAATCCATCACACCGTCGATTTTTATCGAAGGCTTAAAAATACTGCAGGAACACATCACGCTCAGTGAGAGTGACGCGATCAAAATTCTTTTCATGGATATTCTCCTAGATATGGTCTATCGCCGTTTGCGGAGTGCCGCCGGGCGTGAATGTGCAACTCGATTTGTGAATGATCCTTAAAGTGATATTAATCACAGAATAATATGATTTTTGTCAAATAATCTTTTATGGTCTTTTATGAAGAATTTTACTTGCCAAGTATTAATTGGTATAGTTTGATACCATTAAACGGCGGATTGGCATGAATCATGCTCCCCTCTCGCGGAGCGCGCTTCGAATCCGTACACAGATATCAATGGAAAACGTCCCTTATGGCTCGCACGAACAGGTACACCGAAGACGGCATCGTCAACAGTATAATCGGTGAGGGTTCCGAATTCAAGGGTGAATTCAAGATCAACGGTCTTTTGAGAATCGATGGTTTCTTCCAGGGCACTATTGAAACGGGAGGAAAGGTCCTGATAGGCCAGTCCGGAGAGGCTATTACGGACATAAAGGCGCGCCTTGTGGTAATTGGTGGCAGTGTGCGAGGAAACATATACGCATCGGAAAGGGTAATATTCCTGTCAACGGGAAGGATAAAGGGCAATATCATCACACCGAGCCTCATTCTCGAGGAGGGCGTGAAATTTGAAGGGAATTGTACCATCAATAAGAGGCCTGAATCGCCCGCATGATCGAAATCAACAAAACAAGCGGCCGCGGCGACGACAAAAGCCAGGTGAAGCGACGAAAACAGACGCACACGGTCAGCCGCAGTGGAAGTACTTTTTCCACGGCCCTTAACAGGGTCCTCGAGCCCGACATTGATGGGACTCTCGACGATCTCCTCTCCCAGCTGGGCGACCAGGAAAAGAGATTTCTCCAGAACCAGAGTGATCACGAAATGGAGCACTATCGCGCCCTCGTGCAAAAAGTACTCAAGCTCATCCTCGACGATGCCTTCAGGGAAAAGTTCCTCAAGCGGAACAGGAAGAACTGGGGGGATTTCGTTATTGTGGAAAAAATAAACACCCGCCTTCTCGAGATTGCCGAAGCCGTGACCAGAAACAACCGTGCGTTCGATATGCTTGCGACCGTTGAAGAAATTCGCGGGCTTATTCTCGATCTCCTGTATTGATATCCATGAATTTTTCCGGAATCATCGGACATGAACGCCAGAGGCGCATGCTGGAACGGCTTGCTTCGAGCGGCAGCATCCCCGGTGCGATGCTGTTTTACGGCATGGCCGGGTCAGGGAAGAAACTCGTTGCCGAGAGGTTTGCCGCATCCCTCTTCTGCGGCGGAGACGATCCCCCGTGCCTGGAATGCCCCTCGTGCAGACAGATCGCGCTCGGTGGCCATCCCGATTTTATCCGCCTTTCACCCGATGCAAAAGGAAACATACCGATCGGTGACGCGGAAGAACCCGGTTCCGTTCGATGGCTCATTGACAGGATGTCGCGGAAGTCCCTTGCCGACCGTTACGCGGTGATCGTCGATGGCGTGGAGTTGATATCCATACCGGGACAAAACGCGCTCCTGAAAACCATCGAGGAACCTCAGCACGGCGCAGTAATCATCCTTATCTCGGCGAACAAGTCTATGTTGCTCCCGACCATTCTCTCTCGATGCAGTGAAATCTCATTTTCTCCCCTGGGAGAAGAACAGCTGCGCGTGATTCTCCGGTCCACTTTGCAGGAGTGTCAGGAAGAGGGGCTCGTCGCCAGGCTATCCGGCGGATCGATGGAGTTGGCCTTGATGCTTGCGAAAAAAGACCTTTTTGCGAAAATTGTGGCGGCGGCCGGGGAGATCGCCGCGTTCGTGAACAACGGGACGCCGCCAGTCCTGGACATCGCGTCAATACTCAAGGAAGCAGGGCAGGGATCGTTTATCGCATCCCTGCTGAATATCTTCAATGACCTTTTGCATGCACGAATTGCCGGGAGGGATCCTCATCCCGCGCTCGCCAGCTGCGGCATGGACAACGGGGAAAACTTGGCGAAAACCGTCAAAATTCTTCTTGCCCTGCAAAAAGGACTCGCGAATAATCTCAATATTCGTTATGTTCTGAAAGGGATGCTCTATACGATGGATACGCAGGATGCGGTGGGTCTGCCCGCCCCGTCCCTCTGAAGGAAAACAAATGGAAGTATCGGCCGTAAAACTGAGAAACAGCTATCAAATACAATATGTGGACACGAACAATCTCTTCGTCACTCAAAATTCGATGTGCGTGATCGAAACAGAACACGGCCTCGACGTGGGCAACGTGATGAAGTGCAAGAAGTTCCAGTGCAATCCCGAGATAGAAGTCAAGGGAAAGCTCCTTCGCAAGATGAACGAGCAAGACATGAAGCGGATTCCCGATATCGAGGCAATCGAGCGGGAAGCGTTCATCAAGTGCAGGGAAAAGGCCAGGGCCAAGAATCTGAACATGAAGCTCATCACGGTAAAGTGCCTCTTCGACAAGACCAAGATAATATTCTATTTCGTCGCGGAAAACCGCATCGATTTTCGCGAGCTCGTACGCGAACTGGCTTCGCAGTTCCGCACGCGCATAGAGATGCGACAGATCGGTGTTCGTGACGAGGCCCGGCTCATAGGGGGATATGGCCCCTGTGGACAGGAACTCTGCTGCGCGCATACCCGCGAGGAATTCGAGCCGGTATCGATCAAAATGGCCAAGGAACAGAGTCTCAATCTCAATTCGATGAAAATTTCCGGCATGTGCGGAAGGCTTCTCTGCTGCCTGGGGTACGAGTATCATGTGTATCGCAGCATCAACGAAGCCATGCCGAAGCCGGGTTCCGAGATTCATGCCGAAGACAGGAAATTCGCAGTGCTCTCGATCGACACGCTGAAAGAATCGATGCTCGTCCGTGACGGTGAGAGGCTCCTCACCGTGCGTCGGGACGACATAACCCACGAAGGAAACTCCTATCGTATCAAGCCTGATGCCCTTGTCCGTCTGAACCAGGCTGATGAAGAGGAATCGCTCGACGACACCTATTGAACGGAATGCCATGAACAAAAAATTCTACGTCACCACGCCGATTTATTATGTCAATGCCGAGCCGCATATCGGGCATGCCTATACAACCGTGCTCGCGGACGTTCTTACACGCTTTCATCGCCTGATCGGGGAAGACTCTTATTTTCTCACGGGCACTGATGAACACGGGGACAAGATCGCCAAGGCCGCGGCAGAAAAAGGCACGAGCGAAAAGGAATATGCGGACCGGATCAGCGGCGCGTTCAGGAACGCGTGGACGGGCATGGGAATCCAGTTCAGCGATTTCATAAGGACGACCGAGGACCGGCACGTTGCGGTCGTCAGGACCATTTTGCAGAAGGTATACGACGGGGGGGATATCTACTTCGGCAGCTACGGCGGTTTTTACTGCGTGGGCTGCGAGCGTTTTTTTACGGAAAAGGAAATGGTCGATGGAAAATGTCCTGACCACAACACGCCCCTCGAGTTTATCGAAGAAAAAAACTATTTTTTCAAGATGAGCAACTACCAGTCCTGGCTGATTGAACACATTGAAAAGAACCCGGATTTTATACGTCCCGAGCGTTACCGCAATGAGGTACTCGCCATGCTCAGGGGCGAGGTTCTCGAAGATCTCTGCATCTCGCGCCCCAAGTCGCGCCTGACATGGGGAATCACCCTTCCCTTCGACGAGAACTACGTGACTTATGTATGGTTCGACGCCCTGATAAACTACGTGAGCGCCCTTGGTTATCCCGAAGGCGATAAGTTCAAGGAGTACTGGCCCGCCGTGAACCATATCATCGCGAAAGACATCGTGAAACCCCATGGAATATTCTGGCCCACCATGCTTCGGGCCGCTGGCATCGAACCGTATCGCCATCTGAACGTCCACGGTTACTGGAACATGCAGGACTCGAAGATGTCGAAAAGCCTTGGAAACGTGGTGACCCCGGGGGATCTCGTGGCGCGCTACGGGAATGACCAGATACGGTATTTTTTCCTGAGGGAAATGAATTTCGGCCACGATGCGCGCTTCAGCGAGGACGTGATAGTCGACAGGATCAACTATGACCTCGCCAATGATCTTGGTAACCTCATCAACAGGAGTTTCACCATCGCGAAGAAGTATTGCGGAGGAGTCATACCTGCGCACAGGGGGTCACAGGATGCGGGAAGATCGGAACTCCTGGCCGAGCTCCGCTCCGCGGTTGACGGGTACCGCAGCGGGATGGACAGGTTCATGACGAGTACGGGTATCGATGCCCTCTGGAATTACATACGTTTTCTCAACCGGTATGTGGACCAGCGCAAGCCATGGATCATCGCCAGGGAAGGACGAATGGATGAGGTTTCTTCCATCGCGCGGAACCTCCTCGAATCGATCTTTTCATTGAGCGTGCTTCTGTCGCCAATACTGGTGACCGCGTCGCAGAAGGTCATCGCGTGTTTGAATGCCGCCGGGGCGCAAAGGGATATCGAATCCCTGCTGGGCCTCGATAATCTCAAAGAAGGCGCGGCCTTCTCCGAGCCGGGAATTCTGTTCCCGCGGATAGAGAAGGAGCCAGAGGCGCCGAAAACCGAAGCCAAGGAGAAACCAATGGAAGAGGAAGGACTTGTTGATATCAAGGAATTTGCCAAAATCGACATTCGTGTCGCGAAAATCCTGAGCGCCACCCGCGTCGAAGGTTCGGAGAAACTCCTTGAAATGCGCGTCGACTCGGGTTTGGATGAAAGAACGATTCTCGCGGGAATCGCCCAGCAATACGAACCGGATTCCCTCGTAGGAAAAAAAATTCTTCTCGTAGCGAACCTCAAACCGGCGGTCATCTTCAAGCGGACTTCGAACGGTATGCTTCTCGCTGCCAGCGATCCCAAAGAACGGAAACCCATACTTATCGAGGTCAGCGATTCAATACCGGTGGGGTATCGTTTAAGCTGACACATGAAAATCGGCATTCTTTCCGATACCCATAACAATATCGAGCTCACCCGCAAGGCGGTGGCTCTATTCAAAGAGCGCGGAGTGGAGATGATCATCCACGCGGGGGATCTCACCTCGCCGAGGATGCTTGAACTTTTCAAGGATATTCCCTCCCGCATTGTCTTGGGCAATGGCGACATTGACGTTGAGGATATTAATAGCGAGGCACAGAGGCTCGGTTTCGGCGAAATAGAATATTGCTCCTCATTTGATGTCGATGGAAAGAAATTCATTGTATTTCACGGAAACAACGTGCCACTGTTTCGCGAGGCCGTTGCGTCCGGCACCTATGACTATATTATCAAGGGGCACACCCATTTTTTCGAGAATTATATTTCCAACAACACCCGGATCATCAATCCGGGTTCACTCTACGGGGCCGATGAATTCTCGATCGCTCTGCTGGATACCGACTCGGACACGGTCGAGTATATCCGGGTCACCGAAGAGGAATGAACTGGCGGTACTGCCGCCGAGGGATACGTAAATGAAAAAAGATACCTCAAAAAACAAACAGCTGATACAAGCAATGGATAAGGGGCGTTTGAAAAGGATTTCCGATGACCTCGCCGCATATTTGCAGGACGGAAGCCTGTCGTGTGCTCGCGCGCATGAGATGTCTCTGCTTCACGAGGTACTGCCGCAGGAGCTCGGCGCCGTCATGGACGATGAAGGTTTGAAAATCGTCCATTGCCAGCTTGGGCTTTTTGGCTACGGTCTCGAGAAAAAAATAGTCCGCCCGATGGAAACCATTCCCGAATTCCTTGCGTCGCGAATCAGTGAACTGCTCGTCAATGGGGAGCTGAATTGCTCGGATGCATGGCTGATCGCGGGTGATCTTGGTATTGCCAGGATCGAGGTCGCAAACGCCTGCGAGGCACTGGGCATCAAGATATGTAAGTGCCAGCTCGGAGCGTTCTGAGCTCAGTCCTTCGGGGGAGCCAGCGCCTTTTCTTCATACACATTGATGGATGTTGTATATTCGAAATCGATGACGGTCTGGATATCGTCGGCTCCCAGACTGTTGTTCAGCACAAGGTTGAAATCGTTCGTGAGGGTAAGTATATCGTTTGATTCGATCAACTGGAAAATCGTCGTAAACATTTTAAGCTCATGTATGCGTCCGAGCACTTTTTCCAGGGTATTTTTCTTGGCCGTTTCCAATTGGGCCTCCCTGTTTTCCTTGCTGATCGCTTCCAGAAAATGTTTCCACATTTCATAGGGTTTATGCTTGTAGACCGATGCGTCCATCGATACAGTGGCGTACTGCGCCAGCACTTTTTTAAGGATTGTGCTAATGAACACGATGAAAAGCCCGTAGATGGTGCCTTCCTTGTCTTTAAACCGGCCTTTGATGACTACGAGGTCTTTTAGCGCACCGCGCATGACCTGGAGCGCAATATCGGGATCATTGTCGCAGAAGTGCTCGATTATCTTGAGTTTTCTAAAATAATCCCTTGGTTCGTCGTCTGTATTCATCGAGAATACCTCACATGGCGAAATATGGGTTCATCTTATAAGTTCAATGATCCGGTCGAAATCTTCAAGGGAATAATAGCTGATCTCTATCTTACCCTTTGCTCCCGAATGGCGGATCTCCACTTTCGTACCGAGCAGCGATACAAGTTCTTCTTCCATTTTTCGGATATGGGCGTCTTTTTTCTGGGCTGCGGTGCGTGCCGTTCCCCCGGAAGTGTTTTCGTTTTCTTCCTGAACGAGTTTTTCAAGCGCCCTGACCGACAGGCCTTTTTCCCTTATTTTTCGAAACAGTTCAAGCTGTTTTTCCTCGGGAAGGGACAGCAGGGCTTTCGCATGCCCGGCACTGATGGTGTTATCGGTTATGGCTTCCTGGATTTCATCCGGCAGGTTCAGAAGCCTGAGGGCGTTGGCGATGGTTGCACGATCCTTGCCGACCTGTTCGGCAATGTCCTGCTGTCGCAATTTGAACCGGTTCACGAGCACCTGGTACGCCTTCGCTTCCTCGATCGCGTCGAGGTCGGCCCGCTGAATGTTTTCGATGAGGGCCATGGTGAGGTTTCTGACCTCGTCCGCCTCGATCAGGATCGCCTTGATGTTGCGCAAGCCCGCGGATTTGACCGCCCGCAGCCTGCGTTCACCCGCCACGACGTAAAAGCGCGAATCTTCCTTTCGTACCAATATCGGCTGTATCAGGCCCACCGCCTTGATGGATTCGGCAAGGCCTCGAATTTCACTATCGTGGAACTGCTTCCTCGGCTGGTCGGGGTTCGGTTCAATGGCATCCACATCGAGTTCAAGGATGGCATGTGGTGTTTGCGCGATGCCCTTTTCGAGTTCTTCCACCGGTTTCGTGGAAGAGGATATGATTGCCGAGAGCCCCTTGCCGAGCACCTTTTTAGCCATTGGTCAGGACCTCCTGGGCGAGCTTTTCGTAGGTCGCGCCTCCCGTGCTGTGACGGTCGTAAAGATTAATGGGTTTTCCGAACGATGGCGCTTCCGACAGGCGTACGTTTCTCGGGATGATGGTCTTATACACCTTGTCACCGAAGTAATCGCGTACGTCTGAAACAACCTGCTGGGAAAGGTTGGTCCGGGTGTCATACATGGTCAGGAGCACGCCTTCGATGGCCAACCCCCGGTTGAGGTTTTCCTGGACCATGACGATTATCCTGAGAAGCTGGCTGATTCCCTCCAGGGCATAATATTCGCACTGGAGCGGAATGAGCACGGAATCCGCGGCGACGAGGCTGTTCAGCGTCAATATGCCGAGGGACGGGGGACAGTCGATGAGGATAAAATCGTATTCGTTGCGTACATCGGTCAGGCAGTTGCGCAGGATGAATTCCTTGTTTTCAATGTCCAGAAGGTCGACCTGCGCGCCCGCAAGGTGGATGTTCGACGGCACCAGATAGAGGTTGGGAATGTCCGTCTTGAATATCGCGTCCTGCAGGGGAATGGTCCTGATCAGCACCTCATAAATCGTTGAAGGCAGCTCCTCTGCGTTGATGCCGATGCCGTATCCTGCGTTGGCCTGCGGGTCGATATCAATGATGAGAACGCGGTTTCCTCTTTCTGCGAGATAGGCGGCCAGGTTCACGGTGGTGGTGGTTTTGCCGACCCCGCCTTTCTGGTTTGAAATTGAGATCACTTTTCCCATGATTCGTACAACCTCGTCACTGCTTATCGTGTGTCACAGGCGATCATAAAAGGCAAGTTTTTTTCTTTTCGCACGGGACGCAAACGGAGCCATTAGGCCCGATTCCGTTTCCGAACGTCAATCCCTTCATCTGAAACGGCCGGAATATCTTTTGCCGAAAAACAGCAGCCGCACCGTTATTGCGATGGCGAGTACGATGATGATTCCCCCGATCAGCACTGTCCTGAAAAAATACGGAAACGATCGTATTCCGTGCGCCGAGACGATCGCGAAGAGATCGTAGCGGGATTCGGATGAGGGATATATCTTCACGTAACAGTAGTCTTTCGCCCCTTCGGGAATATCGATGATCTGCTCGCGGTCCTGGATATCCGTCGAGACGAGAAGTGCGCGGTTCTCGTCGAGAATATCTATCTGGTAGGACCCCCCCCGGGCTTTAAAATACACGGTGTTGGTTCCGGAAGAAAGGTTGATGGCATAGATTCTGGTCGGCTCCCCGTTATGAACGGCATCGCACAGACGGGTGCTTGCCTTCTGGCCCCATTTGCCTTCCGCGAGTTTGACCGTGCTGTCGATGAGCTGAGCGCCGGCGATGCGGTAGATGTTGTAACGGCGGAATTCACTGTGGACGGTGCTGTCGTAGCAGGTATACAGGGCCACGCCGGCGCCCCTTCTCAGAAAAGCGGTCACCACCGTGTCGCGCTTGCCGCGCGCGGTATCCGTGGAGGCTTTTGCGAGAACCTCGGCGTCCCTGGCCGACTTGATGACTATCCATCCCGGATAATTGAAATACATCGCGAACCTGGAATCGATGTTGAAGTTGAGAAGGTCACCGTACAGCGTCGCCACAATGCGGTCGGACATCCCGATGAATGGAAAATCCTCATAAAACCTGAAGGAATTGAAGGCGCCTTGCAGGTATTTGTACGAATAGCCGGATGCATATACCGCGCCGCCCTTCTCTACGAATGTACGCAGGTTTTCGGCGATTTTTTTCTGGTCGGCTTCCTGGTAATCCGATTTGAGACTCACGGATTCGATACGCGAACTCCGCGCGAGCACATTAATGCTCGATTCGATGGAGCTGTCAACGCCGCTCGGCAGATATATGGCGCGGTATTGCTTCATGAGTTCGGCCTTTTCCAGGTCGACAAGCTTGATTACCTCATATTCGATCCGGTAGTTGTCGAGAACCAGCTCCACATTGTCATATCTGTTTTTGACCACCGCGATGCCGTTTTTCGCGTGGGAGGCAGAGATGCATGCCATTAGGAGCGCTGCCGCAATGATCGCTTTGATCGTCCATCCGGACAGGTGAGTGATGGGTGCCATCTGGTCACTGTACGATCAGCATTGAGTCATTTCAAGGAATTTAGGTGGGTAGATACCGGATGAAGAAAAAAAACTTGCAAAAAGGTCCTTTCCACAAGGATAGTACGGGCATGCACGAACATCATCATGAGGAAGGGGGCGGCGCGGGAGGTCGTCTCGCGGTTGTTATCGCGGTGAATGCGATCATAACGGCGGCGGAATACATTGGCGGGGTGTTCTCCGGCAGCCTCTCCCTCATATCCGATGCGGGCCACAATCTCACCGACACCATATCCCTTTCCCTGGGTTATGCGGGGGAAAGAATATCCAGGCAGACCCCGACGGGCACCTACACCTTCGGTTACAAGCGATTCGAGGTGATGACCGCCCTCGTCAATGCGTTGAGCCTTTTCGCCATCGGCGTGTACATACTATACGAGGCCATCGAGCGACTCGGCAACCCGCAACAGATCTCTTTTTCGATTATGCTGCCGATCGCGGTTCTGGGCCTCGCGGGGAACGCGTTTTCGGCCATTATTCTGCACGCGACCAGAAAAGAAAGCCTCAACACGAGGGCGGCATTCCTCCACGTACTGTATGACGCCCTCTCGTCGGTCGCGGTCATCGCGGCGGCGGTGGTGATACGATTTACCGGCGAGGTGCGCATCGACCTCGCCGTGAGTGCGGTGATCGCGGTGATGATATTCTGGAGTTCCTTCAACGTGATTGCCGAATCGGTACGCATATTTATGCAGGGAGCGCCGGCGCACATTGCGACCTCGCGGGTCTACGAAAGGATCGCCGGATTCGACCGGGTCGCGGAAGTGCACGGGCTCCATGTGTGGTCGATCAATTCAACGGAGGTCTTCCTTTCGTGCCATATATGCCTTGCGCCGACAGATGAAAACACGGATACGGATGGCCTCATAAGGGAAGTGAACGCAATGCTCGAGAATGAATTCGGCATACGGCACACCGCGTTGCAGGTTGAGACCCGCCGCATATGCAGTACCGTATCGGGTGAATGCTGCCGATGAGGAGGCTGGTATGAAAACCGTTCGACAGAGTACCGTTACGGTGGTGCAGCAGATGACGCATCAGGATGCGAATCTCGCGGGCAACGTGCACGGCGGGACCATAATGAAGCTTATCGATAACACGGCCTCGATCGCGGCCGTGAGGCACACCGGTACGAACTGCGTGACCGCGTCGATCGACAGGCTCGATTTCCACAGCCCCGTGTACGTTGGCGATCTCCTTAGGATCGCTTCGAGCATCAACATGCTCGGCCGTACCTCGATGGAGGTGGGCGTTCGCGTCGAGGCTGAGAATTTCATCACCGGAGAGGTGCGTCATACCGCCACCGCGTACCTGACCTTTGTCGCACTCGACGCGAAGGGAAACCCCTCGAACATCCCTCCCATCGCGTTCGAAACCGAGGACGAGCTGAGGCGCAACCGGGAAGCGATCGACCGTCGCCGGTTCCGCCTGGAATGCCTGCAGAAAAGATCCTAGGACTGCGCAGTTACTTTCCCGATTCTTCCGCGGCTTGCTTGTTCAGGGCCCTGTAGCCGTTGAAAATGAAGAAAAGGGCGAACAGATGAAAGCCGATCCCGAAAAAATCCTTTACATACACGAAAAGCAGACCGTCTATCGTGTACAATACCATGCCCGCGATGAAGGCCCACTGCCTTCCCTTGTTGCTGAAAACGCCGAAGAACACGAATATCCCCGCGATGAAAATGTCTATCGCCAGGGATATCGGGGCCGAGTTCGCGCCGATCATCTGCCGGACGATGACGTCGACCAGCTGGGTGGCCCCCAGCCCGATGACAAAGGAAAGCGATCCTCCAGTGACATAGACTATCGAGTTGATGACCGACAGGCCGGCGATCCAGTAAAACCAGTTTGCCCCGGACTTGAAATTGTTCTCACGTCCAAGCTTTTCCCGGATGCGTTTTTCCTGTTCCGGGTCAATGCCCTGATCGGAAATCGTTGGCGGCTTGTTCTGCAGTTCTGACATGGTATATCCCTTCATTGAAAATGATGCGGAAAAACTAAGCGATGGGCCGGGGCCGATCAAGCCTTTTTTGCCGTGCCAGGGCGATGCGGACAATTTCCTTAAAATTTGACTTGCTCAGGTGCCTGCCGCGTTATATGTTCAATCCGTAATGCACACAAGAGGTCGCAAATGAAACAAATCCTTTCGGTCATGATGCTCATCTCACTGTTGTGTACGGCGACGCTCATTCTTGCCGACAGCTCCGAATGCCGGGCGAAATGCAAGCACGAGTACGAGAATTGCACGAATCGCTGCATGGTCATGGCTGCCGACAACACCCATTGCCTGAAACGATGCGAGGAAGTGGCCGCGAACTGCATGGCGATCTGCGGGGGAGACGGACCGGATGATGCCGATCGGCCCGAGGAATGGAAAAACAGCGATATCGATGAACAGGAGCGTGAGAATCCGAACGTTCCCGACGACGAATGGCCGTTCGGCAACGAAGACGATGAATGATGTGGCGGCGTTGACCCCTGAATGGTTTCTCAGGCCAGTTTTTCCAGGCTCTTTTCCACCTTCGCAAGCAGCTCGGACAGCTCCGCGTGCCGCGCTTTTTCCCTCTCGATGATGTCCACGGGGGCCTTTCCCGTGAAGCTCTCGTTCCCGAGCTTGGCGTCAATCCTCTGGATGTCGGCTTTGAGTTTTTCCCGCTCTTTTTCCAGGCGCGCGCGCTCCTTGTCGATATCAATGAGCCCTTTCAGGGGAAGATACAGCTCCATCTCGGGAAGGGCGGCCGACGCGTCGGTCTTCTCCGGCACGTACGATTGATCGACGACGATCGATTCCAGGCGGGCCAGCGCCGTCAGGTGCACGTTTTCCCGCTCGAGCACCATGCGCGCGGTATCCGAGGCGGTCTTGCATATGACCCTGGCGCGGCGGTCGGGCGGTATGTTCATCTCGCCCCGGATGTTCCGGATTTTGTAGACGATATCCTGGAAGAGCCTTGCCTCGGTGTCTTCGCGGGGAAAGCGGTACTCGCCGTTGATTTCGGGCCATCTTGACATGATGATCATGCCTTCTTCCTGGCGAGATATCCTGCCCCATATTTCTTCGGTAATATACGGCATGAAAGGATGCAGCAGCTGGAGGCAGGTCTTCATGACATGGTAGAGGACCTGCCGCGCCGCGTTCGAGGACGCGGCCATGGAGGACTCTTTGGCATAGACGCGCTGTTTGGTCAGCTCGAGGTACCAGTCGCAGAGCTCATGCCACCAGAAATCGTACAGCGCGTGCGCGGCCTCGTTGAACCGGTATTCGACCAGGGCCGTATTAACCCCTGAGATCGTCTCGTTGAGGCGATGGAGTATCCAGCGGTCGAACGGCTCGAGCTCGGCGATGTCAATGCGCCGTGGCGCAAAATCGTCGCCGAGATTCATGAGGATATACCGGGCGGTGTTCCAGATCTTGTTCGAGAAGGCGCGGTAGCCCTCGATCCTTTTTTCAGACAGAATGATGTCCCTTCCCTGCGCCGCCAGCATCGCCAGGGTGAAGCGGAAGGCGTCGGTGCCGTAGCGCTCCATCATGATGATTGGATCGATGACGTTGCCCCTGGATTTGCTCATCTTGTGTCCGTGCTCGTCCCTCACCAGTGCGTGGATATAGACCTCCCTGAAAGGAACGTCGCCCATGAAGCGGCAGCCCATCATGATCATACGCGCAACCCAGAAAAAGATGATGTCGAAGCCGGTCACGAGCACGCTCGTCGGGTAATACTTCTTCAGCGCCCCGGTTTCGTCCGGCCACCCGAGGGTCGAGAAGGGCCACAGCCCCGACGAGAACCAGGTGTCAAGGACGTCTTCGTCCTGGCGAATGCGGGTCGAGCCGCACTTTTCGCATGCCGAGGGGTCGGTGTCCGCGACGGTGATGTGCCCGCACTCGTCGCAGTAAAACGCGGGGATGCGGTGCCCCCACCACAGCTGGCGCGATATGCACCAGTCACGTATGTTGTTCATCCATTCGAAGTAGGTCTTTTCCCAGTTCGCGGGGACGAAGGTTATGCGCTTTTCCTTCACCACGCGGATGGCTTCTTCCGCGAGTGGCTTGATCTTGACGAACCACTGCTTCGAAAGATACGGTTCGATGATGGTCTGGCAGCGGTAACAGTGACCGACAGAGTGGACGTGCTTCTCGATTTTCACAAGGAGCCCGAGCTTCTCAAGGTCTTCCACGACCCTTTTCCGCGCCTCGAACCGGTCAAGCCCCTGATAGGGTCCGCCGTTCTCGTTTATTATGCCGTTTTTATCGAGGATATTGATTTCCTCAAGGCCGTGGCGTTTTCCCATGTCGAAGTCGTTGGGATCGTGGGCGGGCGTCACCTTCACGAGCCCCGTGCCGAATTCCCTGTCCACGAAATCGTCGGCGAAGATGGGGATTTTCCTGTTCATGAGCGGCAGCACTACCATGGTGCCGTGGAGGGGAATATAGCGCTCGTCGCCGGGGTTTACCGCGACGCCGGTGTCGCCGAGCATGGTTTCGGGGCGAGTGGTGGCGACGACGATATGGCCGCTCCCGTCGGCGAGGGGATATTGTATGTGCCAGAGGTTTCCCTCGAGCTCGTGGTACTCGGTTTCGATATCGGAGAGGGCGGTTTCACAGCGGGGGCACCAGTTGATGATGCGGTATCCCTGGTAGATCAGGCCGTCCCTGTACAGGGTCACGAAAACGCGGTGCACCGCTCGCGAGAGGCCCTCGTCCAGGGTGAAACGTTCCCGCACCCAGTCGAGCGAACACCCGAGGCGCTTCAGCTGTCCCTGGATGAGACCGCCCGAATGTTCCTTCCATTCCCAGACCCGTTTCACGAATTCTTCGCGGCCCAGATCGTACTTGGTCTTTCCCTCTTTGGCGAGCAGGCGCTCAACCACGTTCTGCGTCGCGATCCCGGCGTGGTCCATGCCCGGCATCCACAGCGCCGACTTGCCGCACATTCGCTGCCAGCGCGTGAGAATGTCCTGGAGGGTGTTGTTCAGGGCATGCCCCATGTGGAGGTTCCCGGTAACGTTTGGCGGAGGGATGACGATGCAGTACGAGTCCTTTTCGTCGTTTTCAACCGCGTGAAAACAGCCCTTCTCCTCCCAGACGCGGTACCATTTTTCCTCGACTGATTGTGGATCGTAAGAAGATGGAAGTTCCATGGTGCTGTTTCCCGTTGAGACGTGATTGCCGCATTGCAAGGGCGGATGAATTCATCTAGGGAGGGAGCAAAAGCGTGTCAATACAATTTTTTCACCGCGTCTGGCGGCCTGTTGCGGTCGGCAGATGGGAGCGTGGGCCATTATGCCTGTGTGTTTTTTATAACCTGTGCCCTGCGAATGGAATCGCATACATGGTGTTTGATGCACTGGATGCCTTTCGTGACGACGTACGGGGAAGCGGTGAAAATACTTGACGGTGTGGGCGCCGGGTGAGAAAAAGAGCGTATGAATTTTGGCAAGGTTCACACGATCATTGTCGTCGCCCTGGTGATAGCCGTGGCTGCGGGATGCGAAAAGCAGATCCCCCGGCTGCGCGTCGATGCACGCGAATATGACAAAACCGCCGCCGCGATCCCGGTTCAATTTTCCGCGGCGTTGAAACGCACCGAGCAGTCCCAGTACTGGATCACGATCGTACCGGCGGGCGCGCCTGATTACGAATGGGGGATCTGGCAGGCTGTCCCGAATAACGCCGGGCGCGCGGACATATCTCTCCCGAAAAACATGAAGCCGGGCAAATACGAGGTACGTCTCCACGCCGATTTCCCCGCGCGACCGTACCATGTTATCGACAGAAAGAGCGTCGTGATCCGGTAGGAAGTAAGGCCGATTGTTATTGACATCCTTGTGCGTGTGACTGCAATGGACCCGTTTACACAGTCTCAAAAGCCGGTGAAGGAACATGCCCGTTATTGTTAAAACCGCAATTCTCCTGTCTCTTTCGAATATATTCATGACGTTCGCGTGGTATTCGCATCTCAAGAACCTCTCAGACAGGAAATGGTATATTGCCGCGATTGCCAGCTGGGGGATTGCCCTGTTCGAGTATCTCATACAGGTTCCCGCGAACCGGATCGGCAGCACCGAGCTTTCACTTCCCCAGCTCAAGATCATGCAGGAGGTCATCGCCCTGTCCGTGTTCGTGCCGTTTATACTGCTGTACATGCGCCAGCCGTTGAGGCTCAATTACCTGTGGGCCTGCCTTTGCCTTCTCGGTTCGGTCTATTTTATCTTTAAAAATTGACCGGTGGCCCGGCGGGAGGAACGCTGAACCGGATTGCACTTTCCAACGACGGGATCATATCCCCCCCGTACAGTGTCATCGCCCCGATGTACGATCGCCTGCTCGGCCACGTGAACTATGATTACTGGTATGCCTACCTGCGAACGCTGATGCTCCTCCACACCAGCGGTTCGGGGCTGGTCGCCGAACTCGGGTGCGGGACCGGGCTCTTTGCCTCAAGGTTCTCGAGGGACGGTCATACCGTACTCGGTATCGACCATTCCCTGGAAATGCTGTCCGTCGCGCGCGCCAGGGGAGGGAGCGGGATGCACCTGTGCTGCGCCGATATCACCGACTTTACCCTTGCCTGCCGCGCCGAGTTTGTATACTGCATCCACGATACCGTCAACTATCTTCTCGGGGAAGACAGGGTGCGGTCGTTGTTCAGGTGCGTGAAGGATATCCTCCATCCCCGGGGGCTTTTCCTTTTCGATATCACCACCGAGTACAATGTCAGGGCCAATTTCAACAGGAAGAGGAGCACCTTTCGAATTGCGGACGCGCGCGTGGTATGGACCAACAGCTACGATTCCCGCGAGCGGATCATCACCTCGTGTTTCGACATCGACATGCGCGACGCGCGGTTCAGGGAAATCCACCGCCAGAAAGTATATCCCCCTGACATGATCGAGGGGATACTGGGGGAGGAGGGGTTCGAATGCCTGACGAGCTACGGCGACAACACCTTCGACCGGCCTTCGGCCAGGACGGTCATGATCAATTACCTGGCGCGATTGAAGTGACATGAGCGCGATATTGTACATCGCCGGATTTCTGATCGGGATCGCCGTGTTCCTGTACCTGTACAATGCGTACCAGGGCGGCAGGGAGAAGGTGAAAAAGATAGCCGGTAAGGGGGCGCCCCGGCCCGCGGCGCTGAACGAATCGGCGAAAATCTCGGCACCGGCACCGCCCCTCACCCGCACGCCGGGCAGCCGAACCTGTCCGCTGTGCGGATCGACCCTCACCAGGACGGAGCCCCTGTACGGGGTGAAGGTCGTGGATGGCAAGCAGGAAAAGATCCTCATCTACGGGTGCCCCTACTGCTACAAGGACGAACCGAGAAAAAAATAAGCGCCGGCGTTTTACGCAAAAGATTGCCGTTTTCCCGTCAATTGTGTATTATTCTATAATCGCCGTTTTCACGATCTCGAGTTGCATGACCGTACGGCGGAACAACTGATGGAGGTACGGCAATGAAGGGTTTGAATGTTAAACCGGGAAGCGCGGCGCCTGAATTCACATTGAAAGACCAGGACGGTCGGGACATATCTCTCTCTTCTCTCAGGGGTAAGAAAGTCCTCCTGTCGTTTCACCCGCTTGCCTGGACCGGCGTGTGCGAGATACAGATGAGGACCCTCGAATTAAAGGCAGACGCCTTCGGGTCGCTGGGCACGGTCGCTCTGGGGCTGAGCGTCGACGCGGTACCCGCCAAGAAAGCGTGGGCGGATCACATGGGCCTGTCGAAGACCCGTCTCCTGTCGGATTTCTGGCCCCACGGAGAGGTCGCGAAACTGTACGGGCTGTTCGACGATTTGAAGGGGATATCGGGACGGGCCAATATCCTCATAGACGAGAAGGGGATAATCGCGTTCACGCGTGTGTATGAACTCGGTGAAGTGCCTGACATCGAGGAGATAATGCGCGTGCTGAAGGGCAACTGATACTCAGCCCTCCTCTTCTTTTACCTCTGCCTCGAGTTCTTCAGGTGGTATGGGCGGACGGTCGACCCACCCGTATTTTCCCCGGATGGAATCGAACGCGCACAGGCTTCCGAACGAGAAGTTCTTCATGAAGTCCTTTGCCCTGAGGTTGTTGGTGAACTTGACGATTTGCTGCTGGTGCGCCGGTCCCATGGGATATACCGCGGTAGACCCGTTTTTCAGCATGGTGAATATCGAGTAGGGCGTCTGCAGGCATGCCGCGAGAACGAGAACCGCGTCGAATTCCCCGAGGGGCGTACCGAAATCGGACGCGTCCCCTGCATAGAACCTCACGTTCCAGAACCCGGCTTCAATGACCCTTTCCTTGGCCCTGAGCGCGATCGGCTCGTGGTACTCGACGGTGTGGATCTCCTTCACGAGTGACGAGAGGACCGCGGACGAATACCCCGAACCGGTGCCGATTTCTAGAATGCGCCATTCTTTTCTGGGAGAGAGTAATTCGATCATTTTCGCGAGGATGACCGGTGCGTCGCTGTTTTCCCTGAAACCTATGGGAACGGGCTCGAACTTCGCGAGCCTGTCTCGGAACCTGGGGTCGAAAAACTTCATCCGGTCCACTTTGGCAAAGGCATCGACGATATTTTTCGCGATGCCTTCCTTTTTTAATGCCTTCAACAACCCGTCGGTTTCCTTCTTCATGCCCGCGCCTCATCGCTCCAGTTCGAAGAAGTTGAAGACAGGGGGCGCAATATTGTCAACATATTTGTCATCGGCGCGCGGTGAAACCGACGGCCGGGGGCCCGGGTTCATTCGTAATCTTCATAGTGCGGTCGCATTTCTTCATACGAGTGCGTGGTATCCAGGTTTTCAAACTTAGTGTACCGTCCCCAGAATTTCAGTGGAACGATCCCCAGTGGGCCGTTCCTCTGCTTGGCGACGATGATGTCCGCGATGCCCTTGCGCTCCGTGTCCTTTTTAACCTTTTCCTCACGATAGAGGAACAGCACCACGTCCGCGTCCTGCTCGAGCGATCCCGATTCGCGCAGGTCGGCCAGGGTGGGAACCTGGTCGTGCCGCTGTTCGACGGCCCGCGAGAGCTGGGACAGGGCGATCACCGGAACGTCGAGGTCTCGCGCGAGCTGCTTGAGAAAGCGCGATATCTCCGCGACCTGGAGGTGCCTGTCCATGCGGGACGTACTCGGGATGTACTGGATGTAGTCCACGATGATGATGCCGAGGTCCTTGATCCTCTGCGCGAGCCTGCGCGCCTTCGCGCGCATCTGGAGGATCGTCAGGGACGGGGTATCGTCGATGAAGATGTTCGTTTTTTTGTAACGCTCGATGGTCTGCCAGAGCTGGTGCATCTCCTCGTCTCCCACCATGCCGGTTCGCACGAGCTGCGAGTCGATCATCGTCTCGATGCAGAGGAGCCTGGTGAAGAGCTGCACCGCGGGCATTTCGAGGGAGAAAAAGAGCGCGGCCTTCTTTTCTTTCAGCGCGATGTTGTTCATGATATTGAGCGCGAATGATGTCTTGCCCATCGAGGGGCGCGAAGCGACGATGATGAGTTCAGAACCGTGAAAGCCGGTGAGTATTTCATCGAGCTTGGTGAATCCGGATGACATGCCGGTCACCGTTTTTTTTGTGTCGTACCAGTGCTCAATCTGGAGCCGGGTGTCCTCGGCGATCGCCTCGATGGATTTGAACTCGCTCGAGACGCGCTTTTCCGTGACGTTGAATATTTCTGTCTCGACAATGTCCGCGAGTTCGTCGGTCTCGATGGCCATGTCATAGCACTTTTCGATGGAATCGGTTGAGACCTCGATAAGCCTTCTGCGGAGGCTGAGCTCGCTGATCCGTTTCGCGTAGAATTCGGCGTTCGCCGAGGTGGATACGGTCTGGTAGAGCTCGGCCAGTGAGGCGTCCCCCCCGATGGTTTCGAACTTCCCGAGGTCGGTGAGGCGCTGCTTGAGTGTGGTCAGGTCGACCGGCAGGTCCTTTTTTTCGAGGTCCAGGATGGCCGAGTAAATCGTGGCGTGCTTATCAAGATAGAAATCCTCCGGCTGGAGGATTTCCGTGACCCTGAGGAGCGCTTCCTTCGAGAGCAGAATGGATGCAAGGCACGAGGCTTCTGTGTCCAGATCCTGGGGAGGAAGCCTGTCGACAAGCATCGATTACTCCTTGTCTACGATGACCTTGATGTCGGCATTAAGCCCTTCATCGAGCCTGACGGAGACGATATGCTCTCCGAGCTGTTTGATTGGCACCGCAAGCAATATCTTACGCTTGTCGATATCAAAGCCTTTTTCCTTGAGCTGCTTGGCGATGTCCATCGCCGTTACCGAGCCGAAGAGCTTGTCTTCTTCCCCGACCTGGACGACGATCTTGATTTCGAGGCCCTTCACGCTTTCCGCGACTTTTTCGCTCGCCTTTTTGCGCTTGTCCTTCTTCAGCTTTATGATCTTTTTCTGGTGTTCTGCCGTCTTACGGCTCGAATCGTCGGCGACGATGACGAGCTTTCGGGGCAGGAGAAAGTTTCTCGCGTACCCGTCAGCGACTTCCTTGATGTCGCCCGCGTCCCCGAGGTTGGAAATATCTTTTTGCAGTATAACCTTCATGATCGGCTCCTGTGCGTGTTGAAATCTTTATTCGATGTCAGCACCGTCGACGTGCTGTAATTTCCTGAAATCCGCCCAGAGATCGAGTGTTCCGAGCCCCGAGAGTATGATGATCGCCAAGACCATTCCCGGGGGCCCGGTAAAAACAACCCCCAGGAGGAGGGCCGGCAGGAGATACCCGGACCAGCCCTTTTTCAGTATCATGAACTTGATCACGCCCAGTGCCTGCACGAAATACAGGGTGAGCGTCACCATCCCGATATTGAATCCCGCCGCCGATACGATTCGGCTGAGTGTAGGATCGACGAAAAGATACATAGCCCAGCCCGCGATGAGCACGAATATTGCAAAATCGTTCAGCCGAAAAAATTCAAGTCCCCGTATCGTCGCCTGAGGAACCATTTTTTCGAATATCTTTTTTTAATGACCAGATAACCGATGCCGCACAGCGCCAGGCAATAGACGAATGCCGAGTACGGGATCATGTCCACGATAAAGTCCCCGGATCGTTCGAGGTCGCCGAGCAATTGTTTCGAATAGTCGGCGGGCAATCCCGAAACGGCGAGGGATTTGGTTAATTCGTTCTTTACCATAGTGATGAAATCGATGTTCCGGTCATAAAGATGGTAAAAGAAAACCGCCGTTGTCAGGACCGCTGTCGCGAGGGACGATATGACCAGGATGAAATCGAACTGCTTTCCATTCCTGTATGCGTACCCTCCGGTCGCGCCCACGATTATCGGTCCGAGAAAAACCGGCAGATCCCGGATTTGCCCGAACACAACCGGTATCGCGACCGCCGGCAGGACCATTAGTACGAGTGATTTCCATCCAAACCGGTAAAACAGGTGCGCCGATCCAGCGACGAGCAACAGACCGGCGAACGGTGCCAGTACAAACGGAAGCACGTCCCTCTATTTTTCTACGAAGGGCAAAAGAGCGACTGTTCTTGCCCGCTTGATTTCACGCGCGACCGCCCTCTGGTGCCTCGCGCACGTACCGGTGACCCGGCGCGGAAGAATTTTGCCGCGCTCGGTAATGAATTTTTCGAGAATATCGGGTCTCTTGTAATCGATGGGAATATCCTTGCTTCCGCAGAAGCGGCAGGATTTTCTCCTGAATTTCGGCACCCGCGGCGCGTCCCCGGGCGCTCCTTCACTCCGTTCCTGATGGGACTGGTCAGACCTGCGTCCGTGCTCGGACGGGCTCCGCCTGGGCTGCTCGGCGGCAACCGGGGCTGGTGCTTCCTGGGGGGCGGATTCGGTCGGTTGTTCCTGGTTTGTGTTCATTATTTCATCGGACATGTGCTTCTCCTCGGGTATATCGTGCTATGATTAAAATGGTATATCGTCATCCGAAAACGGATTATCAACATCAGCGGATTGGGGTTGTGATTGGTGCCCGTGAGACGATTGCGACGCCGGCGGTTCATGCTGCGCGTCCGGCGAACTCTCGCTTCTCGGCGACAGGAACTGGAAATTATCGACCACGACCTCGACGATCTGGCGCTTGTTATGCTCCTGGTCTTCCCATGTTCTCTGCTGAAGACGGCCTTCGACTCCGATACGGCTTCCCTTCTTGCAAAATTCAGCGATTACCTCGCCCGTTTTTGCCCACGCCACGCAATTGAAATAGGAAACCTGTTCCTTCTTTTCGCCGCCGGTTACGTAGGTACGGTTGTTGGCTATGGAAAAACTACATACTGAAGTACCGTTTTGCGTGTAGCGGAGCTCCGGATCCCTGGTAAGCCTGCCGATAAGGATCGCCCTGTTAAGGTCGCTTGCCATGTATCACCTCACTGTGCGGGTTCCGAAGGTTTGTCCGCTTTTATGAACATGTAACGGAGGATGTCGCTCTGAAGATTGAATTCGTTGTTGATCTTTTTTACGGAATCCTCGGTGGACTGGACGTTCCAGAAAAGGTAATATCCCTCTTTCTCGCCGTCTATGTGATAGGCGAGTTTTCTGGTGGTCGCTTCTTCTTTCACGACATTCACGCCGTATTTCCCGAGAATTTCACGGGTTTTGGCGACCAGTGCATCGACTTCTTTGTTCCTTAAAATGACAGTCAGCTCGTAATTGTACACGAGGTCCTCCTTCCTATGGTATTATTGCTGGGATAGTTGACGGAAGCCCGTAACGGACTTCCCAGCAGAAAGGGTTTACACTATTAAAATCAGGGCCTGTTTTTTCAACACAATTTCATGTACTCGTTTTATTTTTTTAGGGCAGGAATAAGGGATTTCGGATCGGAAAAGATGGTATAGGGGAGCATCAGGGTTCTCTTCAGGATGCCGATAACCGGTGATGAAAAGGTATTGAGCGCCACTGGCTTGATCACGGGATCGTCGATGGGGCCCACGACGTTCACATACATCGAGATTATGCTTTTGTCTTTCCCGACGAGAATGTATCCCGCGATCGGTATCGATCCGACGATCTTGTCGATGGTTTCCAGGGGATGAATAGCCAGGGTGACGTCGATGCGCCTGGGATTGAAATGGTATTCACCCGTGGCAGACACCTGGATGGAATTGCTGTCGAGATAAAAGTGTTTAAGGCGCGCTACGCTGTTCTTGATGACGGCATGTGCCACGATCTGGTTATATGAAAAGCCGCTCTGCCTGAAATCGGGGTTCTGTTTGACGATGAGGCGATAGATGTTGACGACCTCAAAGACCTTGGCAAGGGTTGAAAACCGGCGGATATGGCCGTTGAACGCGGCTGCGGCAATATCGCCGTTGAGAGAATCGTTATAGTAGGTGAGATCGCCCTTGACGTAAAGTATGCCGTCAATCCACGAGTTTTTCGTGTTCTCTCCCAGGATCATGTCGGCGAGCTGGAGACGATTGCTCTCGAAATTCACCTTGAAGTGCTTCATGCCGTCAACGCCAATGATGGCGGTTCCCTTCCCATTGAGGCCCTTGCCGGTGGCAACACATTCGTCGAGGCGGAGTTCCCTGTTGTGTATCCGGGCTTTCGACTCGAGGTTTTCTACAGGCATGCCGAGGATGGAGGACTTGCTGATCGTGAGGTTCGCGTCTCCCTCGATTGACGTGAGGATGAAATCCATGCCAGGGAGTCCCCGGTCGTTCGAGGGGAATTTCATGCCCTCGAGACGCACGTCGCCCGCGTACCTCATCGGCGATTGTATGTAAACCCTGCCATTGAGGACCACGAGCATGTCCTTTTCCGATGCGGAGAGGTTTTCGGAAGCAACCTCCCTTCCCATGAACATGACACGTCCATTCAGGTTGCATCGCATTCCCTGATAGGTCATGAGCGCGTTGTAAAAATCCATCCTGCCGTTCAGGAGGAGGGTGCCTCCGGCCTTGATTTTGATGCTTCCCCTGATGTCGCCGGAAAAGGTGAGGGGCTGGCCGTGAATGTAGAAGCGGATCAGCCCGCCGTTTACGGTTATCTTCGGGATGGATGTCGGTTTTCCCCCGCCCTTTTCCGACATCCTGTCATAGTCCCCTTCGAAGGTGACGTCCTCAGGCTCGAGGTTTGAAACCAGGTCGCCCCCGGTGACAAGGGCAATGGGCGAGAGCGTCATTTTCATGCGTGGCGCATAGGCACAAACCTGCTCCGGCACCTCGAGCGATACCTTGTCAAGGATAATGCCGGGCCCGCCCATGATTCCCAGGTCAGCGGTGTCATACACGATATGTATCGAGAGATTGTCTTTTAAGTAGGAAAGGATCATGGTCCTGAACGAGGACGATCTTACGTAGGTGCGGAGCACCAATGTGAGCACAAGGAGCACGGCGGTCGATATCACGAGAAAGGTGAGTGATATCCGCAAAAATTTTTTCACTCTGGACGTCATAACGAACAAGATAGCAACAGGCCCTTCCCGTGACCAGTAAAAAATTACTGCACGAGGCCGAGGGAGGCCAGGCCGTTTTTAATGAATTGCACCGACATCGCGGAAAGAATAAGGCCCATGAGCCTCTGGACGATCGATATCCCCCTCGCTCCGAGGGCCCTACCGATGCGGGCGGAAAAGAACATGACGATCATGGCGATCAGGAACACGCACACCGACATGCCGGAGAGGATCGCGATTTTGACAGGGTCTCCCGACGCCTGCGATCCGAACATCACGAGCGCGGCGATGTTGCCCGGACCGCAGAGCATGGGTATGGCCAGGGGGAACACGGAAACGTCTTCGTCGCTGGGTGCCATGCCCTCGGGCGTGTCACGCATGGTGATACCCGACGGGTGGCCGAGAAGCATCTCCAGGGAGAGTATGAAAAGAACGATTCCTCCCGCGATGAGAAATGAGCCTGAGTGGATGCCGAGAAAGTTCAGGATGTGTCTTCCCAGGAGGATGAAGAATATCGATACCCCGATCGATATACCGGTGGCCCGGAGTATGACCCCGGTGCGACGAATTCCCGTATAACCCGAAAGATGAACGAGAAAGACCGGGATGAGCCCGAGCGGATCCACCACGAAGAACAGCGTGAAAAAAACCGTGGGGATGTAAGCCTCCATCACTTTTTCGCTTCCGTCACCCATTCGTCGGGATATGCCCTGGTGAACATGCTCGTCCTGGCAGTCAGGTTCTTCTTGCCTTCATAACGCTTTTCTCCCCCGCTGTGGGCCCACCAGCGGGAGGCCTTGACGGAATACTTTTCGGCCCTCAGGGAAAGATGAGGATGGCTCATGAAGTAGTCTTTGATGGGCGAGGCTTTTTTCCTGTCGGGGATCGCATGGTATTCCTTCAGACGGATGAACAACCGGCCCACGGCGGACGGGTTGTACCTCGTGGCGAGTATCATTTCGTATCCGTATTCGTCCGCCTGCGCTTCCTGCGTTTTGCTATAGCTATGGCCGATGAGAAGACGGGTTGCGAAATCGGCGATGCGGCCGAGCTGGTCTCTCTTGATTTTTCGGGCCGCGAGCTCGTAGCGCACCGTGTCCATGCAGTGGGATAACTCGACGTGGCCTATCTCATGGGCGATGACGGATGTAAGCTCGGCTTCGCTTTTCACCGTACGCAGGAGGCCGGTGGTGACGAATATCACGCCACCGGGGAGGGCGAAGGCGTTGGGCTGGTATTCCTCCATCGGATACGCGCGGTACCTGAACTGTTTTTTCGTCTTCTTTGAAAGCGCGGCCATTATCTCGTTGAGGTATTTTTTGTCCTTTTCGTTTTTCGACGCCATGACCGAATACCGTTCCGCGATCGCATCGCCGAGCTCCTTTTCGTCGAGCGCGTTGATCGGGAGGACCCGCGTCAGCGCCCTGCTGGCCATGTGCGCGGGGACCCCGAGGAGCTGAAACGCGGGGGCGAGCGTCGAATCGAGAGGCGTTCTGGGTTTCGTCACTGCGAGCAGAACCATGAGCGCCGCTCCGGCAGCGATAATAACGAAAAAAATCGTGCGTCGTAAGATCATCATAGGTTGAACCTGTCTTTGTACCTGGTATAGAGAAGATTCATTATCACCATCAGGCCGCCAATCCCCACGCAGAGCACCGCCTTTGTGAGGATGCTGCTCTGTGCGAGATCATGCACCACGAGCCTGACAAGGCAGCCCGTGAGCGCGATAAGGGAAAGGAAGCGAAAATGGTTTTCGCGAAGGAAGAGGCTCAGTGTGAAGATCAGGAACGCCTCGAGCACCCACAGGAGGGTCAGGAGCGCCCGGTCGAAGGACCAGAAGAGGAACAGCGCCATCGATATGAAAAAAGGATAAAACACCGCGAGGTTTTTCTTCCGCGCGGCGAACGACGAGAGCGCTCCCAGAAATGCGAGGGGTCGGGGATACACGATATCGTCGAGCCTGGTCGTTTTGAAGTAGTACGCGACGAACCCGAATTGCAGCACAAGCGCGGCTCCCGCCGCGATCCACGACTGGTCGATGAGCCTGTCCGACGGCGTGGGAGACGCGCTCGCGACGAACGCGATATGAGCGGCGGCCGCCCAGTGGAAGAAAAGCGCGTAGAGCCTGAAGCGGGAGATACTTTCTTTCGAGAGGTTTCCCGCGAGGGTCAGGACCGCGGCGCCCGCGACCCAGGAAAGCGGATACAATCGCGAAGGTATTTCGATGGCGGAGGTTATCAGCGCCATTGCGAGGAATGCCTCCCAGAGGAGTGGGTGCACGTACTCCCACAGTTTGGGAGCGCCTTCGCCGCGTGGTTTCGGCGTCATGGCGGCGTAGAGCAGTGCCGCCAGCCCGAAGAGGCCCACCAGAAGCCGCACCCCGAAGGGACCGACCATAAGCTCGGATTGAAGGTGCACGAGGATATGGCGTACGATGAATGCGGTCACAAGGGCATAGGCGATCAGCTGGAGGTGCATGTCGAACGATCCCCGCGCGTTCATCGCCGCGGCATGCCTGTCTCGAAGGAAATACGCGGACTCGAGCGCCGCCAGCGCGAGCATTACCCACCAGGGGGCCGGCAGGAAGGGCGAAACGGGGTCGAGGATGAAGTACCCGGCCATGGCCAGGTGCGCGAAGAAGAAACAGGCTGCGGGCCAGATGACGTGCCTTTCGAGCGACTTGTAATATGATGTCCACACCGACGCGACCGAGGGTATGAGAATCGGCACCGCGTAGAGAAGCAAGGAGCCTGTCGTATCCTTCGAAGCGAACAGATGATACCAGCATATCACATGCATGCCCGCGAAGAGGAGGATCAGCCCTATCCCGAGGCCGTTGATGTTGAAACGCTGCCGCATGACGAGCAACGCCACTGTGATGCCTGCTATCATCCACGGGGACCAGGTGTGATCGGCAGACATCCCCTGCATGGTGAGGGCGGTCAGCGCCGAGGTGATGCCGCATCCCCACAGGAACGCCTCGACGAGATCGGAATCGTTCCGCCGGGACGCGTACCACGAGAGCGCGGCCAGTATCGAGAGGGCGACGGAGAGCGCCGCCATTTCCCTGGCGATCCCCTTCACGGGGGTCTGGCTCACCAGCACCGTGATGATAAGCCCCGCGGCGGCGAGGTTCGTGAGGAGCCCCCCGGTGGCCTTGAGCACCGCCGAGTCCTGCCCGAGCATTATGGTGACGAACACCGCGATCTCCGCGAGGAGCAGCGTCGCGATGAATAATGGCTCCACGTTCCACCTGGTCAGGGTGAACGCAGCGATCATTATCACCATCTGCGCGACCAGGGTATCGGTAATGAAAAGCCACCTGATGGATAGCACCCGCGCGCGGATCGCGAGTCCGAAAATGACAAGGGAGGCGCACCCGAGGATGATCGTGTTCCACTTTGAACCCTGCGAATACATAACCAGGCCCACCGCGAGGTAAATCCAGTTGAGCAGGTGCGCCACGAACGGCACCGCGTCGAATACTTTATCGCGGTAAAGCGCGCGGTAATGGCTCACGCACGCGACGATCTCGGTCAGGGCAGTTACCGCGATGCCGGTGATCCTGAGGTCCGGCGGGAAGCTTCCATCGGCCGGGGCGAGTGCGAAGTACCACCGGAGATGGAACACCGTGTACGAGGAGAGGATGATGATAAGGTGCCAGTCCCAGCGTCCCCTGAATGCGAGAAGTATGCCCGCGAGGACCGTGATCCCGGTAATGATGAGCACGGTCTGGCTCGGCGGGGCGACCGCGAGCGCGGCGAGGCTCAACACCGCGTGTAGCGACGCGAACGCCTGCGTCCCCCCGATGGCCCCGAGGGCGATGTTCACGGCGATTCCCGAGCAGAGAAGGGCGATGGCGGCCGCGGGGGACTCGATGAAGCGGAGGCCGGGGATTCCTCCCGCGCCGACGCAGGCGAACAGGAACACCGCACCCGCGCTGCTTCTGATCCACATCGAAGCGGGCTTCCAGACCGGTTTACGCGAGAGTATGATTGAAACGGCAAAAAGGCCCGCTGCCACGAGCACTATCATGGCAAACCGGGCCTCGGGCCTCATTTTAAGGGCTGCGTATATTCCGAGAAAAGCCACGCCCACCACGAGGATTATCGCGCCGAGTATGCCGGTCCAGTTCTCGGCGAAACGTACTTCCAATTTTTTTATGAATTCCGGTTTTTCCTTTTTCTTTACTTCTGCGGGGGCCGTGTGAGCGACCGGCTGTGCCTGGGCCTGCATGGCGGGTGCGATCGTTCGCGGGGCGGTTTCCGGGGTGGTCCTGGTTTCTTTCGCCGCGGGCCTGGGCTTTTCGATTGAGGGAGTCTTTTCAGGTTTCGCGGCAGGTGCCGGGACCGGGGGTTGCTGAACCGCCCCGGTTGAGAGTTCACCGATCCGCCGCGTGAGCTCTTCCACGCGGCGCGATAGGGTTCGGATTCTCAACCATACCAGGAAAATCAATATAAATGCAACAACGATGAAGAATACCATAGTCCCCCACGCAGTGCCATGAATGTGATATATTCCCGCTTACGCGGTTTTCGAGTGTCCGATGTCCAATAGCGATATTGGTGATTTTAAGGATTGTCAAGTCAATAATTGCGGCGTCGTCCGGGGACGGGGCTTAAAAAGATTGATAATTTTGCGGGATGGGATTCGATGGAAAACGACCGGCCCGCAGTCGGATCACTGTCACCATTCGAGGAAACGATGAAGATAGCCCTTGCGCAGATCAATACGACCGTGGCTGACATTCCCGGCAACAGGGACGCGATCATCGCGTATATCCGGAAGGCCCGCGATGCCGGGGCGCATCTCGTCGTCTTTCCCGAGATGGCGACCATCGGGTATCCCCCCATGGATCTGCTGGAGAACCAGAAGCTCGTCGAGGACAATCTCATATCCCTTGATGCCATCGCGGGGGAATGCCGGGGGATCTCCGCGATATGCGGGTACGTTGATTTCGATCGCGACATGCCGCCGCTTCTCTTCAACGCGGCGGCCTTCATGAGCGATGGCTCGGTGCGTTCCCGCCATTTCAAGACGCTCCTTCCCGCCTACGATGTATTCGACGAGATGCGCTACTTTTCGAACGGTCGCGACCACGAACCGGTGGATTTCATGGGAAGGAGGATCGGCATCACGGTGTGCGAGGACATCTGGACCGTTTCCGGCAGCGACGAAAAACGCTACATGGAACAGAGGCGCTATACGGTGAACCCGGCCGCGATTCTTTCCGGGAAGGGCATTGACCTGCTGGTGAACATATCCGCCTCGCCCTTTGTTCGCGGAAAGATCAATGCCAAACGGCATCTCCTTTCCACGCTTTCGTCAGAACATTCGGTCGGCGTGGCGTACGTGAACCAGGTTGGCGGGAATGACAGCCTCATCTTCGACGGTCGCAGCATGTTCTTCGACGCGGGAGGGAGGCTCGTTGGTCAGGCGAAGAGCTTCCAGGAGGATCTTCTCGTCATCGACGACGAGCGCCTCGCGGAAGTCACCGGGACGGACGACGGGATCGAGGATATTCGCCAGGCCCTCGTGCTCGGCATCAGGGATTACGTGTGCAAATGCGGTTTTTCGCGCGTGGTGATCGGACTTTCGGGCGGAATCGATTCGGCCCTCACCGCCACGCTCGCGGTCCAGGCGCTCGGGCCCGAACACGTTTCTGGCGTGACGATGCCGAGCGAGTATTCCTCGCGGGGCAGCATCGACGATTCGTTGGCGCTCGCGGATAGGCTTGGCATCAAATGCGATATCGTACCAATCCGCGGGCTCTTCGACCGTTATCGCACCGACCTGGCAACGCTCTTCGCGGGACTCCAGGAGGACATAACCGAGGAGAACATCCAGGCGAGGATCCGCGGAAATATCCTTATGGCCGTGAGCAACAAGACCCGGAGCCTGGTACTTTCCACGGGTAACAAGTCCGAGCTCGCGATGGGCTACTGCACCCTGTATGGAGACATGTCCGGCGGGCTCGCGGTCATATCCGACCTGCCCAAAACCCTGGTCTATGAACTTTCCCGCCACATCAACAGGAACGGCGAAATCATTCCCGAGGCTACCATCGAAAAACCCCCGTCCGCCGAGCTCAGGCCGAACCAGAAGGATCAGGACACGTTGCCGCCCTACGAGATCCTCGACCGGATACTCGAGCTGTACATCGAGGAGCGGCTCTCCGCGGCGGAGATAGCGGCGCACGGGTTCGGCGACGGCCTCGTCAGGGACATCCTTCATAAAATCGACCTGAACGAGTACAAGAGGCTTCAGGCGGCGCCGGGCCTGAAGGTGACCGCGAAGGCCTTCGGAAGGGGGAGGAGGATCCCGATTGCGCAGAAATTCAGGCACTGACCGCGCCGGGGACTACAGGGCCGCGATCGCGGCCGCGGGCCAGGGATTCTGGACGATGGATATTCCCGGGGAAAGGATCTCCATGGACGCGGTATGCGCGGAAATCATGGGCCTCGACGGGGCCGGGACCGATTGTGACATCTCCTTTCTGAATGACCGCCTGCTCCCCGATGACCGCGAGAAATGGACTTCCTCCTGGGGGGCCCTGCTCTCAGGGAAGCGCGATGGCATGGACTGCGACGTGCGGTTCACCGACCCGTCCGGGGGCGCGCGCTGGGTATCGGTTACGGGACGCATTTCCGCGCGCGACGGGAAGGGGAACCCGACACGCGTCGCGGGTCTGGCGAGAAGCGTCGCGAAGGAGAAGGCTGCCGAGCACAGGCTCCTTGACAGCGAAGAGAAGCACCGGGTGATTTTCAATTCGAGCGGGGATGCGCTGATGGTTCTGAACCGGGGCCGCGTGTCCGAGTGCAACCGGCAAGCCGTTCGAATGTTCGGTTGCGCGGATGAAGAAGAACTGATAGCCATGCCGCTGTACAGGCTGCTTGCCGCTGAGCAGCCCGGCGGCAAGGACGTGAAAAGGGCCGCGAGCGATACGGTGAAAGCCGCGCGGGCGTGGGAATCCACCTGCCGGGAAATGGTCTTCTCGAGGATGGACGGAACCGCCTTCCACGCGGAAGTAATAATGGTATGCCTGCAGTACTGCGGCGAAGAGCAGATATTCACCGTTATTCGAAATACTGACTTGAATTATGTCCTGAACGAGCGTATCAGGGAGGGGACCGACCTCGTCAGGGCCCTTATCGACACGCCCAGCGATCCCGTGATGCTGATTGACGTGCACGGCACCATCCTCGCGTTGAACGGCGTAATGTCGCAGAAACTCGGCGTTCCCCGCGAATCGGCGGTGGGCAGTCCCTTCTACATGTTTCTTCATCCGAGGGCGGTGGAGCAGAGGAGAAAGGACATGAAGCGTCTCATGGAAACCAGGAGAGAGGTGCGCTTCGAGGGATCACTGGGCGATCGTCGCTACGATATCATCATGTATCCCATCAAGAACGAACAGGGTGCCTTCGAGAGGATCGCCGTTTTTTGCAGGGACATCACCGAGATGAGGCGCCTCCAGCAGGACATCATGGAAATCAGCGAGCTCGAGCGGACGAGAATCGGGCAGGACCTCCATGACGGCCTGGGACAGAAGCTGACGGGCATCGCGTTTCTCTCCCAGGCACTCTTCGATTCCATGACCTCGAGGGGATACCCTGAGGCCGCGGACATGAAAGAGATACTGGACAACGTAACCGACTCCATCGAGCAGACCAGGCGGATTTCACGCGGACTCTGGAGCGTGGTGATGGATTTTCACGATCTGGCGGAGATACTGAATGAATTCACTTCCGAAGTCAGGGACGTCTACGGCATCGCGTGTCATCTCCGGATCGACGGTAATCCGCGCATCAACAACACCGCGGTCGTGAACAATCTTTATTTCGTCTGCAGGGAATCGGTGAACAATTCGATACGCCACGGGAGGGCCACCCGGATTGAAATCATGCTGAGCGAGGAGGACTCAACCGTGCTTCTGGAAGTGCTCGACAACGGCTGCGGCTCCGCGGCACAGGCGGTAGACGGCATCGGAATGAAGATCATGCGCTACAGGACGGATTTGATCGGAGGGACGTTTACGGCGAAGCCCGAGAGCCCGGGATACAGGGTATCGGTGAGGATCGACAAGACTCTGCTATAGAACGGACGGGCGTGCTCCCGGCATTTCTGCGGGACCCTTGTTGACCTGCGGCCGTGCGTTCATTATGTTATAACTGAATAATTCGCTCCAGGGGGGCCATACAGTGAATGATGCGAAAACAAGCGTATTGATCGTAGACGACCATCCCCTCGTGCGCCAGGGACTCAGGAAGATGATAGAGAAAGAGGCGGATATGTCCGTACTGGGCGAGGCCGGTGATGCGGGGGAAGCGCTGAGGGTCATCGCGCAGGGCATGCCCGACGTCATCATCGTGGACATATCCCTCGAAACGGAAACCAGCGGCATCGACCTCGTCAAGGCGCTCAAGGAACGCTATAGGAATATCCAGTCACTCGTTCTTTCGATGCACGATGAAAACATCTACGCGGAACGCGCGCTCAGGGCCGGCGCAAAGGGATATGTCACGAAGAAAGAGGCCGCCGCCATAATCATCGAGGCCATACGGACCGTCAGGAAGGGAGAGGTCTTCCTGAGCTCCCGCATGTCGGGGCGCATCATCGACAAGATCATCAACGCTCCGGGCGATTCCCAGGGCGCACCGCACGAGATTCTCTCAGACCGCGAGTTCGAGGTGTATCGCCTCATCGGGATGGGGCATTCGACGGGCGAGATCGCCAAAAAGCTCAACCTGAGCGTTAACACCATCGAGAGTCATCGCAGGAAGATCAAGGACAAGCTCGGCATCATCAAGGGTTCGGATCTCGTGAAAAACGCCGTCCAATGGGTAATGACCCACTCTCACTGACCGCACGCGGGCATGCCGCCCCGGGATCAGGCGTTCTTCCCTCTTGATCGCACCCTGCGGACCACGAAAAAGACGATGCATCCGATGAGGGCGGCACACCCCGCGCACGCGCCTGCGGCGACCAGCGTCACCGGCGCCGGGCGCGAGAGCAGTGATGCCGGGTTCATGCTCGCCTGGCTGACGATCCTCCCCTGTTTCACGCTGTATTTCCCGGATATGTCGGGTACCCCGTCGCCGTTGGTGTCGGGCATGCTCCTGATGTAGGCGAGCACCGTTTTCCATTCCTTCACCTCCTGGATGCCGGGGGTCCCCGGATCGGCGTCGACGCGCGCCGCGAGCAGGTCGGCGATGGGTTTGCCGTTGCGGTCTTTTGGCACGATTGTCAGCGTCCCGAAGGTGAAGTCGCCCACGAGCTTCAGGAACGCTGCGTTGTAGATGTTCGCCGCGATGCGGTACAGTTTCCTGTTCGAGGTGGAGTAATCCAGGCGGGTATAACCCTTCTCGTCATCGCCTATCCATATATCGGTCACGCGGTCGAAGATCATCCGCCGCGGGTTGTATTTCATCTTCAGGCCGGACACCTGCAGGAAATAGCTCGTGCCCTTCAGGGGATAGATGCTCGTGAGGACTTCCAGGGCTTTCTTGATCTCATGGGGATACACCCAGAGCGTGATGAGGGGATAGCACATGCTCTGTTCGTCGTCCATCCCGATGCCGAGCGGGAAGGCGTTGAAGAAATCGGCGAACATGATGTCGCCGGTTTTGCCCCTGGCGACATGGTTGCGGATCAGGCCGTTCGATTCGATCGCAATCGATACGCGAGAGAGGGGGTCGGACGGGTCGGAGTGGTGCTTGTTCAGGTACCAGCGCACCCCGTCGGCAATGAGGTTGCCGAGCGTCGATTCGTCGTCCGCGCGGTTCATGCTGAAGGCGGTGCGTGCGATGACGGTGCCGAACGAAACTTTCTCCGGCGCGAGCACCTTCCTGTCGATCAGCGCGATGAAATCCCTGATCGCGGCCGTGATCGCGGGATCGCCGGGGATCGTGTCGTCAATGGCGGTGAGGGCGTACCTGTCGAGCCTCACGCCGCCGTTTTTTCCCACCGTAAAGTCAATCACTCCCATCCATCGGGCCATTTCCCCGGCCTGCACGATGATCGTTTTCCCGATGATTATGGGACGGTCGAGCTTCGTGTGGGTGTGGCCGCCTATGATGATATCGATGCCCGGCACTTTTTTCGCGATGATGACGTCCTCCGAGTGGGATTCTTTTTCCCATACCCCGCAGTGAGAGATAAGCACCACCACGTCGGCTTTCTGCCTTCCGCGGAGCTCCCTGACCATCCCGCGCGCCGCCTCGACCTGGGCGGTGAATTTCACGGGCTTCGCGAACGGGGAGTCCTCGGCCGCCTCTTTTCCCATCAGCCCGAAGAAGCCGAAGCGCACGCCGTTTTTCTCCACCACGCGCCAGGGACGCACAAGCCCCTCGTCGAAGGCCCTTTTCAGATCGTCGTCGCGCGCGTCGGTTTTGCTGAAGCTTATGTTCGAGGCCACGACCTCGGGGAGGCCGTTCCTCGCGTGCGCCGAACGGAGAATACGCGCCAGGCCCGCGGGCTTCAGGTCGAACTCGTGGTTCCCGAGCGTCACCATGTCATATCCCATCATCTTCATGAGACGGAGCTCAATCGCCTCCTCGCGCGCCAGCATGTGAAAGAGGGTGCCCATGAGAAAGTCTCCCGCATCGATCACGAAGACCGGGTTCTGGCGCGCGGCGCGCGCCATCCGAATGGCCGTGGCGAGGCGAGAGAAACCTCCCAGGGTGTCATCGTCTCCGGTGCGCTCCGGCGTGAAATCCTTGTTGGGGCAGCACCCCAGTACGTGCGAGTGCATGTCGTTGGTATGTATGATGGTGAACGTTCGCTCCCCGGATCGCAGTCCCGCGGGAATTGAACAAAGCAGAATGACAAGAATAAAGTTCATGACAGGTTTCATTGCGTTGCTCCAGGGGAAGGTTACCCTCATGCTATCATTTTACGGGCAAAATGCAATCGAAAAATCATTTTATTCTTGAAATTGTCCCGCCGGGAGAAATGAATGAATTTCATTTTTTGGATATACCCGCGACGGCAGGGACCGCGCGAGAACGACGATCCTGGAGCGACAGCATGATAACGATACGGAAGCTCGCAGACCTTACCGCGAAAGAACGGGACGGGCTGCTCTATCGCTTCGGCGATGATTTCACCGATATAATGATGCGCACCGTGGCGCCGATCGTCAACGATGTCAGGGCACGGGGCGACGAGGCAGTGCTCGGGTACAACGAGTCGTTCGACCGGGTCCGCATGGATGCGCTCATGGCCACCAGGGACGAGATCGAGGCGGGTTTCCGCGGAGTCCCGGATCAGGTGCTCGAAGCGTTCGATACCGCGCGTCTCAATATCGAGGAATTCCACAGCCGCCAGTTCCCGTCGAATATCCATTACGAGCGGGAGGACGGGTCGGTCCTCGGCGTGGCGTTCCAGCCGATTGGTCGCGTTGCGGTGTATGTCCCGGGGGGCAAGGCCTGCTATCCATCGTCGGTGCTGATGGGGGTCATCCCCGCGCAGATCGCCGGGTGCGGGCAGATAACCCTCGTCACGCCGCCGGGACCGGATGGAAAGGTACCCGTGCCGGTGGCCGCGGTCTGTCGCTTGCTCGGAGTATACGACATCATCAAGGCGGGCGGGGCCCAGGGAATCGCCGCGGCCGGGTTCGGCACGCAGACCGCGCCGAGGGCCGACCTCATCGTCGGCCCCGGGAACATATACGTTACCGCGGCGAAAACGTATCTGTTCAGCCTGGGTGTGGTGCAGATCGATTCGCTCGCCGGCCCGAGCGAAGTGCTCATCGTGGCCGACGGCGGGCAGAATCCCCGGTGGGTCGCGTGGGACCTCCTGTCCCAGGCCGAGCACGACGAGATGGCGGCCGCCATCCTCATCACCCCCTCGGAAGAGCTCGCCGTTGCGGTGCAGAAAGAGATCGAGAAGGACCTGGCGTCGGGCAGGGGGAGGCACGCCATCAAGAGAACCTCGATCGACAACAACGGTTTGATCCTTATAACGTCGGGCATGGATGAGGCGATCGAGTTCGCGAACGCCTACGGACCGGAGCACATGGAGCTCATGACCGACAACGCCCTCGAATACGTTCCGCGCATCAGGAACGTCGGATCGCTTTTTCTCGGGGCGCATTCGCCGGTGGCGGTCGGGGATTATTTCTCGGGCACCAATCACATCCTTCCCACGGGAGGTGCGTCGCGCTTTTCATCGGGCACTTCGGTGGAAACCTTCATGCGGAGGACCACCTACCAGCGCGTGAGCAGGGAAGGTCTTTCAAAGGCGCGCGGACCGGTGGGCATCATGTCGCGGGTGGAAGGGTTCGAGGACAAACACGGCGGCTCGCTCGAGGTTCGTTTCGAAAAGGACCGCTCCTGATAAAAAAACGGGCTCCACTGATGGAGCCCGTTTTTTGTACCGGTTGTCACCGGTTTTTCCTGTGTAACTATGCGGAGACCGGGGCATCCTGCGCGGCGGATGTCCAAGGCTGAATCCCGTCAGATCTTAAACTTGCTCGTGACGCCAATGGCCGTATTGAAGCTCTGTTTGTAGAACTTGGCAGGAAGGTACCGCAGGGCGCCCATCCCGGCCTTGTTGACGTTGGTCGGCACGTAGTATGCATACTGCTCGGCGAGGGTAAGCTTGATATCTTCATTAAAATTGAACGTGAATCCGATACTCCCGCTGTGCGTATTCAGGTCTTCGTTGAGCTGGCTCTGTGAAGTGGGCCTGACTCCCGAGAAGCCATAGAGGTACCCGATGCCGATATTGAGAGGGGTCCCCTTGATCGTATAATCAAGACCGAGACCGGCATCCCAGCCGCCGGTATATCCCTTTTCTACTCCCTTAAGTTGCGCGAACTGGTTGAAGAAGTAGGCGAACGTCGCCGCGATCTGCAGTCCTTCAATCTTGTAGGAGATGCCGGCCGCGATGTTGGCGGGGAGCTGCGCGTGCTTGCGCCCGTTGTTCTTGTAGCCCGAATCGACGAGTCCGACGATCTGGTCATCGTGGGATTTCACGTGGACCGGGAATATCGTGTTGTACTCGCCCTTCACGCCAATGGTGAGATCCTTGACCGGCTTGGCGCTTATCCCGAGGATGATGGCATGCGAGGTTCCGCTCTGATGCGCGTGAAAATCGCTGGCCATGGGGATTAAGCCGAAGTAAGTCGCGCCTGCGCCGGGGGTGTACAGGTGCGCGTCAGCGGTCGCATCCCAGATGTGCAGGCGATATCCGATAGAAATGCCAAGCACGTCTTTTATCGCTTCGTAGGCCGCATTGACCTGGATCGCATATATCGATGAAGAACCCTTGAAACTCGACTTGACGGATGGCTGATACACGCCGTTGGTCGCGATGGTGCCGATGGGTGTACCCATCCCCAGAGACGTGTAGAGACTGTTGATGGTTTTTCCAAGACCGACCGTGGGATTGAGAAGAACGTCCATTTGCTGGAGCCCGTCCTTGAAATTGGCATCACCGCCGCCTCCGATCGCGAACGCACCGCCGGAAATCGCCCAACGATCCTTCTTCAGGGCGAGATAACCCGTGGGGAAGTACCATGCGTGCTTTTCTCCGTTGTAGGTCTTACGCAGCGAGTATCCCATACTGTAATTAGTGGCTACAACCTTGATGGGCTGATACACGGTCTGGTTGTTGAGCTGCATGTAAAATCCTTCGCCCAGAAGAGCCGTGCCACCGGGATTATAGTACGTCGAATCCGCATCCAGCGTGGCGTAAAGGTTCATGGTCTTACACCATTCGGCGCTCTGGTTGACGTTGTAATTCACCCCCCCTGCGAATAGAGCGGAGGATGCCATGCATGCGCATGCAACCATCACAATTAATCGCGTTGTTTTTCTCATATACAATCCTCCAGATTATATGATTGCACTATCCCGCACATTGCCGGTTGATATTGTATGTCCGCGCACGCGGCCCGGAGTTCCTGTGCGACCCACGATAATATTTCAACGAGACATATCCCCATATGACAGATATGTCAAGCAGTATCTTGGTTTCTGCTGTCGATCAACGTTATATTGATGCGAGAACCTTAACGGCTCAGAAGTCAGGAACATTTCTATTATAGAGTGGGGAATGAATTGTTGCGCGGGTATTATTGCATACACGTGCGCGGGGGATCATCTGTATAAATAGCATGCGAAATGATATCCCGTTCGATGATACTCGTCGGCTTGCAGGAATCATCGAAGGGGCATATCACGTTAAAGGCAATGCCTGGAAAGGCCGCCTCACTTCGGAAGAAGAGGCGAGATGTACCCGAAGGATTCGACGATGCTCCCAAGAGGACGGGCCTCGTCCAGGCTTTTGATGCGATCCCAGTTGTCCCTGATTTCTTCAGCCGTGGCGGGGTGCTTTCCGTCGCCGATGATGGTCCCGGTCGCGCACATGATCGCGGTTCTGCTGTACCACCCTCCCATGCAGTTGAAGATCATGCCGTTGTCCGTGTTGGCCTCCGACGCGAGCCACATCACGAGGGGGGTGATATGCTCCGGCAGTAAAATCTCGGCGATTGTCGGGGGGAACACCGATTCCGTCATGCGGGATACCGCGTTTGGCGCGATCGCGTTGAATCGGATATCGTGCTTCGAGGTTTCGATGACCAGCGTGTTCATGAGACCGATGATCCCCATCTTCGCCGAGGAATAATTGGCCTGCCCGAAATTTCCGTACAGGCCCACGCCTGAGCTCACGAACACGACACGGCCGTAGTTTTTTTCTTTCATCACCGCCAGCGCCGGCCTGGTCACGTTGTAGACTCCCTTGAGATGCACGGTGATGACGATGTCCCACTCTTCCTCGGTCATCTTCTGGAACGAGTGGTCGCGGACGATTCCTGCGTTGTTCACGAGAACGTCCACGGCGCCGAAGGCGTCCACAGCCGTCTTGATGATCCCCTCGCCGCCGGCCAGGGTTGACACCGAATCGTAGTTCGCGACCGCGTGCCCCCCCGCCCGGTTTATCTCATCAACGACATGATCCGCCGCGCCTCGGCCGCTGCCCGTGCCGTCCATTTTCCCGCCCAGGTCGTTCACCACGACCTTCGCGCCTCGGCGGGCGAACTCGAGGGCATATCCCCTCCCGAGTCCGGCCCCCGCGCCGGTTACGATCACCACCTTGTTGTCAAATCGTATGTCTGACATGCAGTCCTCCTGAAATGACGGGCCTGGAGCCCGCTGTCATCGTATCGCGGGGGACTTAAGCGGCCCTGCCCCGCGGCCAGATTCACGATATAAGAGCGACAATATCCCCGAATACGGTATCGGGATTTCGTGCGCCGTCCACTGAATACAGGAGGCTCCCGCGGCGACCTCCGTGCGGAGGACATCGCCCGACGAGACATGCGCGACCCGGTATTTCTGGATGAGTTTCCTGGCCTGCGTGCCCTTGCCGCATCCCGGCGGCCCGATGAGTACGATTTTGATCATGATAATTCCTGTTTGCTCTGTGAACAACGAAGGATAGTGCCCTCGTGTGGACACGACACAATGAGATGCCCGGTCGCGGCCCGGCGTCTCATTGGATCCGTCACCGTGATCTGCAGAGGCTTATGGTTGCGTCCTCCTGGTCGCCGTCATCATAGCTTATATGTATCGATTCGCCGTTCATGGACGCGATCGTACCCCAGTAATACATACCGGCGCGCCTGAAATTGCACTGGACCCGCGTACCCACCTTCCAGTCGATCTTCTTGATCTGTGAGGCGGTGAGAATGGCCTGGTCCCCGTCATCGAACACGACGCCGAACCCGTTACCCTGAGTCCCGGCAATTTTTGCGGGGTACCACATTCCGTCGCTCCACTGCCCGAGAATGCGGTTGCCCGTGTTCCATGCGAAGGCGGCCGTGACAAGCGCGATCATACCAGCGGTGAAAAGAAGCCTCATTTTCATATCAGTACCTCCCTGCGGTTTTGTGTATGGATATAGTATACCATGGGAAGAATCGTTTTTCCATCATTTATTGTACATACCCTCGATGTCCGAGGCAAAATTCGTCAGAACGATCTTCCGTTTGACCTTGAGTGTCGGGGTCATCTCGCCGGATTGTTCCGTGAATTTCCGTGCGATGATCCTGTACTGCTTTATCTTCTCGAACTCCTCGAGAAATTGGTTTGCCTGCTGTATGTCCCTGTCCACGAGCGCGCGCAAATCAGCGTTCTCGATGAAGTCATCGCCGACCTTTACACAGGTCTTGAGCGGACCGTCGAGATAGTACTCGAGCTTCGACTCGTCGTAGGGGATGCCCTTCTCGGAGAAATACTTGATAAAATAATCGAAATTGGGCACGACCAGGGCCGAGACGAATTTCCGGTCGTCGGCCACGGGGAACAGGATCTCGATGCAGGCGCTGAGCGAGAACAGCCCCTCGATTTTCGCCGCGGGGATGTTCTTGCCGGTATCGAGCACCATGAGCCCCTTCTTGCGGTCGACGATCCGTACATAGCCGTCGGCGACCGGTTCGACGATATCGCCCGTCCGGTAGTAACCGTCGTCGGTAAAGGCCTCGGCCGTCGCCTGGGGGTTGTTCCAGTATTCCTTGAATATGTTGTCCCCCTTGACCTGCCATTCGCCGTCCTCGGCGATGCGGCCCTGGACACCCGCCACCGCAGGTCCGACTGAACCAGGCAGCACCTTGTCAAGCCGGTTAAGGTTCACGGTGTTCCACGTCTCGGTGGCGCCGTAACCCTCGATGATGCGAATACCCATCGCCATGAACGTCCTGCAGAGATCGGCGGGCAGGGCACCCGCTGCGGAGAATGCGAAGCGGAACCGTCCGCCGAGGAGCGCGCGGACCTTGGAGAAAAGGAGCCGGTCGAAGAGCCTGAATTTGAACCGAAGCCAGAAGCCGATACCCGCGGTCATGTCGATCCCTTCCGACATGTCGACAAACCCGTGTGTGTCAGATCTACTATTGATGACCTTCAGTCCCGTTTTAAGCGCCGCGTTGAAAATGAAGTTTTTCACGGGCGATTTTGCGGCCTGGTCCCGCATCGCCATGTATATCCTTTCGTATATCCGCGGTACCGACATGAACAAATGTGGCCGGAACACCTTGAAATCTTCCACGATCGTCTTTGCCGAGGAGTAGGCTATGCAGGCCGCGCCCATGAGGGCGCACCCATGGCCGCATTCCCTTTCATAGGTGTGCGATATGGGGAGGAACGAGAGCACCACCTCGTCCCCGCGGAAATTCGGGGCCATTCTCAGGTCGCGGCACATCGCCGCGTTGAAGCTTAAATGGGTGTGGACGACGCCCTTGGGTATGCCGGTGGTCCCCGACGTGTAGACGATTGTCATCCTGTCAAGAAGGGTGACCGAACGCCATCGCAGCTCGAATGCGAATGGTTCCCTCACGAGAAACCTGACGCCCCTGTCCATGAGTCTCTCGAGATCTAGTATCTGATCGCCCGCATGGTCGAAATGGTCCTTCATCACGACGATTTTTTCCAGGGTCGGACATTCCTTCATGACGGCCAGGGCCTTCACGAGAATTTCCTCGTCCTGCACGAAGATGATTCTGGAACCCGAATCGTTGATGATGAAGGCCATCTCTTTTTCTGAAAGGGTTGGATAGATGGTTACGGTGACGCCTCCGGCGCAGAGAATTGCGAAATCCGCCCATACCCATTGCGGCGAGGTATGGCTCATGATCGCCGCCCTGTCTCCCTTCCGGAAATCCATGTCCAGAAGGCCCGAGGAGCAGTCCCGTATGATCTGCCATCCCCTTGCATAGGTAATGGATTCGGTCGCATCCGGACCGGTTCTCCACCACTGGAACAATTTGTGCCCGAAACGAACCGCGTTCCTGTTCATGAGCGCGGGCGCTGTGAGTTGTTCGATGTACCATTTATCCACTGCTTCGTTCATGATGTCACCGTGCCTGACAGTAATTTTTTTTGATTACGAATTCGGCCATCGCCTGCTGGCAAGTCAAATTTGCCGGTGCGCGCAAAAAGGGGGTTGGATATCGACGCCCCCTATGCCGGCGTTCAGCCCAGTATCTCGGTGATTTTCTGGATCAGGGCCTGATATGAGTAAGGCTTTTGTATGAAGCCAACAGGCCCCAGTTCCTGAAACCGCGCGATCACTTCCTGCTCGGTATATCCGCTGGTCATGATGACGCGGGCATCCCGACGAATTCGACGTATCTCCCTCAGCGTCTCCCTGCCGTCCATGAACGGCATGGTGAGATCCAGAAGCACGCACCGGATACTTTCGCTGTCCTGCGCGAAGAGATCGACCGCCTCGCGTCCGTTGCGGGCGGTAATGACGGTGAACCCGCATCGTTCAAGCATTCTTTTTCCCAGGGAGAGCACGTTGATCTCGTCGTCGACCAGGAGCACGGTGCCCTCGAAGGAGGCGGGCATGGCTTCGACGGTTTTACCGATTTTCGATGCGGAGACATCTCCCGCGGAGGGAAGCAGTATGGTGAACGTGGTACCCCTCCCTTGTTCGCTGTAGACCCGAATCACCCCCCGGTGCCCCCGGACGATGCCGAGGACCGCCGCAAGGCCGAGACCGCGACCGGTAAAGCGTGTCGTGAAAAAGGGGTCGAATATCCTGTCCATCATTTTGCGTTCCATCCCGCACCCCGTGTCCGAAACTTCCAGCGAGACATAGCTCCCCTCTGAAAGGTTTTCGTCTATCCATGTTTCGTTCAGGTATGCAGAATCGCAGTACCGGCTTCCCGTGGTGATTGTTATGGACCCGTTGTTCTCGCCGATGGCATCCGAAGCGTTTATCACGAGGTTCATGATGACCTGTCGTATCTGGGTCGTATCCACAAGGACCGCCGGGATCGACCCATCGAGATTCGTGTGTAAGATGGCTTTCTTTGATATTGATATTTGCAGCATGCTCATCATGTCCTCGATGAGATGGTTCAGGTTGATCGTCTCGACGGTGAACCGCCCCTTCCCGGAGTAGGCGAGCATCTGGCGGCAGAGATCGGCGGCCCGGTGCGAGGCCTTCAGCGCCTCCTGGAGGTTCTCGCATACCGGTGAGTCTTCCGGCGACTCCAGCAGCGCGAGGTCGATGTTGCCGAGGATGGCCATGAGGAGATTGTTGAAATCGTGGGCGATCCCTCCCGCGAGTATGCCCAGGCTTTCAAGCTTCTGCGCGTGCTGCATCTTCAGCTCGAGGGAACGCCTTGTCTCGTCGCTCTTTTTTTTCTCGGTGATGTCAAGCGCCTGTATGAGTGTGTTCACGCGCCCGGAAGAATCGACAAATATCGCGCTCTGTACCTCACCCTGCCGGAGCTCCCCGCTTTTCCTGATGAACGAGAATTCATAGTTGTCGGGCACTTCCTCGCCACACTGGCGCCGTACGAATCTGTCCACCGCAAGGGCCCTGCTTTCTTCGGTGAGACAGAAATCGAATGTATTGCCGAGGATCTCGTTTTCCGGGTAACCGGCAAGTTCGCAGAACCTCGCGTTGACATAGGTATAGATCTGCATGTCGTTGACGATGCCGATGGCCAGGCGTGATTTTTCAACCACCGATCGGTACTTCTCTTCTGCCTGCTTCACGAGGAGTTCGTCTTCCCTTCGCTTCGTGACATCCACGAAGAAACCCACGGTCGCTGGCCTGCCGTCGAGTTCCATGTTCGAGATGGCGATATCGGCGAATACCACGGTCCCGTCTTTTCGGAGACAGGGAATGTCGTGGGCGATGGCTCTCCCGCCGGATCCCCTGTTAAATTCGGTCCTGACCCTGTTCATTGATTCGGGCGGGTGTATGTGGGGTACGCCCATTCGCAGCAGCTCGTCCTCTGAATAACCGAGAAAATTGCATATGGCCGGATTGGCCCGTGAAAACGCCATCGTGACCGGGTCCGCAACGAGTATTCCTTCCGTGGCGTTTGTGAAAAGCGCACGGTACCGTTCGTCCGAGGCCCTGAGTTCTTCCATGGTGTTCAGCTGATCGGTCACGTCCTCGATAATGCTCGTTATCAGGACGACCCTGCCATCCTCGTCCTGGATGGGTGCGCCCACCACCTGGACAATGCGTTCCTCTCCGTCCTTCCTGATGAAATGGTAATTGTTCCGTACCATCTTTTCACCGGACAGGAGCTTTTTCAACGCCTCGGCCGCGCGGGGTATATCGTCCTTTCTCAGGATACCCGTCTGGAGAACGGTTTTACCGACGACCTCATCGGCACGGTATCCCATCATGTCCGCCGCGCGCCTGTTGACGTCGGTGATTACCGTGTCCGTGTTGTACGAGAATATCCCTTCGGCGGCATTGTCGAAAATAATCCTGTATTGCCAGTCCCGCAGCCTGAGTGTATCCAGCTTCCCGCCCCGGTCGGTGATGTCGTAGAAAAAGGCCATGACTCCGGTTTTTCCCTCGACCGGGTACAGCATGGAAACGACTTCGCAGAGTCTCTCTTCGCCGTCCCTGCGAATGAGCCGTTCCTCGATGGGATCCAGGCGGATGTTTTTTCCGATCTGCTCCCTCAGTCGATCAACGACCCTGGCCCGGTCATCTGGATGGATTCTGTCGAGGATCGGAGTGCCATCCAGTTCATCGAAGCTCGAGTAACCCGACATCGCAAGGCCCGAAGGGTTCATGTATTTGAGAATTCCATTCACATGGATGATGATCCCCCACGGCGCGAGCTCGACCATAGTCCGGTAGCGGGTTTCGCTCTCGGCAAGCGCATTCCTTGTGCGCACGAGTTCCTCGTTTACGGCCTGCAGGGTGCGAATCAGTTCTATTTCGGCGCGTTCGCCTCCATTATCCGATTTGAGCGCGAGCAGTGCCGCTTCCACCGCGGGATACAGGGCAGTGGGGATCGATTCGATTAACACGTAAGGGCGGGGTTGTTTCCGCAAGGCTTTTCTGAGAGAAGGCCGGTTTACACGGTCCGAGAGGTATATCAAGGGAATCGCCCCGGCCATTGATATGGTTGCCGCAGCCGAGGCGCAGTCCCCGGGTATGCGGCAATCGAAAAGCACGAGGTCCGGCACAATGTCAGGGAGAAATGATTTGATATCGCCCGAATTATGAATCACGACCGGGATAACGGCTGCCAGACCGTCAAGTACCTTTACCGCATCTCCCATCATGCGGTCGTCGTTCGATGCGATCATCACTGTCGGTTTTCTCATCGTTTCTCCGGCATGCACCATGAAAAAACGGGCGGGATTATTGTACAACCGGGAAGTGGTGTCGGATTTCCATGTGCATTATAATAGCATGCGGAAAACCGCGCATTAGCGCAAACATTTTTTTACTCTGCCGGTATTCCTTGGGCTTTTTTATGATAATCGCCCGTGCCTCGAACGGACTATAAAAAAGAAGATTGCAAAAAAAAATATGATACACTATCAAAAACCATGGTTGATTCAGAGACTCGCCAGATGCGGGCCGGCATGGCGAGGATCACACAGATACTCCCCCGCTCCACCGTCGAGCCGCGTGCGAGTTCGCGCGCGGTTTTCATCGGCATCTGTATGCTGATGGTCCTGGTAACCCTGCATTGTTCCGGTTCCGTGTCTGACGTCCGGATCAAGCGCCCGACCGCACTCAGGGGCGTGCTCGATTGCACCGGCTGGAATTTTGAAAAAAACGGGCCCCTGCCCCTTGACGGCGAATGGGAATTTCACTGGAAGCGCTTGCTTGAGCCCGGCGGAAGCCTCGAACCCGGGAAGGGATGGGGCGCGGCATACGTAGCCGTTCCGGGATCATGGCGCGGAACACGATGTGGCGGGGAAAGGATCGGATGTGACGGCTACGCGACATACAGGCTGATCGTCAGGACCGGCCCGTCGAGAGTCCTGTATGCCCTGAAGGTGCGGGATGTCAATTCGGCATACAGGCTGTGGGTCGATGGCGAGCCTCTCCTTAATAACGGCATCGTGGGAAAGAGCGGCCGGGAGATGACACTGCAGAATTATCCGAGGATTGCCGTGTTCCGCGCGCACGGTGATTCAATGACAATAACGTTGCAGGTCTCCAACTACGACGATGTCCTCTGCGGGATCACGCGCAGCATGACGTTCGGTACCGAGGCGCAGATAATGCAGGAAAACGACGCGGACAGGGTCTTCGACGTGTTTCTGTTCGGAAGCCTTCTCATCATGGGACTTTACCACCTGGGGCTTTTTGTCATGCGGAAGAAGGACCCCTCGACGCTTTTTTTCGGTGCGTTCTGCCTGCTCATGTCCCTGAGGGTGATGCTCACGTCAGAACGATGTATAAGGACCTTCCTGCCCGATGTGCCGTACTGGTTCATGCTTCGCCTGGAATTCCTGACCCTGCTGGGGGCGGTCCTTTTCGCGATGTTCATTCATTCCCTGTACCCGCGTGAACTGAACGCGAAAATCCTCAGGCACTTCATCGTGTGCGGCGGCGTCTACGGCCTGTGCGTAGCGATGTTGCCACTTCGGGCGGCCATCTATTCGCTGGTCGTATTCCAGGTCGCCACGGCCCTCATGGCCTGCTACGCGTTCGCCATCATGATCGTCGCGGTCACAAGAAAGAGAGAAGGGGCCGTTATTTTCATCCTTGGTTTTGCAATGATTTTTGCCGCACTAATTAACGACATCCTCCACTCGCGCCTTATTATACAGAGCGTGTACCTGGTGCCGATGGGCATTTTTCTTTTTATTTTTTCGCAGTCGTTCATCCTCGCCAGGCGGTTTTCGAAATCATTCAACGAGGTAGAGAAGATGTCGCTCCGCCTTGCCGAGTACTCTGACCAGCTGGAGGGCATGGTTGAGAGAAGGACGTGCGAACTGGAGACCGAAAAGGACAAGCTCGCACTGAAAAACGAGATCATGGAGAAGGAGCTGGATATGGCCCGCCGCATTCAACTTCGCCTCATGCCTCAGCGGTATCCTTCGAGCGCCGTGTACTCCCTCTACCGGCCCATGCACCTGATCGGCGGCGATTACTACGATTTCCTCCCCCTGCAGGAACCCGGCGCCTGGGGGATTTTCATCAGCGACGTGTCCGGGCACGGCGTTCCCGCGGCCCTGGTCGCCTCGATGATCAAGAGCATACTCCTCCAGTCCGGGGGGCTCCACGGGGACCCGGCGGCGCTGCTCTCCCATCTCAATGACCTCCTGTACGGGAGGACCGGGGAGAACTTCGTGACCGCCTTTTACGGTGTCTTCGATTCGCGAAGCCGCACCATCGTATACTCGAACGCTGGCCACCATCCTCCGTACGTGATCGGGGCCGAGATCAGAATGCTTGGCGGGGCCAAGAGCGTGCCCCTGGCGATCATGAGCGGCGATGAGTTGAATGAAAGCGGAAAGGCATATCGCACCATGACCGAGGTCCTGCCCGAGGGGGGGAAACTGGTACTGTATACCGACGGGCTGATCGAAACGCAGAACCGGGACAGGGGTGGGTCCACCTTCGGCGATGCCGAAATCGTTGATACGTTCCGCCGCCTTGCATCGCTGTCCAACAGGGAATTCATCGAGGAACTGTGGTCGGGGCTTGTGGAATTCAGCGGAGGCGATACGTTCGAGGACGACGTCTGCGTGATTTGCATCGATTTTTAGGGAGACCGGATAACTGCATCCGTTTATGACTGTAAGTCCATACCGGAGCAAATGGGGGGATATAATCTTCTTGATTTTCCATGCCGTTCGCTGCCATATGCATTTATACTGATGGAGGCCCAGCAATGAGCATAATAGATGCCATCGGCAACACCCCGATGGTTGAAATACGGAATATATGGGATGCCGATGCCACAGGCGTCAGGATACTCGTAAAGCTCGAAGGCGCGAACCCGGGCGGGTCGGTGAAGGACCGTCCTTCCTATTATATGATCAGGGCTGCGATAGATTCGGGGGAACTCACGAGGGACAAGATAATTCTCGAGCCGACATCGGGCAACACGGGCATCGGCATGGCGATGATCGCCGCCGCGCTTGGCTATAAGATCATGCTCACCATGCCGACGTGCGTCAGCGAAGAGCGGCGGTCGGTGCTCATGGCGCTCGGCGCCGAGCTCGAGCTCACGCCCGGGTGCGACAAGACCGACGGCGCCATCATGCGCGCGCATCATATCATGGACGTCAAAGGATCGAAATATTACATGCCGAACCAGTTCGCCAACCCGGCGAACTGGCGCGCCCATTACGAAACCACCGCGCCGGAGATCGTACGCGATACCGGGGGGGAGGTGGACCTCTTCGTCGCAGGCATGGGAACTACGGGAACTCTCATGGGATGCTCCCGTTATTTCCGCGAGAAGAACACGCGGACGAAAGTGATCGGCATCGAACCGCAGATGAACCACCGCATCCAGGGATTGAAAAACATGAACGAATCAATCGTGCCCGAGATCTACGATCCGTCGTTGCTCGATGGCAAGTTCATCTGCGCCGACGAGGACGCCTTCGAAACCGTGCGCGACATGGCCGTTTCGGAAGGGCTCTTCTGCGGAATATCGAGCGGTGCAGCCCTCTGGGGCGCAATGAAGGCCGCCCGCGAACTCGCACGCGGCTCGACGGTGGTGGCGCTCCTCCCGGACCGCGGAGACAGGTACCTCTCCACGGAAACCTACCGGTCCATCTGCGCGATCTGCCCCCCCTGAAAAAGGGCCGTAAGGGGAAGGGTATATCCTACGCCTTTCCTGCCTCCATCTTTTTTATCTCTTCGACGATCTCGGCATAACGCTTCTCGTTGATGGGATAAAAATACAGCACTAAGCACGAAAGCACGAACACGATCGCCGGCAACGGGCCGATCAGCAGCCGTATGGCGAAAAGGGCGTCCCCTCCCTGCTCGACATCGGGAACGAAGCCAGAGACGCTCAGGAGCCAGCCGGTGAGCAGCGCGGCAAGGGCCTGGCCCACCTTGAGGGTGAACGTCCAGATGCCGTAGAACGCGCCTTCCTTGCGCTCGCCGGTGAGAAGGTAATCGTACTCGATGGCGTCCGGGACGATCGCGTACGGCATGGCATAGGTGAACCCCATTCCGATCCCCGCGAAGAACATCATCATGAACGAAAACCATACGGGAAGTGTATGCCCAAGAGCGAACAGTATAGTGATGCAGATCGAGAAGAACAGCATGCCCGCGCCGTAGACGAATTTTTTTCCTGTCTTTTTCGCGGTCACGACGCTCACCGGTATGAAGAGCATGGCCGTAAGCAGGAGTATCAGCATCGCGATCGTGGTCTGGCCCTCGTTGTGGTGGAGGTACTTGAAAAAGTAAATGGCCGATCCGCTGACAATGGTGATCGCGGTGATATTGAGAGCGTATGCCACCAGTATGAACACAAAGGGCTTGTTTCTAAATACGCTCAGGTAGGTCTTCAAAAAACCGCCGCTGGGAGGGGGTTTCAGTCCTGTGGATTCCCTCACTGAAAAGACGGTCACCATCGCTGTGATGAGCATTACCGCGCCGAAGACGAAGCCCATGAAGGAATATCCGCCGATTTTGTCGGGCATCAGGCCCACGAGCGGTAATGCGGCGCCGGCCCCCATGAGAGTGCCGATAACGGCGAAGCCGAAGCGGAACCCGTTCAGGCTTGTCCTTTCATGGAAGTCCTGGGTTAGCTCCGGTGTAAGGGAACTATAGGGAATATTCAGGGTGGAATACGCAGTGCACAGCAAAGTATACATTACCAGAGCCCAGACGAAAAGTGTGTTCTGGCTTTGCAGGGGATCGAAGCCGGCTCCCGCGAACACGGACGGGTTTGTGAACATGAGCCACATCGCGATAAATAGTGGCGCCGCGCCGATGAACATGAAGGGCCTGCGTCGCCCCCATCTGGTTGTCGTCCTGTCTGACATATAACCAATGATGGGATCGTAAAAGGCGTCCCAGATCCTGCCGATCATGAGCACCGTGCCTGCGAGTCCGGCTGAAAGCTTCACGTTGTCCGTCAGAAAGTTCAAAAGGACGAAGGCATTGACGGTGAAGAAAAGATTCCCGCCGAGATCGTAGACTCCGTAACCCATTTTAACTTTAAGAGACAGTTTTCCGTCTGACATAAGGCCCCCCTTTTGTTTATATACGGATGGTCATTGCTACCAAGGCTGAAGCTGGAATCATGCATTAAGGCCGCAGGAAAAAAAAGCCTTTTTTGTCATGGAGGATGAAAAATCGGTATAATAATCGCGGAAAAAATCGACATCCATGCATCGATCATCGATCAGAGCTGCCTTATCGCTTCAAGGGGCTTGAGCCGCGCCGCCTGCAGCGCGGGGGAGAGGGTAAACAGGTGCGCGAAAATGAACACAAGGAGGGATGTTTCGACAATATTGCGCGCTTTCAATATCGCGGGAAAACTGTAGGTATTCACGTTGAAGAGTTGCATCTGACCGGCATATCCGGAATAATCGAGGGGGTGAACATGGAAATAAATGCCCAGTGCGCCGCCAATACATATGCCGAGCCCGATCCCGATGAGGGAGATGTAGATGGATTCCATGATGACCATCAGCGTTATCTGGCGGGGGCTCGTGCCGATGGCAAGCATGATGCCGAATTCGCGCGTGCGCTCGAAGACCGACATCTGGATGGTGTTCAACACACCGAAGGAGACTATCGTGAGCAGAATCATATAAAAAATCCAGGCAGAGCTTTTTTTTATGACGATGAGCTGCACAACCTCGCGGTTAAGCACGTCCCAGGGAATGACTTCGAGCGTATTGTCCCTGTAGACGGATTTGATCGACGCGAGGACCGGTTCGGTGAAGTCCGTGTCCTTCAAGCGGACCACGATCGAGTTCACGCGGCCCATCATGCCGAAAGTGTCGTCCGCCAGCGGGAGGGGCATGAGTAAAAGACCCTTGTCTAAATCGGGACTGCCCGTGGTGCACAGCCCGATAATCGTGAGGTTCTCGGCGGCAATCGACCCGTCGTACGCCTGGGACAGGATCGAAACCGTGTCTCCCACTTTCAGCCCCATGTTTTTCGCGAGAACGGACCCGATCACGGCCGCGTTTCTGTCTTTGCCGCTGAAGTACCGGCCCCCCTCCTCGATGCAACGATGAAATGAGGATAGCTTCTTTTCGCGATCCGGTTCGACGGCCTGGATGAGAACGCCCTCGGACTTGGCACCGGAGAAAATTATCCCGGCCGCATGGATCCGGCGTGTAAAGGCTGCAATCCTGGTATCGTTCCGGAGAAGTGAAATCAGCGTAACGGGGGGGATAAAAGCCTTGTCGATGCTCTGATCTTCCCAGAAGCCGCTGTCGTGAATCTGTATATGACCGCTGTTGAGGGATATGATATCCTCGGCCATTTTCGCGAACCCGCCGTCCTGGATCGCGCGCATGAAAATGATCATCCCGGTCCCGACCATGATAGTCAGCAGGGTTAGCGCCGTTCGTCTCCTGTTTTTCCACAGGCTGCGCCACGCGATCATCGAAATAAGGGAGGCGTTTTTAGTGAAGTGCACGGGTTGCGATCCTCCGCTGTCAAAATTCGACTCCCGTCTCCGAAGGCGTAACATCAGGTCCGGCCGCGTATTGCTCCGCCCCTGGTATTCCATGAAGCGTCGGCCAGCACCACCGATGTCTCGACCTGCCGTTCGGGGATGGACCAGTATTGCCTGAGCAGGCGCTCCTTTTCCGCGCGGGTGACGAGTGAGAAACCGCGGGATTGATAGAAACGCACGGCCCAGTCAGCCGCCTGCCATGTCCCGATGAGAACGGGTTTTACCGACAGGGTGAGGAGGTGTGCCAGGAGCGTTCCGCCGATCCCGCCGTTCCTGTTCGAAGTCCTTACGTAGGCGTGGCGGATGAGCGTTACCTCGCCCCTGTCCTGTATTCCCATGACGCCGATGAGACGACCTTCGGATTCGTAGCCCCAGAATACGACCCCCTCGTCGATCTGGCGCCTGAGTTCCTCCTCTGGCATGTACGGATCGTGCCAGCGGTCATCAGGGATAACGCCGCGAAAAGCGATAGCGGCATCGTTAATGATAGCGTAAATATCCGTGAAGTCTTTCCCGGTACATGGTCGTATCATTCGAGATTCTCCTGATCTTATAAACGGAATGACATCTGTATGCATAAGGCCGGCGGCGCGTGCTGTCAAATAAATATTAGCAACACATCTTGAATGCAGGGCGTCACAATACGACGCCGTCACAGGCGGCTTCATGGCTTGACCCGCACCATGGCCGGGCACCCTTTTTTTGTTGATTAATGATTTACAGGGAATAATACTGTATGCGGATACTGAAGAGTCATTATTTCGATATCGTAGCGCGAGGTTCGGTCCGCATGGAACAACTCCGGGAAAAAACAATTTTGCTCGTTGAAGATGAGGCCATTATTGCCATGTCCGAGTCGCGGATGCTCGGGAGGAACGGCTATACCGTACTCGTGGCTGGTTCGGGTGGAGAGGCCGTGGAAATCGCGGGGAAGCGGAACGATCTTGACCTCATCCTGATGGACATCGATCTTGGCAGCGGCATGGACGGCACCGAAGCCGCTGAAATGATATTGAAAATAAGGGATCTGCCCATTCTGTTTTTATCAAGCCATACCGAACCCGAGATCGTTCAGAAAACTGAAAACATTACCTCGATCGGGTACGTGGTGAAAAACAGCGGGGACACGGTCCTGCTCGCCTCGATACGGATGGCTTTCAGGATCCACGAAGCGCACATGCAGAACATGCTCAAGACCGAGGAATTGGAGGCTGCGAACGAGGAGCTGAATTCCGCGATTGAAGAGCTCGAGGAGACGAACGTCGAGCTCCAGAGCGCGAATGAACAGCTTACAAAGGCGAAGAAGGATCTCGAGATGCTCCTGGCCGAGCAACGCCGCGCCGAGTCGGCGCTTCAAAAAAGCGAGTCCGAGTTCAGGAGCCTGTTCGAAGCCAGTCCGGCCGGAGCGGCCCTGCTAAAGGACCGGAAATTTCTGAAGGTCAACACGCAAATGTGCGAGATGATGGGATATGAGCCCGGGGAGCTCCTGGGTGTATCGACCCGCCTGTTTTACCTTAACGACGAGGACTACAAGCGGTCCGGTATTGAGCTGTACGGACTGATAAAACGTAATGGACGCGGGATGCTCGAGATGCGTCTGGTGAGGAAGGACGGGGCGGTCATAGACGTATTGCTCTCCGGGAGTCCCATAGACAGTGACGATATTTCCGCCGGGATCGCGGTCACCGTGCTCGATTTCACCGAGAGAAGGCGGGCCGAGGACGCGCTTATGCAAAGCGAATCCGAATTCCGGAGTCTTTTTGAGGCAAGCTCAGTCGGGGCCACCCTGGTGAAGAACCGCCATTTTCTGAAAGTCAACACGCAAATGTGCGAGATGATGGGATACGCCCCCGAAGAACTGCTGGGACAGTCAACCCGCCTGTTTTACCTGAACGACGGGGACTTCGATCGGTGCGGGATGGAACTCTACGGCCAGATGGAACGCGAGGGCAGGGGGACGCTCGAGATGCGTCTGGTGCGCAAGGACGGGATCGTCATTGAAACCATGCTTTCGGCCAGCCCCCTGGACAGGAACGACGTGTCGGCGGGGATCGCGGTCACCGTGCTCGATTTTACCAAGAGAAAGCGGGCCGAGATGGCGCTGGCACAGAGCGAGTCCGAGTTTCGAAGCATCTTCGATGCCTCTCCGGCGGGTATTGCGCTCGTGTCGGACCGGATTCTTATAAAGGTCAACGCCGAGATGTGCACGATGAGCGGTTACCCCGAGGAAGAACTCATCGGGCAATCTACCAGGATACTGTACCCGGACGATGAAGAATACGCCCGCGTCGGCGAGGAACTCTACGGGCATGTATGCCGCGAGGGTATCGGGAAGATGGAGACGATTCTGAGGCGGAAGAACGGCACGCTGTACAACGTGCTGTTGTGTGCGAGCGGGGTCGAGCACCGCGATGCGCCGAACAGCATTACCATCGCCATCCTCGACATTTCCGACCGGAAACGCGCGGAAGAGGCGGTCTCCAGGGCCCTCGCCGAAAAGGAGGCGCTCCTGCACGAGTTGCAGCACCGCGTGAAAAACAATCTCGCGATGATCATCGGCATAATTGACCTGGAGACTGAAAGGGTCGCCGATGAAACGATGCGCGGCATCCTGGATGACCTGAAAAGCAGGATCGATTCGCTGGCGTTCCTGTACGCGATTCTCTTCAAATCGAACACGCTCATGAGCGTAACACTCGGCGATTATATCGAATCCATCGTGCATTCCCTCGAGGGAGTCTACATCGCCGGGATGAGCCCGGTGCGCATAGAACGCCGTTACGATCCCGTGGTTGCGAGCGCGAAAGACGCCACGGCCTGGGGGCTCATCGTGAACGAACTCCTCACCAACGCGCTGAAATACGCATTTCCTTCCGGCACCCCGGGTGTCATCAGGCTTGAGCTCGCGCGGGGAAACGAAACCATCGATCTGGTGGTTTCCGACAACGGTAGGGGCCTGCCCGACGGTTTCGACATTGAACGATGGCCGGGGCTGGGACTTCTCCTGGTGAAAACCCTGGCTCAGCAGCTCGGGGGGACGTTTTCTTTTGCTCGCGGGCGGGAGAACCTTTTTTCCGTCAGCATCGGAAGCGATTCGTAATGCAGGCGCCATCGCGATCGCCGCGTTGAAGTATGCGGTTAACGCCTTCCGCCCGGCACTATGGCCTGGCCGCGGCGGCACCGTCGGAGTGGCTCACTGTTTCGGCGTGTAGCGATCGTACATCTGCATGAGGCCCCGCCACTGTTCGTTCGCCGGGTCCGCGGGCATGGGTCCGATCACAAATCCCGCGATGGTATTACCCGCGCACAATACGTGGATATTCCCCGCGAACGCGTGGACCGTCAGGCGCGATCTCTTTCTGATCAGCTCGAACGATCTCTGGATCGTGCCGAATGCCTGCTTCGCCCGGTCGAGAGAGTCTCCCGGGTTGAGGGGGAAATCGCTCCTGGTCCGAAAATAGCTCCCGTAGAGCCACGCGAAGGCCACGATGGGTTGCGCGTACGGGGTGGTGTCCGAGTATTTCAGGAAGAACATCACGGTGGTGTTCTCCGGGAACACCCGGTCCCTGCAGGGCAGGGCGCCGTAGACCATGAAACGGCGCGCGGCACCGTCGACCGGATCGTTGTCGCAGGGATTGTCGTAAGGCGCGCGTTTCATCGCCTTCTCGGAGTAGATGTCGCCGAGCCTGAAACCGTCGAAGACATACCCGCCTGGCTGAGCGCCTGAAAAAAAGATGATCGCAGCGAATAGGTACGTTGCCAGCATAATGTCCTCCTTCTTGTGTGATATCCCCGCGCCGCGGCCGGGACTCAGCCCCGATCGGTGAATATGAGTTTAACCGCGAGAGACAGGAACACCACTCCGGCGATCCTGTTGAGAAAGAGCCTGCCCCTCGCCGATCGCGATATCCAGCCGCCGATGAGACCCGCGAGCTGGCTGATGACCCCGAACACGACGATTGTGGTCGCGATGAAAAGGATGCCGAGCTCGATCAGCTGGAGCGTAATAGAACCGCGCGACGGCGACGCGAACTGCGGAAGGAAGGCCATGAAAAAGATGGAGACCTTCGGGTTGGTGACGTTCATGATAATGCCCCGACGGTAGAGCTGCGGGCGGTTCATGGGCGCGCTGTCGGCCGCGTGCAGTTCCTCCGACGATGCCCGCAGAGATTTCCATGACAGGTAGAGCAGGTATGCGACGCCGCAGTATTTCAGGGTGTTGAATGCGATGATCGAGGTGCGGAAGATCGCCGACACGCCAAGGGCGACGATCGTCGTGTGCACCAGGAGACCGGTACACAGACCCAGCGTGATGATGAATCCCGCCGACCTGCCGTTGACGATCGATTGCGCGAGCACGAACAGGTTGTCCGGTCCCGGCGCGAACCCGAGAAGCGCCGAGGCGGATATAAACAGGAACATGGTGTGCAGGTCGATCATCGTGTACGCGTCCATCCCGCGCGATACGCGGCGATGGTTCAAGATAAGGGGGATATGACCGCCGGAGGCAAGAACTTTTTATGCGACGTTTGCCGGGGGAGGGGCATGCAATCGCGATTCGGCGGGCGCGGATACGCAAAAGGCCCGCACCTCGATGGCACGGGCCCCAATGACTCAGGAATCGTTGTCGTTATTTCGATACCTGGAACGCGGTATCGCCCCACGATGAAGACCAGTCGCTGGTCTTTACGCCGTTGGCCTCGCTCCCGGTATAAGAGGGGAGGCTTTTCACCAGTGTGACCTTCACCACGCCGCCCTTGGCGGCCTCGATGACGCCGGCATGCACGGCCGAAAGGCAAATCGAGGAATCGGTCGTGTACGTCCCGGAGCCCCACACCGATCCCTCGGTGCAACCCGCAGGACAGGTTACCTGGAACGAGGATCCGATATCCTTCGTCGCAAAAGGAACGTCTTTCATTTTGTCGCCGCACTTGATGTCGTTCGCTTTCTTGCAGCCGACCACGCAGAGGGCGCACGCGACGAATAGCAGCATGATAATTTTATAATTCATGGGACCTCCATTATGTTGAATGATATTGTCCGGCAGCATAGCATCCGGTGAAGGAATAGTCAAGGTTTTTCCTGCAGGTCCCGGCGTCGTGCCCGCGTATCGCCGTTCAGCGGGGCAATGGACATACACCACGCGCGGTCTGGCAGTACGGTCATGGGGCGGTGAGGTGTTCGACGCGGGAGAGAATGGCGAGCGCCTCGTCGCGGCTTTCGCCGCAGAATTCTAGGGTCGCGGTGAAAGCGGCACATGCCCCGGGGCGGGTATTGTATATCGCGCAACGAAGATCGGCGGTGAGGTTCACGCACGGCACTCCCGCGGGTTTTCCCCCGGGCATGCCCGGGATGGGCGAGGAGATCGACGGGGCCGTGCAGCACGCGCCGCAGTGGGGCCGGCAGGTGATCGGCCGTATGCCGTTCATACCGCGAACCTGAAATTGATGATGTCCCCGTCCTCCACGTGATAGTCCTTGCCCATCACGTGGAATTTGCCCGCTTTTTTCACCGCATCTTCGCTTCCAAGCCCCACCAGGTCGCCGTATTTCATTACCTCGGCGCGGATGAAACCGCGCTGGATGTCCGAATGGATGGCGCCCCCGGCCTCGGGCGCGAGCGACCCTGCGCGGATGAGCCACTGTTTCACCTCGTCCTGTCCCACCGTAAAAAACGAGATGAGCCCCAGGGCCTTCATGCAAGTGCGCGACAGGATGTTGATCGCGGGCTCGTCGATACCCGATAGGGCCATGAATTCCTTCCTTTCGGCGGCGGATTCAAGCGCGGCGATCTCGGATTCAAGCATCGCGGAGATGCGCATGAATTGCAGGTCCATATTGCCGAAGCGCGCGGCGAGGTCGCTTTCCAGCGAGGCGTCTGCCACGGCATCGTCGGAAACGTTCAGGACCACGACCGTGGTTTTCAAGGTGATGAGGGGATATCCCGACAGTAGCTTGCGCTCGTCCTGCGTCAGGTCGAGAGTCCTCAGGGGCAGTTCCTTCTCGAGATGGGCGCGGAGGCGCTCCATGAGCTCCTCTTCCTTTTTAAGCTGTTCGGCCGATGGCTTATTCCGCCCGGCCGCGATGCGCTCGAGGCGTTTTTCCACGAAAAGGTGGTCGTGCAGCACGAGTTCGGAAAGCATCATGGCCAGGTCGCGGCCCGCGTCGACGCTGCCCGAGGGATGGTATACGCGGTCGTTTTCAAAGGCGCGGACGACGCAGCAGAGGGCGTCCATGACGGCGATGTCCCTGAACACGGCCCCGTCCCTGAGCGCCTGCGCGTCCACGTCAGGGAGGAGATCCATCTGGATGCGCGCGCGCGTCTCTTTCCTGGGACGGTAGCGCGCGGCAAGCTCGTCGAACCGCGCGTCGAGAACGCTTGCGACCCCGGAGAGGATCTCGCCGGGTTGGGAGGACGGGACCGACCCGGTGAGAAGGCCGAATAACGTTTTTTTGCCTGACTGTGGCAGGCCAAAGAACCCGATTTTCATTGTCATGACCTCGTGGCGGCACACGGTGGTGCCGTGATGATAGTTACTATATGCTCCGTCGTTCAGTTCACGCGCAGGGGCCGAAAAAATCCTGTATGATTCGCGCGGTTTCCGCGGGCATCTCCATCGGTATCAGGTGCCCGGCGCCGATGACGAGACGGTACGTCGCCGCGGGCATCAATGAGGCGGCTTTTGGCAGGTCGATGAAGTTCCTGTTCTCGCTCAGCTCCCCCTCGAGGATCAGCGAGGGGCATCGTATGCCGGGAAGGAGCGGCCACGGATTTTCCGCGGAGCTCCCCATAAAAAGCGAAGCCTCCCGTCTCGGGGAACAGGCGAGGGCGAGCCCCCCACCATCAAGAGAGGACATTCCGTACCGGAGGTACAGCCGGATCATTTCGGGATCCCATCGACTGAAAAGCGGCTTGCTCATCAGGTATGCTTCCGCTTCGTCCACGCTCTTCCACTCGCTGCGCCGCCTGATGGAACGCGATGCGAGCGGGTGCTGGTCAACGGTCCTTATCGCGCCGTAGATCTGCTCGGGGAGGAAGATAGGCTCGATGAGCACGCCTCCGCGCGCGTTGAGGCCGAACCTGGCGATGGCAAGGGCGCTAACCGTGGCGCCCATCGAATGCCCTACGATGAAAGGAGAATCAATGCGGAGCGTTTCGGCAAGCCGTGAAACGTCCTCCGCGAGGAGAAGCCAGCTCACGCCACCCTGTTCGGGTTCGGCGGTTCTGTGGTCGCAAAAGTATGGAGCGATGACATTGTAGCCGTCGCACAGTGAACGCGCGATCGGGTGCCACAGCCATGGGAGAAAGCCCGTCGCGTGAAGGAATATGACGGTGGGACCGTCTCCAGGGTAGTGCAGGTACTGGATTTCGATTCCGCCGATATCCTTCGTACGCACAACGGGTTGCATTCCGTTCGTTTCCGTTATATTATTGTTTTTCATATCGATACCGAAACACTTTGAGCGGTCCCCCCGCGGGGAGCAATCAAATTTTTAAATTTTATATTGACAACACCGGCACCCTGTTCAACCTCCGTGTACACCCTAATGGCTGCAGCGTATATGAACAGGAAAGCCTATCTAATCCTCGAAGACGGCACGACGTTTGAAGGCATGCTTTTCGGACATGAATCGGAAACCCTGGGCGAGGTTGTCTTTAACACCTCGATGGGCGGCTATCAGGAGGTCATTACCGATCCGTCGTACAGTGGGCAGATCGTGGCGATGACCTATCCCATGATCGGCAATTACGGCGTCAATCCCGACGATGTCGAATCCGACAGGGTACGTGTGGCCGGATTCGTGGTCAGGGAATACAGCCGTAACTACAGCAATTTCCGGGCGACGGCCTCGCTCCATGAATATCTCAGTGATGCCGGAGTGTCAGCGATCGAGGGTATCGACACCCGCAGGCTCACGCTTCACATCCGCGACAAGGGAGCCCTCAGGGGCGGGATCTTTTTCGATCCCTCGGGCGCGGTGGATCGGCTCAAGTCGTATCCATCGATGAACGGGCTCGATCTCGCCACGGGCGTATCCTGCGAAAAACCATATGCCTTCGGGGCGATCCGCCAGGGCGCGGTGCGCGTTGCGGTGTACGATTTCGGCGTGAAGTGGAACATCCTGCGCCTGCTCGAGGCGACGGGCTTTTCCGTAACGGTCTATCCCGCAAAAACCCCGCTCTCGTCGGTCATCGCCGACGGGGCGGAGTCGGTGTTCCTGTCGAACGGCCCCGGAGACCCGGACGCGATCGAGTATGCACCGGGCTTGGTCCGCGATATTATAAAAGAAGAAATACCGACGTTCGGTATCTGTCTCGGCCACCAGATAGTCGCGCTCGGTCTCGGGGGACGCACCTACAAGCTCAAGTTCGGCCACCGTGGCGCGAACCAGCCGGTCAAGAACATGGACACCGGGAAGGTGGAAATCACCTCGCAGAATCACGGGTTTGCGGTGGATTACGAATCCATGAAGGGCATGGATGACGTGCAGATCACCCATGTAAACCTCAATGACAAAACCGTGGAAGGGCTCCGGCACAAAAAGCTTCCTCTCTTTTCGGTACAGTACCATCCCGAAGCGAACCCGGGACCCCGTGATGCACAGTATCTCTTCGGTCAATTTTACGGTCTCTGCGGCAGGTAGTGCCGCGAGCTTTTATCCTGACAGGTATACATATGTCCGCACAGTGGAACGACATTGCAATTAATTCAAAGGCCGAGCCCGTACTTTCCGGGAACGCGCTGACGGTGCTCGAACGGCGCTATCTGGCCAAGGACGAAAAGGGAAATACTGTCGAGACTCCGGCCGACCTTTTCCGCCGGGTGGCCCGGTTCGTTGCTTCGGCTGACCTCGCCTACGGTTCGTCCATGCCGGAGGCGGGCGCGACCGCCACGGAATTCTTCGAGACGATGGTAGCGCTCGAGTTCATCCCCAACACTCCCACGCTCATGAACGCGGGCAGGCCCCTCGGTCAGCTCTCCGCATGCTTCGTGCTCCCCGTCGAGGACTCCATCGAGCGCATTTTCGATGCGCTCAAGCACATGGCGCTCATCCACAAAAGCGGCGGCGGTACCGGCTTCTCGTTCTCGAGGCTCCGCCCCAGAGACGATATGGTGAAATCGACGGCGGGGGTTTCGAGCGGTCCGGTGTCGTTCATGAATATATTCAATTCCGCCACTGAAACCATCAAGCAGGGCGGGACGCGGCGGGGCGCGAACATGGCCATTCTCAGCGTCGACCATCCCGATATCCTCGGCTTCATCTCGGCAAAAAACGATTCGTCCTCGCTCACGAATTTCAATATCTCGGTCGCGCTCACCGATGCCTTCATGGAAGCCCTCGCGAACGACGCCGAGTACGAGCTCGTCAATCCCAATTCCCGGCAGGTGGTCAAGAGGCTCAGCGCCGGGGACGTTTTTTCGCGAATCGTCAAACACGCGTGGATAAACGGCGAGCCGGGCATCGTGTTCATCGACGCGATCAACAGGAAGAACCCGCTCATCGAGCTCGGCCGCATCGAGAGCACCAATCCCTGCGGGGAACAGCCCCTGCTGCCGTACGAGTCGTGCAACCTCGGATCCATCAATCTTTCGAAGGTGCTCTCTGTCGACGGGAAAGGGTACCGCCTCGACACAGACCGGCTCCGCGCCGTGACACGGACTGCGGTGCATTTTCTCGATAACGTCATAGACGTGAACCGCTACCCCCTGGATGAAATACGCGACATCACGACCGCGAACAGAAAGATCGGTCTCGGCATCATGGGATTCACCGATCTCCTGATCAGGCTCGGCGTGCCTTACGACTCCGACGGGGCCGTGGAAATGGCGCACCTCGTGATGTCGACAATACAGGATGAGTCGAAGAAGACTTCCATGGAACTCGCGAAAGCGAGGGGCCCGTTCCCCAATTACGCGCGTTCAACCTATGCGAAGGAGGGCGGCGCCCCCCTCCGGAACGCGACGACCACGACGATCGCGCCGACCGGCACCATCAGCATCATCGCGGGCGCATCCGGAGGCATCGAACCGATCTACGCCCTCGCCTTCGTCAGAAACGTGATGGACAACGACCGTCTCACCGAGATTCACCCCCTGTTCGAGGAAATTGCCCGCGAGCGGGGCTTTTTCAGCGATGAGTTGATGTCGCGTATCGCCGAAGCGGGAAGCGCTTCGGGCATGGAGGATATACCCGCGGACGTAAGGCGACTCTTCGTGTGCGCGCACGACATCTCGCCCGAATGGCATATCAGGCTGCAGGCCGCGTTCCAGGAATACACCGACAACGCCGTGTCAAAGACCATCAACTTCAGGAACGACGCGACCGAGGACGATATACGCACCGCGTATATCCTGGCATACAGGCTCGGCTGCAAGGGGGTGACCGTATACCGTGATGGTTCGCGGGACGCCCAGGTGCTCGAAGCCGGTCACGGGCTGAAAACCACGGCGGCCCCTAAGGCGGTACCGCCGGCGGAAGGGGCCACTATTCCCATCTCGCCCAGGCCGCGCCACGAACTCACCTGGGGCGCCACTCGAAAGATGACGACCGGGTGCGGCTCGCTCTACGTGACCATCAACGAGGACAGCGAGGGACTCTTCGAGGTGTTCGCCACGATGGGGAAGGCGGGCGGCTGCGCCGCGAGCCAGACCGAGGCGGTCAGCAGGCTCATATCCCTTTCGCTGAGAAGCGGCATCGACGTCTCGCAGATCATCAAGCAGATCAAAGGGGTGCGCTGTCCCAACCAGGCCTGGGAGAAGGGCGGGCGCGTGTATTCCTGCGCCGACGCGATCGCCAAGGCGCTTGAGCGTCACGAGAACGTGTCTCTCAGGAACGGCGACGACAACGAAGCGGTCAACATGGCGAAGAACAACGCCGAGACGAACGGCCGGGGGAGCGACGCCCTCATGGTGGGGGTGTGCCCGGACTGCCACGGGCCCCTCGAGTTCGAATCCGGGTGCTCGATGTGCCGCTCTTGCGGCTTTTCCCGGTGCGGATGAGGATTGAGGTGGTAAGACCATGAATGATAGCGGGCTCGTTCGATGCGGTTCATGCGGCTCGGTCAACCGGGTGCGGAGGGACGGATTGGGCAGGGGTCCCCGCTGCGGCAAGTGCGGCGGATTGCTCTCGGTCCCGGACCGCCCGCTCGACATAAACGCGGCTAACTTTGACCGCGAGGTGATCGAATGGCCCGGGAGAGTGCTGGTCGATTTCTGGTCTCCGACCTGCGGACACTGTCTCCGCCTCATGCCCCTGATCGACGACATCGCCCGCGAATACGCGGGAGCGGTAAAAATCGTCAAGATAAACATCATGAACGAACGGGCGCTCGCGGCGCGTTTCGACGTGCAGGCAGTGCCCACCCTTGTCCTGTACGATGGTGGCGCGAAATTGAAACAGACCGCCGGGGCCCTTCCCCGGGACCGTCTTATTGCCTGGATGTTTTCTTCTTGATCCGTGCGCGGTCAGATGCGGATGATCTTTATGTCCTTCGCGAGTTTCATGTCTTTAATCGTCAGTATTTTCACTGGCGTGTTCAGCTGGATTGAATTCATTATGATGTCGATCTGGACGCTCTCTCCCCTCAGAATGAAACGGACATTTCTGTACATTGCGCTCCCGTTTTTTAACTGCTGACCAGAGAGCAGGAACTCGAAGGACATGCCCGACGAGCGGTCCGTGAAAAGGAGCCTGTCCGGCACGTCGTTTCTGAAGGAAACAGACTGGTGGTAGCGCCTGTTTTCCAGAATGAGCATTGACCGTAATCCGTCAGAGGATGCCAGTCCCTGCCGAACGCGGTAACCATCGATCAGCGGGACGCATCCCGTGGCAAGCGAGTAGAACACGTTGAAGGGTATATCCACGCCGCAGTAACGCTCGAGCCGTATCGATTTGTAGCTTTCCATGAATAGTTTCTTATCGGTTGGGAAGAGTACCCCGATTTCATCCCCCTTCAAAAAAAAGCGTGACACGACGCTCCTGAAGACCGCGTCCGAGAAGGTGACGCTCATCATGCGGGGCTGTTTCTGGTAGGACGCGTTTCCGACGGCCTTGAATTTTTTCCCCCTGATGTTCCCGCTGATGCCGAACGAGAGCGCGGCGGAGTCCGGCGCAAGTCGATTGACCTCCTGGAGAATGGACGTCATCTTTTTCACTCCCGCCCTGTCAACGGGGGACATATCGGGCCGCATACCGTCGTCCCTGAACGGGGCCCCCGCGCATCCGATGAGGATCGCTGTCGAAATGAGAAGGAACAGCGCGCGCATCTTCACCGGGACACCTTCGAATGCATCCTGATTTTCGCCTCGATTTTCTGGTCTTTTTTCATCGTGAGCGATTTATTCCAGTATGTGATCGCCTCCTTGACCTTGCCCAGCTGCAGGTAGGCGTCGCCGATGTGGTCGTACACGATCGGGTCAGGGGTCTTCGCCCGGTCAAGGATGTCCTCCGCCTCGAGAAGGGTCTGGAGGGCGCGGTCGTAATGTCCCTGCCTGTAATAGACCCACCCGAGCGAATCGATGTAAGCGCCGTTCCCCGGTTCGATTTCGAGCGCCTTTTGGATGAGGACATAGGACTCGTCTATCATTACGTTCCTGTCAGCGTAGAGGAAGCCGAGAAAGTTGAGCGAACGCGCGCTCTGCGGGTTCTGTCGTATCGCCTTCTTCAACGAGTCCACCGCGCGTTCGAATTTGTCCATCCTCTCCATGACCATGGCATAGTAGAAGTAATAGGTTTCGCTCGACTCGTCCAGGGTGATGGCCTTGTGCATGTATTTCTCGGCGTCGCTGAGGTCCTCCTTCCAGAACGACATCAGCCCCTTGAAAAAGTACGGTTTCGCGTTTGCAGGCTCCTTTTCCATGGCATGGTTGAAGTATTCTATCGCGCGCGAGTAATTCTTCTGCAGGCCGTGGAGATATCCTATATGAAGGTACAGGTCCATGTCGGGCTTCAGTTCGATTGCTGCCTGGTAGTAATGAATGGCCGAGGAAATATTGTTCAGATCTTCCGCACACCTTCCCAGGTAATAATGTACGCCGGGAACCTCTGGATTCAGGCGTGCCGCTTTAAGCAGGTTTCCCTTCGCGGGGAACAGGAGCTTGTATCGCAGCATGAGAATCCCCGTGGTGAGGTACTCGTTGAAGGCCGCGGTCGCGTCTTTTTTTCTCTCGTATATGCGCGCGAGCGCCAGGTGCGCCGCGATATCGGACGGGAGATACCCGGTCACCGATTTCAGGATGGTTTCCGATTCGGCGTCGTTGTGGATCAGCTCGTTGTACAGACCCTCTGCCAGGATGCCGTCGATGTTCGAGCGCGCGGCCGAGTTGCGGAGCACGGCCACGGCGCGGGGATCATCCTTCAGGTAGAGGATCTTACCCAGAATGGAGTAGATGATCTTGTTCCCGGGATTCCTGTTCAGATAGAGGAGCGCGTTCGATTCGGCACCGTCGATGTTGTACTGGTCCATATACAGGAGGGTGAGATAATACATGACGCGGTCGTTGTTCCTGTTGAGACTGAGCGCCTCTTCGAATTTCGACAATGCCTTGTCGTACTCGTTTTCACTGTAATGGATGTACCCAAGGTAAAACAGCGCGTTCTCGTTGTAATAATCGTCCACCGCACTCAGCCTGGAGATGTCAAGCACGCGATAAAATGATTTTTTCGCCTTCGCATTGTCCTTCATGTATTTCAGGTAGTGCTCGCCGAGCGCGAATTCCACCTGCGCCGAATCGGGGACGACCTTCAGGTACTCCGCGAGCGCTTCCGCTGCCTTCGCGGTGTTCCCTCCCTTCATCTGGATTGCATATATTCTGCTGTAGGGCTTGAGTTCCTTTTTGTTGATCTCGATGGCTTTTCTGGCATACTCCATCGAGCGGGTCATATCCCCCTTGAAAAAATAACAGTCGGCGATATGGGCATACACCCGGTCAAGGGCCTGCCCCGATTCCGCGGCTTTCTGAAAGTACGCGAGTGCCCTGTCGAGATTGCTGCTCCGGTCGGCATCGGTGCGGGACAGGATGGCCCTGTTCTTGTAGAAAAGCCCGTTGCTGTAGCTGGTCCAATCAGGCTGTTCTGGATACGCGTTCGTGTCGGCACCGACGATCTTTCGCGGTACCGGGCCCCGGGGGGCTCCCTGAATGGCATATCCAGATGCGGTCATCAGCACCAACAATATAACGCAGAGCGATACATATTTCATAGAGAAAATCCAGTGTATTCCGTAATCAGGTTTTTTACAAAAAGCCGCTTCGCGCGAGGCTGAACTTTTATTGCGGGTATTTCCGCATGTCCGGTTCCAGTGTGTCTTTTTGCCGGCGATTATTACCCGTCTCGCCATAACAAAACTATTATAGTAATTAAAAATGTTATTGTCAAATCTAAATATTGACATAAACTGATATTAATAATCGAATCCGTTACCGCAAAGGCCGGAAAAAGCGTAAAATATTGTATCCAATGGCCCTGCCGGCGGTCAAAATACCTTCGGAACGGGGTGGGATGCGCGTTGCGCCCTGCGGTCGCCTCGAGCGGGTAAGCGGACGGGCTTCCGCATATAATCGCCTTTTATGTGATGAGGAGGATGTTCATGTTTGGAATCGACCCACTGTACATTATAATGTTGCTTCCGGTTACAATCCTTTCGATAGTCGCGTCGATCAAGGTCAAGACGACCTTCACCAAGTATTCGCGTGTTCCGAATACCTCCGGAATGACCGGGGCGGACGTCGCACGCAGAATACTGGACCGGAACGGCCTCTCGCAGGTCCAGGTGACCGAAACCGGCGGGTTTCTCTCGGACCATTACGATCCCACACAGAAGGTCGTGAGGCTCTCCCCGGACGTCTACAGGAGCAGCAGTCTTTCGGCCATCGGGGTCGCGGCGCACGAAACGGGTCATGCGGTCCAGCACGCGAAGGCGTATACGCCGTTGGTACTTCGCAATACCATGGTGCCGGTGGCCAAGATCGGTTCGAATTTCGCCTGGATTGTCATTATCGGGGGGTTTATCCTGGGGTTCATGGGACTCGTCAAGTTCGGCATCGTGCTGTTTAGCGCCGTGGTGTTTTTCCAGCTTGTGACCCTGCCCGTCGAATTCAATGCATCGACCAGGGCAAAGGAGATGCTCGCCTCGTACGGAATCGTATCGCAGATGGAATTGCAGGGAGTGAACAAGGTCCTGTCCGCGGCGGCGATGACCTATGTCGCCGCGGCGGCATCGTCGGTCATGACCCTCGTCTATTTTCTGATCCGTGCCGGTCTTCTCGGCGGCCGCGATGACTAGGACGCGATCCGGGACGGAACGCGGCAAAATGCGGGGTATGATTCGATTCATCCAGAGGGCCGGTATCGCGGCGCTTGCCGCGGCACTCGTCCTCGCATACGCGACGTCGGCACGCGCGGGGGAAAGAAAGGAAGTCGCACCCGACAGTAACAAAAAAACCGAGGACCGAGGCGTGACCCACCCGCTTGCGAAGGGTAAGGTTGTGCTCGATTTCGGCCAGCTTGTTTCGTTCTCGGTCGGCGGTGGGGACACCCATGACGGGGAAGAGGATATACGGATCAATCCCGGAGCGATGATCGGGTTTCATTGTTTTGCCATAAAGGGCTTCGGTCTCGGCCTTATCGGATCGCTTTCATACACGAAATCCCGTACTGACATGACAATGCTTTACTTCTCGTTCAGGCTGAACACGAACTCGTTCAACTGGCATGTGGGACCCTCCTTCGTGTATTATTTCAGCGCGAGCAAACAGTTTTTCCCGTACCTGCGGCTTTCAAGCACCTACGGGCAGAGCACGTACGATTATTCCCCCATCGGGGGCAGGACGAAGGTCGACAGGATCGACCTCACCGCCGCGGCCGGCATCACGTATGTCATCAGAAATTTTTTCGGAATAGGCATCGAGCTTTACCATACCAGAGACTTTCATAATCCTGGAGGCGCCTTAAAAATGGGACACCTGACCGGAATCAATTTCGGATTCAAGCTGTTCATCTGATCATGCCCGTGGATCTGAAAAGAAGCATTGCCGGATTCATTCGACCGGCGGTGGGCGCCTTCAGGGCCTTCAGGATATTCCTGGTTCGCGACATGCCCAGGGTCATGAAGAACTTCGCAGAGCATGACGGCGAGCTCACCACGTGCTCCCTTGCGTTCTTTCTGCTCATCTCGTTCATCCCCATTTCCCTGGTGATCATAACCTTCATGAGCCTCTTTTTCGGTTCAAATGATATGGCCGCATTCTATATCGGAATTCTTCGCGACAGGCTGCCGTCCATCGATATCGAGGACCTGGTGGCGAGCATCGACAAGATCGTCTTCCAGAAGCGCTATCTCGCGTTGATCTGGATACCTTTCCTTTTCTGGTGGGGGAGTTTCGTGTTCGATATCATCGAAAGGGGGCTTGAAAAGGCCTTTTCGATACGGCAAAGCCGAAAATACTGGAAGGCAAAAATCCGCCATTTTATCATTATCGTGGGGATCGCCTTTTTCGTCCTCTGTCTTACCTTCCTCTCGAACATGATGGTCCTGTTGAAGAACATGGGGATCGCCCATTTTCTCGAAACGAGTTTCAGAAACATCGATATCGCGCGTCACATCGTGGAACGGATCGGGAGGATCCCGCTCATCCTGTCGTCGCTCACCATGCTGGTCATCAACGCACTTCTGGTTTTCATCATCTATCGATTCGTTCCGCCAAAACACCTCACGAACCGGGCCCTGATCAAGGGAGCCCTGTTCGCATCGACCAGCTATGAAATCGTGAAAACGCTGTTTTCATATTACATCACCGAGATCAACGATTACACGTCCATCTTCGGCTCGCTTAACACGATCGTCATCCTGATGATATGGATCTGGTATACGTGCTTTCTGTTTATTTTCGGAGCGGAGATGGCCTGGATATTCTACGAGAGGGAACTGAATCCGGCGCGGGATTAATGCGTCGCATTCCCCTGCTCTTTGACCCGCCCCAATCTTTTCTGTATCAGCGTCTTTGCGACGATGAGGATGACCGAGATGCCGATGATTATGAAGATGACCCAGTGCCCACGGGTGATCCATTCCACGAGCTTATCCCTCTGGGATGCGCCGAAATACCCAATGTATACCCAGAAGGGAACGCTGATGAGGGCGGCGAAGCCGTCTATCAGGATGAACCTGGGATACGATATGAAACGGGTGATCCCAGCTGTCGCGAAGATCGGGGTCCTCAAGCCGGGCATGAACCGCGCCGCGAAGATGACGATCCGGCCGTATGTGGCAAACCATCCCCTGATCGCGTTGTAGCGTTTTTCGGGAATGAGCCTGCCTACGAGTTTTTTCTGCATCACGCGCTCGCCGAACAGTTTCCCCAGGTTGTAGACGATGGTATCGCCGATAAGGACGCCGGCGAGCCCCACAATGAACATCACGTGGACGTTCGCGTGGCCCATTCCGGAGATGATGCCGCCGGACACGAGAGATATATCTTCAGGGATCGGAAGGCCGAATCCGCAGAGAATGAGCACACCGAAGACCATGAAGTAGCCGTAGGCCTGAAAAAATTCCACGAGCGTTTGTAGTTCGATCATCTGCCCCCCGGTGTTTCTATGTGACACATGAATGTGAACCTCTTTTTTAGGCAAACCATTTTCACGGCAAGGCTTGAACTTCGGGAGTTCTGAAAATGAGTTGACAGGCGCTCCTGCGGGGCTTCCTGTTTTCAATCTGTCAGGACATGGCAATACATCACGGTGGAGCGAGGAATGGCTGTCGTTTCAATTATTCTCGGCCTGATATCCGTAGGGCTGGCTTTTTTCCCTCCCCTGTCCCTTATCGGGCTCGGGACGGGCATCCTTGGTATCGTGCTGGGGGTGATTTCTCGCAGAAACGATCCAGGTTCAGCGGGAACGGGAGGCCTGATCATATCCATCATCGGTACCGTGCTCACCTGTATACTATTCACCGCCTGTTTTGCGTGTTTCCTGTTCGGCCCGGCCAGGATGATGTCCGAATCGTTCAAAAATCCAGGTATCTCCCAGCCCTCTGACGAATTTTCCCGGAAAATGAAGGAACTGGAACAAAAGACGCAGAAAAACCGGCCGCGATAGATGCATCCCGTTCTGTTTCATCTTCCCGGATACATGGGCGACATCGGTATCGGCACCTACGGCGTATTGTTCGTGGCGGGGCTTGGTCTGGCCATTCTCGTGACAAGGCGAGTGGCCTCATGGAGGGGCGAAAATCCCTCGGCCGTGCTAAACAACATGATTCTCGTCGAGGTCGGGGGTGTCGTCGGCGCCGTGACCGCGGGTCTCGTCGTATATTCCCCGCTTCACATCGTTCAGCAGGATCAGGGGTCCCTCACGCTCGTAAGCTGGGGCGGTATCGCGGGCGGATGCGCGGTGCTCGTGCTGTTGAAAATCCTCTGGAAGGAAAACGTGGCACTCCTGGCCGATATGGCAGCACCCGGGATGATGGCCGGCATGGCACTCGGCCGGACCGGTTGTTTTTTCGGGGGATGCTGCTACGGAGTGAACACAGGCTCCTGCTGGGGCGTCCGATTTACAGATCCCATTGCGCCCGCGTCTTCTGCGCTACAGCCGCTCGTCCCTGTGCAGCTTGTGAGTGCGGCGCTGCTTCTCGCGGGTGCGGGCGCAACGCTTTTTTTCGCATTGAAGTATTCCGGCAGCGGGGCCGTATTCGCCACGGCCATGCTTGGATATGCCTGCGGGAGGTTCCTTATCGAATTCTGGCGGGACGATCCGCGAATGTATTGTGCCGGTTTAACCGACGGGCAGGTTTTTTCCCTGGTGGCAGGTCCGATTTCCCTGGCGTATCTGTTGCTTGTCGTGTTAAGGAAGCGGGCATATTCTGATTGACTGATATGTCGGACTATTTTATAATGCGACATAATGTAGCATTTATGAAACGCATCAACCTCATGACGTCCCGCAACGATCAATACCGCGGCGTTCTGGAGCGCGCGGGCTACGAGATTCACGCCGCGGCAGTGGATTCCGTTGATGAAATCCACTCATTGCCTGCCGCGGACTTCTGCATCATTGAGATCTCCGATGCGAACCCGGACACCGAATCAATGCTTGGGCTTGTCCTTAGCAGGGGGAAGCTCCTTGTCCTGGTGAAAGAATCGACGGAAGAAATCAGAAAGCTCCTCATTAAACTCGGCATCTCGGACTTATTGACCGGACCGGCGGTCCGCTATTGCGTATCGTGCTTGAATGCTATCATGGAAGTCGGCGAATGCTCCCGGGGTGACGTACTCGTACTCGAGACCGAGGATCATGTGGTTCGAATGCTCAACTCCATCGCCGACCGTTTTTTGCTTTCCACGGCCGTGGTCAGTTCCGTCAGGGACTTGTACGATGCGATGGAAGCAAAATCGTTCCAGATGATAATGATTAATCTCGACGCGGATAATATTGACCTCAACGCTCTCGTTCGTAATTCCTATAACCGCCCGGAAATCCGGAGCATTCCCCTGTATACGTACAAGGACCCGGGAAAGGGTATCCTCGTGCATGAACTGGTATGCGGGCTGAATCGCATAACCAGGTATATCCTCGACAGCCGCGAGTTGTTCGGTTTTCTCGTCACCATGCTTATGCGGAGGGATATAACGGGGATCGTGAGCGACCTCAGTCTCTTTTTCGATCATGACGGCGGTAAGCGCTATCTTCAGGATCCGCTTTCCTCGATGCTCAAGCAGGGTGGGGACGGATTATTCGGTTCGCCGTGGCTCGGGGGTGCCGATGATTTCGAGAAAGGCATGGACATGATCGCACGTCTGAAGAAGGCCCTCCTGAGATGGGAGGGCCTTCGCTGGCTCCAATACGATTTCAAGGAGGGGAAGATCAGTCGTTCGGGAAGGGGGGAATGAGCTTGTGCCTGAGATCCACGGCGGTGTCCCTGTCCCTTTCGCGTAACGATCCCTTTCTCATTTCCGTAATGACCTGGAGCGAAATGGTCTGGCGGTAGATTTCCTTCGACTCGGTGGGGTAGCACGGACGTTTGTCGTTGTGGCAGGAAAAGCACAGCTTCTCCCTTCTCTTCAGGTTCCTGTCACCCAGAGTATTCAACATACCGTTTTTCCGCGCCGTGACATATGCCTGTTTTCTGTCCTGGTAATCCACATGGTTGCCAAATTCCCGGTAGGAGCTTCCGGGGCCGTGACATGCTTCACATCCCACACCCTCGTCACGGATTTCCTTGATTCTCCCGCCCGCCGTTGAATGACACTTGAGGCATTTTTTATCGTCGGATGCGTTGGTAACGCCAGCCTTTTCAGCGATCTTTTTTGCAGCCGGCCCGTTCAGGCGATAAAATGCCCTTGAATGCGGCGACCGTTGCCAGACCGCATACTGGTTGCCGATCTGGTCTCGGATGTGGCAATCATTTTTGCATCCATCGGAACCAACATACGTGAACTGCTTTTCTTCGCTTGATATCAGGGGAAGCGACACGGCCAGTGCCATGATTGCGGTCGCGAATAATGCGTAGTTGAATCCATTGGGTTTCATGTCAGGTTCGTTGCCAGTTGAATGACAGCCATAACGTATGCATCACATTGTCTCATCGTCAAGCATTATATTTCAACCGGTACGTATTATACCGGAAGATGCTTTCAAATTAATTATTGACAATGAGGTTGGAATATACCAGAAATCTGAGTATCTTGATTTTGCAGGCCCGACGGTATCCCGCCAACCGCGATCATGAAGGGACGGAAAGGCTGCAATATGAGCATGAGGATAATGCTTCCTATGATGGTTGGACAGTTTCTTGTCGAAAACGGTATCATCACCCAGGATCAACTCAATGAAGCCCTTGACCTGCAGAAAGATAACAGGGACCGACTGATAGGCGAAATACTGGTCACAATCGGCGTCTTGACCAAGGAGGAACTGGTCATGGCTCTCGAGATGTACATAATGGTGACCGGTATTCAACCGGAGCATGTTGACGAATGGCTGGACCAGCAGGAGATCGACATGATACAGGACCGTATTAAGACACGGAGAGGGTAACACGAACAAATAATTGATTGACAAAAAGGAATTAGTATTCAAGATTTGCCTCCATGGTCGAATTTGAAGATAAAATTTGTTTTGGTTGCGGACAGGATAACGAGCACGGTCTGAGACTGAAGCTTGAATTTGATGATGATACCAAAACCGCTTTCGGACAATATGCCGCACACGAATACCTTGAGGGCCCGCCTAACATAATACATGCAGGCGTTATCGCGGCGCTTCTCGATGAAACCATGATAACCGTTAATAAATACCTCGATGTGGTTGCCATCACGAGCGAACTGACGGTGAGGTATCTTCAGCCTGCCTTCATAAGCGAGAACCTGTATATCAGGGGCTGGTACGTGAAAAAGAGTAAAAGGGTCATAGAGAACCGTGCGGAAATCGAGAACGAGATGGGCAAAATTGTCGCCCGGGCAAAGGGCAAATATATTGAAGTAGACGAAATTCCCCAGCAGGAATAACCCCGGGCTCCATTTTTTTAATGAAGCCGAAGTGGTGGAACTGGTAGACGCAGCGGACTCAAAATCCGCCGGGGGCAACTCCATGAGGGTTCAAGTCCCTCCTTCGGCAATGAAATTCCACTTTCCTCGTAACGTAACCCCTCACCAATTCAGGCGTTGATAATATCATCAAGTAATCGACGGGATGGGCACCCGGTGAGGGTGTGCGTGATAGGGCCTCAAATCTCAAAACGAGGCTATATCGTGACCACGAATAGGGCAATATATGGGCACGATATTTCAAGGGGCAGAAAGCCCCGGGGCGTGTGAACGCTCCTGCATCTGTAGGTGGGGAATCGCTATGCCTGTGTCCTTGCCGGATCACATTGACCCTTGCGGTGGATAGCGTCGGAAGGACCCGTGATGGTATTGTAAGACCGCAAATGATGGGGCTGGCCCTGTTGGGCGTTCGGATCACATCGACCCTTGACCTCAAAGGTCCAGGAAGGACCCGATATACCGTCCCCGAATAAGGCGACCACTCACGGGATCATCTGAGCTCGTTCACCGCCTCAGGGTGGGCACCCCCGAGGAAGGACCCGTTATTCTCTTTTACCCTTCCTGCTATTGCTTCTTGGCTTGCTGCCTTCTTTTAATATTTCAATAACTTCATCGCTTGGCTGTAATATATTAGAGAGCTTCTTAATAGCTTCCTTTGATGGGAGCTTTTGTTGATTAAATGCATCGGCTAATTTGTTAAGAGATTCTTTATGCTGCTCATTCATACGACGGACCATTTCAAGTAACTCATCCCTACGTTTCTGGTTTGCTTCAAATACCGATTGCATAGCAGCAGCGAAAAGTTGACTTGCAGCGATAGTCTGGTCTTCCTGAGCAGAAAACGCTCTGGCAAGCTTTTGGGTGTCTTTCCAAATCTTGTCTTCGATGTAAATTGTGATTTGTCTTTTTGACATAATTCCTCCATACGTAATATAATTAGTATACTTATAATAATTATAATCGTCAACACTACAAGTTAAAATATACAATATTGAATATATAGCAATGTTGATTAAATTGATTAGCTAAAATATGATTATCTCTACATAGACCGATAATGCCCCGATAATATCGGTGCCGGGGAACGTATTCGGCCCGTATTTACGGGACGTGAACCAATTATTGACCAATTTCAATGGATGAAAAAACCCCCCTTCCTGCCCCGGGCAAGGGGGGCAGGGTGCCGGAGGGTGTCGCCGGTTGGGGGTGGTGTTACCAATTATATCACGTGGACGATGATCCTTGACCGTCTTCATCCGTTCTGAACGGCCAGGGTGTAGACGTAGACGGGCGTAGTCGCGGGGTTTTGTAAACTTCCAGACAGTATATATTCTCTGGTAAGTCTCTATAAGAGCCCGTCTACAAGCATCTACGTCTACACTTTATGGTCATAAGACCTGATCCGGTCGGTCGGGATCGTCTTCCCTGTACGTCTTCAGCACGTGCCACACGTGCATTGGCGTGCCGTTGTGGCGCTTCTTCACGCGGTTGAATCCACGTGCCTTCAAAGCTCTCGACATGGCTACCGGGTTCAAGCGGATGGATCCACTCAATAGCTTACAAGACAGATAATCGCACACTTCGGACGCGGAAAGGAATTGCCCCTGTCCCGCCTTCGGTGGAGCAAGCCATAAGGCAACAAGTTCTTCCTCCGTTGAAAGGGATCGGTGCCCTTCGTTGGCCGTGTTGATGTCGGTGATCTCCGAACCGTCGAACCAATACTTTTCGCCTGAACGTAAAAGGGCGTGTGCCTGTGCCCACGCTCTGTCGATCATGGCCCTGTCGGGGATCGTGATCTGATCCGGTTCGGAGACCAAAAAACGTCGCGTCCCTGATTCATCGCGGAGAAATTCATCGTGGTTTATCGACGCGCATAACGACGCCCTCCGTGGAAGGTTGCTTGTCCGTCGGTCGTATGCCATACGCTGGGTGATCTGGTCTGCTGTGGTGGACGTCTTCAACGATGACCAATCGTGTCGTGTACTTCCCTCCAATTCGTCAAGGTTTATGATCCACTTCGTTGACAGGAGTAAACGGGCGTCCCGGTCCCTAAGGTCCACGGTCCCGGTATGCCTTAGTTCGGGGGCGGGACTAAGGGCGTTAAGCCAGCTTGTCTTTCCGGTGCCTTGTTCTCCGACGAGAATCAAAATCGTGTGATTTATACACCTTCGATCACCGATGACCTGACATAGGGCCGTCCCTACGGCGGCGATCATCCATCGCCTGATATAAAGGTCCCTTCGTGCCTCTGCCTCTAAGCCCGGGACCTTCAAGGTTGCGGCTAACGTCTTGATGTGGTCCTGTCCGTCCCACGATGGGAGGGAGGAAAAGTATTCTTCGATCGGGTTGAACGTCACGGCCAGACGGCCATTGATGATGTCGCTGACTTTCTCTCTCGTGATCCCGTCCCCGATAGCCTCGTACAAAAAACATCTCATTTCCGCCTCGTTGCGATCTTCCAGCGGTGCCCACGTCGGTGAATCGACGGGACGGAATTCCACACGGGCGTTGACCTCGTTGTACCTGTATTGCCATCGGTCACTAAGGGCGGCTTCAATTTCTCCGGCACGGGACGCCGGTCTCCAGTGTGCTTTCTGAATCCCTGCACCGATTGCGCTCTGTACGGTTGCCCTGATCTCGTGAGGACCTAGGCCAGCGGCTAATGCCGCCGGAGTGATCGTGTCAATCAACTGTTCGGGGGAGATCGTGCCCTGTGCGATCAGGGCGGAAAGCTGGAATAGCTCCGTGTTCAGCGTGGAATTGCGGGTGCCGATTGCGGCCCCCTTGATCCTGTTCGCTGATCGTTTCACCTGAAAAGCGGCGCCTTCGTCCACCTTGTAGGTGATCCCGTAATCGGCAAGGTCGATCTCTGGTAGGTCTCCCCACGGGGTGAGCCACGCGTAACGCTTTCCTGAAGGATGTACGGAGGGAGGGACTAAAACATAACCACCTTCACTCTTAATATCGCCGAAATGCTGGCCGTTCCACATTGCCGGTGCTGAGTGTGTGGGGGCCGTTCGAACAAATGCCTGATAGCCCTTCCCGGTTCGGCTCAACGAACCGGACAGGTCCGGGTGTGCCTTTTTGAATTGTTCGAATAGTTCGGGGACGTCAAAGTCGATGACCGTCAAACCTCCACTAATGGCACCCGTGACTACGGCAATATTGGAATCGGTGGAAAAATACTGCTCCACGTCCGCCACTGTAAGTCGGCGGGACTGATAGTCCTTCCACGGAATCGACGGGACTTTCTCCCTCGGCTTGATCGGTATGACCGATAATCCCTGTTCAAGATAAAACCGTGCCGCGTCCTGTGCGGTCGCGGTGTTAACGTCTGTCGCGTTCATTGAATTACACCCTATTTCGGGACTAGGGCACATCACTTCCGGGCAATGCCCGGCCACACACCCTTGTGGTTTACAGACGCCCCACGTCCTTGTGGATTTGCCCTCCGTGGTGATATTTGCCCTGGGCGTCTATGGATATTATCTCACATGGGCACAAAACGGCGCAGGGCGTCCGGCGGTGGTGGTTTATAGACGATTAGGGGAGATTATCGTGCAATATGATAGCGATGCATATACAAGATTATGTCTCATCGTAACATATGAAAAGGGGGTGTCCACATTCTCACCACTTTAAGTGGTTGACTATGCGAACAACTTGCAATAAGGCCATTACGGGTGTCCTCCCCTGTCGGGGGAGGTCGTATGAGTATCAAACGTAAAGGACCGGATAAGTATCACTTTGAGACACGTATCAATGGGCGTCGATACCGCAAGACGGTAAAGGCTCCCGGGCTCAAAGAGGCCCGGGCAGCTTTCAAGCTGTGGTTCGAGCATCTTTGTGATCCGGGCAAGCGTTCGCTCTTTGAAATTATCGAAAGTTACGTTGACCACGTGTCCCCGGGGCTGGACGACAAAGGGAGAAAGCACTTGTCCCGTCAAGCGGACCTGATCCGGGACTACTTCGGGGATCGTCCTCTAAGGGCTATCACCCGGGGTGACGTGGAAGGATTCCTTTCGTGGCGGCGGTCCCACCGCCTTGAAGGAAAGGGGCCTCTTGCCCCGGCAACGTTGAACCGTTCCCTGTCGGTGCTCTCGTGTATCTTTAATCACGCGATCCGGCGGGGGTGGTATGACAAGGCCAATCCGTGTACTCTCTGCAAGCTTCGTGAAAAGAATATCCGTGACGTGTGGCTTTCCGGGGAGCAGATCGGGGCGATCCTATCGTCGGCCCGGGGTGGGCCGCTTGAAACGTGTGTCTTAATGGCAATAGGGGCAGGACTCCGAAAAGGGGAAATCCTATCTCTCGAATGGTCGGACGTTGATTTGGATCGTGGAGTGTTGACCGTTCGTCCTGAGAACGCAAAGGGCAAGAAGGGGCGGCGGGTGCCGCTCCCCCGGTTCGTGCTCGATCACCTGTCCGTGATGGATCGGCAAGTCTCCCGGGTGGTAGGCCGTTATACTGAGCACCGCCTTCGGGGAGAATGGGAACGGCTCCGGGATCGGCTGTCCTTGCCGGGCTTGACGTTTCATGATTTGCGCCATCAGTTCGGGCAAGTCCTTCGAGCGGTTGGGGTTTCGATGAATGACATCAGCCTGTTGCTGGGACACTCAGCCGTGTCCGTCACAGAAAGGGTTTATGCTCAATCAGGGGCCTTTAACCTGTCGGAAAAGGTGCAGAAATTGGACGTGCTTTTCAAACAATGGGCGCGGAATGGTCCCGAGGAGGGGAAGTCATTACAGTAATCCCTGAAGGGTTCAAGGATTTCTGTGTGAAAACCATTGATCTCAAAATCCGCCGGGGGCAACTCCATGAGGGTTCAAGTCCCTCCTTCGGCAATGATATTCCACTTTCCTCTCTAAAAAAGAACAGAGCAACATTTGGTGTGTGGGGAGTTGAGGTGGGATGGTGGGTTGCATATGCTCTGTCCTTTTTTACAGGGGAAACGGACGTTCACTTATTCAAGTTGCAACGGATATACAACCGTCATATTCATGATCGCCTTATAGTCCTCCGTGTTATGCAGTATAATTTTTCCCTGGAACGCTTCTATGAGGCCTTTTACACCGTGCCGGGATTCAGAATTGGCGTGGATGATGGGTGTGATCTTTCTGGTGGTTTTATAATTATTAGACAACGTTGTTTCTTCAGATACACGATCTTTTCTCGATAATCTGTTTTGATTTTCATAAAAAGAACCGAATTGATGTTTGGCATAGTGTTTCATAATACCCCTTGAGTGATTATGTTAGAATTACAGCGTACACAAAGAATATCCGCAATTTCTGCAATAAAAGCATCCACCTTCAGGAATAAGGTAGTATCCACACTCAGGACATTTACTTATTATTATTGACATCATCATATCAATTTCGTGATTCAATCGGATATTCAGTCTATTGTTATCTTACATACACACATATATAGTATATATATGTATAGTATAAATCAAGCACTTTTTTTATTTTATTGGATATTTTTTATTATAACCAAATTACTTGATATATATTGATATATTGTATCCGTGGATAATCGCATATCGGATTGACAGTAATCGGTATTTTATTAATGGTAACATCCGTGTTGAAACGATTTCAGATCATTCACGAATATAACATTGCCAGCAGTCACAAGAGGATGTGATATATGACCAGACCATCATACGATACTGAGAAAAACCTGGATGAGTTGCTGAAACTGGATGCTGAAGAAGTTCAGCAGGATTCCGAGAGCATGGGCAGTAAAGCCGGTGTCGGGGGGAGCAGAAAGAGCGAATTTAACTTTGATATTAAGCCTGAAGAGCTTGAGAGTTATTTGAACCAGTACGTGGTTGGACAGGAAGAGACGATCGAGGTGATCGCGACCAAGGTATGCACGCACTTCAACAGGATGAAGCTCGAAAATACCCTTCCACAACGGGAACGTCTTGTCGGTAACATTAAGAGCAACATGCTGCTCATAGGGCCCACAGGCGTGGGAAAAACCTACATTGTTAAGCTGATCGCGAAAAAAATCGGCGTTCCCTTCGTGAAAGCCGACGCGACAAAGTTTAGCGAGACAGGATATGTGGGGGGGGATGTCGAAGATCTGGTTCGCGACCTCGTGCACGAGGCCGACGGAGATATCAAGAAGGCCGAATACGGGATTATCTATCTCGATGAAATCGACAAAATCGCCTCGTCGTTCGGCACCCACGGCCCGGACGTGTCAAGGACCGGCGTACAGAGAAACCTGTTGAAACTCATGGAAGAGGCGGAGGTCGATCTTAAAACGCCGCACGATCTCGCATCGCAAGTGGAAGCGGCCATGGAGGCGCAAAGAACGGGCAAGGTCACGCGGCAGAAAATCAATACGAAAAACATCCTGTTCATCGTGTCCGGTGCCTTTAGCGGCCTTGATGAACTGATAAACAAACGCCTGAACCGACAGGCCATCGGCTTTGACAAGGCCAAGGTGTCTGGCGACGACAAGCAGGTAATCCTGAAGAAGGTCAAGACCGAAGATCTGATCGAGTTCGGGTTTGAATCCGAATTCGTCGGACGCCTGCCTGTCTACGTCGTTCTGAACGATCTCGACGAGGAAGGGCTCTTCAAGATATTGAAGAACAAGTACAGCACGGTGGTTCTGGGGAAAAAACTCGATTTCAAGTCATACGGCATTGAGCTCGATTTCTCCGATGACGCGTTGAAAATGTTGGCCGCGAGGGCACACCAGGAAAAGACCGGGGCACGCGGCTTGCTGAGCGTTTTTGAAAAGGTCCTGATCAAATTTGAAAAAAGTTTGCCCTCGACCAATATCAAGAACCTCAACGTGGATCTCACGGTGGTCGAAAATCCAGGAGAGATCCTGAAAAGCATGCTCATCCAGGACGGAATAAAGACCTTTCAGAGCGATTTTTTCGTCCAGCACGGCATTTTCCTTGATTTTGACAGGGCGGCTGTTGAAAAGATCGAAGAGCTCGTGGGGACAAGGCTGAAGAGCATCACACAATTGTGTAATGAACTCTTTCATGATTATTTTCACGGACTGCGGCTTCTCAAGCGGGAAAGCTTCACTATAACCGCCGAGGCGGTCATGGATCCGGAAGGTTATTTGAACTCGTACATCAAGAGTAATTACACCACCTGACATCTATGCATAAAAAAGCCCGCTGATAGGCGGGCTTCTCTATGATCAAGGTAAACGGCGGTTTTAGTCGCCGGGAGATATTGCTTCAACCGGACATACCGATTCGCAGGTGCCGCAATCGGTACAGAGGTCCGGGTCGATTACCCTCTTATCTCCTTTTTCGCGTATGGCTTCAACTGGGCATTCAGCTTCGCACGCGCCGCAATTGGTGCATTCATTGCTTATTTTATAAGCCATATTTGCCTCCTGTATGAAATTGAGACATCATTTATTGGGTCGTAATTTTTATGTCAATCATTAATGTGACATGCTGATAGCGGAGAACGAAAAACCCGGTCATCGGAACCGGGTTTTTCACGCTCCTTACTTTTTCTTCTTTTTTGGAGCGAGGTGATCGAGAATCCAGTCGACCAGAAGCTTCAGCACAATTTTTCGGTTTTCAACCTTCTCATTCATCGTTTCGTGAAACAGCCCGTCAAAAAAATTAATTTTTTTATCGGATGCGCCTGCCCTTTCATACGTCAGCCTGCTTCCCTCGGTGCTCACCATCTTGTCTCCGGTGCCGTGAATGAGAAGCAGCGGCATGGTCAATTCCGCGGCCCTGCGGAGGCATTCCTCGGAGGTATTGTTGTATTCCGTATACCAGCGCGCCGATACCCGGTCGTGAACGAGCGGGTCGTTCCTGTAGGCCTTGACCACGTCGAGATCGTTCGATATGTCGTTGGGATCGAGCTCGTTGTTCAGGGTGAGCGTTGGCATCAGTCTGGAAAAAAGCTTTCCCACGGCCTTTTTGAATCCGGGAACGGTAACCGCCGGGATGAGCGCGGGGGCGGAAAGAACGAGTGAGGTGATGTCTTCCGGATAGGTCAGCGCATATTTAAACGCGATCAGTCCGCCCATGCTGTGTCCCAAAAGCACGATCGGTGTGCCCGGGTTCTCTGCTTTTATCATGTCTTCGAATAATTGCTTCATATCGTTGATATAATTCATGTAGGAATCGACATGACCGCGCTTGCCGCCCGATTTTCCGTGGCCTCGATGGTCCAGCGCGTAGATCGAAATCTGTTTGCCTTCCAGGGTCTTGATGAGGTTTTCATACCGGTCTGAATGTTCGCCGAGACCATGGGATATCGCGAGAATCCCTTTCGGCTTTTGAGCGTTCCAGCTCTGGTAGAATATCCTTACCCGGTCCGCTGCAAGAAATACTCCCATCTTGTGCGTATATCCTTTCATGGCGCCACTCCTGCTGACGGTGTGTATCTACATCAAAAGATATCAATATAGAGCTGAATGATTTCAGTTCGATGAACATGAGTGTCAAATACTTTTTTGACGGTTCCCCGTCCGTTACCTGGTGATCTGTATATCGATGGCGAAGCTTTCCCATTCTGCCGGGGACAGGCCGGTCTTCTTGATTTCGAAACCGCGAATGACCGTTCCCACGTCGTTTTTATTAACGCTCCTGAAACCCTGACCCGTAAGGAACCTGCGGTCAAGCCATTGGACTGGTTTCTTGGTGAAGAAAGCAACGAGTGTATCATATCCCGCGGGTTCCTGCACCGTTATTTCGTAGGGTGCGTCCGTTGAAGGGATGGTGTAGATCGTATCTGCCTTGATGCGGTTATCAGGCGTTCCGTCATTGGGGAAAAGAACGATGACATCGCCGCCAGGCTGTATATCGATAATGGTGAGATACCCGCCACTGTTTGAATGAAACCTGAATTGAACCCTGTCACCGATTTTAAGCTTTCCGTCCTTTCCGGATACGGCAACAGGGGGGCCGTTCGAGATGTTTTCCACCCAGAAGGAGAAATCGATATACGGGGAGTCGTTCCGCATGCTTTTCAGGGATTCCTTCATGCAATGAACTTCGATTCCCCGTGCGATCCCGGCGGAAAGAAGGCCTATGTCTGAACCGGGTTTCATGGTTGATGTGGCTATGATTCGCTGTGTTTCCATGACAACGGCGCGCGCGGTGATCGATCCGCGGTCGATTGATCCGAAGATCATGATGTCCACTCCCTGCACGCGACCGAGGCGCGATGCGCTGGATTCGTCGATAATGCCGAGCTGTGCCATCTTGGATTCCGAGATCAATTCGTTCAGCCGTGAGCGCTCGGAAAGGCGTATAAAGCTATACTTGAAAAGCGCGGTTGAGAGCTGTGAGGCCATCGTTTCGGATGCGGATGACTTTATGCTTTTCGATTCGCCGTCATAGAAGGGCATTACCGCCACTCGTACGGCCTTCTGCTGGGAGTATGACCCGGGGACGAAAAAAAATGCCGCCACGAGCAAAATGCATAATGGCGGTATTCGTTTTTTTAAGTAATGGAGTCCCATTACCGCGAATCAACGGGTCCCGATGGCCTTGATGATATCGTAATACTGGCCGTTTTCACCGTAGAGCTTGAGGTATTTTTCAGCCAGTGTCTTAACCTGGGCGTTTTTTCCCGTGAAATCGCAACACAAAATTGACCGTACAAGGGCGTGCTCGTGTTGCAAGAACCTGCCCCTTTCGAGTTCAGTCAGGGGAAGATACAGCGTGAGGGCCTTCGCGAAGTCGTTTTTGCGAAAATGGATTTCAGCGAGATAAAAATCGATGTTCGGTTTCGCCGAATCGGGGAGCTCTCCGTGCGCCTTGATCTTCAAGAGCCCGTTGTATGCCCTGTCGTATTGCCCGCCGTTGAAGAGCGATGCGGCCTGGTCAATTTCCTTTTTCAGGTCGTCGGGTATCTTCGCGGATCCCCTGGTACCACGAAGTCCGCGCACTGCGATGACGGTGGTTTTACTGCAGTTGGGGATCATCGAGGAGGATTTGTCAAGAAGCTTGCTCTGGAGATTGCTCCGTGCAATTTCTGTCTGGATATATTTCATATGGAAGATATACTTGCTCGGGCCGTGGACCCTGATGACGCCCTTATCGCAGACACGTATCATTATAAAGGCCAGAGCATCGATATGAAACGAGTCGTTTTCGTTGATTGCAACGCCGGTATTGATTGGAATGACTTTCCCGGCGCGTTCCAGTTTAACGCCGCCCACGTAGCCTTCCAGGGTGACGGGACAATCCGTACGGGCGCCGATCGCGAAAATGACGGTCAACACCGCAGATAAACAGAATGTCCGTATCATTGATGATCCTCCATGACATTATTACATGAATGTTCAGCTATTGGCAAAAAAAAGCAAGGATATTTTTATCAACGGACCGAATGGTCCTCTGTCGACGAATTATCGTCATCGCTGACATCATTACCGATTGCGGTAACATCATCGTCGTCGTCGGGGCTCTCGTCGACAGTGATCACTTTGTGGGGTGTGATCGAATAGGCCTGGTTTTCGAGGGTCCGGATGGAATATCCGTTTGCAGGGGCCAGTTTTGCGCTGCCATCCCTTACCACTATGCGGGTTTTTTCCGGGCCCACTTTCATGGCTATGCTTGAACCCTGTGAAGAGATGCTTCCATGGGGCGTTCTGAAGATGAATTTCATTTTTCCGGTATTATCGAAAACGGCCAGGATGGTACCTCTTTTGATGACGATCTCGACTGTCGTTCTCCCGGTTTTTCTGTTAAGATACGATTTGGAGATATAGATCGACGTGTCCGGGCCGGCGTTGAGCTTCATGAGTTTTCCCAGTACGAGCGCGATCCTGGCATCCTCGCCTGTAGTGACATGATCTCCTGGCTGGAGGGCATGTCCTTTTCGGATGTAGGTTTTATTGGCCTTCACATAACCGGTTACCTGTGATGCCTGAACCGGCCTGTTTTCGTATTTCCATTCAATATACAGAAAAGCTGAAATGAATATGGCGGCAATCGATCCCGACACGGCTATCGTGTAACGCAGCCGCCTGGTTGCGAGGTCTAGCAGTGTCATAGAATGTTTTTCGTGCTGCGCGACTGAATCATAATATGCCATTATATCGCGGTGAATTCTCTTTGGAGGTTGGTCTTTTCTGGTTTCGGGCGAGGGGGATATAATTTTTACAAGAAATGACGCCTCACGCTCGCAACGCGGGCATTCTGCTATATGGGAACGTACTTCAGCTATCTGCTCCCTGGTAAGAGCTCCTGCAATCAAATCCCGAAGGATAGTGAGGGATACGTGTCTCATTTTTCGAACAACCCTGTATTAATATAACAATCTGGAAGGGTATATTTGACAAAAAAATGTCGATATTCCTAATCGTAGCCCTCATTTTTTAGTATTTTATATAATATATCTAACATCTGTTTAACTTTTCTACGAACAGTTCTTTCAGATATGCCCAATTCTTCGGCAATTTCTCCATATGTTTTATTATTTTCTTTATGAAGTATAAATATTGACCGTGATTCGGGCGGGAGCGTTTCAACTATTTCATATACCCGGCGATTGAACTCATCGATGATGATGTCGTCATAATGGGTGTCATTGGTCCGTAACGAATCTTCAATATCGTCAATATTTTCTCCCCCGGTCCTGTTTTGCCTGGAAAGGTGATTAACTCCGCAATTATGTGCTGTTTTATAGAGAAAAGCTCGAATTTTATCGTCTTGGACAATTTTGTTTTCAGTATATACTATGAATTTTTCGAAAACTTCATGTAAAAGATCTTCAGCAGCATGATGATTTCCGGTTAATCTCAACAAATAACGGAACAATTCCTTGCTGTGGGCCGTATAAATAAGGGAAATTTTGTCTTTTGAGATCATTTTTTTGTAAAAAAATGGCCGTTGTGATGCTTTTCATATGTCATATAGTATGATTGCATCAAAATACGCAATTAAAATGGTTCCGGGAAAATTTATTTTTTTACCAATTTTTTGGAGGTTTCTCAGATGAAAAAGCTTCTCACTGTTGTTACAGCGATGATTTTCGCGATGTCTGTGGTCCTCGTTGCCGCCGATAAGGCTGACAAAAAGGCTCCCAAAGACGACAAGAAAGTCGAGAAAAAAGCGGACAAAAAGGCTGACAAGAAAGCTGACAAAAAAGCGGACAAAAAGGCTGACAAGAAAGCTGACAAAAAAGCTGACAAAAAAGCTGACAAGAAAGGCCCCAAACCCGCTCCCGCAAAGAAAGACGAGAAAAAAGTAGACAAGAAAGACGAGAAAAAAGCGGACAAGAAAGCAGACAAGAAAGCAGACAAAAAAGCTGACAAAAAAGCTGACAAGAAAGGCCCCAAACCCGCTCCCGCAAAGAAAGACGAGAAAAAAGTAGACAAGAAAGACGAGAAAAAAGCGGACAAGAAAGCAGACAAGAAAGCAGACAAAAAAGCTGACAAAAAAGCTGACAAGAAAGGCCCCAAACCCGCTCCCGCAAAGAAAGACGAGAAAAAAG
>CAYRGX010000003.1:91587-163003 GCA_964423905.1 uncultured Leptospirales bacterium | reverse complement strand
CTTTCTTTTCTACTTTTTTCTCGTCTTTCTTTGCGGGAGCGGGTTTGGGGCCTTTTTTGTCAGCTTTTTTGTCAGCTTTCTTGTCAGCTTTTTTGTCAGCTTTTTTGTCGGCCTTTTTGTCGTCTTTCTTGTCAGCCTTTTTATCAGCTTTCTTGTCGGCTTTCTTGTCGGCCTTTTTGTCGGCTTTCTTGTCAGCCTTTTTCTCGACTTTTTTGTCGTCTTTAGGGGCCTTTTTGTCAGCCTTATCGGCGGCAACGAGGACCACAGACATCGCGAAAATCATCGCGGTAACAACTGTGAGAAGCTTTTTCATCTGAGAAACCTCCAAAGATGGTACAAATAAATTTTTCCCGGAACCAATAATCACGTATTTTACGCAATCATACTATATGACAGAGAACAAAGCTGGTAGCGGCCAATTTTTTGCAATACTATTTTTTATTTTATATAAATTAATATGCGCGGAATTCATTGGATGAAATCGAAACCATTTAATCGACAAAATATATGCTTTTGTATATTTTTATTCAATAATTTGTCATCAGAGATCAATATAATAAATTTTTAATAATGAAAAACTCATGGCAGCAATTGTTTCATCATTGAATGAAATACCTGATAAAATAATCCTGATAAGTTATACATCCTGCCATAACTATTGACCGCAGGATCTACGATCCGAGTGTCTTCTTCATATTGCCCGCGAGTTGCTCCACCATCTGTGCATGCGAAAAAAGCCTGTCGGCCTCGCGTGAATTTGACTGAGTAATCTCGTTTACATTACCGATCGACCTGGATATTTCGATGATGGCGGACTGCTGTCCCTCCATGGCGGCCCTGATCTCGTCGGACCACTCGATTACCGCCTGGGCGTTCATGTTGACCTGATTATTGACCGATTGCTGCTGTTCCATTTTGTGTGCCAGGTCCTCGATCATTGTGCTGATCGAGCTCGTTCCCTCGATGATCTTGCTCATTATCGATACAGTGGTGTCGACATTGGCCTTACCCCTGCCGATCTCGTCGCTGCTCACCATGATATGGGAGGATATTTCCTTGATGCTCGACGATGTCTGGTCCGCCAGCTTAGAAACTTCGTCCGCGACGACCGCGAAGCCGCGCCCCGCCTCGCCCGCTCGCGCCGCCTCGATGGATGCGTTCAGGGCGAGCAGATTGATCCTGTCGGATATGTCGTTGATGATGTCGACGATCCCCTTGACCTGGCTCGAGCTCAGGATGATCTTTTCCATGCTGGCGCTCATCGCGCTGAGAGATTCCTCTCCCTGGCCGACGAGCTTCGCGATTTCGCCAGTGGTCTTGAGCGAGCGGGCGATCGTTTCGCTCATCTGCGCGATCGCGTCGGAAAGCAGCCTTATCTTTTCCTGGAGGTCGGACATCCGCCTGTATTGGTCCCGCGTGCCCGCGGTAACGTTCGCCACACCTGCAGACACCTCCTCCACCGTCGCGGTGATCTCCTCCGCCGACGCGGCCTGGCTCTGCGTGTTCCCCGAGAAGGACGAAGCGGTCCGCGCCAGTTCTTCCGACGAAGCCGCAAGCTCCCTCGATGCCTCGCCGAGGGAGCTGACGAGCTGTTGAGCCCTGTTGAAATTCTCCCTGCTGTGCAGCGATTCCTCCTCGGTCTTCTTGATCGTTTCGTTGTTGATTTTTATTATAGCCATGCCGATGAGAAAGGCCATTACAATCGATACGCTGCTGTCAACGAATCCGACCTTCGTCAGCTGGAGGATTTTCCCGTCGACCATGTCCTTTGCAAGCATGAAATATATAACATCGGCCGCCAGGAAACCGAGGGAGACAACAAGCACCACCCATCGCTTACAGAAAAGGATCGCGTGCACTATCGCCGCCAGCATGAAATAGATGTACGTGGTGTAACCGGTATGGACGTCGCGTTTCAGCTTGATCATGAATGCCGCGATGATCAGTACGCTGGCAATGAGGGAAATCATGTGAGCCGCTCCGTAATACGACCCGCGCTTGAGTACCAGCAGGGAGATACTGCCCAGTAAAAAAATGGCTATGATGGGACCGCCCGCCTGGAGCAGCATTTCAGGTATGAGCAGCATGAATGCCATGAAAATCAGAATCATGAGCCCGCACAGGCAAAGAGAGAAGACCATGAGAGCTGAGGCGCGTTTCTGGGTGAAAAAATTGGCCTGCTGATAGGGCCTGAGGATTGAATCGGATAACTTTTTGAATACTATCATGGATTGAATCCTCCGGAATGTCATCCTGGCGTCCTGATCATGGTAGCGGTATTCACCGCCGTCACCACCGGTGGCCTTCTCCGGTATCCATGAGCCGGTCGAGCTGGAATCAATATGCCATGTATCATGATTGAAAACGGATGGCGTATTTTTTTTATGCCATTCGATAACAAGAAATATCAATCATGAATCATATACATGTCAAGAATAAATATATCCATCACCCAACATGACTTTCATGATGACCCGTAGCACACGATAAGTAACATGCAATACTCCCGGTGGGATAGTTTTCGATTAAATCAGGAACATGCATACAGACACCACAATGGCATATGATTAAATTATTTAATGCCCATAATGGAGCTATCAGACTCCCTTTCAGAATATTTTTTCTTAAATTTCCCATTTTTTTATATCCAAAAATCCAGCGTTAAAGATAATCCATTCGACCGGGTTAATTATCACATAGACATAAATACTCCCCCGGTCTGATCACTCACTCATTGCATGCAAATACCTTTGCCCTGGTCCGTACAAGTACTTTGCGTACATCCGCCATACCGGGACGATAGGAGACCTGGATTCAGAGATGATGAGTATCAACAAGCATAAGTATCTATATACCAGAATTTTCCGTTACATTCTGCACGCCCGGAACGATATGGGATTACATGCTGGATAACGGCAACGTCTTTACTGAAAAAAATAGCATGTGCGATTTCCTGCGCACCGTGCGAACGGGATTCCCGCCGGAATTATTGACCGGTGAATATTTCACACGGTTGGAAACGTTGCTGGTCGCCCTCCCGCCTGCATACGGGCACATTTACGAATTCTGGCTCAGCGATGGGACACCCCGCGTGGATTTCCAGTGTTATTTTCGCCATGGTGAAGGACTTTCCCTTGCTGACAGGGTCCCGTCCGATTCTCCCGTGTGGAGTTCCGTGAAAGATTTAATGCGCAACTGGCGCGATCGCGGCCCAGATCTCTACGACGGGGTATGGCTTGAGTTCGACCTTGGCTCGGGCGGCAGCGAGAACAACCCGCGAGTTGGATTCGCTTTCAACGAAATGCGCGGAGGATTGGCCGGCGGGGCCGCGGACGTCTTCGACAAATACATTGATATCTTCAGGTTAACGGCGGAACGTCTTCCGGGAGGGGGCGTTACCGCGGATACCGAAGACATCATGCGGCGGTGTTTCGAGGCATTTCCGGACGATTCCTCCCTGTACGGCACCGGATTTTCATACGTGGATGGCGGTCTTGCCGTACGCTGGTGTGTCACGTTCAGGGACTGGCGCGATATACCCGGTTTTCTTCACCGCATTGGATGGCGGGGCAATACGGACCGGCTCGCGTCCGACATGCCACGATGGGCCGATACCGGACATGTAGCCCTTGCATTGGACTTTTTCAACGATATACTCCCCACTGTGGGTCTGGAATACTACCTCAGGCAAACCGTGTGGGAAAACCCGCACATCTGGGACGATTGCCTGGACGACATCGTTCAAATGGGCCTCATGCATCCCCGATGGCCGTCCCTGCTTGTCGGCATCAGGCGAATCTTTCATCGGGAGGAAAACCCGGATGCGTGGCCGCCGTGTCTTGCGGCAATGTCGGATTTGACCGGTCGCGAGGCACTGCTGGCGCTCAACCTCGCCCACGTAAAGCTGCTGTTCGATGGCAATTCGTTCACGCACGCGAAGAGTTACATGTATTCGACATATCATTTCCAGGAGCCTCAATGACGCATGAATGCGCGTAATCCATGCGGGAAATCGAGAGCGATCGGAACCTGCCGGATAACAATATTAACAGAAAGAGGATAATACGATGGCCGACGTGAAAGACAAGTTTGATGCAAGATACAGGATCGTCAATAAGGCACTGAAGGATGAGGGATTCAAGAAGGAGCTCATGGCGAACCCCAATGCAGCGATCGCGAAGGAGCTCGGGATCACCATTCCCGCGGGAATCTGCATCAAGGTCGTGGAAGACACACAGACCGAGGTACACCTGGTACTGCCGGCGATGATTGGCGGTGGAGGGGCGATATCCGATTCCGATCTCGAAAAGGTTTCCGGGGGCGGTGGCTGCGGCGGAGTGAGCGGCAATTTCGGCGGCGAGGTCACCAAACCTCCCATGATTCAGTGTTCAAACTGCACCAACCCGCCGTTAAAGGCGTGTTAAGGTACGCAGAGAGTGTCGCGGGATAAAGCACAGAGCCGTACACCGGCCGGCATGACAGCGAAGAACTATCGGAATTATAAAAGGATCTTACGATTGCAAATCATTGATGGAGGATATTAATGAAAGAAGATGTGAATTCGAACACGCTCAGCGAGAAGGTGATCATGAAAGCAATGAAGGACAAGGCTTTCAGAAAAGAGCTCATTGCGAATCCCAATGCCGTTATCGCGAAGGAATTGGGGATGGCCGTCCCCGAGGGAGTCAGCATCAAGGTCGTGGAAGATACGCAGACCGAGCTACACCTGGTACTGCCGGCGATGAATGGCGGCGGTGGGGCAATATCCGATTCTGATCTTGACAAGGTTTCCGGGGGCGCGATCTGCACCTTCGTGAGCGGCGGCAATATTAGTGGTGGCGGAGACGGCAAACAACCCCCGGTTACCTGTCTCAATTGCACCACCAGCCGTATAGTATTTTGATAAGGAACCCGGACTACGTCGCAAGAGAGGGCGTGGAAGATACGTAGACCGAGGTGCACCTGGTGCTGCCGGCGATGAATCGCGAAGGAGGGGCACTATCCGATTCGGATATTGAAAAGATTGCCGGCGGGACCGGTATGGGGTATGCATGCTGGAGTTTCTTTTCGAATTACAGGGGTTGAATATGAATCACGCGAGTCGTAACGAAGGCATTTCTCATTGACGCGGCATCGAATGCGTCATTACGATTCTCAGACCGTCTATCTTGTGGAAATCGCGGGTAAAGCGTCAACGCTCGGTGACCGCATGAGCGGCGGCCTTGTGTTCGACGACGCGGCAACGGATCCCGCGCGAACGCGCGAGCGGATGGAACTCTGGCGAAGAATGGCAGCCGCCGGGGATCCGGAACGCTTTGCCCGGCGCCTCGACTGGGACGGCCTCTCCGAGGATGATGCCGAAAGGCTGGTGGGAACGTGGCGGTTCGGGAACGCGCCCCTGCCCGGATGGACCGAAACGCTTGCTTCGGTCCTGGAACGCTACACCGGTCGTCGCCGGAACGACACACCGTCAGAGGCTCCGTTTGAAGAGTTCCTTGCCCCTTTCGTCGAAGAGGCCTGGTCGAGGCTGGAACGCGGCACCACAGGAATCTCGCTCCTGACCGAAAATGCCGCGGGTCAACTCAGGGAACGGCTTCTCCGCAAGATGGTCCTGGGCGCCGCGCCCGTTCTGCTGGGAGAGCTCTCCATACGGAAAGCCATGGGGGAGTCTCCCCTGGACGCAATGTTCCGAAAGGCTACGGGCCGCCAGACACGTACGCACTTCGATGCGATGATGGAACATCTGTGGGGCGCCGGCCTTCTGGATTTTTTTCTCGAGTACGCAGTCATGACCCGCTTTCTCTGCCAGCTGATCGATCAGTGGGTCGGGATGATGGAGGAATACCTCGCGCGTCTTGAGGCGGACTATGACGATATTGCCGTAATCTTTGGCCTCTCGGGCCGTCCGAAGGTGAAGGAGCTGCATGCCGAATTATCAGATCCGCACGACGGCGGCCGATGCGTGATTCTGGCGGTTTTCGAGGACGACAGCGCCATAATATATAAGCCCAGGGGCTCGGCGCAGTGGGAAGCCTGGGACGGACTGCTTTCCTGGATGAACGCAAGGGATATCCCCCTTCCCTTTTTCCGGATCAAGTACCTGCGAAAGAGTCCGCACCTGTGGCAGGAATTCGTGCCGGCCAGGCCATGCCCAACGCGTGTCGGGGTTCAGAATTATTACCGGCGCATGGGTCACCTGATGGCGGTGCTCCACGTCCTGCGCGGCACGGACATACACAACGAGAACGTCATCGCCCATGGCGAGCACCCGGTGCTCGTTGACATTGAGATGCTCCTCCAGGGACGTCATCGGTACCGTCAGACCGCTCTCGTTCTGAAGGCTATTCACGACCGGGTATGCGAGACCTTCTGCGGATCGGTGATCGCCACGGGGCTGCTCCCGTTCTGGATCGATTCGGACAGAGGGGAGGAATACGATGTCAGCGGCGCCGGCGGCGTTGATCCATTCCGTCACATAGCCGTGTTCAGAAACGCCGGCACAGACGACATGACCATGGAATTCGAACGCATCCCGGAATGGGAACTAAATGCGGTAAGGCTCGACGGGAAGGTGATCGGTCTCACGGAAGGGCGCGACGACCTCCTGGCGGGCCTTGATGAAATGCTCCGCTGGCTGATTGCCAGGAAAGGAGAATGGACCGGGCACGACGGGCCGCTGGAACCTCTACTGGAACAACCCGTACGATTTCTCCTTCGCGACACCGGAAGTTATATAGAGGCACGCCGCATGGCCATGGAGCCTGGCTGTCTCCGCGACGGCATCGATTTCAGCCTCCGGCTCGAATCCATGGCCGCCAGATGGACCGTGGAGGAGCGCGGCGGGGATATTTGGCCCCTGTACCGGGAAGAGCTTGCATCCGTTGAAAGGCTCGATATCCCACTTTTCACCGTAATGCCCTGCAGTCAAACCGTTACCGGCCGCGACGGGACCGAACTCCCGATGTTCGAAGTGAGCGGACAAGAGCGCGCCAGAGCCCTCCTGGAATCGATGCATGAACGGGAGGCGGCATTCCAGGTCGAGATGGCCGGAAAGGCGATCACTTCCCATGCGGACATGCTCGCCGTCGACGAGAACCTGCGGGAAAGACCTCCACTTCGCACCGATAGTACCGTGGATGATGATGCTTTCGCCCGCGATGCCATCACGCGTGCAGAGCGCATCGCAGCGGATATCCTTCACAAACGTCTTTGTATCGACGGTGCCTCCTGGTGGATAGAGCCGTCCTACGACGGATCGATGCGGCGCATGAAACTCGGCATCATGGGCCTGTCACTGTACCACGGGACGCCGGGCGTGTCCCTTTTCATAGCCGCCTACGAGAAAGCGACGGGCGACAGCACCTACCGCCACCTGGTCTACGAGATCATGGATGTGGCACGTCCTTACCTGAAAAACGGGACGTCGGCACGGAGCCTCGCGCGCGAATTGGGGATCGGCGGCATCATCGGCACGGGAGGACTTGTGTATGCCCTTGCCCGTTGCGGGGATATGCTCGGAGACCCGGCGCTCGTCGATGAGGCTGAAACCCTCGCCTCGATGATCGACGGGGAGCTGGTCGTCCGCGACAGAAAGCTCGATATCATTGGGGGCTCCGCGGGTGCCATCTGCGCCCTGCTCGCACTCCACCGGACGCGTCCCGGATCCGCGGCGCTTGCCGCGGCCCGGCTCTGCGGAGAGCACCTCCTGGCGATGCGCGGCCCCTGGCGTAACGAACGATCGGTATGGATTGACTGCCAGTACGGCGTACCTATTTCGGGCTTCAGCCACGGCGCCGCCGGAATATCTTTCGCCCTGTGGCGCCTCTACGACGCGACCGGGGACGAACGGTTCGCCGAAGCCGCCCGGCAAGGCGTCGCCTTCGAGGACGGACTCCTGGAGCTCTCGGTGAAGAATTGGCACAAAAGCCCGGACGAAGCGTTGAACAGGAAATGGGGATACTGGTCCACCTGGTGTCATGGATCTCCCGGGATAGGGCTGGGACGCCTCGGCATGCTTGAGATGGGCGAAGACGCGGGAAGAGACGCGATGCTGGCGCTCGATGTGCTCACTACCATGCCCGAGCACGACTGCGACCACCTGTGCTGCGGCAACCTCGGGCGCCTGGAACTGCTGCTGGCGGCGGGTAAAAAACTCGGCCGCAAAGATTACGTGACGGCGGCCCTGTCAGGAGCGGCGCAGATTCTGTCCGAACGAGAGGGCATCGATTTCCGATTCAATCCCCATTTGCCCCCGGGTCCGATATCCCCCGCCCTGTTCGTGGGCACGGCCGGGATAGGCTACGAGCTTTTACGCCTCGCGCATCCCGATAAGCTTCCTTCCATTCTCCTGCTGGATTAACGATCGCTCCGCCGGTCGGAACACGATGTCGTCAAGCGATCTTGAACTGCCCGACCTTGGTCTTTAATACTTTCGCAATTTTCGCGTTCTCGTCCGTGTTCGACGTGATCTCCTCGGAACCCGCGCTGATAGTCTGGGTCAGCTCGTTGATCCTTGTGACGGAATGCACGACCTCGTTGATGGCGGTCTTCTGCTCCATTGTCGAATTCTCGATCTCCTGGGACTTCACCTTTACATTGTTCGCTTCCTTGTCGACCATCGAGTTCGTATCGATCTGTTTCTGCATTATCCCCGCGATCTTCTCGACCATCCCGTTCATCGAGTTGATGCCAGCGCCGATCCGGCCGATCCTGTCCACCACGTCGGTGACCCCGGAAAGACCCTTGCGGATCTCGCCGTCCGTCGTCTTGATGAGAACGTCGATCTCCTTCACGCTTGATGCCGTGTTGTCGGCAAGCTTCGATATCTCGTCGGCGACCACCGCGAAGCCCCTCCCCGCGTCGCCGGCGCGCGCCGCCTCAATCGACGCGTTGAGCGAGAGAAGGTTTATTTTGTCGGATATGTCCTGGATGATGCTCACGATGTTCGTCATCTGCTGGGAGCTCGCGTTAATGGTGAGCATGCTCTCGTTCATCTGGCGCAGGGATTCCTCGCCCTGCCGCGCCTCGGCGGTAATGCCGGTGGCGAGCTCCGACGCGCTCGAGATGTTCTCCGATAGTTCGCGTATGATACCCGAAAGATCGTTCATTCTGTCGATGAGCAATTTCAGGCTCGTTGCCTGGCCCTGCGCGCCATTGGCGATCTGGTCCATGCCCGCCGAGATCTGTTCGATCGTGGCGGTGACCTCCTCCACGGTGGCCGCCTGGTTCTGGGTGACCTCGGCAAAGGAATTTGTGATCCTCGACGTATCGTTGCTTGAATTATCGAGCTGCAGCGCGATCGTGTTGATATCGTCGATCATTGCCGCCAGGTTCTTCTTCATCACATATACTGTCTGGTTTATGTTTGTCAGCTCGTCAATGACGGCAAAAATACTTTTCTCGGCGGCGAGATCGCCGTCGCCAATACTGTCGATAAAGGCGGCAATCAGCTTGATTTTTTCCGAAATGGATCTCCAGAGCGCCATGACGACAGCGATCGCCATGACGATTCCGAAAAGGATGATACTGCCGAGTTTCACAAACGAAACGGAGGGAACCATGTTCGCCGACTCGAGGAAGACCAGGTAGTAGCCGTTTGTCGCGATGGTCGGAACGATCAGGAGCAAGAGTATCGCGAGGAACACGCGCTTCATAAGGCTCATCTTGAGGTTGAACGACTTCAGGACGAGTCTTTTGAAGACACCTGCATTGAGCAGCTTCTGGAGGTATATCTCGGTAAGAAGAAAGAACAACATCCCACCGGTCGGGGGTATGATAAAAACGACGAGATACACGTTGATGGTCTGTATTATCGTCAGGTCGGCGATCAGGGTAAATGGAACGGCACAGACGCTCAGGCCGGCGAACCAGTTGCATGCCGAGTTTATTGCATGTATGTAGGGTAGCGAGAAAAAGCGCTTCTGCGCGCGCGCATACTCCTCCTCGGAAACGGGCTCGTTGCGCAGGAGCTTGTTGCAGTACTTCTGTATCGGCGCTACGATAACCCGGTCGGCTACATTCGTCGTGATCAGGCCAAATACCGTCGCGACCATGACCCACTTGAAGAAAATGGAGGATTGGGCGTCATTCATGTTGAAATTGACCCACGCATAAAGCACAATCATGGGGATAAGTGCGATAAAACTCACGCTCTCGGTCGAGAGGATGAAGTTCCTCGTGAAGTTCTTCATGTCCTTTCTGACAGATTCGATCATATAATTGTTTTCGCGCTTCTCATCCATTGTTGGAACCACACCATTTTTCGATATAACAGACAACTTATTATGCTTTTAATTCGCAATAGATGGCAAGAACAAAATGTGGTAATGACGCAGACAGCTGAAGAAGAATCGTTACAGTTTAAAACATACCCTGGTATCATTATTCGCGCCAATGAAGTGCGTGCCGAAATCGCTTGTCCCGCCAGCCCCACCGTCAGCCAGTTTACACGGTCGGGCCATCCAGGGACCGGCGAACGACATCAACCACAATGAGCGTAAGATCGTCGTGGAAAACCAGATCCTTCCCCGTCCAGGCGGCGATCTCCGCAATAACGGCGTCGGAGAAATCGCCTGCCGTCAGTTCCCGACGTTCCGCAATGAACGACAGGAAACGCTCGTCACCGTACATTTCGCGGGAGGCGTTGTTTGCCTCGGATATGCCGTCGGTGAACAGGATAACGCGGTCTCCCTCGTGGAGCTCGCACTCCGCCGCCCTGAAAGAGGACTGCAGCATCGTACATATAATTCTTCCCTCAGGTATGATCTCCCGGACCGCGTTTTCACCCTTACGGAGGATGAGCGTCGGGAGGTGACCGGCTCGTGCGGTTTTCATCATCCCGCCCGGGAGATCAATATAGAGATAGCTCGCCGTCACGAACTGGTTTCCCAGCTTGTCGAGCATCGTGTTCCTTATTCCCTCGAGCACGAGCACGGGATCGTCCGCGTGCTCCTTCTCGAGGGAAAACGCGATCTTGAGCATCGCCGCGATCAGGGCGGCTGAAACGCCGTGCCCGGAAACGTCGGCCACCAGTATCCCGAGCCGCCCGTCGCCGATAACGTGAAAATCGTAAAAGTCACCCCCTATCGCGTCGATCGGGTAATACCTGGCCTGGATGTCTAGCCCGGGCACAGCGGGTAGCGTTTCCGGGATGATGGATCGAAGTATATTCCGCGCGATCGCGAGATCGTGCTCGATCGCGACGATGTGTTCGCGGTCGCTGATCGCCCTCTTGAGCGTCACCAGGTTTTTAATGCGCGCCAGGAGTTCGTTTTTCGTGAACGGTTTCGGGATATAGTCATTGGCCCCATATACAAATCCCTCGATGAGGTCCGTGACCTGGTTTTTCGCGGTCAGGAAGATGATGGGCAGTTCAGTCAGGTTGTGGCTTTCCCTGATGGTCCTGCAGAGCTCGTACCCGTTCATGCGCGGCATCATGATATCGAGGAGTACGATATCAGGCAGATATCCATTCCTGAAAATCTCGAGCGCCTCATAGCCCGATTGGGCCGTCCGTACCTCGATGCCCGCGAAAACAAGATTGTTTTGAATGACCTGCAGGTTTACGGGCTCGTCGTCAACGGCAAGGACTTTTACGCCCTCCATTCCCGGGATCACGGCGTCGGCACCCGGGCGGATCGTGCGGTTGTCGGCCGGCATGACGAACGCAAGGTCGTCATTCACCCCTGACAGGACTGCCTCCCCGTGCGCAGCGGCTGGGAAGGGCCGCCGCGAGGCGATTCGATCAGCCACGGGAAGCGTGACCGTGAAGATGGAGCCCTTCCCCGGCCGGGAATCCACACGTATCGTTCCCTTGTGCAACTCTATGAGGTCTTTCGTTATGGCAAGCCCGAGGCCCGTTCCGCCGTACTCCCTGGCGATGGATGCGTCGACCTGCTCGAACGACCGGAAGATATCGCCAAGCCTGTCAGGGGGAATTCCGATCCCCGAATCGGATACGCGCACCTCGATGCTCCCGTCCAGGGCGCGCGCATCCACCCTGATGAAGCCCGACTCGGTAAACTTGACTGCGTTGCCGATCAGGTTGTGCATTACCTGCATCAACCGGTTCTCGTCGCCCAGGACCGGCGGAAGGTCGTCGGGAATCAGGTTTTCCATGCGGATGTTCTTCCTCTGCACGAGCGGCCGCGACAGCATGAGGACTATTTCAACGATCTGGCGAAAATCGACCGGCTGAAGGTCGAGCACCAGCTCCTTGTGCTTCATCTTGGAAAAATCGAGGATGTCGTTCACGAGATTTGCAAGCCGCCTGCCGCTCGCGACGATCATCGAAAGGTTGCTTTTCGCGGCGCCGGGCAGCTCGCCCGCGACCCCGTCGTAGAGCGACTCCGCCAATCCGATGATGCCGTTCAACGGGGTCCTGAGCTCGTGCGAGGTGTTGGCAAGAAACTCGTCCTTCAGGCGGTCGGCCTTGTGGAGATTCTCCACGGCCAGCTGCTGCGCCAGGAACTTCTCCCTGCGCTCAAGATTGATTCGATCGCCGAGGGCGAAGGACAGGAGAACCACCTCGAAGAAGGAACCGATGTGCTGGGCCGCCTCGGTGAGGAAAACGCTCGGTATGGCGCCGAACTTGTTGAGGTCGAAAATCGTGCTTCCGATGAGCAGGAAGGTCCACGAGAGGAGGTAAAACCGCGCGGGACGATGTCCCTGCCTGAGCGACCAGTATCCCGTGAAAAGCATGAAAAGCGAGCCCGTCATGAGCCAGAATCCCACCACGCGTATCGAGATCGAATAACTCACGACGAGCGAGATGAGGCATGTAACGACATACGCCGCGATTAATCCGAGAATGACTATGTGGACATTCGGCATCGTTTTTTTCGTCTGAAGAAAATTCATGCTGAAGACGACAACCATCAGGCACGAAAAGGACGAAAAAAACGGCACGCTCACGTTTCCCCACCACGGGTTTCCCGGCCAGAGATACTGGAACGCAAACCCGTCCAGGGATGAACGGGCAAGGAAAAATGAGATGACGTAGAGGACATACAGGATATAATTCCGGTCGCGCACTGTCACGAAAAGAAACAGGTTGTAGAGCGCCATTACCAGCAGGACCCCGTAGTACATCCCGTAGGCGATGATATTGGCCTGCTCGCTCGTGAAGTAACGGACCGGTTCCCAGAGATAAACCCCGAACTTCGAGGAGCTCGCGGTATCGATACGGATATACATGTCCCTTGTCTCTCCCGGGGCAAGAACGATCCGGAACAGGAAATTCTTTTCCTGTATCTCGCGTTTATTGAAGGGAATCATATCCCCCGACTCCCGCCTGGTGAAACCGCCCGGGCCGCGTTCGTAAACAGTAATGCGGTCCAGCAGGGGATAATCGAGTTCGATAAGCCACTCGGACGAACTTGCGGGACGGAGGGAATCGTGGAACAGCGCGAGCCGGATCCAGTAAGCCGAATTCGAGAACCCGAAATTCAGGGCCCTTACCGTGCTCCTTGTAAAGCGGTCCCTGAAGGCCGGAGAACTCACCTGCTCTATTGAATATTTCTTCCGCGGATCCTCGAGATAATACAGGCTGGTGCCCGCATTATAACGGTACTTTTCACCATTGAGGGAAAGTACGGCCTCTGCCTGTGCGATTAACGGGAAAAAGATTAGCGATAAAAAAAGAAAAATCGGTATGAGGGCGATACGCAGGTTCCCCCGCCGGGGCCCGGCGGGGGAATAAAAGCCCCCATCGGCGACGGTCTTCTGTCCTGTACTGCATAGTGATTTCCCCGCGATGTTCATGGCAGCTCGTCGATGCAATCCGCGCTATCGATACATACGCTTCATGGTTTCATTACCTGCAGGCCTCTCAGACAGCGTTATTATGTTACATAACGGGTAGCGAATGTCAAGCATTAACCTGGGAAAGCGGAAAAACACGCGTACATGAAAATTGGCATATTTTAATGGCGGCGGATTTCGAGATCGATCATCCAACGATCCCATTTTCTTATCGCCGCATGTGGTTTTTCGTTGTATTCTATCTATCAAGAACCTGTCCGTCTCCGCGATTTTTTGAAGGAGAGACCCGAATGATGCTTCGAAACCATATCCATGCCATGCTGCCGTGCCTGGTGATCGCGCTTGTCTTCACATTGAATTATGATCCCCTCGATGCCGCCGCGATCGACCGGACGAGCGTTGACGAAAATGCAAAAACGAAGAAGAAGCCGCTTAAAAAGGATGATCGGTGCGAGGTCGCCAATGATAACATCGACAGCGCGATCAGGGCCGTGCTGGCTAGAAAGGGTCAGCGCCCCCCTGTGACAACGCGCGCCCGGATTCGCGACGGGAAACCCTCATACATTGACCGAATGACCGAGCGTTTCAGCCTCACCCGCGACGAACGCTCAATGCTCGACAGGCAGGGAATCGTGGTCCTCGCCAAACAGGAATATCAGTCATTCGCGCTCGCTTATCACGAAGTATTCCAATCGCAGCTGCCCATGTTCGTTTCAATCGATTCTATTTTCAACGCGGTGTACCAGTCGCACGACAAGCTTGTCGAAACGATCGAAGCCGATATCCTCCTCCCCGCGCTGAAGAGCCTGATCGAAAGGCTCGCCGTGAAACTCGAGGTGTCATCGGACAATTATGCGGCGGATACCGTCGAGGACCTGACCGTGTATCTCGGTGTCGCCAGGCATTATCTCTCTTCGGGGGTTACCGCCGATAGAGAGAGAAAAGGCGCGGTTACCGGGCGTAGCGGGGAACGGATCGCATTTTTCGTCGGGAAAATCGATGCCGCCGCAGGGCCCGAAGAGGTCGAATTGTTCGGTCGAAAGCGATTGATCGATTTCGGGCAGTTCAAGCCTCGCGGTCATTATACGGGCTACGGGATCGTCGGATATTTCCAGGCCGCCATGTGGCTCTCGCGGGTCGAATTCAACATGGTTTCACGTTCCTGCCGGAGCTCGCAACCCGGGACCGTGCCCGATCCGTCGGAAACGCCGCGTGAAGCCAGGGACGCCATGTCGCTCGCCGAACTCATCGCGACCTCCGGCCTGGAGGGGGACCTCGCCAGGATCGACCGGGCATGGTCCGTGCTCGCGGGGTCGCGGGAAGACATATCAATGCCCCACATCTCGAGGATCATGAAATCGGCGGGCATCGCGCCCCGTGACGGCGATGCACCCGAACGATTCGTAAGGGCGGTCGGCGGAAATTTCCGGAGGACGCTCAATTTCCACATGATGCCCCAGGGCACGGGTGAGCTCCCGGCGATCGCGACGCTCATCGGCCCGAGAATCGTCGCAGACTCGCAGATGCTGCCCATGCTGCACGACCCGGCGGTACCGGGCAGGTATATGGCGGGCGCCTGCGACGTGGCCGCCGCCCTCGGCAGCGATCGCGCGTTGAAATACCTCGCCGAAGACATCAAGAAACACGGCAGGCTCGGCGGCCAGATCAGGGCCGCGCGCGACTATGTATCGGCGGTAAAAGCCGGCAGCGACATGTACTCGACATGGCTTGCGGCGATCCGCGCACTTACCGCGAAACCGCGGGGATATGTTCCCTCGATCATGAAGGAAGAGTCATGGTCGGACATGAGGCTGAACAGCATTATCGCGTCCTATGCCGAGCTGCGCCACAACTACGTGCTGATGGCCGCACAGGATTACGGTTTCGGAGGGTGTGCCATCCCCGACTCGTTCGTGGAACCCGCGCCTGACGTGTACGACGCGCTCATTGCCTACGCGGACAACGGTGCGAAGGTGGTCAAGGCGATAGACCCGTCCGATAAAACCCGCGGCGGGGCCTACTACCGGAGACTCGGCACAATCCTGCGCGCGCTGCGAGCGATCGTCGCGCAGGAGCTCGAGAACCGGCCGCTCTCGGACGATTCGAAGCGTTTTCTGGGGATGGTCGTGGAGGTCATTCCGCCCGCCGGCACCGGCGATGCTCCGACCCATACCGGATGGTATTTCGATCTCTATTTCAACCGCTCGTATGCGTTGAACGCGTCGGCCTGCATCGCCGATTTTTACACCTCGGCATACCTGGGGAAAATCGCGTACTCGGGAATAAACGGGTGCCGGATGGGGCTCTTTGTCGTTGACGCGTGCGGCAAACCCAGGTTGTTCGCCGGTCCCGTCGCCCGCGCCTTCGAGTACGAGGGGCCGATTTCGACGAGGATGGCCGATGAGGATATAAAAAAAATTACCGCGTTCCGGGAACCATGGGCTGCAAGCTACACGGCATACGCCGCGCCCGCGCCGGAACTGAAAATGAACGTCGTCCTTGTCGATAACCCGCAGGGGACCATGGTGGTGACCGCCGAGGTGAAACAATTTCCCGTGATCCTTGAGATCGAATACCTGGACCACAACCGGAAACCGGTTTTCAGTACCGCCCTGAAACTCGTCGAAGCGAAAACGATGATTAAGATGCCGGTACCCCGGGTAAAATCCCGTCCAGAAATGGTACATGTGAAAATTGGCGATTTCAGCGCCTGGGAGGAATTACCCGGGAGGGGGTTCGAATTCAACCGCGATTTCAAAGAAAAGGGATTCGAATGAAAAAGGCATGCACCACGTTTTTTCCCCAAGCCGCGACATCGGTCCCTTTCAATCATTCACGAAACGATACCCCACTCCCGGCTCGGTAATTATGATCTGCGGATTCGCCGGGTCGAGTTCAATTTTCTTGCGAAGCATGGAAATGTATACCCGCAAATAGCTGGTTTCGCTTTCCATCCCGGGCCCCCACACTTCACGCATGATCTGCCTTTGGGTAAGGACCTTGCCCTGGTTCTTTGCGAAAAGCCTCAGGAGCTCGTACTCCAGCGGGGTGAGCTTCATGGGAATGCCGTGTACGGTGACGACCCTTTTTACGAAATCCATCACGATATGCCGGTAGGTGAACACCGGTTCGTCGGACGGCTTCTTCGTGCGTCGCATAACGGCTCTAAGCCGCGCGAGGAGCTCTCCCATGTTGAAGGGCTTGGTGATGTAATCGTCGGCGCCGGCGTCCAGCAGATCTATCTTGTCCTGTTCTGACTCCCTCACCGTCAGGACGATAACCGGGCCCGGATGCCATTCGCGCAGTTTCCCGAGGACCTCGGCCCCGCTCATGTCCGGCAGGTTCAGGTCCAGGAGGATGATGTCGGGTTTCCGCATTACCGTCTGGGCAAGTCCGTCCTCGCCCCGCTCTGACTCGAACACGCGATACCCCTGGCTTTCCAGACCGATCTTGAGGAACCTTCGAATCTGGACTTCATCGTCGATAACGAGTATTGTTCCCGTTTCCATCGCACACCGTCATTCCCTTTTGTCCTTCAGCTGAACCGGCAACGTCATGACGAATCTCGCCCCATGAGGTTCAATGTTCTCCGCGGCGACGATTCCGTCGTGCAGCTCGACGATCCCCCTGCAGATTGACAGACCGAGTCCAAGACCACCGCGGGAAATTCCCCGCTCGACGCGATAGAATTTGTTAAAGAGGCGGGGAATTTCTTCCTGCGGCAGACCGGGTCCCCTGTCCTCGACCGTGATGACGATTCCTCCTGTCGCCCGTGCGACCGCGATCCGCACCGGCGTGCCGGGCCCGGTGTGTACGATCGCGTTGTGAACAAGGCAGTAGAGCGCCTGAGCCATGAGAGTATAATCAACCTGCATCAGGGGAATATCTTCCGGACAATCTATCGTAACGATTTTCCTCAGTGCCGGTTCAAAACGGTTCAGGGTGGTATTGATAATGTCGGCACAGTCGTTCCAGTCAAGGTTCAGCGAAAGCTTACCCGACTCGATCCGGCTCATATCGAGGAGACTGTCGACCAGACGTATCATGCGTTCGGTGGCTGCCCGCGTTTCATGAAGAAGGGGCGTCCTCGCTGCCTCATCGCTCCCGACTTCCGTGTCCAGCACGGTGGTGATTGATCCCATTATCGCCGTAAGCGGAGTCCTGATCTCATGCGTCACCGAGTTGAGGATAACTCGGTACAGCCTCTCGCTTTCATTCGCGAGGAACGCCTTTTGCGCGATTGCCGAGAGGTTTTCCCTTTCAATTCGCGTGGATAACTGGTACGTGATGTTCTGGAGAAAATTTTCCTGCTCGAAAGTGAGTCCGGTTTCCGACCCGGGTCGAAGGGCAAGCACGCCCACTGTCCGCCCCGGGGCGACAAGAGGCAGATACGTCGCCTCGGCGATCGGAAGCGTCTTGGTGAACAGTCCGGCGGGGCGCCTGTTCTTGAACGACCACTCGGCAATGGCACGCTCCTTTTCGGTTATGAAGCCGGAGCCGGCTTCGACAGGAAACTGAATCGTGCCTTTGTCGTCGGCAAGCAATATGGCCGCATACGAGTCGAAATGCTTTTCGATAAAGAGCTTCGCGGTTTCCACGACCCCGTCCAGGCCCGGAGCGTCCCCGAGCGCCTTCGAGAACTCGTAGAGCCCGGTAATCCTTTTTTCGCGAATACGCAGGGCCCATTCTTTCAGGCGCAGCTTCGTGGTAAGACCGCCCATGATAAGCGCGATGACGAAGTACATCCCGAACATCACGGCATCTTCAACCTTGCCTATGCGGAACGTATACAGCGGTGGAATGAAAAGGAAGTTCCAGGCGATGGCGCTCAGCGCGGCAGCCAAAAAAACGGGCCAGCGGCTGATGAACAGAGAGAGTATCACGATGCTAAGGAGATAAACAAGTGCGATGGTCCAGTGCCCGGTGAACGGGACCAGCATGAGGTTCACCAGTGTCACGGCGACGACATACCCGCATCCGAAAAGGTACTCCTTGATGCTTTCCGCGGATGCGGTACGATCATCCCCCTTTTTATCAGGAGCCGACGGTTGCGAGCGATCGGGCTGTGTCACGACATGGATCTCGATATCCCCGCTCGATTTCAAAAGGCGCTCCACGATGTTGCCGCCTGAAAAGTAATCCGAAAAATAACGCCGCAGCGGCTTCCCTACGACGATCTGGGTGATGTTTTTCTGCCGAGCCACTCGCAACAGGCCACCGATGATGTCTTCGTCGGCGGTAGATATAACCTCCGCGCCGAGTTCGCGCGCCAGGTCGAGATTTCTGGATAAAGTGGCCTGGGCCTCCCCGGAAATTTTTTTATCCTTTTCTATGTAGAGCGCGATCCACGGGGCGTTGAGGTTGAACGCGATTCGCCTGGTCCACCGGATGAGGTATTCCGAGTACGGGCTGGGGCTCACGGCCACGAGAAGACTCTCGCCCGATTTCCACGGTCCGGAGATGTTTTGGCTACGGGTGTAATCCCTGAGCTTGTACCCGACCAGGCGCGCGGTATAGTTCAGCGCAATTTCGCGGAGCGCGGCTATATTTCCTTTTTTAAAGAATCGCTCCGCCGCGAGACCGGCCTTATCGGGAACATAGACCTTCCCCTCCGCCAGGCGTTTCAGCAGTTCTTCGGGGGGGATATCGACGAGTTCTATCTCGTCGGCGAGGTCGAGTACCGAATCGGGGACGGTTTCACGAATCTTCACTTCCGTTATTTTTTCAACAACGTCGGCCAGGCTCTCCAGATGCTGGACGTTGAGGGTGGTGTACACGTCAATCCCGTTGTCAATGAGTTCGAGCACATCCCGGTAACGCTTGTTATGACGCGAACCGGCGGCGTTCGTATGGGCAAGCTCGTCCACGAGAACGACTGCCGGGCGACGGGCGAGAGCGGCATCGATGTCGAATTCCTCGATTATGATCCCCTGATAGTCGATTTTTTTCCTGGGTATGACATCGAGGCCCTTCACGAGCTCGTCGGTTTCGATCCGTCCGTGAGTCTCGATATATCCGAGGACGATTTCGATACCCTCCCTCGCTGCGCGTTGCCCGGCCTCCAGCATCGCGAAGGTCTTTCCCACGCCCGCGGCCATGCCGAAAAATATTTTCAGCCTCCCGCGTGGATTTTTCCCTGGTTCCTGTTCCCTGATCGCCTGCAGCAACCGGTCAGGATCGGGTCGCGAGTAATCTCCCGGCATTTATTTTCCACCCCCGGAATCGAGTGAACGGTTCAACAAGAGGACATTAACCAGCGCTTCACCGTATAAATTCATGAATGATCTTTTCGCGTTTTTTCTTATAAGCGTGTTCATTCGATCGAGATCCATATTCCGTTCACGGGCAACCCGGGGAGCCTGCATGAATGCCCCCTCCAGGCTTATGTGCGGATCAAGACCGCTCCCGGATGAGAATACGAGTTCGGCCGGTATTTTCGCGCTCCCGTCCAGCCCGTTCTGTTTTCGCACGATTCCGGCGCGGTCCTTCACCGTCCCGTACAGCTTTTTGTTCGTCGGCCCCAGATTGGTGCCTCCCGAACCCATCGAGTCGTAATTTGATGACGATGGACGGCCATGGAAGTACCGTGGTCCGTTGAAAGCCTGTCCCACCAGCTCGGAACCGGTCGTGACTGCTCCGTCTTTCATCAAACTGCCCCCCGCGCGGTGCGGGAACAGCAACATGCCGATCCCGGTAACGGCCATGGGGTACAGCAACCCGGTCAGCATGGTGAACAATCCGAGCACCGCGATCGAAGTCCTCAATGTTTTCATGATAATTGCTCCCACATTCCTCATAAAATGGCAATCATAAAATCGATGGCCTTGATGCCGGCAAACGGGAGGAGGAGCCCCCCGATGCCATAGATCAGGAAATTCCTAAGCAGCAGCGACGACACCGATGTTACGCGATACCGGACACCCCTGATGGCGAGCGGAATGAGCATCGGTATGACGAGCGCGTTGAATATGACCGCCGCAAGCACCGCAGACGACGGACTTGAAAGATGCATGACGTTCAGGATGCCAAGCTCCGGGTAGGTCGCCGCAAAAAGTGCCGGTATGATTGCAAAGTATTTCGCGACGTCGTTCGCGATGCTGAAGGTGGTGAGCGCGCCCCTCGTGATGAGTATTTCCTTGCCTATCTCCACGATATCGAGGAGCTTGGTCGGCGACGAGTCAAGGTCGATCATGTTTGCGGCCTCCCTCGCTGCCTGCGTGCCGGCATTCATAGCCACCGCGACATCTGCCTGGGCGAGTGCCGGCGCGTCGTTGGTCCCGTCGCCGATCATGGCGACCATGCGGCCCCCCTGTTGATATTTCCTTATCACCTCGAGCTTCGTTTCGGGCTTGGCCTGTGCGAGAAAATCATCGACGCCGGCTTCAGCCGCTATTGATGCCGCCGTCAGCGGGTTGTCCCCTGTTATCATGACAGACTGAATTCCCATCCTGCGAAGATCGGCCAGCCGGCCGGTGATGCCCTGTTTCACGACGTCCTGCAGGCGGATGACTCCGAGCACGGTCCTGTTTTCGACGACCACCAGTGGCGTGCCGCCCGTCATGCCGATCACGCTGATATGGTTACCCGACGAAAAAGGCATTGCGGCGTTGAATTTGGCAAGATAGTCCTCGATGGACTTCGCCGCCCCCTTGCGTATTTTTATCCCGGCCATGTCTATGCCGCTCATGCCGGACTCCGGCGTGAACGGGATGAACGTCGAGTTCTCCGGCTGCCTTATGTCCCTCCCGTGTATCCCGAGCGTCTTTTTGGCGAGAATAACGATGCTTCGCCCCTCCGGTGTCTCGTCCGCGAGCGACGCGTACAGCGCCGCCTGGGCGAATTTCACAGGGGTAACATCGTCCTCGGGCAAAAACTCCGTCGCCATGCGATTCCCGAGGGTGATGGTGCCGGTCTTGTCGAGCAGGACCGTGTTGACGTCGCCTGCGGCCTCGACCGCCTTGCCGCTCATCGCGATGACATTATGCTGGAGAAGCCGGTCCATGCCGGCGATCCCTATCGCCGGAAGAAGCCCGCCGATCGTGGTGGGCATGAGGCATACCAGAAGGGAGACAAGAATCGGTACCGTCGTGGTGACACCCATGAATTTTGCGAAGGCCGGAAGCGTCGCAACAACGATCAGAAAGAGCACCGTGAGACTGACCAGCAGGATCTCGAGAGCTATCTCGTTCGGCGTTTTCTGCCGTTTCGCGCCTTCCACCATCTTGATCATGTTGTCGAGGAAGGTTTCCCCCGGATTGACCGTGATCCGCACCGTCGCCGATCCCGAGAGAATCTTCGTGCCGCCCGTCACCCCGCAGCGATCGCCGCCCGATTCCCGGATCACCGGTGCGGACTCCCCGGTAATGGCGGATTCGTCCACAAGCGCGGTACCCGCGGTGATGTCGCCGTCACCGGGGATAATATCCCCCTCTTTGACAAATACGATGTCACCGCGTTTCAGCGATCCCGCAGACACCGATTCGGTTTTTCCGTCGCCAATGACCCGGATTGCGTTCAGGATGTTTCTCGTGCTCCTGAGGGACTCCGCGCGTGCCTTTCCCTGCAGCTCCGCCAGCGCCTCGGCGAAATTGGAGAACAGCACCGTCGCCCAGAGCCAGATACTCACATGAAGGCTCATCGAGTAATCCTCACCGTGGAGCGCGTAACTCACCGTTGCCGAGGCGGTGACGATCGAGCCGGCCTCCACGATGAGCATCACCACGTTCCTCCTGAGCGTGAAGGGATTAAGCTTTCTGAATGCCTCCCTGATCCCCTTAATAATGAATGTCGGTTGCCAGAGTGTCATGATCCTGCTCCCTATAGTAATTTACCCGACTGGACGAAAAAGTGCTCCAGCACCGGGCCGAGGGAATACACCGGGAAAAAGGTCAGCGCTCCCATGATGAGTATCACGCTCGTCAGAATGACGGCGAAAATCACGCCTGTCGTGGGAAAGGTGGCCGTGCTTTCCGGCACGATCCTCTTTTTCGCGAGCGAGCCTGCGACCGCGAGGGCCGGGACGATGGTGGCGAACCGGCCTATGAGCATCCCCGCGGAGAGCGTCAGGTTGTAGAACACGGTGTTCACGTTAAGGCCCGCAAACGAGGAGCCGTTATTGCCCAGGGCCGACGTATACGCGTAGAGGATCTCGGAGAGTCCGCGGGATGACGGGTTGTTCAGGGCTGACAGGCCCGCCTTTGTCGAAATCGCGACCGCCGAGAAAGCGACCAGCGACACCATCGGCACGAGCATCGCGATCATGGCCATGACCATTTCGTAGGGGCCCAGTTTCTTCCCCATGAACTCGGGTGTTCTGCCTATCATGAGCCCTGCCACGAACATTGCCAGTATCACATAAAACAGCATGCCTATGATGCCGACGCCCACGCCGCCGAAAACCACCTCGCCGATACCCATATTGAACATCTGGACCAGCCCACCAAGGGGCATGAAGCTGTCATGCATGCCGTTTACCGACCCGTTCGAGGTGACGGTTGTTGACTGGCTCCATAGTGCCGACCAGAAGGGCCCGATGCGCATTTCCTTGCCCTCCATGTTCGACAGCCCCGACAACCCGAGTCTTTCGAACGACGGCCACGGGGACAGCTCGGAATACAGCATTACGGACAAACCTGCGGCGAACAGAACGAACATGACCGCGAACAGGGCGAGTCCCTGCTTCGGTTTCTTCACCATGAACCCGAACATGAACACGAAAGCGAACGGAATGATCAATATCGCGAAGTTTTCGACGAGGTTCGAGATCATGGTCGGGTTTTCAAAGGGATGGGCCGAGTTGGCATTGAAAAATCCGCCGCCGTTCGAGCCAAGCTGCTTGATGGCCAGCTGCGAGGCCACGGGCCCGAGCGGTATCGTCTGCCGGGCCCCTTCGACGGTATGAGCGCTCACGGGAGATGCCAGCGTCTGCACCACGCCCTGGGCCATGAGTATGATGGACATGACAATCGACAGCGGCAGCAGAATGTAAAGCACCGCGCGGGTAAGGTCGACCCACAGGTTACCGATGGCATCAGCCTCGAAACGCACGAACCCGCGAATGAGGGCCACACCGGCCGCCATGCCGACCCCGGCGGAAACGAAATTCTGCACGGTAAGTCCGATCATCTGCGTCAGGTAGCTCATGGTGGTTTCGCCGCTGTATGACTGCCAGTTGGTGTTGGTGACGAACGAAACCGCCGCGTTAATGGCCGTGTCCCAGCGCACGCCGGGAAGCCCCAGCGGGTTGAGCGGCAAAATTCCCTGCAGGATTTCGATCAGGAAGAGCAACAGCATCCCGGCGATATTGAAGGCCGTGAACGCGACAGCGTATCCCTTCCACGTCATCTCGACGGCCGGGTCGATCACGCAAAGGCGGTATACGAGTTTCTCGAACGGCCTTATGATCGGGGAGAGAATGGTCTTTTCACCGGTGAATACACTCGCCATGTACCTCCCGAGAGGTACCGACGCCGCTATCAACAGCGCGAGGAACAAAACCGCGGTGATTATATCCGACGTTGACATGATTCACCTTCTTTCGAAGAAATTTTTTTACGGGCAATCGCACGATTCCCATGCCTTCGCTCGTGAATGACATCGCGGCCCCAGGAAAACAGTACCGAGCGCCAGAGGCATACCGCCAATGTGAAGCAGGCGGCCGCCGTCATGATCAATATTGTCTCGCGCATCCCTTTGCTCCTTTTCAATGACAATGAGAAGGTAATCCGCAGGCACAGATTCGTCCATATGGCCGTTGTTAAGGAAGCGTGGTGGGATATTAAAATCGTGTTAAAAAATTGGGGGATATGTCAGCTGCGAGATGATATTTTTCGTGTTTTTGGCGATCGCCATGTCCTCAAGAGCGCCGAGAAAACTCCAGACGAACGTGGCAACGATCAGCAGAAAGAACCACATTCCGCCCGGCATCTGGCGCTTCCTCCACGAGATCACCATCAGCACGGCGGAAACAACCGAGGTGATGATCATGACGATCCCGGGTGTCGTAAGCTGCATGTCCATAGGGTCAGGAAAAACCAGTCGCTTTATATAATTATCCGCAGCCTGATATCGAACCGCAATCGCGCTTTCACTTTCGCAGCAGGAACATTAACCGAAATCAATGCATTTCTTCCCCGCTTTTTTCTGCATGCGCGCCGCGGCGCGCATAATCGCCGCAGAGGGCCCTACGGGGATGCCGGCAAAACGGTATCCGATGAACTCAAGGATGGTGCCCGCCTCCCGCACAGTGTCCATGTACGCGAAATCGATGCTCAGCGGACCCACGCCGATCTTCCCCCTGATCCATACGGGGCATCCCGCCTCTGAAAGCCGCCCCGCCCATTCGTCGACCTTGTGCGTGAGGAACCCGATGTGGTGGATGACGGGCCGTCTCCCGGGATCGACATACTGCGCGTAGAATTCGGAGCCCTCCCCGGGCTCGAGGAGCTCGAGCTCGATCCCGTCGAGAAACGCCACGCCCATCTTCCCCCGGAAACGCCCTTCCCGGCCGCGCTCCGTCCAGCGTGGCAACGCGGACGCCGCGACCATGAAGGGCCCGAGCCCCTTCGCTTCAAGGTCGGACGCGGCGGCCTCCACGTCGGGGACGACGATACCCGCCTGGTAGACCCTGAACGGGATGCCGGTCTTTTTCCTGAAGGGCGCGGCGATCTCCTGCATCCTCGCGTTGAAACCGGGTCCTTCCGCCATCTCGGATAACAGCATACCAACCTCCGCAATCTGTATATGGCGGCGCCCGGGAAGGAGACGCCCCGTCGCCGCTTACTCGAAGCTCACCGCCGTCTTCATCGCCCCGTGGCGAGCCTTGTGCAGGTTCACCTCGATCATCTTCCTGTAGTCGTCGATCGCGAACCTGTGCGTGAGCATATCGTCCACGCGAACCTTCTTTTTCGCGATCAACTCGAGCGCTATCTCGAAGGCCTGCCTCCGTCCGCCCTTTACGTCGTTCATGCGGTACCCGTAGCAGCCCCTTATGGTCTGCAGCTTGAGCCACAGCGTCGTCAGGTCGAGCTTCATCGGTTTCCCGATTCCGAGGAGCGAAAGCGTTCCGTCTGTCGCGAGCACGCGCAGCGAGTCGCCCAGCGTATCGCGGCTTCCCACCGTGTCGAAGACCCGATCGAAACCGCCCATGATCACGGGCCCGCCGAGAATGGGCCGGTACTCACGGCCGCCGGCTATTTTCACGCCCGCCTCGATGATATTGCCCGCCGTGGTCCTGCTCGCCCCGGACTTCATCGCGAATTCGGCCGCGAACGGCGAAGGCTCGACGACCGTTACGTCGCAGCCGATCCCGAGCGCGCGTATGGATTTGACCACCATCGCGCCGATGACGCCGCCTCCCACGACGAGCACGCGATCGTCCTTCCGCGGCGTGTTGTCCAGCACCGCCTGCAGCCCCACCGCCAGCGGTTCCGTGAGCGCGGCGGACGAGGGGGATACGCCGGCCGGCACCCGGTAGAGTTGGCTCCGGTGCACGACCAGGTACTCGGCGAAGCCCCCGCCCGCGTCCCGGCATATCCCGATGAACATCCCGGGCGAGAGCGATCCCTCGGCGAAATTCTCGCAGTTGCCGGGGATCCCGGCGGCGCAACTCCGGCACACGGGCCTGATGCCGCGCGTCTCGCAGCTCAGCGACGGGAGCGCGGTTACCAGGTCCCCCTCCCTCACCGATTTCACTGCCGCGCCGGCCTCGACGACGTCGCCGCAGAACTCGTGTCCCGGCACGCAGGGAAACGAGGTGAACGGCATCGCCGTCGGCGAATCCTTCATAAGGATGAGGTTGATATCGCTGCCGCACAACCCGCAGAGCCTGGTTTTGATCTTCACCCACTCGGGGGACGGGAGGGCCGGTTCCGGGATCTCGGTGAGCTTCAGCGTCGAGAACGGCCCCCTGTAGCAGAAGGCGCTGCTCACCGGGCGAAGCGCCTGGAGCGCCGCGAAACGGAGCGGATCGAGATTGAGAAGCAGTGCCTTCATGACGGTACCTCGTAGAATCCCCCTCCGCGAGGAAGGGGCCCTGGCGTTTATTCCATCTTGAGCGACTGGTAGAAGAGCGGTGTCGCCGGGCTCGTCACCGTGGGGTCGGTCATCACATTCACGCACGCCGGCTTGCCGGACGCGAAGGCCCGCTCGAGCGCGGGGATGATCTCCTCGTCCCTGGTGACGAACTCGCCGTGCCCGCCCAGTCCCTCGGCGACCTTCTCGTAGCGGCGGGTGCCGAGTTCCGCGCATTGGAGCCGGTCCTTGCCTATGGAAAGCTCCTGGCTGTGCTTGATCATGCCCCACGCGCAGTCGTTGTTGATCACCACGACCACCGGGATGTTGTGGCGCACCATGGTGTCGAACTCCATCGCGTTGAAGCCGAACGACCCGTCGCCGTTGAGCACCACCACCTTCGTGTCCGGGCGGGCGAGCTTGGCTGCCATGCCGAATGGTATGCCCGTGCCGAGACATCCGAAGAGCCCCGACGACGCGGCGATCACTCCCGCCTTCTGGCGCGTGGAGAATCCCAGCCCGAAGTAGCTGGTATCGCCCCCGTCCGCGACATACACCGCATCGTCTCCCACGAACTCCTGTATGCGAGCGACAAGCCGCACCGGGTGGATCGGATCGGAGGCGGTCTTCCGCATCCTGAGCTCGTAATCGAGGAGGGAACGGCCGGCCGACAGAAGGGTCTCCCGCCATGCGCCGTGGTCTTTCTTTTCCACGAGAGGCGTGAGCTGGGCCAGGACCGATGACGCGTCGCCCACCAGCCCCGCGTCCGCCATCCGGTTCCGGTCGATCTCGTGGGGATCGATGTCGATCCTTACGACCTTCACCGACGGGGGTATGATGCTCCCCGACTGGAGGATCCAGTTGAAGCGAAGGCCCGCGGCGACGATCACGTCGGTCTGCGCGATGCTGAATATGAGGCCGAGGCTGCCCATGTCCATGACGGAATTCGGGTGGTCGTCGGGCAGCTCGCCCCGGCCGTAGTTCAGGAGCACGAAGGGAACGCCCGATTTCTCGATGAACCCCCGAAGCGCGTCGCTTTCCCCGCTGAAACGCACGCCGCTGCCGCCGATGAACAGGGGCTTTTTCGCGTCGTTGATTATGTCGGCGGCGGCCTTCAGGTCCGCGTCGTCCGGGTGGACCGTGTATTTACGGGCCGTGCGACGGGGCATCGGCGCCAGGGATTCGTCGATTTTAACGCCGAGGATATCGGGGGGCAGCTCAAGGAATACGGGACCGGGGCGCCCCTCGACCGCGTGCCTGAACGCGATGGACAGGTATTCGGGGATTCGCTTCGTGTCATAACAGGTCGCGGCCCATTTGGTGATGGGATGGACGATATCCATCTGGTTTATTTCCTGCAGCGCGCCCTTCAGGTCGTCGCGTAGCGGGTGGCGGCCGCACAGGACCACCAGGGGAGCGTTGTCCAGGTAGGCGTTCGCGATGCCGGTGAGGCCGTTCGCGAACCCGGGTCCCGCGGTAAGGAAGCACACGCCCGGCCTTCCCCTGTAGATCGACCAGGCATGGGCCATCATGGCTGCGGCCTGTTCGTGGCGTACGTCGATCGTGCGAATCCTGTATTCAGTGAAGCCGTCCAGAATCGCCTCGATGTGGCCGCCTGAAATACCGAAGACGGTGTCGACATTCTCCACCTCTTTCAGGTATTTCCCGACCAGATGACCGCCGTTGATCATTGCCATGTATATCCTCCTTGGTATGAACGGTTGACTGTCAAAACCATATCCCGCGCCAGTTTTTTCCGCGAGCCTTCACGTATTCACGAAAACAACTGATCAGCGCCCCGTGACGAACCGGAACGGGGCGCGCGATGATTACATCGCCAGCTTTACACCGTCGTTGAACCACTGGGCGAAAAACGCCATCCCGTCCAGTTTCATCCTGCCCGCCGCCGCCGCATTGAACTGCTCTTCGTCGCTCTGCGAAGCCATCACCCTGAACCCCGTTTTTGCGTCCGACCATACGATGGCCGCGTCGTAGGGATGGCCGGCCCCGCCGCGCGACCTGACGGTTCCCCTGTCGAAAATGAAGACCCTGCCCCTTTTTCCGTCGGCGGTCTTGATCATGATTTTCACTTCGTGGATCGAGCCGATGTAATTCCGGTATGCCGGTTTTTTTTTCGACGCGCGTTTCAGTATCCGGAACAACAGGAAAAGGAGGATGGAGAATCTCATGGCGTGCTCCTTGTCGCATGATGGTAATGGCGCAGGCCCCCGGTCCTGACAGGACCGCATAACGTTCCACGACACTATAATGGATTGAGTTCGTTCCGGGGACATATCCCACCGTGCCGCGACATACCCTTCAGACAATTATGCACCTGACAGCAGCGTCACGCAAGGCTTTTTATGGTCCTGTCGAAATAATTATTTCCGAAAAACCAGGACTGCACCAATGCGCTTGCGCAATACCGCCGCCGTTGCGCGACGTGACCGCCTGGCCCGGTTCCGGGCCCGGGAGGCGCGGATGAAAACGCCGCCCGGGCCCCGGGGGAACAACAATCAATACTGGCAGTAAATCCAGGAGATTTTTTTCGGGAAGAGAACGTTCACCAGGTCACCGGTTTCCGGGGACGAGGGGAATACGTCGGGCCGGTTGTGCCTTAGCTCCTTCCACGACCGGTATCCGAGGACGAGGGCCGGGAAGCAATCGGAGCCGACCGACATCGTATGCCGTACCTCTCCCCCCGGCGGAGAAATTGACATGAGTCTTCCACCGTCCCAGACGAGATCGTGACGTGATCGATACAGGTCGATGCGCACGGTCCCGGTCAGCCCGCGAAACCGGCTCTCAGCGATACGCGACTCGAGCACCGGAGCCAGCCGTGCCAGGAGCCGGGCCGGGTCGGCTATCTTGACCTGCCACGCGTAGGGCATACCCGGCACCGCGCCCATCTCGATGGCCATTCCGCCGACGCGCGAGGCGTTCGGCAGGTTGATGCGCACATACGGCTTGCCCCGCTCCACGGCCAGCTTCCCTGCAAAGGAGAGCAGTCCCTCGAACGCCGGCCAGGTGATCCCCTCACTCGCCTCCGAGATGATCAGCCCCGTGCCGAACCCGTGCAGCGATATCCTGAAATAGAAGCGCTCGTCGTGCGCCCGGTCTTCCATGATCCAGAATTCCGAGGCGAGCTCGGTGCGCAGCGCGTCCGTGAAGATGAAACGCCAGAGTTCTTCGCTCCTCCGGCTCGCGATGAAGTACGCCTCCCGGTACGCGTTCTCCTCGTCCATGAGATAGGGGATATCGTCCATGCCGGCCATACGGAACGCGAACCGGCTTCCGGCATCCTCGCCCGGCAATACGTGCAACGGGAGATTGATGTGGTTTTCGAGTTCCACGGCATAGTAATAACCGAAATTGCAGTAAAAACCGGGTATGCCCTGTATGATGGAAAGATCGAAGCCTTCCTCCCTCACGGTCGCATCGAATTCCGCGTTGAGCGTTCTCATCAGCCCCTTTCTTCGGTGCGCCTCGAGGGTCCCGACGATCCCCTGCTCCGCCACCTTGAGCCCGATCCCTTCCAGCATCCAGGTCCAGGGTATGAGGGTGAATGCGGATACGGGAACAGATGATTCCTTTTCTTCCATTAGAAACCAGTAGCGGTAATCCCTTCCCGGCAGGTGGTTGAAGAAGGTTTCCGCGAGGACACCCACCTCCTCCGGGTGAAAAATGGGAGTGAAGAGATCGCGAAGCTTTTCCGCGTCCTTCGGGGATATGCCCCTGCGAAATGTATAGTTGTCGTGCATGATAATTCTCCATTACAATAAATGATTTACGCATGCGTGCGTGAATGCACATGGCGATTCCGTACGCCTTGCGGTGCGATGGTTGAATTGATGGTGTATCCTGTTTACACAGAATAAGGGTTTATACTGCGGGGTGATTGAAGATGGCGCAAATCCCGGATGGGATTATTCCATTTTCCCTAAAACAGGAACACCCTGTTCACACGAGCCGACATCCATACCTCTTGAGCGGTACAATATTCCTGATCGGCATATTGCCGTTCAGTTAGAAAATTTTACTATGCCGTACCTGTCAAGGATAAATTTCATTCAGTGAATCCTGGCGCCGTAAAATTCAACGGGCGCCACTGTGCATCACGGGCCTTGATCCCGGACAGTTTAGCCATAAACTGATTGACAGTCGCCAGCCGGCCAGCGATGATATTGCCGGAGCGCACCTGATGGACAATAACGGTACCGAACTCTATAACTGCCCCGGCTGCGGCGCCAGGCTCGACCCGACCGAAGCGGACCTGGCCAGGGGATACGCCGCCTGCAGTTACTGCAAAGCGCAGGTCAGGTTCAAAAAGCGTCGTGAGGATTCGACGGGCCGTCCCGTATATGTCACCGTGTTCAGGAAACCCCGCGGCCGCGGGATGGCGCTCGTGGCAACCGGTGGGGCCGCGCTGGTACTGATCATCGCAGTCGTCTTCATATGGACAATGAAGGCTCCCAGGAGACCGCGAGCTTCGCGAACCGGGACGCTGAAGGTTTCCGAAGGGCTGGCGATACCCCCCGGCGCGGTTGCCATCACCCCGGAAACACAAACCGCGTTTCCCATCGTCTGCAGGGGGGACAGGACCATGTCGATAAGAAACCAGTCGTTCAAAAAAGACGGCGCCGTGCTCGAATCCGGGGGATCGTGCGCGGTATTCATCGACAATGCGACGCTCGTGTCGGGAGATGGACTGCTTAAAATAACAGGGAACGGTTCCGTGAAAATCGAGAACAGCAATCTGGCGGGAAAATCCTTCGCGCTGTGGACTTCCGGGTCCGTCAGCGTCATCATCGGAAATTCGAACATCACCGGCGAAACAACGGCGATCCATGCGACGGGAAGCTCGTCGGTTACAATCACGAACTGCAACCTGACCGCGCCGGTCGCGGCCAGCACATCGGGAAACGGCTCCGTCGTGCTCGTCAATACGAACGTCAAAGGCCGGACCCTGGGCAATATTCTGGTGCAATAACATGAAAACCGGGTATTCATTGAAGCTCTTTGCCGGCGACCTCACGGGGGGAATAATAACGTCCCTCACCGCCCTGCCCGCCAGCATCGCGTTCGGCTGTTACGTGTTCGCGCCGCTCGGGCCCGATGGGCTCCAGATCGGGGTCATCTCGGGACTGATTTCCCTGGCGTTCCTCAACATCAGTTCGGCGTTCCTGAACGGCAACGGGATAATGAACAGCGGCCCTTTCTCGCTCACCTCCCTGATGATGGCTTCTTCGCTCACGTACATCCTGGGCCGGACGGCGCGCATCGAGGGATCTCCCGCTACCATCGCGCTCTCGTTCCTGTTCCTCATCGTCCTCATGGTGGGAATCATGCAGGTGCTCACGGGCGTCCTCAGGCTCGGGGAGCTCATCAAGTATATCCCCTACCCGGTCCTCGCCGGGCTTTTCAACGGCACGGCGGTGCTCTTCATATTCGGGGAGATGGGACCGCTGCTTGGAATCAACGGAATGAAATCCGCAGGGGATATCGTGGCGAGAATACATGAAACGCAGCCGCTCACGTTGGTCGTGGGAGCGACGACCCTAGTCGCGGCGTGGAAAGGAAACGCGCTGGCGAAGAAGATCCCCGCCCCCATTCTCGGGATCGCCGCCGGCACGTTGCTGTATTACACGATACGGGCATTCGCAGGCGGGAACGCACTCGGCCCGGTGATCGGGACGATCCCGTCAAGCTTGCCCGTTCCGCATTACATCGACGATTTTATCCTCATCTTTCATCCGGACCGCGCGCGCGAATACCTTCCCGTTGTCGTTTCGCTCGTGCCCATGGCGCTGGGAATCTCTGTTATCCTTTCCCTGCGTACGCTGCTCACCATGGTGGCCGCGGACAACATCACCCAGGGGAGGTCGAGCGCGAGCAGGGAGCTCGTGGGACAGGGCATCGGCAACATCCTCTCGTCCTTCTTCGGCGGTATCGCCGGTTCGGGGAACATTTCCAGGACGATGGGCAACTACATGTACGGCGCGAGAACCTCCGTATCGCGGGTGATATGCGGGTTGTCCGCCATCGCAACCCTGGTGTTCCTGAACCCGGTGGTTTCCCTGCTCCCGAGAGTCGTGATCGCGGGAATCCTCATCTACCTCGGCTTCATCATCTTCGACAAGTGGAGCATCGCCCTGCTCAGGCAACTCGTGTTCGGGAAGGGCTTCCGCAGCAGGGAACTGCTGCTCAACATCTCGATCGTGACGGCCGTGACCGTGATAATGGTCACAGTCGGCATATTCGAATCGATCGGAATCGGGATTGCGATGGCGCTCGTCCTGTTCGTCCTTCGCATGGGAAGGAACATCGTCCGGCGTCAATACAACGCGAGCAGGATCATATCCAACGTGGAAAGGCCCCTCGGAGAAATCAGGTTCCTCGAAAACGAGGGCCACAGGATACACATCATGGAGCTCGAAGGCCCGCTGTTTTTCGGCACCACTGACCGCATATCGAATGTCATTAACGGGCTTCTGTCCACCGGCGTCGAGTACATCATCCTTGACTTCCGGAAGGTCAACGATATCGACAGCACCGGCATGAATATACTGGCAGAGCTCGGGAAAAGATGCAGAAAGAACAACAAGCTCCTCCTGTTGAGCTCACTCACGCAGATGAAGAAACGCTTCGGCATGCAGGAGCTCATGGAATACAACTTCGACACGCTCGAGGACGCCCTGGCATGGGCTGAGGACAGGCTCATCGAAAGGGATTACCCCGGACACGGGGCTGGAGCTGAAATTCCGCTTTCCGAGATTGACGCCCTATCCGGCCTCAGCAAGAAAGAACTTTCGATAATCGCGCGATACCTGAAAAGAAGGATTTACAAAAACAGCGATATCATCTTCTGCGAGGGGGATCCCGGCGGCAGCATGTTCTTTATATCGTCAGGGAGGGCGCGGATCGAGCTGAACCCGTCGGATGCGTCGCACAAACAGCGTCTGAGCACGCTCGGAACGGGAACGGTCTTCGGCGAAATGGCGATCCTGGAAGGACAACCGCGCATGGCCGATGCCGTCGCCGAGCAGGACATGGTCTGTCTTGAGCTGACATGCGGCAGCCTGGAAAGGATGAAAGCCAGGCACCCGTCGGTTTCGTACAAGGTGATCGAGGGGATAGCCAGGGACCTTTCAAAGCGTCTCAGGGTGACGCACAGGATTCTGTCCGAGCTCAAAGAATAGGATTAAGGGCGATTGCCCCGATTATATTTTATTTTTTATGATTAAATTTATATATTTTAATATCGATTCTTAAAACTCATTATAATCAATATCCGAGTCAGAAGAAATGAATTTAATATGCGGGATTTTAAAGAAGACGGATGACGCAGCTAAAAATGACTGCCCCAAGGGATACATTCCGAATCTGTATTATCCTGTACGACATCACCGCCCGGAACAGGCGCAAGATGAATCCTGGCGAAAGATAATTTCCGCTAATGGTAAAGAATGGTTGCAATTAATTTATATATATGAAAATTTATTCTTGTTTTACAATAATAGAGCACGAGACTGTGCCAGATCGTCACTCGCACTGTATCCGGGTAACGTGATCCAGTGGGGACCGGCTGAAATTTTTATAAGGTGGATACAATTCGAACCATGCCCGCAATGACAGAAGATACACGCCGCATCATCGAATTATTCAAGATAACCGATATCTTTTCGGAGCTCCCCCCCGATGATCTCGGAGTCTTCGCAACACGATCCGAATTCGTCGAGTACCGAAAAGGCGATATCATTTTCGAGAAAGGCCACAAGAGCAAGCAGCTCTTCGTCATAGCACAGGGCGAGGTGGCCATCAACAGCAATATCGAAAAAGACTACAAGGGGACGGTTTCCTCGGGCTCCCAGGCAATCGCCCGCTTCATCAAGGGTGAGATCTTCGGCGAATTCGAGTTCTTCGAGGAGGACACGAGAACCGCGTTCGCCATGGCCGCGGAAGATACCACTCTCCTGACCTTCCCGCGGGAAGGGGTCGACCTCGAGCAATTCCTGGACGAATATGCCCACATATTCGCGAAGGTTTACCACAAGCTCATTTCCGTGAACGCCGGCCGGCAGCGCATGACGCACAGGCTCATCAGCGAGAAAACGGGCTGGATCGACGAGCTGAAAAAGCAGATGTTCTTCGATAAGCTCACAGGCGTATACAACCGTACCTACCTTGAAGACGAGCTCGCGCGTAATTTCGCCTTCCTCGGACAGATTTTCAGCCTCCTGGTCATCAAGCCGGACAACTTCAAACTCATCAACGACACATTCGGCCACGAGGCCGGTGACGGCGCCCTGCAAGCCATATCGTGGAAGCTACAGAGACTGCTACGCGAAACCGACCTCGCAATAAGGTACCGCGGAAACGAGTTTATAATCGTATTTCCCTCGACCATGCTCGAAGACGCGGCGTCCCTCGCCAAAATGTATCTTTCTGAAATGAACGCCTTCGACATCGGCGCAAAAATGGGCAAGGAAAGCCTCTTCCAGACATACAGCATCGGAGTGGCCTCATACCCCGAGCACGAAAAGGTGTTCCTTGAACTTGTCGAGAAGGCATTCACGAAAGTCTTCGAGCAGAGGGAACTCGGCGGCAACGGGCTGCTAATCGCCAGCGCCGGCGAGGACGAATTGATCAACTTCCTGAAAACCACCAGCATGCTCTCGAGCCTCAAGATGTCTGAGATCCACCAGTTCGCACAGAGGCTGGAAAAGTCCAATTACGACAAAGACAGCGTGATTTTCCGCGAAAAAGAGCCAGGAGAAATACTGTACATAGTTCAATCCGGGTCGGTGTCTGTCCGCATACGCGTACAGGACGGCTCCGAAAAGGAAATTGCCGTCCTCAAAACCGGCGAGTTCCTGGGAGAGATGGCCATCTTCGACAACGCGCCCCGCTCCGCCACGTGCATCGCGGCGGAAGACAGCGAGCTCCTGCTCCTGCACAAGGACGATTTCTTCAACATGATGAAAATGTCGCCCCTCCCCGCCATCAATATCATGAAAAACATGCTGAACAAGACCACCGACCGCCTAAATGCGAGTGGCCAGGTCATAACCCAGATGGTCAAGTGGGGCGAGGATGCGAGCCTCCGGGCAGTCACCGACAAGCTCACCGGCGTCTACAACAGGCGGTACATGGAAACCGAGATGGACAACAAGTTCGCCGCGGCTGAAAAAAACGGCACCTCACTCGTGCTGGTCATGGCCGATATGGATTTTTTCAGGGAGGTGAACGAGGGATACAGCCACGAAATCGGCGACCAGTACATTGTCGAAGTGGCGAAGGTCTTCACGAGTACCTTCCGCAAAAAGGATATCGTGTCCCGCTATGGGGGCGATGAGTTCACCATCCTGCTTCCCGATACCGATCTCGAGGAGGGCATGAAGGTAAACGAGCTCGTCAGGCAAAACGTCGAAAAGCTGGACTTCCTTAAAAACATCGAAGGGCCCGACCTGCATCTATCCGTGAGTCTAGGGCTTTCCTGTTATCCCACCACGTGCCGGACGCTTGCCGAGCTCAAGGAGCAGGCTGACAAGGCCCTGTACGCGGCAAAGCACGGCGGCAGGAACCGGGTCGAGCATGCGCCGCTCCTGGAGAAAAAATAGAAACGGTCCCGTCCTGTAACTCACGTCATTCTTGCAAGACTCACTTGCCGTCTTCCTCCAGGAACCGCTCCTCAATCTCGGCTTTGAGATCGAGGAGCGCGTCGGGCGGTACATCTTCCGGCCTTCCGTATTCAGCGCAGATGGCGTGCACCGCTTCGATGTCGTTAATCAGGAGACTGTAATAATACCAGTCCCCCATGAGGAGTGCCGCGAAGAGCACCTGCCGGTCGGTCAGGTCATGCCATGCAGGACAGTAAAAGTTTTTACAGGTACCGGTAAAAAAAGAACCGACGTCTTCCTCCAGTTCTGGAACGTCATAGAGCATGCAGCCTATGACACCCGGCTCCGATGTATGCAAGCCCACATGAGAGCATTGCATTTCCTCACTGAAGAGCTTTTCGGAAAGCGCGTCTTCCGGATGCCGCATAATACCTTCCGGGCAAGCGCGGCATCGGGAGACAAACATGTTTTCTATTCGCTCCCTTGACATGACGTAATTGTGGCTTCCACAGCAGAGCGAACAGGAGGCGCCATGCCCTGGTTGGCAACAGTTGATCCGGTTCCGGGCGAAGTCCGTCATAGGAATCTATCAGAAGGGGATGGACAGCCTGAAGCGTCACTCATACGCGGCGATCGCGCAGATAGCATTGCACGATATGCGCCTTCTCGTGCGCGAGGATGCTGGAGGGGGGATGACGGACCGACCGTGTTCATTGTCACGTTTTCCTGAATTGATATGGCCATATACGATTACGATGCATGGAAGTCAAGGATCAATCTCCCCGTTCTGATGAATGCCAGTATCACCTGACGCTGGTATAGCCCTCAGGAAGGCCATTTTTTGAAAATACAATCTGCCAGAGGTCATTGATCCCCGCCCTGAAAGAAGCGGCGCAACTGAGAAAGTAGTATTTCCAGATGCGATAAAACCGATCATCAAAGGCATGTTTGATGCCATCCCAATTTTTTTTGAAATTGTCATACCATGCCATGAGGGTCCGGTCATAATGCTGTCCCATAAAATGCCAGTCCTCGAGGATAAAAAAACCCTCCGCTGCCGCAACGATCTGTCGCGCCGAAGGGACAAGCCCGTTTGGAAATATATGTTTATTTATCCAGGGTTCTCCCATCCTGCTCGATATATTTGTCCCGATGGTTTGCAGCAGGAAGAGGCCATTTTCCCTCAGCGAGCTGCAGACAACATCCATGAGCCGCCGGTGGTTTTTATAACCCACATGTTCGATCATGCCGCACACTACCATTTTATCAAAGGACCCTTTGAGATCCCTGTAATCCGATTTTACTATCGATACAGGCAGGTCCCGGCAGAACTCCCTGGCATAGCGCAATTGCTCGTCGGAAATGGTTATTCCGGTAACGGTGCATCCATACCTTTCCGCCGCGAACCTGGCAAAGCCCCCCCAGCCACACCCGATGTCCAGAATGGAATCCTTCGAAGAAAGCATGAGTTTTCTGCATATCAGATCGAGTTTCAGTTCCTGCGCCCTGTCGAGGTCGTCTGTTCCCATAAAATAACCACAGGTGTACTGGTTGTAGGGATCAAGAAACGATAGATACAGGTTCACGTCGAGGTCATAATGCTTTTCGATAACCTGCCGTGAGCGAACCCTGTTTTGCATATTCAGAACTATCGACTGCCACGTTTTGATGAATGATACGGGATTTACTTTCTCATTCAGGCGGGCGCGGAAAATTCCGTGAAAGAACTGGTCAAGCGCATCACAGTCCCACCATCCGTCACAGTATGATTCCCCCAGCGCGAGAGAGCCGCCCATTAATGCCTTTGAAAAGAAATCGTTGTTGTGCACCCTGATGTCCCAGGGCCTGTCCCCATTGATGCGTATATCGGCGTCAGAGAAAAGACGCTCGATACACTCCTGCGCCTTCTTCAAAGCCATAGTGCCGCTCCGTCACTGATCCGCACCCTTTGCATGTGCTCCTTCGGTACCCCACCTGCGATGGATCGAGCGACTCGATCCTCTCGATATATTAATACTACACCAACCCGGATTATTCAAATAAAATTGTATGTTACACGGCCAGGCCGATGGCGTTCAAGTTGTATCAATTATCGAAATAACACAATACGGGGTTTGAGCGCGAGGGGATCAATCCATGACCGCTCCATGAAGCACAAAACTGATCTATTTCATCGATAACTCCTACGGAATGTCAAACGATCAACACGTCACCCGCGCCGTATCGGCCGGCAACATGACATGTCATGCCGGCATTCACCGAGCGGTGAGTCTGCAGCGCGAGATCAGGGGTGTTGTTCTCGGCCGAAAGGTGCCCCAGGCATGCCCAACGCAGCCGTGTTCCGAAACCAGCAATGAGTTCCGCAGACTCGATGTTCGAAAGGTGACCCCGCGGCCCGGCAATCCTTCTCTTGAGATGCGCGGGATACGATCCGTTTATCAACATTTCGGGATCGTAATTACTTTCGATCAACGCGGCGTCCACCGACGACAGCGCGCTTTTCAGCTCATCGTACGGGTGGCCCAGGTCGGTGAATATTCCAAGCCGGGATTCACCGTCATCGATGATGAACGCGGAGCCATCGGCCCCGTCATGGGGAGTGGGTACGGTTTCCACACGCACCCCGCCGAACCGCATGGTCCCGCCTGCGCGGAAATGGACCACGTCATGCAGCTTCCCGAGGTCATGGTATCGATGCGCGGCCCGGAGCGTTTTTTCAGTTACGAACAGAGGGACCCCGAACTTCCTCTGGTAAATTCCGGCGCATCGGATGTGGTCTGCATGGTCGTGTGAGATGATCAGCGCATCGACACCCCCGATGTCGCGGCCCGCACCGGCGAGGCGGTAAGCCGCCTGCTTGCCGCTGATTCCCGCATCGAAGAGCAGCCTCACCCCGCCCGCCTCGACGTATACGCAGTTGCCGTTGCTCCCCGATTGCAATGAAATGAGTTTCACCGCCCCGCACGCTCCATTCCCCGCGGACCACTCCGCGGGGGTAATTCATATAGTTGATGGATATATGCCCCGGCTGCCCGGGGCAGTCAAGCCCTTGTCAGGGAATATGCATAAAAAGGGACAGGGATATATACCCATACTTCACACATTACCCCGCGGGATATGCGGCGGCGCCGAATAATTGACTATCCGAAAGCTTAACCGGAATGACACGCCCGGGAACCGGCCGAAGAAATAATGCTTGATATCGGAGTGATTATGGTAAAACCTTCGAACGCAATCCAGATTCAATCATCTACCGGAGGCGGCATACGGAAACGCTCGAATTCAGAAAAAAGATACTCGCCGATTTCGGCGCATCGGGCCCGGTGGCGGACGAGCTTCTTGCCTACAACCGGAACGATTTCGACCATTCGGCATTGAGCGCCAGCCTTTCCCTGCCGTTGGAGGATGAGCCCTTCATCCAGGAATGGGTACTCTACGCCGAGGAGGGAAAACGCGAAGGTGTCTTCAACGCCCTGAAGAAACGCATGCCCCAGTTGAATTTCCCCGTGCGGGAAGGAATCAGCGACACGGAGAACTACCGGCGCGCGACCAGGCAGGGCATCGTCAAGACGGGCACGTACCCGGACGAAGGTCTGTCTTTGAGAAACCCGGGATCGCTGGAACTGACAATACACCCCACTCCCGCCGGAAGGATCCCCGTGATCGTGGCGGGGGATCGCGAGGATTTTGCCGCCCTCCTGCGGGCATTGACATTTAGAAACGAACCCGCACCCGTTCCCGAGTCACAGGGCGCGACCATGATCGCAGGATACAATAACTGGGACCGGATCCGCCGGCACAGGGAGCGCCTCAAGGAGGACCTCGGTTTGCTATTCAGCGAATCCGCCTGGTCTGACGAGTTCCGGAAGATGCTTCCGCAGAAGCATCTCTACCAGGACAGGTTTATCCTGTTAAGCCGTTCCTGTTACAGCGGCATTCAACCGGCACGCGTGGGGCTGGGTGAAAACGAGTGGCTCGATACGTCCATCCTCATCAGGCGCGAACATGAATGCTCTCATTATTTTACCAAGCGAGTGCTGTCAATCATGCAAAACAGGATCCTCGATGAATTGATCGCAGACTACGCGGGGATCACCGCGGCCGCGGGAAGGTTCAGGTCCGACTGGTTCCTCCTGTTCGTCGGTCTCGAAGATTATCCCGCATACCGCGAAGGAGCCAGGTTGCAGAATTACCGAGGTACGCCCCGACTGAGCGACGGGGCGTTCAGGATTCTGCAGGCACTGGTATTCAACGCGGCCCGAAATATCGAAGCATACACGGAAACCAGCCAGCCTGCGGCGGCCACGCCGGGACCGGTGGATCCCGTGTATCTCGCGCTGACCCGCTGCACCCTGGAAGAGCTGGCATCTGACGGATGCATCGACATACTGCGGAGGGAAACCGCCGCCTTTACATGAAAGATCGGCCACATCAGCCGGCAGGAGTTACGGCACCCGCACGTCCCCCTTCAGAGAAAGGTTTTTTATACGCTTCGACCACTCCGGGCAGCGCGAGCTTAAACCACTCGGTAAATCGATCCCCCTCGATTTCGACGTCGAGAACGAGCCGGTCGACCGCCACCCATTTCCACCCGGCGACTTCATTCGCGTCCGGCACAGGGTCACGATCGCAAAAACCCAGAAACACGTGATCATATTCGTGCTCTTTCAGCCCGTTCGAAAATTCGGCTGCATACATGAAGGAAAACAGTTCCGACATGGAACAGTCGAATCCCATCTCTTCGACGAGACGCCTGTGTGCGGCCAGGTCAATCGGTTCGCCTTCCCGGGGGTGGCCGCAGCACGCATTGGTCCAGAGTCCGCCCGAATGGTACTTGTCTGGACTGCGCCGCTGGATGAGTGTTTCGCCGCGCGAATTCATTATAAATATCGAAAATGCCCGATGGAGCGTTCCCGAGGAATGCACTTCAATTTTAGTCCCGGTACCGACCGGATTGTCGTTTTCATCGACGAGTATCAGTCTTTCTTCAGCCATATCTGTATTAAATGTCCATGATCAATGGCGGGCATTTTCATGCACGGGCGATTGCCCGGTCGGCCGGAATGAACTCATATCCGAATATCGATCCGGGTTTATTCCGCTTTTTTTGCTCTGGGAAAAATCACCAGCCCACTCGGATCATTTTCACTCGTGTACATCGGCGTGGTTATTGTGTTGACAGCAAGGCCTATCACCCTGTCGTCAATTTGCAGGAGTATCTTTTGTCCGATTAAATGATCGATAATTTTGCGGATATCGCTCGAAGAGACCCGGGGGCCGTCCCGTCGTAAAAAACTCTGGATTAGATCCTCCGTCTTCGGAGCCTCGTCGCATGCAAGATATATTTCACGGGTCAATCCCTCGAGGGAAACTTCGCGTTGAACGGCGCATGGCCGGGTATCGGTTATATGCAGGACCGCACCGTTATCGCTCTTAGCCAGTTTCGGTCTGTCCGGTGATATTTCCTTTTTTATGATATCCGGGCGGGGGGCATAGAAACCCTGCTGCCAGATATCAATCTGTAAAGACAGTGATTGAAAAATCGGTATTTTTTTGTTCAGATCGTTCCGCGATTGCGGCGAAACATCATCGAAATAATATGCAAAATCGTGCAACTGCTCGGCGGATAAAGGGTAAATCACAGAATACGCGTCAAGAGGTTTCAAATCCAGTTTAAAACGCGCAGGCTCCCGATGAAACCGGCTGTAGCGATCAAATCTGATCATATAATATCCTCGCGGTGCCTGCAGGTGCGCCAGCATCGGCAACCAATCGCTCATCTCCAGGTACCACGCCTCTTCATCACCCGGTACGTTGATCAGGAAATTCCATGATACAAAAATCCCGTACTCGAGGCACCATTTCAACAGCTGAATATTTTTCCACGCACGGGTTCCTTTGTTCATCAATGCCAGGATGCGATCGTGCAGGTTCTCGATTCCAGGTTGAATACACCGTATACCCGCATCCGACATCAGTTTCACGTGGGATCTTGTGATATCGGCAATAGTATCGAAGAAGAAGATATAGTCCTTACCAATGCTTGACAGCTCGGGCAGGAGGGTATCGTAATATTTTCTGTCCAGAATCATATCGGAAGCGGAGAACTTGTGGATGCCATACCGTTTCGATAACGTCTCCAATTCAGAAAGAACGCAAGCCGCGCTCTTGGCCCTGTATTCTCGCGCATGATCGCTGTTGCCGCAGAAGGTGCACTGTTGCCGCTGGCCCCACCAGCACCCGCGGGATGTCTCGAATGAAAGCCCCGGTTGAATCCTGTCTGCCAGGGTCGACGAGCGCAATATCTCAAAATAATCGTCATAATCCGGGACAGGCACGGAATCGAGATCATGAACCATTAACCTTTCAGCACTATACAGGGAGTAGCCGGAACGTCGCAGGTCCGGCCCCAGTACCCCCGCCGGCAATTCTTCCTGGCTTATTCCGTCACCGTGAATCAGCTTTTTACACAGGTCTGGCAGGGTCTCATCCGCTTCGCCGGAGACGATATAATCCACCCACTCAAAGCATTGGTGGGTTATCAATCCCATTGAGCCTTCACAGAGCCCTCCCCCCATCATCGTAATAATTTCGGGGCGCAGCGATTTAACTCTTTTCAAGACCGCCAGGGAGGCGCAATGCTGCTGAAACAGGCAGCTGCAGCCGACGATTTTCGGTTTTTCCGCGATGATTTCACGTGCGATCCTGTCAATGAACGCGGGGACCTTATCCCTTATGTTCATAAAATACCTGGCGCTTACCTGCAATAGTTCGCATTCCTTCAGATACTCGGCAGAATCAGGCTGGAAATCCGGGAATGCCGCTCCGGCGAAGGTCCACTCTCCAATGAGCAGGCGTGGAGGATTGTAGCTCATGAAGTAATAATTATCCAGGCCAATGTGTTCGGCAAAAGAAATATTCGCGTATAAAACTTTTGCAGAAAGGCCATGTCGGACCAATCCCGATTTCAATAATCCCAGTGCCAGGGATGGACGTTCAACCGCGGCATACGGCATTAATATGAGGCATACATCTAACATGATTTACCAGCAGATTGCAACGTCTGCCACATGCATGATGGCGCTATCAGCGTTACATGACAGACATTGTGAATTATTTATGGGGATATGCATCCTCTCATCGATATCACTTACCTGCGTGTACCGTTCCTGTAAAGTATTTTTTAAACATATTGTGAAAACAGACCCGAATTGAACATCCTGCAACAAATTGTTTGATTCATGATGGAATGCCGGACGAATAATCGGCCATGTGCCCATTGGCACACGTACGAGGGTTGACCGAAATGGAAACGTGAAGCCAACAAGAATCGAAAAAAAATGAAAAGTGACGCACAGTTCGTTCCCTGAGAAGCACAGTTCATTCCCGGCATATTGACAGGACGTCCTGATTGATGTTTAATTAATATGTAACCATCCAGTATTTTTCTGGGTCAGGGATGAATGACTATTGTAAGAATGATAGTGTCATGGAAAATCATGAAACGTGACAGTTCTTTTGCACTTTAATGTTGCTACTACGCCGGCTGGCCTCGGTTAAAGTGAAAGTCATTGTCCAAAAACGTTAGGTGAAGAATATAATTTTTCATTGACACCATTTTATAATCAAACTATTCTAATATGATATCGCATCGTACAAAACAGTATGTCTTTTTTCTGTTACTGGCGGTAGGTTTATTGAAAGGATAACCTGGCGAGCGTCGCTGATTCTGCAAAATACTATATATCATATCGTTGGTATATAGATTATGATATTCGTATTTTAAATCAATGCAGGGGGTACTATCGTGAGCGTAGCCGATCTGAAAGCATTTGGTAAAAAATGTGCTGAGGACAAGAATCTTCAACAAAAGGCGAAAGCCATTGGCATGAGCAATGTTGATGGCATTATCAAGCTTGGCAAGGAAAATGGATTTAACTTTTCCGTTGCGGACATGGAGGATCTTGCAAAAGAAGTTGCAAAAACCAACAAGGACGCACTTGATGAAAAACAACTCGAGGCCATTGCCGGAGGTGCCGTAACGACCACCGGAGCCGTTTCCCTCGCTCTCGCGGCCGCATCGCTTGCCATTGCCGTTGTTCAGACCGTCAAGAAAGACTGGTAAACCAGGACAGATGCATCTCCTTGCCAGTACATTACCATATTGCAATTATATGGTAATGTACTGGTCATTCTGAAATAGCAGTCAGGGAAGAATCGAGAAATGCCGGAAGAACTGGAAGTACCTTCGTATGAGAGTGTTATATCTGCCTTCAGCCCGGAAGAATTATCTTATATCGTCCAACTGAAAAGATTCTTTGAATGGATGAGGGGTGATCCCGAATTCCAGAAAAGCGTTGCAACCAATACAGTTACACCTGAACAACGCGCCCGCCTCAGGAAAATTGGTGTCAATTTTGACATTGGGGAACTGGCCCTGCTGTGGGAAAAACCTGAAATAATCGACAAATGCCTGCCGAAAAGTACTTTTGTTTGCTCGAATGATTTATCCAGTGATGCGAAGGATGCACTGCAAAAATACCCGCTGTTCCATCTCTGGTTTCGCTACGTTTCAATATATCGAGAAAATTACAACATGCGGGACTTGTTATTCCGCGTGCCATGCAATTCCCGGTTTGATCTCTGGCGCCTTCGCCGAATCGCCTCCGTGCGCAACGAGCTCGGTCACTTCGGCTATTATATCGATCATCCGATGTTCGCCTACGAACTGGGCGACGGGTGCAGCGTCGGATGCTGGTTCTGCGCGTTTTCGACGGGCAGGCTGAAAAAAAACTTCGACTATAATGAACACCGGGAGCTGTTTGCCGATATCGCGAAAATAAACGTTGATCTTTTCGGCAACATACCGGCATCCATGGCCTTGCTGTATTACGGGACCGAGCCGCATGACAATCCCAACTACCTCGACTTCGTGAAGGACTACGAAAGCATTACCGGCAGCCCGGTGTGCACTTCCACGGCAGTCCCCACCGACCCGGTATGGATGAGAAAGTTGATCTCCTATTACCGCACCTACAATCTTCCGTGGCCAAGGCTGAGCGTGCTCACGAGGAAGATGCTCTACGATATTCACGACCTCTACACGCCGGAGGAGTTGCGCGACGTGGAACTCCTCATGCAGATGAAGGACTGCCCCCGCGAGAAGGTCAAGGGAGGCAGGATACTCGAAGAGGCCGATGGGCTTCGCGGGGTAACTGACGGCAATTACCTGGAGTCCGTGGTTCCACAGGGAACGATCGCGTGCGTCACCGGCTTCCTCATCAACATGGTCAACCGGACCATCCACCTGATCAGTCCCTGTTACACCAGCAGCCTGTGGCCCAGGGGATACCGCGTGTTCGACGAGGACTCGTTCACCGACGCGGGGGATTTCCGGCAGGTCATGGAGAGGATCATCGCCCGGAATATGAACGATCGTCCGGGCGGAAACTCGCCGGTACGATTCAGGGACGACCTCCACTATCGGAAAACAAGCGACGGTTTCGACCTGGTTTCTCCCAACCAGGTACGATACTTCACGGGCGGGAACCTGCATCAGCCCCTCGGGGACCTTGTCGCGGAAGGAGCGCACACGTACGAGGATGTCATAACCATTTTAATGGAGCGCCATCACAGGGATCCGATTGAAGCGATGGCTGTCATCCAAAACCTCTTCGACAACGGATTTCTCGACGAGGTCGCGACCGCGGGAGAAAGAGTTGCATCAGGCTCCCCGGCATGACCGGACGGATGATACGTCAATCCAGTCATTCTTCATAAAAACGAAAACAAGTACATGGCAATTTGATAATGATTCAGGAAAATGTAATTGTACCCGGCATTTCACGGACCGGTACTCCTTCATTGCGAACCCCGGCAATTCCAACGATTCAAGCTGGACGAGTTTATCTGGGTATGGAAAATACATGGAAGGTAAATCCACGGTGATGCCGGACAAAGAAAGACAGTATTCATACAGAAATGTATTGAAGGCATTTAATCCGGCTGAGATGGCGCTCATCGTCCAGCTGAAAAGGTTCTTCGAATGGGTGAACGGGGATCCCGGGTTCAGAAATAGCATTGAAACAGGAACCGTCTCGCCTGAAAACCTTGCACGACTCAAAAAGATCGGCATACATTTCGATATCGATGAGCTTGCCCCGCTCTGGGAAAAATCTGAAATTTTCGCCAAGATAATGTCCGCCACGGAACATCCCTGCGTCGGCAATATATCCGAATCGCTAACGAACGAGCTAACAAAATATCCATTACTGCACCTCTGGTTTCGATATACCTCGGTGTATAATCAAAACTATAACGGACGAAACGTGGATTTCCGCGTACCCCGTAATCCGCCATTCGATCTCTGGCGCCTTCGCCGGATAGCCTCGGTGCGCAACGAGCTCGGTCACTTCGGTTCCAAAATCGATCATCCCATTTTTGCCTTTGAATTGAGCGACGGGTGCAGCGTCGGGTGCTGGTTCTGCGCATTTTCGACGGGCAGGCTGAAAAAAAACTTCGATTACAATGAAAACCGGGGACTTTTTGCAGATATAGTGAATGAATGCGTCGCCCTTTTCGGCAAGGAAGAAACTTCCACGGCGCTGTTGTATTACGGGACCGAGCCGCATGACAATCCCAACTACCTCGACTTCGTGAAGGACTACGAAAACATAACCGGCAGCCCGGTGTGCACTTCCACGGCAGTTCCCACGGATGAGGCATGGATCAGGGAATTGATCGCCTATTACCGTAAGGGAAATCACCCGTGGCCCCGGATGAGCGTGCTCACGAAGAAGACGCTCTACGACATCCACGACCTCTATACCCCGGAGGAGCTGCGCGACGTGGAACTCCTGCTGCAGATGAAGGACCAGCCTCGCGAAAAGGTCAGGGGGGGTAGGATTCTCGAGGAATCGGAAGGGCTTCGCGGCGTGGAAAACGGAAATTACCTCGAATCAGTGGTGCCGCAGGGTTCGATAGCGTGCGTGACCGGCTTCCTCGTCAACTTGGTCAACCGGACCATCCATCTGATCAGCCCCTGCTATACCAGCAATCTCTGGCCCAGGGGATACCGTATATTCGACGAGGACTCGTTCACCGACGCCGGGGATTTCCGGAAGGCCATGGAGGGGATCATCGCGCGGAGCATGAACGATCGTCCGGGCGGGAGCTCGCCGGTACGATTCAGGGACGACCTCCACTATCGAAGGACCAGCGACGGCTTCGACCTGATTTCACCAAACCAGGTGCGCAACTTCACGGGCGGGAACCTGCACCAGCCCCTCGGGGATCTTGTCTCGGAAGGAACGCACAACTGCGACGATCTCATCAACGCACTTATGGAACGACACCGGAGAGATCCGCTCTCGGCCATGGCCGTGGTGCAGGACCTCTTCGACAACGGGTTCCTCGACGAGGTCGAATCCGCACGGGACTGCCGTGAACCGGCTGCCCCGGTTGTTTGACGGATAATTCCTGATTTCAGCGTGATAGCTATGATAAAACTCATTTTCCTAACAGTCAAGGAGGAACGACCATGAGCCTGAGTGACCTGAAAGCGTTCGGGAGAAAATGCGGGGAGGATCCGAAACTTCAGAAAAAGGCGATTGATATAGGCGTCTCAAATCTGGAAGGTATTATCAAGCTCGGCAGGGAGAATGGATTCAACTTTTCAGCGGATGATCTGACATTGCTGGCCAAAGAAGTCGCACAACGCAACAGGGATGCGCTGGATGAAAAACAGCTCGAGGCCATAGCCGGTGGGGTATCCGCTGGACATGCGACAGGATTGAGTGTCCAGGCGCTTGCCCTGGCAGTTTCCGTCAGCGCAGCCCAGGCATCAGCCGGAAACGGCAAAGCCTGGTAATGTTCAACGGCATGACAGATAATTCAAACTGAACTGGCTGGCACAATGCCTTCAGAAGAGATATGAACAACAATCTTGTTCCTGACATGATAACAATAATCACCGGTCCGATGCGAAGCGGCACAAGCTGCACGACGGGACTCCTGGAAACGTTCGGCTTCAATCTGGGAGGGAACATACGCATACTCAGGGATAAAACCGAATCAAATCCGATGGGGCATTTCGAGCCGGATCTTCTTTATACGATAAACCTGCGGCTCCTTGAGGAAGTGCCGGATGGGGATTGGGGCCTTCTCAACATTCCTGGCGTCAAGGAAATGGACAGACTGGCAATGGAACGCGAGCGTTATTTCAGGCTTTTCATTGATAAATTCGACGGAGAGCTCTGCAAGGATCCCCTTCTGTGCCTTACCCTGCCATACTGGGAAAGGCACTGGCCGTCCCTCACCAAAGCCATATTCTGCCTTCGCAATCCCCTGTCCGTGGCGAGTTCGATGCAAAAAAGATACGGCATTTCCCTCGAGCAGGGGTTCAATTTATGGAAGACGTATACATCCCGCTTTTTCAATGCCAGGATCCGCAGTGTGGTGTACATTCTCGATTTTGACTTGTTTTTACGGAGCCCGGTTGAAACGATGCATTCTCTTCTGGTCTGGCTCGGAAAACCCTCCAATCGGGACAACATCGAAAGAATAATTGAATCATTCGTTTCATCGAAATATGTCCACTGGACGTTCAGTGACGAAGAGATGGCGCGCATACCCGCAGAGATCGATGAATTATACCGGCGAATACGATCATCCGCTGCCCGGCAACAAACGGGAGTTTGCATGACGCCGCGATCATGAGTGACACAATCGCATATTACCTGGAGAGCATCAGGAATTTCCTGCCTGCGAGTCTCATAGACAAAACCGGATACACTCGCGCAATGGCCGTAGCCGCGCAGATACCGAAATACCTCTCGACATTCTGGGGATTCGAGGTCAGGCTTGGTACCGATGAAGCGCTTGCCGATATTCTGTTTTCGGTCAAAAAAGATTCCGAAGGCCAGCGTCTTATAACCGAAACATCATTTCCTTCCGGGCACCTGCAGGGTGATACAGGCTCAGCCTGGAAAAAACTGCACGATTTTGCGGGCCTCTGGAGCCTGACGGGCCATCCCCTGCATGAGCTCGTTCACAATGTCTGGCTGGAATTCGATGCGTCGGATTCAGGTACATATCCTGATGCCTCGCGCGTCATCGCGCATCCCAACCTTTTCTTCGGCCCCGACAATGACCGCATGGACAAAACCGCGCTTGCGGGGATCATGCATGAGGCGTTGAATATCCTCGCACCTGATGGAACCATGGTTGATGAGACCCTCTCCTTTATTGAATCGCTCCCGCCGGATGCGGATCTGTTCCAGGTCGGACTGATGCTGCCAAGGCCAACCGACGCCATCCGCGTATGTGTAAAAGCGATACCTCCGGACAGGATATCTTCATGGCTTGCGGGTATAAAATGGAATGGTGATCCTGCAGCGCTCGACAGGTTGATTGAGACGATTACCGGGATCACCTCTGACCTGGCAGTTGACCTCGATCTGGCACATGGCGGGATTGCTGACAGGATAGGCCTGGAATGCTACATGGACTGGATGGCCGATGATACGGTGCAATGGAGTAAATTTCTAGACGCGATAGATCACCTGAATCTTTGCCAGCCATCTAAAAGGGAGGGATTGCTTGCATATCCCGGAACCAATGGAATTCAAAAAAAGAAATCACATATATCCGACGGAATCATCTGCCTGGAAATCTACAGGAAGATTAACCATCTGAAACTGACATTCATCCAGGACCGTGCGATTGAAGCCAAGGCCTACCTCGCCGTCATCCATCCCGCTCTCGATTTCAAGAAACCGAACGGATGGAGGGTCTAATCACTTACCTGAAGGGCCAGACTCGCCCAGGCGGTGGTGATTTGCCCCCTGTCATGACATGAATAGAATAATCTTTCCCCATCTTCTTCAAACCAGTAATAGAGGACCGGCTCGCCGCGCCAGCCGTCTTCATTTTTTTCCGAGACAAGCCAGCGTTCCGCCTTCTTCCTGGCCTCTTCGGAAGACTTCAGCAGCTTGAGCGTCAGAAGCGCCGCGGATGATTCGATGACTGAATTTGACCAGCTTCCATTCTCATCCTGGGTTCCCAGGACATACTCTTCAGCTAGAAGTACTGTCTCTTCACTACCCCGGGCTGCATTATTAAGGAACCTGACGGCGTAATACGTCGGAATCATTATCGATGGGAACCATTTCCCGTGCCAGCTTCCGTCCCCGTACTGCATATTCCTGACATAGTCAACGCACCGCCCGATCTCCTTTTCGAATTTATCGGGCGAAATCCTTGCGGCAAGATAAGCGACATGCGCGGTCGTCTCCACGGAAACACCCTTCCAGTATTGGGCCCTCCCTCCGGTCACGGTCGTGAATGCGCCGTCCTCGCGGGAATAAAACTTGGAGAAAAGGTTCTCGATGCTTTTTTTTAGATACTCGATGTCGGTACCGGTTTCGAGCAATCCTTCAATGACGAGGGCGCTGTCGGCCGACGTAACACCGAAACCGTGCTGGTATTCCCACAGGTGGTCCTTTGCCGATAGTTTGAGGTAGCGTTCTATCATGATATCCTTCCTGCTCTGAAGGATAAGGCCATAATAGGCGACATCACCTTCTTCGGTAAAGCCGGCGAACCGTGGCTCGGATGACGTAATGCGATACAGCGTGCAGCGCGTAAGTTTTTCCGGGAAAAAAAAATTCAAATCCGCATTATCCATCTTCACCACATTATCCGGGTCCGGTATTAATGATCACTATTCAGAATGTAACAATTGCGATACTTCAGCCGCTGTCCGCCTTCCCGACATAATCGCCGCCGACATGCCATACGGCATCGTGTCGGCGGGATCCACGAACACGTAGTCCCCGGCAAGAAAAACCCTTTCAGAAGGCCGCTTCATGGCGTCTACCCAGTGAGCATAGGGTTTCTGCGAAATTACCGGGCCCACCATGTCCCATCGGTATACATCGGCAAACATGACGTTCCTATCCGATATCGTCCCGATGGAACACGCCTTAATAAAATCAACAGCTCGCGACAGTATCTCGCTATCCGGCAATGTCATCATGGCTATGGAATTTTCCGCGACGAAATAGATGTTTATCACCGAAACATCGGGCAAAAACGTCCTGCTCTTAATGACGGTGTTTGCCTGGAGCCCGGTTGCGACTATGTACGAAAAATCGACAAGCCCGGCATTCTTTAAAGCTATTACCACAACCACACCTTGACCATATCGTACTGAATCCAGAAACTCGGCGCATTCCGTGCTCTTTGATACTATGATTTTCGCCGCAACCGGCGCGGGAACCGTCACGATAACCGTTCTGGCATGCATTGCCCCGCTTCCCGCAGTATCCCGGTACGTCACTTCGACACGTTCATTCCTCTCGGTGACATCCAGCACTTCCGCGCCGTGAACTACGGTTGCAGGTATTCTCCTCGCATACTCTTCGATCAACTCCCTGTTTCCCCGTGAATAGTGATCGGTGTTAAACCTGATAAAAGCGTCACGTTGCCGGGTGTCAATATAATCATTGAAATCGCCGGGATGGATGACCCTGAAAAATGAATTTATAAGCTCCGCTTCATCCTGCCCCAGAGAAGCGGCATCGCCCTCTTGTAAATAGAACTGCAGGATTCTTTTCCACTCATTTTCGCCCGGACCGCTGTTTCTGATGCAATTGAATACGGAATCGCCGAAAAAGACTTCGCCCTTCTTGCACAATCCTATCCCGTCTTTTTCAATGATGAGGGACGAACTTTTAAAATCGAACGGCAGGAGGTCGCGGTCATACCTGAAGATCGCACCGAGCTCATAGGATATCCCGAACTTCTCGCGCGTCAGGACCCTCCCTCCCAGAGCGCTATCTTTTTCGAGAATACAGACTTTCAGATCATCAAGATGGTACGCGGCCGACAATCCCGAGAGGCCGCCTCCAATAATTAGCGAATCGTATATCAATTCCTTCATATATCACCGGTGAGGGTTGATCATTTATCATAAAGGATACTCTTCTGAAGTATCAATATCGCACTTCTTTCAGCATATATTCAGCATGAATACTTGCAAGGAAAAATATTATCTGATGCACGCTCCACAGATATTTTTTTTGACATTTTCAAATCTAAATACCATACTACCTTTATGAGTATTGATAAGCAGGCACTCGGCATTCTTGTTATCGTTTATATCCTCATTATCCCCGGATTTCTCGGGTTGATAATTCCTGACAGGCTGGATCATATTCAAAAAATCATCCTCTGCAAACTGAACATTATTTCGGCTGAGAGGGCGGGAAAGCCGATGACCGCATTTGACAGGACAAGGCAGAGGCTGATAAGCGTACTCTATGTGGCGGGATGCATCGCCCTGCTCTGTAATTGTCACTTCCAGGCTGGAAAGGTTCCGAGAAATGAAAATCCCGCGTGGCAACTGTACGGGGAAGGCGACAGGCTGCATTCAAATTCCCTTGATTCCCTGATACGACGGATCGTGGAACCGGCCGCGCGGGGCAGGGGGCACTCTTGTATTGTCGTTGCGGTCATTGCCGATGATCTGAGCAATATCTACGGCTTCGGTCGTACCGACCTGAGGACCGGCCGTCCTCCTGATGCAGACACGCTATTCGAACTAGGATCCGTCACCAAAGTGTTTACGGGCATCCTGCTGGCTGATTATCTAAGGGAGAGCAAATCATCAATCGACACGCCAATCGTTTCGCTGCTGCCCTGCAGCACGTACCGCTTCGACGATTCCGTCCGCATAATATCGCTGAAGCACCTCGTCACGCATACTTCCGGTCTTCCCGGGATGCCCGATTGCATGTTCTCGCCTGTTGCGATGTACAGATCGATCACCGCAAAAAATGCGTATTCAAAATACACTGATGCCATGATGCTGGAAACCCTTTCGGGCGGAATCGGCGATCGCAGACCGGGCGCTGCATTCAGTTATTCAAACTACGGGTTCGGACTGCTGGGATTGATACTGCGAAACGCAAAGAACAAATCGTATCAGGAAATGATCGAAGGCACAGTGGCCCGGCCGCTCGGGATGAAGGATACCACGATCGTCCTGGACGATGACCGGAAGCAACGCATGGCGACGGGTTACCGCTGTGCCGTGCGTATCGGTCCGTTCCACGCGGCGCAGGTCGCCGATTATTGGGACATGCCGGATAGCATGGCGGGATGCGGCGCAATCCGATCCACCGGGCGCGACATGCTTGCATTCCTCGATGCCGGCATGGGACGGACCAGGACGCCGCTTTCTTCGGCTCTCGAAATGACTCACCGGGTAGTGGCCGAGAAGAAATCGCGCACCTTGTTTTTTTTCAGAAGAACCCACAAAGTCGGAATGGGATGGATGCACGATAACCTCCCGGAGACGGGGCATGCCATACTCTGGCATAACGGGGGCACGGGGGGGTTCACCAGCTTTATCGGGTTCACGAAAGACCGCCGTTTCGGGGTCGTCGTCCTGAACAACACGACCAACAGCGTCGACGAGCTCGGTCTGGGAATCCTCGACTCGTTGTACGAACGATGAAACCGCGTATCCCTCACTTGAACTTCTGGAGCATCCGCTGGAACCTGTCACCCGCTGCCGTCAGGTTTTCCATGATTATCGGATCGATCTCGGTGCTATCAGGCGTGTTGGGATGCTGCACGGATTCATTTCCATATCCGAACAAACGGATCCTGTCCCTCAACCTGTCCACCAGAAACAGGGATATTGCATAATAAAACCTGGAAGCGAATCCCGTGTCTTCCTTGATCTTCATGTGGATGGCGTCCTTCTTTATCGACACAACGTGAGAATCCATTTTCGCAATTACCGAAGCGATGGGAGGAGAAGAATCCACGAAAGACATCTCCCCGATGATCTCGCCGCTGCCCAGTTCGGCGAATACGACATTATTAAACAGGACATTGAATTCCCCGTCGAGAACGATGTACATGGTATCAACGGGTTCGAATTGGGCGATGAGGATATCCCCCTTAACCACCTTGTTCTTCACTCCGTTTTTCATCATCCATTCAAGATCGTCGTCGTTCAGCTGCCCCATGAAATAAAACACCTTTTTCATATCCGACCTCGTTCTCGATTAATTTCTGCAGCTATTCTTTACCGAGGATGACGAACTGCCCGTCCCTTACGATCGCCTTGAGCAGCTTCTTGTTCACCACGTCCCCCTTGCGATCGAACGTATGCGGGCCGGTCACGCCCTTCCATTGAGTGGTGTGGTGCAAGACCCCGGCCACTTTTTCCGGGACCGTCGATTTTGCCTTTTTCATGGCATACGCCAGCAGTTTCATGGCATCGTATCCCTGCGCGGCCCGCCCATCGGGCAACGACTTGAAGGTATTGTAATAATCGTCCCTGAACTTCCTGACCATCGGGTCCGTATCATTGACATCGAACACCGTCAACACGAGTGTGCCATTGGCCGCCGGACCCGCGATTTTAATCATCTCCTCGCGATTCATGCTCTCCTCCGCGATAATCGGCACGCCGATCCCCATGTCCCTCGCCACGGTAATGAAGGTCGCGGCCCCCGGCAGTAGACCCGCGAGGAAAATCGCGTCGAACTCATAGAACTTTTTCCATTGCTTCAGGTCGTCCTCGAAATGCTTGCGGGAATAATTGTTCTCGTAGCATACCCTGTCAACTATGGTAATTCCCCGCTGCAAGGCCCTGTTCTCGAATGCCGATGACATGCCCACGCCGTATTCGTCCTTGAGGTAATAAATCGCGATCCTTTTATATCCCTTGCTGTAGGCGTAATCCGCCATCTGGGCGCCGATGTCCGTGTCGCTGGGCATGATCCTGAAAATGAGATTATGCCCGGGCGCGGTGAGCTTGGAACTCTTGGACTGCGGCGATATCATCAACAACCCGTAGTACTGGTAGATGACGGACACCGGCACGGAAATATTCGATTTGGTATGCCCGATGACCGCCACCATGTCGAGGTTGTCGGAAAACTGCTGTGCCACCTGTCGCCCCGTGATGACCGAGCCTTTGTCATCCCTGTTGATCAGCTTTACCTTCCGGCCGTTGATGCCCCCCGATTTGTTTATCTCCCGCCGCGCCAGTTCCGCACCGTTATAGGAGGTGATATACGATCCGCCTGCACCCGACATCCCGATGACGACAGGTCCCTCGGCATCATCGGCCCTGTTCGCGCGGATCCGCGCGACGCCGTATCTCATCTTTTCCTTTTCGAAAGTGTTCGCTATCAGCGTGATGAACCAGACCACGCACAGAAGCGAGATGATGAGAAACAGCGACCACAGAATTATTTTTCGTACCATAACTCCATCCTGCCCGTCTACGATATTTGTCTCCTGGCAATATCCGCGAAAACGCCCTCTTTGTGTATCAGTTCTTCATAGGTTCCCATCTGCACCAGTTTTCCCCTGTCGATAACGTATATGCGCTTCGCATTCACGATTGTGCTCAGTCTGTGGGCGATCACGATGCGGGTCGTGTTAAGCTCCTCCAGGCTTTTATTCACCGTCGCCTGTGTTTCGTTGTCCAGCGCGCTCGTTGCCTCGTCGAAGATGAGTATTTTAGGCTTTCGCGCGAGTGCGCGGGAGATCAGGAGCCTCTGCTTCTGCCCCCCCGAGAGGGAGGTCCCTCCCTCCGACACTACTGAGTACATGCCCATGGGCATCTGCCTGATATCGCCCTCCAGCCCGGACATGCGCGCCGCCTCCCATGCATCGTCGACGGTAAGGAGGGACGATCCGATGATATTCGTCAGGATATCGCCGGACATGACCTGGCCGTTCTGGAGGACGACGCCCATTTGCTGTCGCACGGCGCGTATGTCAAGACCCGCGAGCTCCTGTTCGTCGTAAAAAATACTGCCAGTATTCGGTTTTTCGAAACCGAGAAGGAGCCTGATCAGCGTCGATTTTCCCGAGCCGGAAGGACCCACAATCGCGACAAATTCCCCGGGCTCCACCCGAATGCTCACGCTGTCGATGATAAGGGGCCCGTCCTCGTTGTATGAAAAAGAAACCTGGTTCATTTCGAGCCGCCCGGTCAGCTCGCCGGGATGGATTTTCTCGAGATCGGTCTCGGGAAGCGTCATCAATATGGGCTTGCTTCTTTGATACATGGGAACCACGCTCAGTGTGGATACCAGGCTGTCCATGATCTGGAGGGTCGACGACATGAACTGGCCGAACGAAGCATTGAAGGCCAGGAAAGAGCCAATCGAAAGTGGTTCCTTTTCGGACATTTTCAATATGAAGAAAAAAATGATCATGGATGACACGATCGGGATGAATGCTATGTAGGTATCGACTGAATTCGCGATAATCCTCGATTTGCGGGATATTGTCTTCATGCCGCCGAACATGCCCGCCCAGATTGAAAATGCCCTGCCCTCGGCACCCGCGACGCGGAACTTCGATATCCCCATGATGAATTCGAGGACCTTGCCGGACAGATCGCCGTTCAACTGCGCCAGCTTTTTCTGGGTCTTGAGCTGGAAATAGTTCGTAAGCGCCATGACGATGATGACGACCGCAGTAATGATAAGCGCCCAGTTGGCAAGGGTCGTGCTGTAGTAATACAGCAATGCCAGGTTGAATAATGAGAATACACCGGAGATGATTGCGTTGATGGTCGTTCCCGACAGGACCTGGCGTATGGCGTTAATGCCCATGGCGCGGTCCGCAAGGTCACCGGATGAAAAATTCTTGTAGAATGACATCGGCAGCTCGATTAGCCTGTCAATGACGGCGCCCTGCACATGCTGGTCCATCCGCCCTTCCATGCGCAGCAGGGCCATCCTCCGGGTGAACTCGAACGTGGCGGTCGCTATGCCGGCAACAATCATCGCCATGCTGAGCATGAAGAGCTGGCTCAGCTGGACTCCGGGAATGACCTCGTCAAAGATGACACCGGTTATGATCGGCGTCAGCAGGCCAAGCAGTCCCCCGAGTAGTCCCATGACTAAAATTGTCAGCACATCAAGGGTACGCCCCATCAATCCGAACCGGAAAATGTCCCATCCTTTCAGCATTTTCGCGGGGAAGGTCCTGTACATCACATCGGCAAAGTAATCGACCTGCACGGCGTTGGCATCCGTCAGCAGCGTGCGTTCATTTTTGACGGGATCGAACATCTCGTAGCTCGTCGGGGACTTTGGCAGAAGTGCGACCGGCCGCTTGTCCTCGGCGATGTAACCGATCATGGGGCCGCTATCCGTCTTCCACCATGTGCCTTTCAACGCGACCCTCCGGGTCCTGATCCTCGACGCCCTCGCTATCGAGGCAAGCGAGCCTGCTGGAGTGTTTCGGGACTTCCCATCTGGCGTCTGGATACTAATATCGAGGTATGAAGCCACGGCCCTGCACGCCGACAACATGGGATCATCCGTCTCGGCAGGCGGAAGTGAAAAGCTTTCGGGATCGATTATGGCATGGAGCGAGGAAAGCGCATCGTGTATCTTCCCGCGCAGGTTGTTATCGCGCTGGATTACCCTCTCGCGCTCAAGGGCGGCTTCTTCCTCGATATGTCGCTTGATTGACCCTATGATGACATTGCAATTCCGTTCAAACTGAATCCAGAAATCCTTCCTGACCAATACATCGAGCGTCGTGAACGAATCAAACACGCTTTCTTCGACAGTCTCAAGCCAGGATGGGTAGGACAGCACGACAAGATCCTCCCCCTGTGGCACGGGTGAAGACTCGATCCCGTTGAAGCGGGATAGGCCCTTTCTGCAAAGGAGCCAGACCGTACCCTGAGGCGGCTGGATGCAGATTCCCTGCTCAAAAGCCTGATCGTTTTGTATCTGGAGGTTCCTGAAGGCCGCTTCATTTTTCTGTTTTCCCGGCAGTGACTTCGAAAACAGTTCGAACCAGGCATCGATTATCGCAGCGATTTCGCCTGAATGGGCTGGATCCCCGGCGATCTTTCTGAATTTCGACAATTCGACCTTGATGACTTTCGTGTCGACGACGCCGTTGACCAGAAGGCCGGTTCCTTCCGCGTTGAAGCTATCCCGCGAGAATCCGAAAAAGACCCGTCCCTTTTCAAGGTGTGCAACGTGGTTCCTCGCCCCGGAGACGTTCCCGTCTTTATAGTCAACGGCAAAAATGTCCGCCTTCCCCTCCAGGACATAGTAGATGCATTCCTTATCATCGAGGACAAAATAATCTTTACCCCCGGCAGGGATAATATTCTGCTCGCTTCTGAGTATTGCACGCAATGTATTATTCATTGAACTCTTCGCATCCCGGATCCTTGACTATATCCAGCATTAAAGCGCACAGGTGTCTCACATGGTCCTGATCAGCCTGGCATACATACCGTCGTTTTGAATAAGCAGCTCGTGGGTCCCCCGTTCGACCACGTTGCCCCTTTCGAGAACGATAATTTCATCGCTGTCCCGTATGGTGCTGAGCCTGTGGGCGATGATGATGCAGGTGCAGCCGCGCCTCCGGATGTTTTCGTCGACCAGCATTTCCGTCGCCGGATCGAGCGCGCTCGTCGCCTCGTCGAACACGATGATGGAAGGTCTGCCGCACAACACCCGGGCGATTTCCAGGCGCTGACGCTGTCCTCCGCTGAAATTACGCCCCATCTCGGCTACCGCGCTGTCATACCCTCCCTGGCGCGAGGCCACGATATCGTGTATGCATGCGTCGCGTGCCGCTTCGATCATGACGTTCTCGGGTATCGATTCGTCCCACAGGGTCAGGTTGTCCCTCACGCTTCCCTTGAACAGGACAATGTCCTGATCGACAAGGCCTATGGAATCAGTGATCAGGTTCCTGGGAATATCCCGGTAGGGAACGCCATCGAAGTATATCTCTCCTTCCCAGGGAGGATAGAGACCCGTGATGAGCTTCGCCATTGTCGATTTACCACAACCCGATCCGCCGACGAGCGCGATACGGGCGCCGGGTTTTATCGAAAGGTTGAACTTGCTGATAAGGGGATCCGCGAGCCTGCTGTATCCGAAGGTGATATCGTTCAGCTCAATACGGCCTGAGAGTTTGTTCCCCGACATGCCGTGCTGATCCGGCTCATGCGCATATGGCATCTCAACGCGCCCGCGCATCCGCGTTTCATCGACCGTTATGAATTGGTCCTCAGGGTAATGCATGACATCATCGAGTCGGTTCATATCCCCCTCGATATCCTGCAAGGTGTTCCCCAGGCCGACGAGCTTGTTAACCGGATCCATGAAGCTCTGCATGAGACTCTGGTATGCCACCAGCATCCCCATGGTGAGCGAGCCGTCGATGACGCGCAGCCCGCCTATACCCAGCACCGCGATCGTATTGACCGACATGAGAAACGCGGGGAATACGCCGAGCAGGTTCGAGGACAGGCCGAGGTGCTGTTCCGCATCAAGGGTCTTCGCGTGATAACCGGCCCATTTGGAATAAAAATCGGATTCGCCCCCGGAGGCTTTCAACGTTTCGATCATCTGGAGTCCTGACATGATGGTGCCGATGAGCTTGCCACGCTCGTGCAGAAGACGCTTGTTGGCGTCGACCCGTTTACGTGATATGTATTGAAGGAACAGGATATTCATGCCGGCGATGAGAATCCCGATAAGGGTCATCAATACATCGTACTGGAAGAGAAGCACCGCGAAAAAAAAGGCCATGAGCAACTGGAGGATATTGGTCGATATATCACTCGATAGAACGCGCGCGACCTTGTCGTTGATCTCCACCCTCGACCCTATCTCGCCTCCGTAACGCTGGGTGAAGAACTCTATCGGGAGGCGCAGCACATGCCAGAAAAACCTGCATGAATCCACGATGGCGAGCCTTAGATCGAACCGCATCAGGAAATATTGCTGGAGCCAGGTCAGGCCCGCACGCATCAATGCCGTCAGTCCCATCCCGACCAGCAGGAGGGCAAACCAGTCCTGCTTGTTCGCTATGAGTACGTCATCGATGAAGACGCGGCTGAACGTCGGCACGACAAGGCCGGGAATCACAAGCAGGAGGCTGACGAGCACGATAAACAGGACGGCGTTTTTCATGCCGGAAAGGCGGACGCTGAAAGTCCTTAACGTGGAATACTGCTTCCCACCTTTCTGGAATTCCTTTTCCTTCTCAAAGACGAGTACGATTCCGGTAAAGGACTGGTCGAATTCCTCGAACGTCACCGTCCTGGGGCCCGAAGCCGGGTCGTTCAGATATACCCTGTCGCCGGAAAACCCTTCAACGACAAGGAAATGGTTGAAGTTCCAGAACACGATATAGGGGGTCTTAAATTCGTATAACTCTTCAAGCTCCCGCTTGTAGCCCTTGCAGGAGAGCCCGAAATACCTGCCGCATTTGAGCATGTTGCTGGCCTTGCTTCCGTCGCGCGACACACCGCAACGGAGTCGCAGTTCCTCGAGGGGAACGAACCTGCCGTGGTACCCCAGGATTATGCCCATGGCGGCGGCACCGCATTCCACCGCCTCCATCTGCAGAACCGTCGGCGTTTTAACGCGGCTAGGCTTTGGCGGGGAGGTGTCGTTTTTTTTAAAAAAAAACAAAACTAAATTCCAATTTTGGATGTTATGAATGGAATGATGAAATCGATAGGTTTCTTTTTCTCAACCGTGATTTCCCCCGTGCAAAGCGTTCCGCTCTTGATGGCTACCGGTGGATTCTTGCCGGTCGTCCAGCGATATTCGCCCTCCTTTCGTATATCGGGAATAAAATCCACCTGGACCGCATACGGCGTTTCCTTGGCCAGCAGTTCAGCGAGCTTCTGGTTGTCGAGTATGCTCATCATCCCCTCATACGATACGGGATACTCGGACACCTCGGTGACGAGACCGAGCATGCTGCCGCTTTCCTCTTTCTTCACAGAGGACGGGGTGATATCGATCTCCATGCCGGCTTTAACCTTTTTGCCGTCCACGATAGGAACGTATACGACCGCCTCGAGTTTTTGCTCTGTGTTCTCAAGGCTAATGAGGGTCGTTCCTTCCCGTACAATGCTGCCGATGGAAACCCTGACCTCGATGACCCTGCCGGACATGCTGCTGACGACACGGGAATCGATGTTCAGCTTCTCTTCCTTGATTTCAACCTCCCTCTTCAGGGCATTGATTTCGTGAACGCTTTTGGTCATCGACAACTGCGCCTCGTTCATCTCGACCCGCGTCGTTTCAATTTTTGAGGGCGTGATGAGCCCTTTTCTGAGAAGATCTTCCTGGTCCGCCAGTCTTTTTTTCAGGAACTGGGTCCGGCTCCTCATGTTTCTTACGACCTCTGCATTCTGGGACTGCATGTCGTCCAGGCGTTCTTTCAAGCTCTGCAATTCTGCAAGCTTTATAGGATCGCGTACCCTGGCCACGACCTGACCTTTGTTCACGTAATCGTTGACACCGACGAATATCTCTGAGATCTGACCCGATCCCAGCGACACCACCCTCGAGATGCCTCCCTGCCGCATCATGATTCCTGTACCCTTGACTTTCATGGGGATACTGCCCAGGAAACCCCAGACGAGCGCCATAAAGATTATGAGGCCGACGGTTGCCAGGGCCAGCCAGCCATAAGGCGTGGTCACCGTGGTCATCATGTCAAGCTGTTCGGGTGACGATAGCCTCTCGAGGGCGACCTTGCGGTAAAGCTTGCTTTCCTCTGCCATGGGTTATTACTCCTGGCCCCGCATATTACGGCATATGTGGAACCGTGACCAGTTCCTGCATGTTCACGGTACCGTCCGCGTTGGAAAACTGGATGAGCGTACCCGTCTCGTATCGGATTCGCACAATGGCTGTCGCCGTTTTCTTTAAAACAGACATCCTGTTTATCAACACGTTATCGAGCCTGTTTTGTATATCGATAATGTTTAAGAGAGTGGTTTCTCCCGCCTTGAACTTGTCCCGCTCTCCATCGAATGCATTCATGTATATCTTGACCGAATCCTCGGTTTTTTCCAGTTCCTTCAAGGAGTTCAGCAGGTTATGCAGGCTTGACAGCACGCTTGTTTTTATCGTATTTCGCAACTGAACCTTCTGTATCTTCAGCTGGCGCAACTGAGATTCTGTCTTGGTCAACCTCCCGCGCGCTTCGTAGTTGCCGAGCGGGTATTCGAACAGGATTTTTGCCGTGACATCCATTCCAGGCTGGTTTTTCTTTCCCGAATTGAAGAAGTCATCGATCGAATCGCCCCTCTTCGATCCGTCATATCCGACTCCGAACTGGACATTTAAATCGGGCAGCACATTGTTCCTGGCGGACAACACGTAGGCGTCCGCCGCTGCGATAAGCTCGTTCATGGAACGCAGTTCCATCCTGTTTTTAAGGGCCGTCTCGTAATACAACTCGGTGATGTTCAGGAGCTTATCCAGCCTGTCTTTTCTTATATCGGGAAAAAGGTTTCCCGGATAAATCTTGCTGTCGAGGTCGCCTAACGGGATACCGACGGCCTGCGCAAGCGTCGACCTCGACTCAATCAGTGATTGCTCGGCGTTATAGTACGAATTGATCTTGTCGGCCAGGTTCCCGCGGGCGTTTTCTATTTCGATATACGGCACTTCCCCCGCTTTCGCGAGGGCCCTGGTGTGCTCGAGGATTTTCTCGGACCTGTCGCAGGCATCCTTCAGTATCTCGAGCCTTTTGTACGCAAACACGTACTCCCAGTATGCGACCACGGTTTTATACACAGCCTCGGAGACTTTGGTCTGCAGGTCGTACAGGCCCGCCTTGTACTGCAATTTCAGCGCGACGGTTTCCGCGGCGTAGTTCTTTTCCCCGATGAGGGGTAGTATCGGAACGTTTACCTTGAAATCGACCCTGCCGTAATTCTGAGTCTTGTAGTCATACCAGGCATTGCTGCCAAAATTCTGGTAGTGATCAAAAGCGGATTTAAGGTATTCCTGCTGCTTGAGGGTAACTGAGCCCTCCACGCTCGGCCCAAAACTGAACGCCTTTCTGAGGCTGAGTCCGAACGTCGGAGTGACCGTGCCGTGGTATCCGGAATATGGATACTTGTAATTTGAATTGATATCTTTGGTCCACCCGCCCTGAGCGCCCAGCTTCCAGTCAAAAGGCCCTTTGCTGATATTGATGTTTCCCTTGTTCTCGCGAATTTTTTCTCTCTGGACGAGGATGGATGACTGGTTGTGGAGAGTGCCCTGGATTACATCGAGCAGATATACTTGCTGGGATTTGTTCTCGTTCGCCTGTTTGCTGTTGTCTATGCGAAGAGCGTCCGACGGATTGACTTTGCCGCTTTTTTCTTTAACGGGCTTCGCATCAAGCTGCATCGATCCCGCTAAAAAAAAAAGGAGAACTGATAGAATTGGCGGAACAATTTTCATGATTGCATTGCTTATTTTGTCATATTAAAATTATTGTATTCACAAAAATATTTTTGTTAATGCAAGGCATCATGACCCCCCCCGAATCATTTTATATACCATGATGTGAACAGGTGAAAAAGAATCTAATACGACATATTAATGTTATAATTCAGACTGATGCATGAAATGTCAATACAATTAATACAACAATAGCATTATATGATAAAAATCGGTTGCGATCGGCAGCATCGCGATTATACGATGGCCATGGAGTTTTTTCCGGGATTCCGAATCGCGTTATGCCGCGGGAAAACCGGCAACGCATAACACGTTATGCGATTTTTAATAATTGTGCGGGGACACAAATCCGCGGGATGTACTATGAAGAAGCAACTTGTTTTCCTGGCATCACTCTCACTGGCGCTGGCATATGCGGGAATACTGCACGGGGCGAGAGTATTTAAGATCAGCGACGGTTCGAAACATTATACCGCGACGCTTTCCGTCGAGAAATGCGATGAAACGAACTGCGAGGGAAAAGGAACGATAAGGCTTGAGGACAGGAAGACGAAGAGGCTCTTCCAGACGCTGACATCGGACGATCTTTATTTTTTTCTGGATGCGAAGAGTAAACCGACGGTCAACATCGTCGAGCTGTACAACGAACAGAGCCCGTTGATATTCGACGACTTTAATTTTGACGGCACTGAGGATATTGCCGTCAGGAACGGCAACAACAGCCAGTATTCCGGGCCTTCTTACGATGTGTACGTGTATCACGCGACGAAAAAGAAATTTGTGAAGAGCGACGAACTGACCGCGCTTGCATCCGAGAACCTCGGGATGTTCCAGGTCGACCGCGGGAGGAAGCGGCTTGTCACGTATGCCAAGTCTGGCTGTTGCTGGCACCTCTCCGTTGAATACTCTGTCGTTCCGGGAAGGGGGCTGGTCAAGGTTCATGAGCTGGAAGAAGACGCGCAGGACGGGCAATTCGTGACGGTAACGACGCGGGACCTGGTAAACGGCAGGTGGGTTACAAAAGCAAAGAAACACAGGATCGATGAATATTATAAAAAGTAATCATTTATCCTTCATGCCCGCCATCCAGAATGCCGTATCCCACATTCTCGCGGCGTAGGCCCACTCGGTGTCGAACCATGCAAGCAGCTTTACAAGACGGCCCGAGGTTACCTGCGTCCTCGATCCGTCGATTATGCAGGATCTCCTGTCGTTCCTGAAATCCACCGAAACCAGGGGCGCATGTTCAATTCCGACGATGCCCGCGAGATCCTTCACGCAGGACGCCTCGATGACCTCGTTCACCCGGTCCACAGTCGTATCCATATCTGTGATAAGGGAAAATTCCATAGCGGAAACGGTCAACACCGGTACCCGTACCGCCGAAGCGCTTATGCGGCTCCTCAGGTGCGGCAGGACCCTCGCGATTCCCTGCGCCAGGGCGGTATCGATCGGGACAATGGATCCGATTCCGCTCCGCTCCCTGTGCGGGTCATGATGATGATAGGTATCCGTTTGCGGCTGGTCGTTCATGACTGAATGGATGACGGCAAGGCTGCCGTACGCGATCCCGAAGGCGTCGTCCATGATGTAAAGTGCCGGCACGGCGCAGTTTGACGTGCACGATGCGTTTGACACCATCCGGTGCTCCGGCCCAAGGCGCTCATGGTTGATCCCGTATACGACCGTCAGATCAACGTCCGCGGGGCCGGGGTACGACAGAAGGACCCTGCCCGCCCCCGCGTCGAGGTGTCGCGTGATGCCGTTCCTGTCATGTATGAGCCCCGTGCAATCGAAGACAATATCCACACCTATTGAGCGCCATGGCAATAGCCCGATATCTGGTTCGGAAAGCATGCTGATGCGATCGTCCACGATTCTCATACACCCGCCGTCCAGCTCCGCGGTCAGTGCGAATTTACCGTGTTCGGAATCAAGATTCGTCAGCCTGATGCGGGCGTCTGCAGCCGCGATATCGTTCACCGCGACCACTTCGGCCCTGTCGCGGTACCCGAGTTCATAGAACGCCCTCAGCGCTGACCTGCCGATCCTTCCGTATCCGTTGATCGCCACCCGCAACATCGATTTCTTCCGCCTCCCGGCCCATCCTGGCCCCGTTCAATTGTCAGTATCTTATGCGACGATACCAGGGTATATCACGTATATCATTTACCCATGTGCGCATACGAACGGCGTTTCGATTAAGATGGTCCCGTCATTTCCGTCAATCGCATTTTAACTCTGCCGGCGAGCGGCACGAAATGATGGAGGCTTGCGCAAAGGATATCATTTATCGCCTATAAAAAAATAATGCCCGCAGTAGCTATATTGTAGTATCTTGTATGTACTTGGCGTTACCATCGGAATGTCATAGCATGGTGCATGTAATCGCCTTGAAAAATGGCGACGTGATTGGGCCAACTGACCACGACGGCCGAAACTCTGGGAGGAAACGCGGCCGAGCTGAAACGGGCGGTGGAGTATTTCAGGATCAGCTGACACGGCAGGCCGACCTCGACGTCCTTACGTATTCACTGCACGTCAAAAACAATAATTGTCACGTCGTCGTCGAATTTTCCGCTCCCAGAAAACTCGCCAAGGTGCGCGAGGAGATCGCCGCACAACTCGACGGGCGAGCGGTCCCTGCCGGAAACCAGGAAATCCCTGAGCCGGTCGTCCCCGAAAAGGGAACCGTCCTGGGCGATGCACTCGGTGATGCCGTCCGTGAAGAGAAAGAGACGGTCCCCGGGGAGGAGCTGTATCTCCTTCTCCTCGACCGAAAGGTTCCTGAACCATCCGAGGGGCATGCCTTTGGCCGTCAGTTCCAGGAACTCCCCGCTCACCCTCCTGTGGATGAGCGGCGGAACGTGCCCGGCATTGCTGAACCTCATTATCCTGGTGCGGGTATCGATGCGGCACAGGAAGGCCGTCACGAAGTTGCTGTTGACCGTCGATCGGCAAATCACGTCATTGATGTGACCGAGGGTGAGGCTCGTGTGATCGCGCTCCGGTACGCTTTCGAGCGACATCTTGGTCATCATCGCGAGGAAGGCCCCGGGCAGTCCATGACCGGACACGTCCGCGATGAAAAGCTCGATGTCCGTGCCCCGATGATTGTAATCGTAAAAGTCCCCGCCGACCTTGTCCATCGGTATGTACACGGCATGAAGGTCGAAGCCCGGAAGCCCTTCGATGTGTTCCGGGAGAAGCCTGCCCTGGAGCAGACGGGCAACCTCCAGATCCTGTTCGATCTCGTAATTCCTGCGGAGTATTTCTTTCTCGTATTCCTTGGTTTTCAGCAGCGTGCGGATCCTGGCGAGGAGCTCCTTCGAGTTGAACGGTTTTGTCAGAAAATCGTCGGCGCCCTGCTCGAGCCCCTCGAGCTTATGGACCATTTCCGCCTTGGCGGTCAGCATGATCACCGGGATGTGCCTGTGCGCCTCATTGCTTTTCAGCCGCCTCGTCATTTCGTTTCCGTCCATCTCGGGCATCATGACATCCGTGATGACGATGTCCGGGGATAACCTGTCCACGCAATCAAGTCCCACCATGCCGTTTTCGGCCCAGTGAACGTCATACAGATTCTGCAGAAGGTGTACGAGAAAATTGCGCATGTCGGGGTTATCGTCGACGATGAGGACCGTCGGCGTGACGCCCGCGCGGGCAGATCCCGCGTGCGCCGGCACGGATATCCCCCCTCCTTCCACTCCGGATTTGCACGGTGCACCGGGCAGGCTCGAGCTCCTTTCATCGACGGGGCCCAGATCGTGCATCTCGCGCATTCCGTGAAACTGCCTGTCGGTGACCGATTCATCGAGATCGTCGCCGTCGATGAACTCGACTGCGTCGCCTCCGGCGAAGTGGTCCCTGCCCTTGAGGATGGTCAACGTGAACTTGGACCCGTGATCGTCGGGATGATCCTCCCGGTAACGGCTTTCCACGGTGATGGTGCCGCCGTGCATTTCGATCAGTTCCTTCGCGAGCGCAAGGCCGATCCCGGTCCCCTCGTGCCTGCGCGTGGCGCTGGTGTCGGCCTGGCTGAACCGGTCGAATATGGAATTGATGCTTCTTGCCGGAATGCCGTCGCCCGTGTCAATGAACTCGATATAGCAATAGATTTCGTCTTCCCTGAGAACGACGGTGATCGATCCGCCGCTCCCGGTGAACTTAAGCGAATTCGAGAACAGGTTCATCACCACCTTGTCCATTTTCTCGGTGTCAACGAATACGGGTATTCGTTCCGAGTGCGGAGAGAAGGCAATCGATACGTCCTTGGCCTCAGCCGCGGAATGCACCGCGCTAACATAGTTGCGTACGAAACCGACCATGTCAGTTTCGCACACCTTCATCTTCATGCGTCCCGCCTCGATCTTCGAGAAATCGAGCAGGTTGTTCACGAGCTTGAGCAGGCGCAGACCGTTGCGGTAAAGGTTGTCGAAAAAAGCCCTGTTGATTCTGCTGCCGTAATCGCCCTGAAGCACAGACTCGATGGGTGAAAGCATGAGGGTGAGCGGGGTTCGGATTTCATGGGATATGTTGGCGAAGAAGCGGGTCTTGTGCTCCTCGAGCTCGCGCTGGATCTCCTCGGCCTTTTTCCTCTCGGTAACATCCCGCGATATGCCGTGGAACTCGTAACTGCCGCCGGGCACGCACGACAGCTTCGTCTTCTGCCCGAGCCATAGCACGACCCCGTCCTTTCGGGTTATGGGGAATTCGATGTAGTTCTCCTCCTGCCTGTCCCTGAACTGCTTCCGGTAGTGATCGAGGACCCTTTCAACGTGTCCGGGGACCACGAGCTCCCGGTAATTGATCTTCAGCAGCTCCTCCTCGCTGTAACCGAGAAGTGCCTGCCCCGATGGGTTTACGTAGAGAAAGTTTCCCTTTATGTCGTTCCTGAAGATGCCGTCGGTGGCGCTCTCGACGAAGGTACGGTATTTTTCCTCGCTCTCGCGCAGCGCCGCCTCCGTGGCTTTTCGCTCGGTTATATCGATCCCCACACTGCGGAAGCCCGTTATCGCGTCGTCTGTGTCCTTCATGACGCTCACGTAGTTTTCGCCGTATACAATCTGTCTGTCCTTCCTGATCACTTTCATCTCAACGATGCCGACCGTCGACTCGCCCGCATAGACCCTGGAGAATTCCCTGAATATCCTGTCGGCCTCGTCATCAGGAGTGATCTGGCGGTAGTTCATCCCGATGAGCTCCTGCTCCGAATACCCGATGTATTCACGGAAGCTCCCGTTGCAGTACGTGAATGTCCCATCCAGGTCCACCTCGAAGTAGCCGATGATCCCGGCGTCGAGAATCGAGCGATATTTCTCTTCAGAGCGGGCGAGCTCACGTGTCCTCTCCTCCACCTTTTGCTCGAGGGTCTGCATGTATTCATCCAGGCTTTTTTTCGTACGGTGGATGGTGGTCGCCATCTGGTTGAAACTCGAGGTGACGAACCCTATCTCGTCACCCTGCCATGCAGGTATTCTTACATCAAGCCTGCCCCTGCTGATGTCACGAAGGCCGTCAACAAGCCGGTGGAGCGGAACGATCAGGACCCCCCTGAAAAAGAGGTTGAACCCGAGTACGACGACGACGAAGACGATGAATACCGCGTAAATAATCCTGACCGACGATCGGTGCATGTTAGCGCGGTAGGAGGTGTAGGGAAAACCGGATTCAAAGACCCTTTCGCGCTGGTTGTCCACGTGCAGGTACGAGATAAAATGAGTGCTTCCTCGATTGCGGAAATGCCGCTGCCCCGCGTATCCGATGGGAGCGAGCAGCGAGATGATTCCGGATTTGAGGGCGGGACCATCGCGCTGTTCAGAAACGCAATAATTTTCGATGGCTTTCCTGAAGGGCGCGAATCCGCCCTTCGTCGTCCGGAGGTACCCGGCGAGCGCGTTCCTGAACGTGCTGTCGGGCAAAGAGCTTATCCTCTCGCGATGGTAATCGACGGTACTTTGCAGACCGACGAGATACTCGAGCAGGTCCTTTTTTGCGCCGGGTCCTTTCCGCCGGTTTTTCTTCAACCATCCGGTTATGGCGTTCGCGTATCCACCGAATCCCGGATGGCACCCGGCAAGGAGTCCGGTCACGCCGGCGGTAAATTCCCCTTCATCCATGCCGGCAATTTTTCGATACGTCGCCGCGTTGAGATATTCGCTGGCGAACATCCGGTGATCGAATACCGGGGAGGCAGGGTTTTTCCGGTATTCCCCGACGATGGCTTCATCGCCGATGGAAAATTCCGATACATAGCAGGCCCTCCCACCCTCGTACCCGGGCGATTCCGACAGGGCCGCGTACGCCTCGTGAATCTCATCGTAGGATCTTTCATTGTCGAGGAACGAATTGTAGCTGAATCCCTGGAGGATAAGAAGGACAGTGAGAAGGATTATGCTGACAATTTTCGACATGATGGGAAAGCGGTCGCGGGTGAAGTTGAGATAGAGGACCACAAGGATGTAGAGACCGACCAGCGAGAAAAAATCCCACAGCAGCTGGAACGTCCCGCGATCGATGACGCCTTCGCGGCTCAGGACATTGGCCACGCTCGGAATGATCGAGGCGACGAGGTAGGACAGGCCCATGAGAAGGACCATGAATCTGCTCTCCGTCTTTACGGTGCACGCCTTCCAGACAGTGAACGCGATGAAGAGGACGATATAGGAGATGATAATGTAGCCGATCACGCCGCTGATAACGTCGGCATTGAAGTCCCACTGGTGGGCTGACACGTTGAATTCTCTCTGCGAATCAACGGTCTTCAGTATAAACACCACCGTTGTCGCCAGCGATACCGCGTACTGGAAACCCAGAAGAAACCACCCGGCACGCCGGGGTAATTCGGAGTGAAGGTTCAGCACGAACATGTTGACATGGGTCATGTGCAGCAGGATGAAACCCACCGTCATCCACCGGTGAAAGGCGGCATACGGATGATAGACCCCGGCGGCGATGAAAAATCCGAAATTGAAGATGGCAAGATACAGGAAAGCCAATCCGAGATGGAATGTCGGTTTTGACCTCTCCTTGATCGAGAGGAAAAGATACGACATGAACACATTGAACACGGTGGGGATAAGCGCCCCCACCGTGAAAAAGTTGGCATAGAAATGAACGGTCAATCCTTCAAGCATGCGGATCAATCCGGGCGGAATTACATATCAAAAAATTGTTCAAGGGATACATGGGCACCATCGTGCGCCATAATACAGCTTTTCAAGGCGTTTGTCAACGCCAATTACCGGGTGATCCAGCCTATTGTGAAAGATTATTGACAGCAATACTTATATCCCGCAAAAATATGCCGCTACCTCGATCATCCGCGTAATCGCTGCGTAAGCGGCGACCGGGGCTGGCGGGGAGATCATCGAGGCGCGTCGCGCATGCGGGCACGCGGCCCAGCCTGGTAGAATACTACGTGAAGCAATCATGACGGGAAAAACGTTTTACGATATACACTGCCACGTGATGAACCTCAGCCATCCGAACCTTGCCGCGTTCATCCGGCGACTGAACCTCGATTCGCTCCTCGCTGCAAACTCCCTGTTCGCCCCGATCATGAGCATTTTCACAAAAATTAACATGAACAAGGTCATGAACCTGCTCTCACTCATGGAAAACGACCTTGCCGAGTTCCTCCTCGTCATGGAAAGGGACATCCTCCCGCTTTCGGACGCACAGGGCCGCAACCTGTCATTCGGGGGCAACGAGTACGACTCCTTCGTGATTACGCCG